>JAGLOO010000001.1 GCA_023138875.1 Bacteroidales bacterium
TTCCACAAATTGGGATTGCACCCGAGTACATATTCCAGTGTATGACCACTCCATGCTGATTTCATTTAACTATCCAAATATCTTAGTGCAATGGGATTTACATTAATTACTATGTTCCGGCACAAGGTAGTCACTGCTTCCATTTTTTCAAGCATGCGTCAATCAAACGATTTATATCCAAGACGATCCAATAACTCCAAACGTAGATAGGAATTAATTCCTTTTAACCCCATGTCTGCTGCACCCCCCAGCTCTATTTCGTCAGAAAGCTTAATGTGGTTTGAACCAGTCTTTTCTATTGTGCGATCTATTAGATCTATTGATCGATCAAATTTCGCAGCATGCAGGAACCGATTTCTTGTTCGATAATGCTTTTTGAGAATATCAAGAACTACGCCTTGCAACTCTTTATCTTTGATTCGCGTTTCAATGAATTCTTCTACGATATCCATAATAGGTCTGTTAGCATTAATTCTTTCACCACAATGCTGACAGATTTTAAAACCTGATTGATCTGTTATATCCATCATAGCAAGAGACTCAATTATTACAAATGAATTACTCACTTGAAGATTGGAATTGTCATAGACCTTGCTCATTATCATATTTGAAAGCGAACTGTATGAAAAGAAATCAATTAATTCCTTGATTCTTTTTTGTATCGGTTCTGCATCAGATAGCTCCACATACATCCATAAACACTTTCCAAAATCGATCCTTGTTGGGTTAGGAGTAAGTTCATACAATGGGAATTTCCAATAATCCACCACATAGTACCAATCCGGCTCCCTTTGTGGTTTTTTGAAATTCTGATTTACATATTCTTTCAAAGATTCGACGTGCTTTTCAAACCTCTCAAGATGCTTCCCTGAAAGTGCATTATCAAACGTCCATTGCAATAATTTGAAGTTTCTATTTAGAAAATTCAAAACAATAATAATATTGATAATCTTCCTTCTTATTTCATCAGGATTCGTGTCATAGAAGACAATTCTTGTTGCATCTTTTGGCCCCCAATAATCACTCTTTGGAAGAGGGCTATTCACAGGAAACAAAACAGTGTTATATTTTTTTATCCAATAAGGTTCAAAGGGTATAATGTGTATTGGCTGGAAAAACCGAACAAAGTGGTTCTTCGTCAAATATGGGGATGTGTTATCTTGATTGAGACAAAATCACTTTTTTCCGCAACAACTCAAAGCAAGTCCTACCATACATTTGCTGCTTAATACTTTTCAAACGGTTTACATGTCCTTCCACTGCTCCATTGCTCCAATGCATATTGATCCCGTTTTTACCAAGAGATATATTGGTTTATTCAGCTGATTATCTCAAACATACACACTCAGGGCAAGGTTGAAATTGTCCCCAAATTTGACGAAGAACCGACCAACTGACCACATCAGGCCGATTCTGGTTGACCATGTAAATGCCCTGTTATTCTGATGGTTACCTAATGTATCTCATTCCGGCGTAAGGTGATCAATGCTTCCGGTTTTTCCACTTATCCTCTATTCTTGACAACTGCAGTTGTTTTTTAGTGTTTTCAGGGTCAAAATCCTAAAAGAATTACCTACCAGCTTAATGGTTTCCCAAGTGAAAAAGGACTTTGTAGCCGCTCTTCAACCCAATTTTTATTCACCTTCATATTGTATTGGGAATGTGTATAGCTGTCGTTATCCCAGAATTCAAGAGCTTTAGTGTAGTTTATGATGGCATCTGGACGGTTGCCACGAAAGTCTTGAAGGTGCCCTAACCAGCAATAATTGATAAAGCGATCTTCATCCGGACCATACCGGGCGGCATAACGAAACGCAGTCTCTGATTCGGAGAAATAACCTCCATCAAATAAAGCCAATCCTAATTTGTACCAATATTCTCCAATATTTTCTGGTTGCAGATTCTGGGCTTTTCGGTAAATCCTGTAAACTTTTTCTCCATTGCCGGTATAACTTAACATTTTAATGCCTTTGATAATTTCCTCAGCTTGTGCTTGAGGTGGATCGGATAGATTAGCTAGATATCCGCCAGGATCGATTGTACAACCAATTAGCGGACTATTGCTTTGAAATTCCAAGATAGATTTGCGGGATAAACGGTGAGTCATTTTCACCTGTGTTGAGCCATCCATAAAAATAGCATAAACAGGTACAGGCATAATAATTTCCCCTTGGTGATACACACTTACTGTTGATTTATACCCATCATCTGCTTTCTCCGATTTGGTGTCTCCGATGGTAGCGGACAGGAATTTATTAGAACAGACCCATGGATCAAAAAACCACTGCAAATTCTCCCCTGCATGTAACTCGCATATTTTTTGAAAGTCCCTGTATTCTAACCGATCACCACCATAAGACTCTAGGGTAGCTCGGTAAGCAGACTGAAAGTTTTCCTTGCCCATAATCAATTCCAATGCACTAATAAAGGAAAAACCCTTGGCATGGATCACATAATTATTTCTATCAAAATCAATTTCAGCCTCATCCGAAGGGCGGATTTCAAGGGTAGTATTATAGCCTTTTTTTACACCTTGTAAATACTGTTCAGCCCAGCCCCTGTGCTTCCAGTCAGATAATCCGATATACCTGGAAAATTCCCGGTCGGCATAAATACCCATAGCTATCCATAGCCATCCTGGATTATCCCCGTCCAACACATATTCTCCCCAGTACTCATGCCCTATTTCGTGAGCAGTAATCCAACGCCAATGTCTTATTGAGCCTTTTTCAAAAAATTGCATACCATGAATCACAACCATTCCGGAAGCAAAAGGATAACCTCCCCAAACACCAGGACCACCAGGTAGGATATTTAG
Organism: Bacteroidales bacterium; assembly: GCA_023138875.1. GTDB lineage: Bacteria > Bacteroidota > Bacteroidia > Bacteroidales. The sequence goes on from JAGLOO010000001.1 coordinate 2,819, forward strand.
AAAAGAATAGGGATACATCCCTAATAGTTCAATGTAGTATGGAATGGCTTCACGGGCTGTTTGAAGTGCGATTTCAGCAACCTTTTTACCATTTTCCGGATAAATTACCCGTACCAGGACACCCTCTACTACATCTTCTATTACTGAGCACTTTTTTGAGAAAAAGAAACCAAAGTTTAGAACATTATCATTTTTGTAATACCCAGTCTCTGGATCCTGACGGCCACTGACAGCTACAGTATATCCAGGTAATTCATTCAGCTTTATATTGAATGCCTCAGAGATTGAAATTCCGTCCCACCACAGCCTTGGTATGAGATTCTGTTGGTCAAATTCATCAGGATTCTCATCGGTAAAAAGCCGCCGTTTGAATTCCATCTCAAGTTTCATGGAATCTCCTTTTAAAACTGGTTTATCCAAAATAAAATAAACTGGATTATTCAGCTTAGCGTTTCCATCAGGACTAAAAACATCCAATTCCCTGTTTCCTTGTTTCAACCGCAGTAGTTGATAGTTATTCAGGGCATAATCAAATGCAATGATTTCAATAGGCCATTTGCCTTCATTGCAGAATGCAACGCTCCCTTGCCCTTCCAAGATACCTGACTGAAAATCAAAATCGAGTTCCAGTGTATAAGAGGCTTTAGGGATTTTTGACGGTACAAAGTATTTTCCCTGACTAACAACATTAACGTAAGGAAAAAAGATCAACAGCATGACAAACGCGATAGAATTCCGGAGGTGATTACTTTTCATTTTAATCTTTTTATTTATTGATGATAAATTTATTAAATAGACGATCGCTTCTATGAAAGGTTGCACAATTCTTGCCCATAAAATATCGTTGGACAATGCCGCCGGACTATGGGCATTTAATTGACCAGGATTATCTGCGTCTTGAATCCTATATTGTTTTTTTTACCTACTGGCTTTTTTAGTTAAAGAATTTTCAAATTTCTCTATAATAAATTTTGTATTCTAAAATATAGCTGTACTTTTGTAGAGTGATTAGTCAATCTGACATGAATAAAGAGGATAAAATATACGAAGCAGCCTTGAGTTTATTCACAACAAAAGGTTTTCATGGTACTCCAACAAGTGCGATAGCAAAAACAGCCGGAGTAGCAAATGGTACTTTATTCCATTATTTTAAAACCAAAGAAGAATTAATCAATAGCTTATATATTAAATTAAAGAATGAGTTGGTTGTAGAATCTGTAGATGGTGTTGAAAAAATTGATTCGTTAAAACTAAAGTTAGAATTTTTATGGTCTAAAAGTATTCATTGGACAATGACAAATCCGAAGAAAATGTTTTTTATTCAGCAATACATGTACTCACCTTATATAACTTCCAGTACTCAAGAAGAAGTTGATAAGATTAAAGAAGTATATGTTGATTTAATAAAAAATGGTATTTCTAAAGGTGAAATAAAGGATGTACCGATTGATTTAATATACATAATTGCAAGTCAACAGTTATTCGGAATGACTCAATATTTAGTTATGAATCCCGAGAAGTATCATGATTCAGAATTTATGAATACGGCTTTTAATTTATTTTATGATATAATAAAGAAGGTATAAAAAATTTAATTCAATAGTAGAGCGATTAGTCAGTCAATAATCGAAAATAAGAATAAACAACTAAAATTAAAACAATGAAAAAAGTAGCGTTAATTACTGGTGCATCCAGTGGAATTGGTAAGGAATTGGCATATGTACATGCTAAGCAAAAAGGTGATTTGGTTATTGTTGCGCGTCGACAGACTGAACTAGAATCTTTAAAAACTGAACTTGAAAGCAAGTTTGGAGTACGAGTTAAGGTAATAGTTAAGGATTTAACAAAAAGGGAAGCTCCACAAGAAATTTACGATGAATTAGTTCAATCCGGAATTAGTGTTGAATATCTTATTAACAATGCAGGTTTTGGGGGTTTAGGAAAATTTCATGAGAGAGATTGGAAATCAGACGAATCAATGATTAACCTGAATGTTATGGCATTAACTGCTTTAACCAGAATATTCTTACCGGATTTTGTAAAAAGAAATAGCGGAAAAATTTTGAATGTTGCTTCTACAGCTGCATTTGTACCAGGTCCTTTACAAGCAGTTTATTATTCAACTAAAGCATTTGTAGTATCATTTAGCCAGGCAATAGCCGAAGAACTTCACGATACAAACATTACAGTAACAGCATTATGTCCGGGAGCTACTAAAACCGAATTTGCTAAAACTTCAGGGATGGAAAGCACAGTTTTATTTAAAAAAGCTTATAGTTCTAAAATGGTTGCAGAAGATGGTTATAGAGGAATGATAAACGGAAAATTATTGATTATTTCTGGTTTAAAATTATCTCAGAAATTAATGATGGCATTTGTTCCATTTTCACCCAGGAAACTGGTTTTAAAGCAGGTTAGGAGATTACAAGAAGTACAATAAATAAACATTTTACTTCGGATAGTTGTAATTCAGTATACAACCAATTTCATGAGAATTAAAGCAATAATAACCGGATCAACAGGTATGGTAGGTGAAGGTGTTCTCCATGAATGCCTTAACCATCCTGATGTAGCGTCTGTTTTAGTAATTAACAGAAAGGAGTGTAATGTTCAACACCCTAAATTATAAGAAATTGGATTGGCAATGATTATTGCCGGAAATATAGGTTGAGAAAACCACCTCTCAGTTAGCGTTTACACAATCTATTCTAAACTACCTACAAACTACCGATGATTAATCTAATTTTTGAATCTCAGGTACATAATAATCACCACTCAACACCTCTTTTTTAGGAACATATAATCTGTGGTTCATTACAAAGTTTTTCCCTTTTGGTGAAGGCAACCAATTGCTTTTTGGTGCTCCCTCTGGAAGCTCTGAGGCAATATACAGTTTTAGCGAACCATCTTCTTCGTAAGTTAATTCAGATATATTGTTCAAATTGTATCTTTCCAACTCATTCGGCACAACACGATAATCTGGCAAACTTAGCATAGTAAGCGACCAATAAGCGTTAACATGATTCATTGGTAAGTCCTCTGTTGTGTAGTGGATAATATAATCATTATCTCCATGAAGTGGCGTTTTATCTTTATCTATGAAGCCCATGTAATAAACTACCTCTAATGAACTGTTCCACCAAATACCGGCATAATTAACTCCTGCACGAGACCAATAATCATCACCAAATTTTTCATATTCTCTGGTACTGGTCCAACCGCCTCGATTATCTCCAGCATCCATAACATGTTTTAAAAAAGCAGGTATGGCTTTCGCCTTGATGATAGCATCAATTGATTGCTTATTTGTCTCTCCTTTTTCAATAAAATCAGCTATGGCTAATACGTTTTTCTGTAAATCATCAGAGTTAGATACAGCATCAGGAGCACTTTCAAGTACCTTCTGCAGCATTGGCTTGTTAAATGCGCCAACTGTGATTATCTCTTTATTTGTAAACATTGGAATTTCTATGGCAGGCTCGATTACAGGCTCTCCTGTTTTTATAATCTTAAATGCTTTTTGTAAAGCAAGGGCTCCAGCATCATCGCCCTGACGCTCAACACGCGCAAGCATTTTTGCTTTTTTAGAGGGAAGGTCTATGCGTAAAGCTCCTACAGGTATTTCAGGGTTTGAACCTTTTAAACACAATGCATATTGTCCGTAAGGTTGGTCAGGGTAATTGCGCTCGTTTATATTGTAAAGTATCTCTGCCCATTCGTCAACAATTTGTGCCGTATAGTATCTGCCCTCAACTTTGGGAACTTCAAGAATGACTGGTGTATTCTCATCCACAGCAAACCACGCTTCAAGATACGCTACATCCAGATTTGGGTTTACAAATTCTGCTTTTCCCAGCTCATTGTACTTGATTATATTGTAATCCATACCATCTTCTGACATATCAATATGCTCCTGACGAATTACAAGGTAGCGCGCTAAGGTGTATACCCAACTGTCAACCACTTCTTGTTCGGTTAAGCCTAAACCCTCTATTACAGGCTCGGTAGTTGCTTCGGTTGTTTTCTTTGGAGTTTGATTGCAGCTTTGTAAGATAAATGCAGCAATCAGGCTTAAAGCTAAAATTGATTTTTTCATTTGTTTCATTTTTTCAAAAATTAATCTTATTAATTTTCTGTTGATGTATATATTTCATTTATTTTCGTACTATTCCACTATTTCAAAATCGCCCGGCTTCCAGGTTTTGTCGAACCAGGGCTCAAGTGGGCCGTAAAGTCTTATTATTGGGAACCATCCTTTTTCAGGTACTGTTTGTATCCAGTTGTTCTCTTTTCCTTTTGGGGCAGTTGGTCCAAAATAGATATCAAAAGAACCGTCTTTATTCTCTTCCATCAAACCCGTAAGGCTGCTAATACTAGGAAACGGATTGTATGTTTGCAGCATTGAGCGAGTTTGAGGGTGTACCTGAAAAGCCAATGAAAAGCATATCATCAATAGTAATACTATTATAGCTTTTAGTTTTTTGCCCCTCATAATCAATTCACCTTTTTCACATCTGACATTTTCCACGATTTATCATAATAGGCTTCGGTGGGGCCATATAATCGGAAGTACAAAAAGAAACCTTCATCAACATTTGATTGCACCCAGTTGTTCTCATAACCTTTTGGTGCTTTCGGTGCAATATATATTTTGACCGACCCATCAGCTTCTACTTTAATATCGCCTTTATTATTGATAACCGCATTGCCTTCTTTATTATCTATTAGTGCTCTGGTTTTATTATTGTAGACGGCGATGGACCAAAAATCTTTAGCAGGTGCATTTGCAGGAATAGTAATTTCGTAGGTGTTTTCACCATCTAACCACTCTTCGTTTTCATCCACATAAACACCGAGGTATTTCGAACCGTCGTTCCTGATAGGCATCACCATTGCCTTTGATGTGGTTATGGCTTCGTAGGAAAATGATGCCATTTCTTTCGCTTCATAATAATCATCATGCATCAGGTCTAATTTTGTTTGATTGAGGATATATCTCCAGTTTCTATCCGGCCAATGCTTGCTCTTATACGATTTTTTAGAAAAAGTGTGTACCATAGCAATGGCATCGCCTTTAATGGCAGCTTGAGTAAGAATTTCTTTCTGCTCATTGTCAGGATTAAAACCGCCACTTTTAGTGATTCCCAAATCGCGTAATTGAGTTAGAATGATGCGGTTTATTCCTTCAACTGGTTCATTTTTTAACACATCGTAAACATCTATCCAGTACTGCAAACCAGTGGATTGTGCCCCCAGCCATTTTGGTGTTTCCGTGGCCGGAATAAACTTTTGCCCTTCTTTTAATTCACCAACTTTATATACAAAATGCTGACGACGCAATTTATCAGTAGTCTCTTTATCTGCTCCAATAATTCGGGTACCTGCAAAAACAAGATTACAATTCGAGTTGATTACCCAGTCAGCGTCATGCCCTTCAGGTACTTCTTGTCCGGGACCTACTAAAAGGTATTTTCCTCCTTTGCCGGCATCAGGACCCAGCATGCCTAAATCGGCTTGTGGACGCTGATAAATATCCAGAATCAAACCACCAATACGACCTGACGGGATTTCAATGTAGTAAGGAGAAACTGATAAATCGACATATGTTACCGTATAGGGGGTAGATTGATTTGCTGTTAAAATGGGCAGTTTCTGAGCAATATTATCGAAGAAAACCCAATCTCCATGTTCACCATCTTCTAAAAAACCGAGGTGCCATTGCTGTATGCCTACAATGGGTAAAGCAAATTCATAGGCCGATATGGCCTTTATTTCCATATGCGCTTTACGCAGATTCTCAACGGATTTTTGGGTAAGGTAGCCGTTGGTTTCATACTCGGCTTCAGCTGATAAATAGGATTCCTTATGAGAATCTGATTTTTTTTGAATAGGATTGCATCCAATGAGCAGGATGGTTAAACTTAATATTAGACTAAAAAATGCAGTTTTCATTTTACCAGATTATTAATATTTACTGAAATGGATCTTTCATTTACGCAAGATTACACAGACGATAATTCGCTTAAACTAAGGTATATAAAAAATTGTGAACCAGGTTTTTTTTTCTTGAGTTAATGCCATCTGTAGTCAGTATTTTCCAGAGGATCTATTTCCATTTTATTCTTAAATATTTTAACCTTTGGAGATCTGTAAAATATGATCATGTATACCTTCATCCTGCCAGCGACGGATTGGAGTTGTATCAAGGCTTAAATGAGTATTTCGTATATTACAATCATGAGTTGCATCACCTGGGTATTGGTCGAAGGATTCCGGCTGACCTATACAAACCGGCAGCCTAGATATGAACAGGAAATGGAATTATTAACAAAAGAAAAAAGTAGGCAAAAAAGAAAAGGTGTCAGAATAACTCTGTGAGTTTTTTCCGGTTATGTAACACAGATTTCCATCATCATAAGAATGATAATAATCAATTAAGAAAAGGCCGAAAGTGGTCCTATGAATGGGTAGTACTTCCCTATTTTAATTATTTAAACTTGATTTCGAATTTTAAACCACCAAAAGTGCGTTTTAATGCTCTTATTGATGGATAAACGTGTTTTTTGTTTATCTTTGTAAGAAAAAGAGCCGTATAATGCACCTTAAAGAATTAGTTGAAACACTGAAAAAGAGACGTGAATTATTAGGAGTTACGCAGGAGCATCTTGCCGAGCTGTCAGGCGTAGGACTGAGAACCCTTAAAGCGCTCGAAAGGGGTAAAAGTAACCCGACATTCAAAACACTAGTCAAACTGGCAGAAGTGCTGGGTATGGAACTGAAACTGGAAGTTAAACAACCAAAATTATGATAAATGCACATGGCAAGGGTATATCGCAATGGACAATTAGCCGGTAGATTGATACAGAATAGCCCTGGAAGCTATGAATTTCAGTATGATGATGCCTGGTTTTCAAATGACTCGTTGCCTGCTATAAGTCTCACATTGCCAAAGACACAACAGGTGTACAAAGCAGATCATTTGTTTCCTTTTTTCTTCAATATGCTCTCTGAAGGTATGAACAAAAAACTGCAATGCCGCCAACTGAGAATAGACGAAAAGGATTATTTTGGGCTGTTATTGGCAACTGCTTCAAATGATACCATTGGAGCTATAACAATTGTACCTGTAAAAAATGAAAATGAATGAGCATTCCTGAGATAAAATATTGTCCGGGAACGCTGGCTGAAGGCTTTGATACTTACAGCAAAACCTGCCTTAAAAGAGTTTTTAATAGTAAGACAGTTAGTTATGTACTTCCATACAATCCACCGCAACTCAGTGAAGAAGACGCTGAGAAATTCATTGAAAACCGAAAGCGCATTTCCTTTTCGGGTGTTCAGGAAAAGCTCTCTTTGATTCTGGACAAAAATAAGCTGCGATTAACTAAAGAGGGTGAACAGGGAAATTACATCCTTAAACCTATTCCAAAAGATCTTAAAATAGTAGATCAGGTACCAGCCAATGAGCATTTAACGATGCAAATAGCCCGTCAGGTTTACGGAATCCATATAGCTGAAAACGCACTCATATTCTTCAAAAACGGAGAACACGCCTACATCACAAAAAGATTCGATGTAAATAATGACGGTACCAAATGGGGAAAAGAAGATTTTGCATCCCTTGCTGGAAAAACAGCAGAAAATGCAGGAACGAATTTTAAATATGAATACAATTATGAGGAGCTCGCAGAATTGGTCAGAAAATTCGTTCCTGCTCATGTTATTGAACTGGAAAAACTTTTCTCACTAATTGTGTTTAATTACCTTTTTTCCAACGGAGATGCACATCTGAAAAATTTCTCTATACTGGAGACCTCTAATGGTGATTATATTTTAAGCCCTGCTTATGATATGGTTAATACACGAATACATGTTGATGATACTGATTTTGCATTGGATGGCGGATTGTTTAAAGACAATTTCGAATCGAAAGAAATGAAAAGGAATGGACATGTAGGTTTGGAAGATTTCCATGAGTTTGCAAGTAGATTGAAGATAAAACAAAATAGGAGAGATAAGTTGCTCGATCCATTTCTGGTGAAACAACAAATGGTTGAAAATTTAATTCAACGATCATTTTTGAATGACAAAACGAAAAGAGCATATCTATTACATTATCAAACCAAAAGAAACCAGTTGACTGCACAGTAATGATCTACAAGGATTCAGAAATCAGAAGTACTAAATCATACAGAAAACGCTTTTCAAAACTCCTGATGATTGTTTTTTTCAGCCCCTTGCTGATAAAAGCAACGCATAGCCAACTTTAAAATTTCAAACTTATATGAAAGTAAAATTTTCATGGTTCGTCATTGTGCTATTTGCAATGATATGCCAAATCGGGTTTACTCAAAATAGTATAAAAGGAAGAGTAACCGATAAAACAAAGAATGAGGCTTTGTCTTTTGTCAATGTTTATCTTCCTGAACAAAATAAAGGCACAATAACCGAAAAAAATGGTGAATTCGTATTGACCAATTTGCCCAAAGGAGAACTGAAAATCCAGTTTTCGTATGTGGGATATAAAACCATAATCAGAACCATTTTTACCGCGAATATGGAAACCATATTAAATATTGAAATGGAAACAGCCATATTACAAGCAGAGGAGGTTGTGGTTTCGGGTGGGACGCATTCAACGCAACACGAAAATGCCATTAAAATCGATTTGATTAAAAGCAAAGATATTGCTTCTATTGGCACACCTACTTTTATCGAAGCAGTTGCCAATGTACCCGGAGTGGATATGATTGCTAAAGGAACAGGTGTAGCTAAACCAGTTATCCGAGGTTTATCCATGACCAACATATTGATGCTCAACAATGGAGTGAAAATGGAAAACTTTCAATTTTCGGAAAACCATCCCTTTATTGTTGATGAATTTGGCATTGACCGCATTGAAATAATAAAAGGTCCGGCTTCTTTGCTTTATGGTTCTGATGCCGTTGGTGGCGTTATCAATGTGATCAAGGAAAAACCGGCACCAATAGGAAATATTCTCGGTGATTACAATATGCAATACCACTCAAACACACAAGGAGTAGTAAGTAATCTTGGTATAAAAGGAAGTTCCGAGAATTATTTTTGGGGCTTACGTGGCGGTGCAAAAAGCCATACTGATTATAAAGATGGAAATGGTGATTATGTCCCCAATACACGTTTCAATGAATACAGTTTTAAGGCCAATGTGGGTATAAACAAATCCTTTGGACTGTTCCGGTTATATTATGATTACAATCAACCTAAACTTGGGATGTGTGTAGGTGATGCTGTTCCGTTAACAACCGAAAATGGAAGGAAAAACAAACTTTGGTATCAGGATTTAACCAATCATATCATTTCTACCAGAAATACCCTATTTCTTGGAAAATATAAAATTGATTTGAATGCTGCTTATCAAATGAACAACAGGCGATTGCAGACCGATGTGAATAAGCCGTCTTTTGAGATGGTTGATATGGACTTGAACACATTTTCCTATGAAGTAAAGATTTTTCTGCCATCGACAGCAAATTCGGAATACATCCTAGGATTGCAGGGAGCTAATAAAACCAACAGAAACAATGAAGCCCCAAATCATGTATTGCCCGATGCCGATGTGAATGATTTCTCTGTTTTTGGATTAGTTCAACATACTTTTTTTAAAAAGCTGAAAGCTCAAGCCGGTATAAGATATGATTACCGTTCCATATCAACAGAGGCAGAAACAAACAAAGAGGCAGTTAATACTGATTATGGAAATGTAAGCGCTTCCCTTGGTACAATCTATGAAGTAAACAAAAATATCTTGTTGCGCACAAATTTTGCTTCTGCTTACAGAACCCCTAACATTGCTGAATTAACGCAAAACGGTATGCATGGTGCAAGATACGAGCAGGGAAACCCCGAATTGAAAACACAACGTAGTTACGAAGTCGATTTAAGTACTCATTTTCATTCAAAATATGTGATGGTTGATATTTCGGGTTTTTATCATAGCATTAACGACTATATTTTTATTGTCCTAACCGACGATACAATTGCGAGTGGCGATATGATTTACCGGTACTCGCAAACCAATTCTGAAATTTATGGTAGTGAACTTGCTATTGATGTTTTGCTGTTTGACTGGTTAAATTTTAAAACAAGCTATGCTTATCTGATTGGCAAACAAGATGATGGAAGCAATCTGCCATTTATTCCTCAAAATAAACTGCGGTTTGAACTCAAATTTCAAAATCAAAAATTGGCTTTCTTGAAAAATACATTTTTCAAAGCTGGAGGACTTTTTGCTGCAAAGCAAAACAATCCTGCAATGTTTGAAACGAAAACCGAAAGTTATTTTTTGTTAGAAGCAGGTATAGGGACAGATATAAAATGGGCAAATCAGATAGTATCTTTGTCTGTTCAGGTAAATAACTTGCTGAAGGAAACTTATATAGACCATTTATCAACATTGAAGGAAATGAACTATTATAATATTGGCAGGAATATTAGTGTAAATCTGAAAATCCCGTTTGGAATTAAATAAAATTCAGCAATTAACAAGTAGATAATCCAATTGCGCTTGGTTTTCAATATTTCTATCACGGAGGATGCTCAATTTGAAGCAACAATGGATAGCCCTGATCAGGGGGCTATGGGGGGGTTCCTCTTGGAGAAGTTAATCTGACAGGTGATTCTATTAGAATTGACGCGCCATTGATTATGGGATATTGCATTCATTATTTTGTTTGACGGTCCGGGAGTTGACGGGAAAACCATCCTCCTGGATCAAAGTGAATATATTAACAGGTTGAGTGGCGTGCAGGAATCTGTTCTGGAATTTACCAGTGCTTATTATTCCGAAAAGGGGATTGGTGATTATAATGAAAAGGATATTGAGCAGAGTAAGAAAAACTTATTGGCATCCATACCAGAATCTTCTTATGAATGGATGCGCTTCTTTATAATGTTTGATCCATATTGTGAAACCGGTCTGCCGGGAGAATATGGTTCGATTGAAGAGACCTTCGATCAAAAAACTCTTGGTATAATGTCGAACTGGATTCTGCAATTATATGAATAAACAAGCAACTATAAATAAATTGAGTAAAATGAAAGCTTTACCGGCATTACATTATTATTCGAAAAAAGAAAGATCAGAGACTTCTTTCAGAAAAAGCAAAGTTTTGCAGTTGGGTTTGTTATGCTTATTTTTTTTAACCCTTCAAGGAGGGATTATGAAGGCCCAGGAAGAATGTGAATGGCATTGTTTCCACGGCTCTAACCGGACCAATAAATCAGCAGAAACTGGATTGTTAAAAAAATGGCCGGAAGCAGGTCCGGAATTACTCTGGACGATTTCCGGATTGGGAGAGGGATACAGCTCTGTGTCAGTTGCCAAAGGGTATCTTTTTACAGCCGGGATGATGGAACAACAAACCTGTGTTTTTGCTTTTGACCTGACAGGGAATCTGGTTTGGAGAAAGCCCAATGGACAGTTTTGGGAAACAAACATGTTCCACGCGAGGTCATATACCGGTTCCAGAAGTACTCCGACCTACGACGATGGGATCGTATACCATCTGGGTGAATTGGGCAGGTTAACAGCATTTGATTACAAAACAGGAGAGGAGGTATGGAGTATTGAATTACGTGAGCAATTCGATGCAGATATTCCCGAATATGGTTATTCTGAATCTGTTATTGTCGATGGAGACAGATTGTACTGCAGCCCTGCAGGGAAAAAAGGATACATAGTTTGCCTGGATAAAAAAAATGGTAATCTGATATGGGCAAATGCGGAAATACCAGGGACTGTTGGATTCGGTTCTCTTGTTATTTTTGAATATGGTGGTTATCGCCAGCTATCAGGACTGAGTTCAAATTGTATTTACGGGGTGGACTCAAAATCAGGTAAATTGCTCTGGCATGTGGAGTATGAGAATAGCCGGTCAAATAATGTGGCGGATATCATTTTTCATAACGGGAATGTCTTTGCGTCAAGCGGCTACGGCAAGGGAAGTATCCTGATAAGACTTAAAGCTTCAGGAAAAGAGATTACTACTGAAACAGTCTGGAATACTGACCTGATGGACAATCATCATGGTGGTATTATCCTGCATCACGGATATCTTTACGGGGCAGGCCACAACGCCAGGGGATGGTTCTGCCTGGATTTTGAGACAGGCAGACAGATGTGGAAGGCGAATGGAAAGGGATCACTAACATATGCAGATTCTATGCTATATTGCCTGGATGAAAGAGGAATCATGACACTGGTCAGAGCTACGCCTGAAAGCTTTAATGCAACAAGTGCATTTGAAATACCGAGTGGGGGAAAAGGGATGTACTGGGCACATCCGGTGGTATGCGGTGGGCGGCTCTATATCCGTCATACGGATAAATTGTATGCCTATGACGTTGGTGATAAATAGTGAATTGCCAGATTATATATTCTCAATAGTAAAGTGGTTAAATCAACTTAATCCCTTCAGGCTGTATCGTTATTTTGCGTTGTTTGTATAAAGCTCCTATCGACTTTTTAAATGCCTTTTTACTAATACCAAACTGCGCATAAATTTCATCGGGAGTGCTGCTATCAGTGATTGCTAAAAACCCCTCGTTCTCTAATAATGTGTTGTAAATCAACTCACTGTTAGCATCATTAAAGTTCTTATATCCAATAGGTTGAATCGAAATATCAATTTTATTGTCTTCACGGATTTTTTTCACATAACCATTCAGCTTGTCCCCAATATTGAGCTCTTTAAATATCTCGTTCTCAAATATTAATCCTTTGTGTACACTGTTTACTATTGCCGAATATCCGAGATCTGTTTTATGCAATACCAGCAGCTCAACTTCTTCACCTTCCTTTAAGGATACTACATCATTTTGCAGAAATTTTTCAATCTTATTACTGGCATAAAGCCGGTCTGTTTTTTTATCAAGATCCAGGTATACGATATACCACCTTCCCTCTTCCATTTTTTGCCGCTGTTCTCTAAAGGGAACCATAAGGTCTTTTTCCAGTCCCCAATCCATAAAAGCTCCGACATCGGATACAGCTGTTACCTGCAATAATGCAAATTCATTGATTAATATCTTAGGGATCAAGTTTGTAGCCACCTTTCTTTCTGCAAAATCGCGGTAAACAAATACCTCAATTTTATCCTCAATCTTCATGTTTTCGGAGCAATATTTATTAGGAAGCAGCACATCTTCACCGGATTCATCTCCAAGATACAGGCCAACACTTGCCTGCCTTAAAATCCTCAATTCATTATATCTTCCTATCTCTATCATCGCTTTTTCTTCTTGCCCTTTTTCCCTTCCTTGGGAGTCTTATCCTTGGAGAGGGATACATTAAACGATTTTTCCTCATAAACCCCTTCATCTATCCTGGATAAGACTTTATATCCGACGGCCTCATCAATCTCGAAAAAGGAGTGTCCCGGATGAATATCGATCCTCCCTACCTGGTTGCTTGAAATTCCGGATTCGGTACAAACCAGCCGCACAAGGGCGCCTTTATTCATGTTTTGCTTTTCACCCAGGCTGATGAAGAAACGCTGTTTTGCACCAGAGAGGTTTCTGTTATGTCCGTCACCTCTGCTATCTCTTTTATCGCGTTCTTTTCCCCCCCTGCCTTTTTCCTGATCCGCATTCAGATTTCCTGCACCTTTATAATAACCCAGGAAGGAATTTAATTCAGTTGAAATAAATTTTAAGACGATATCTTCAGCGGGAATGCCTTTCAGTTTTTCATAAAAAACCGGCCAGTAACGTTCAATGGCCTCGTCATCCACAGGCGTTTTTACCACCCTGTCCATGAGGGCATACATCTGTTTCTCACAGATATCTTCCGCATCGGGTATCCGGGTATATTCTAAGCTGGACTGAATCATCTTTTCAACCTGGCGGATTTTATAAATTTCTCTTGTATTAATCAACGCAATTGAAATACCGGACCTTCCCGCCCTGGCCGTTCTGCCACTTCTGTGTGTATAGTTTTCTGTTTCATCGGGCAGGTTATAATGAATGACGTGACTGATTTCCTCAACATCAATACCCCTGGCTGCCACATCGGTGGCCACCAGAATTCTGGCCGTTCTCTCCCTGAATTTTTTCATGGCTGCATCTCTTTGACCCTGAGACAGGTCTCCGTGTAATGCAACCACATTGTAACCTTCTTTTTCCAGCTTTTCAGAAACCGACCCGGTCTCTCTCCTGGTCCTGCAGAATATTAATCCGAAGATATCCGGATAATAGTCGAGTATTCTTTTTAACGCATAGTACCGATCTCTCTCCTTCATCATATAGTATCGGTGTTCAATATTGTCAGCCACACTATTTTGTCTTCCTACAACCACTTCCACCGGGTCATCCATATAGTTTTTTGCTATTCTCCGGACCTCTTTAGGCATGGTTGCAGAAAACAGCCAGACCCTTTTTTTGTCAGGAGTCTGCTCCAATATGGAATCAATGTCCTCTTTAAATCCCATATTGAGCATTTCATCTGCTTCATCCAGAATGACCCTCTGAACGGTCTTTAACTTGACGACTTTTCTATTGATCAAATCCAATAACCTGCCTGGTGTTGCAACTATAATGTGAGCTCCTTTTTTTATCCTTCGGATCTGCTCCTCAATGCTGGATCCTCCATATACCGGAACAATGTTGGGATCGCTCTGGAATTTCGCGAAGGCCACCAGATCCTTTGTGATCTGCATACACAGCTCCCTGGTTGGACAAATCACCAGGCCCTGTGTGCTTTTATTGCTAAAATCGGTGTGTTGAATAAACGGCAGGCCATAAGCGGCTGTTTTTCCGGTACCGGTCTGAGCAAGTCCAACAAAATCCTTTTTGTCGGTTGACAGAACGGGTATTGCTTTTTCCTGTATCTCTGAAGGGTTTTCAAACCCGAGTTTATTTACTGCTTTCAGAATATCTGAATGCAGACCTAAGTCCTTAAAATCCATAATAATAAATTAGGGCGCGAAGGTACAATATTCCCCGGACTCAAGAGCAATAATGATTAATAATTCTCTGGAATAGAGGGCTGGATGAATTATGCACCCAGCGCCTTGAATGCTTCATAGACCAGGAGAGCTGGCCAGACCAATGCTTTTAGAATTCCAAGGACACCGATCCAGAAGCCTGTAGCGGTGGAAATAAAATATACAGCTGCTCCTATGAGCCCTATTCCGTAAACAGCACTTGCCGGGGCATTGCATTGCACGTCTTTTTTCATGATATTCCTTTTGAGAGTTGAGGTTTTGAAATACTAAGATAATGTATAGACACGAAATATTGATTAAGTTGCACCTGAAAAACGGTTAAGAAGACACAAATGGTAAAAATATATTTTTGCGGATCCATCAGGGGGGGAAGGCAACTGGCTTCCACATATGAAAAGATTATAAAAATGCTCCGGTTGTATGGAAAGGTGCTTACCGAACACCTGGGTGATGACAATGAAATTCAAACCAGGGACAGGGTACTGTCTGACCGCACTATCCACGACAGGGACCTGCAATGGATCAGGGAATCGGATGTGGTAGTGGCAGAAGTGACCGTTGCCAGTCTGGGAGTGGGATATGAAATAGGGAGGGCTATAGAGATGGACAAACCGGTCCTGTGTCTTTTTAATAATGGTTCAGGCAATAGGGTGTCTGCGATGATTGCAGGCAGCGAGGGGGTGAAAATGCACTACTACAGCGTTCCGGATGAGTTGAAAAGTATCCTGGCGCAATTTATATCTCAGAGTGTTGCTCGTCGTACTTCCTGATTTTCATAAGTGCAGCCTGTTCTGCCTGATCATACATCTCCCTGATGAAATCGTCGTGAAAATTAAAAGTACGTTCCTCAAGGGTCATTGAATCCAGCCGGTCGAACAGCATGGCCTTTGCCTGTTCGATATCCCTTCCGTAGATGTGGTATGAGTCGGCTTGCCAGTTCATTCTTCCAAGGTGTACTTCTTTTCCACTTCGGCGGGCAATCTCATCGGCGATTACCTCCTTGTTGAACTGAATGAATCCAAACATGTTCATAAAGCTGGCGCCCCATGCGTCGTTGCTGCGAAAACGGATGTTGCAGTTCAGCCACTGAATACCGGTTTCGTCTTCCAGGATTCTGTACCAGAGCGATTGTAAACAGGGGGGATCATACACCTGCAGGTCATGGTTGGGCATCCAGGTGATCATCTGAGCCTGCCTGGTATAAGGCTGATCCACCAGTTTCTGTATGACATGTTCAACCTGGTCTACCTGGAATCCGACATCCCTCCGCACCTTTACTCCATCCTCCTCCGCTGTTTCCTTCCACGATCCATAGCGCTGAAGCCTGCCGTGATAGGTATATTCCCAGCGGGTATCTCCCTGATCGTTCATGTTTTTTACCCAGTGATCCTTATGCCCCTTCAGTTCCAGTACATACTCTTTGAGGTCATCGATTCCTCCCGGAAAAGCCTGGTGTATCATGGGATCGCTTTCAGGATTGAGCACAGTAACATTCATGGTGCAATCCAGACTTAACGGATCGCCCGGTTTGTCATACTGGGTCTTAAATCGGGTTCCTTCATGATAGAGCTTCAGAAGGGCCGCTTCATAAGCTTCAGCAAGGGATTCCTTGGTGACGTGCAGCACAGGTATGTTATTCATCTGTTGAGGTTTTTTCTAAAGATATGATAAAAGTGTTTTGGCTGATACCAATGGATCTGAAGCCGTACTGCATTAGCTGCGTTTCATCCTGGTGATCTCATTGTGATGAGTGACCACCAGTTTCTCATATTTTTCGCGGGAACTCTTTCTGTAGGTATCAAATTCCTCCTGGGTGTTTTCAAGTTCCTTTTTTGTCTGGGCCGTTACCACATGGTTTCGCTTGAACCACAGGACCAGGATTACCGAAAACAGGGCCAATCCCACAACAATGATCCACATAACCGTGTTGTAGAGTATCTTATTCATCTGTATACCCAGGAAGGAAAGACTATCCTTTGTTCTGATAGCCTGGTCCCGGTCATTTTTTACCCTGGCCAGATCGGAATTCAGGGTTTCAATCTGGAGGTTTCTTTCGGTCAATCTGCTGTCCAATTGGGTGATCTCCAACCTGGCTTCATCCAGTGAATCCAGGACATTACTTATCATTTTAAGAAAGATGTCATTACGGATGGCCCGGTAATCATTGTAGATCCTGGTGCGCTCCTGCAGGTAGTCCATCTGGGATTCAATGGTGGCCGTATCCATTACTGCCGGCATGGTGTATTGTGCATTGGATGGTTGCATGCTGGCCAATACAAGGCAGAGGCAAGCCACAAGGGGTGCGGCTGGTTGAATGAAAGTCTTCATAATTATCGGTTGTTCAGTTATAACAACGAATTTATAAAATATATATGATCCAGCCCTATGAAAAATATCTGTTGATTCATACGGGAATATCCCGCAGGAGCCAATTCTGCGGGGTGTGGCTGTGTTGAAGAAAATTGTTATGGTATTATAAATACTTGCGGTACTCTAAGGGAAGGTCAAGGTATTTGCTGTACCGTTCGGCATCCGGGCCGAATGCTTCTGCTTTTTTATCCTGGATCTTATATGTGCAGTGTTCACCGATGATGTTTGAAATATTAATCTCATACTTTTTTCCGCTTTCGTCGGTCATGTGCACTTTCACCAGGTTGGGATTCTCTTCCTTATTCAGTTTGGCATGACAAACCGGACAGTAAAATTTATACTCTACACCCTCCTGAAGTTTAAATTCGGGATGTGTCTTTTTGGCATAATTGCCTAATTCCGTATCCAGGAAAATGAGCCCCTTCTCATTATCAGGCGATTTTGCTGAGAATACAATTGAACTTCCAACGTTCATGTTGCTTCTGCAAATGGGACAATAGTAGTTGTTGGCCATGGTTATATGATTTGATTTATTTGACGTGTGATCTGATTGGCAGCTTCAAGAACGGGCGGAGATAATTCATCTCCAAATGCCACGTTTTGGGGCTGGATCCCCAGCACATAGGTGGGGTAGTTAAAAAAATCACCCAGTCGGCCCAGGGAAATATTGTGTGTATTGAATGTGATGTCTTCCACCTTGTCGAGCGTTAGTAAACGAAATGTACCAGGTTCGGATCCCAGCTCCATGCAATCGATGATTACAATCTCTCCCGGCTTCATGGAATTGATCTTACCGATGTAGTTCTCAATGCTTACTTCAACGGTGAGTGTGCTGATCTCTGGCCTTTCAACGATATGCCTGCTGATGATCACTCCCACGCCATCATCACTTTTCAATACATTTCCTACCCCGATAAATAACAATCGATTGGCCTCTTCAAGTATATCAGTCAAATCCGGAATCAATGACTAAATATATTTAATAAGTACGGAATGCATGCAATTCGGACAGATGATATTGAACATATCCTTTCTTTTCAGCCCGTCTTTGATCTCCAGATCGACATCTTCTTTCCGGGCCAATTGCAATTTTTCATTCAGGAGGTTCAGATTAAGGGTGGAAGCAAATGCTTTGGGACCCAGTTTATTGTGCATGTAATGGATATGTTCGTCAGTAGTGATAATGGCATCACAATGTTTACACATGACCAGTTGCTTCTCCTGAGTCTCAACTAATTTATCCCTTTCAAATACAGCCAGGTCGAAGATTTTGTCTGATAAAACCACGCCTTTACCGGTAATACAATGCTGCTGGCACATGCCGCAAAATATACATTTTCCATAATCCCTGGTAATTACCCGCTTCCCAGTCTTTTTATCGTCCTGTATGGTTATTGCGTTGGGAGGACATACATTGGCACAGGTTTCACAACCCACGCAATGCTTATCATCCACTTCCGGTTTTCCCCTGAAATTCTCAAACGGGGTATGTGGTTCACCGGGAAACTTTGAAGTAAACGCGGGTGTTACCAGTGAAACCACGGCTTCCTTTAACTCTCTGATCTTTGGATACTTCATTTCACAGCATCTTTATAGTCATCCTTAACACTTTTGTCTCCAAGCTTGACTCCAAAATGATAGGCCCCTCTCACCAGCGCATGGGCAGCCGCGGTGGCTCCAAAGAACAACAGGGGTATTGCTATGAGAGCCTTAATACCGGCATCCACGAAACCAAAATGGAACAAAGCCCCCGCCAGGATGCTGCAGGTACCGAGTGTCCCGCATTTTGTGGCAGATTGAAGCCGGTTATATACATCCGGCAACCTGATTAATCCGATGCAGCCAATAAGGTTAAAGAGTACTCCAATGGCTATTAGAATAGTACTGACCATGTTATTCGTTTAGTTTTTTTCCACTTAAATATTTTGCAAGGGTGAGCGTTCCGATAAAACTGAGAATGATCCAGGCGATACCTATGTCCAGGATGAAACTTCGCTGTGTTGTTATGGAAAGTATGGCACAGATACCCACCACAAGAACACCAAATATATCTATTGCCACCATCCGGTCGGCAATCGAGGGACCGCGAATGATCCTGAACAGACAGGAGGCACTCAGTACAATCTGGATATAAAGCAGTATTTCGAGTATGTCCATTATTCAAAGGTCTTTTTAATGAATTTTTCAAATCGTCCGGTAATTTGCCGGCTGTATTCAGCCGGATCTTCACTTCGAACATAGATCCAGTGTACGTATAGATAGTCATCAATGATGTCTACAGAAATGGTTCCCGGGGTCATGGTGATGGAGTTGGCCAGCATAGTCCTTGCAAAATCCGATTGTAGTTCCAGCTTCACTTTTACAATTCCCGGTTTAATGGGCATGGCTGGATGAAGCACCCGGTAGGCTACATCAAGATTTGCTTTGATGCATTCCCAGATTAAGACCACCAGGTATACAACGAACCAGAAATATCTCACTGGCTGGAGGAATTTATAAACCCTATCAAAAAAGTATCTTGCAAACAGCAATGATGTGATCACTGCTGCAACCGCTCCAGTAATTAAATTTGCAACCGAAACATCTAAGGTCAGCAGCAACCAGAAAAGAAAAGACAATATAAACAGGGCCAGGTATCTCATTTTATAATCCCATTATGGTTGTTGAATAAATATCAGATTGCATCAGCACATGGATGGCCGGTCTTAATATCGCATCGTTGATTGACGGGAAGGCCAGCAGGCTTAAAGCAAGACAAAGGATGGCCAGGACAACCATGCTGAAAGACATGGAGAAAGGAACTTCCCGGATCTTTTCAATCGATTTTTGCAGGGGTTTATTGAAGAAAGCGTAGCGCTGGAACTTCAGGAAGTAAGCCAGTGTTATAAAGCTGATCACCACAGCCAGTGTGGCAAGCAGATAAAATTTCCCGTTGATGGCTGCAATAATAATGATCAGCTTGCTGAAAAAGCCATTGAAAGGAGGGATCCCCGATATGGACATAGATGCCATAAATGAGGTGGAGGATGTGACAGGCATGGCCGAGGAGAGACCGCCCATTTTTTTCAGATCACGTGTATCAAGCCTGTACTCCAGTGCCCCGGCATTCAGGAACAGGAGCCCTTTGAATACTGCATGGTTGACCATGTGGTAAACACCACCGGCGATGGCCAGTGCTGCTGCCGTATAGTTATCACCCCTCACAAGCAGGATCATACTCATACCAAAGGCCATTACAACATACCCGATCTGGCTGATGCTTGAATAGGCAAGCAGACGCTTTACATCCCACTGCATGAACGCCAGGAAGGCGCCGATCACCATGGAAATGGCTCCCAGTGTGGTGAATACCACGGCAATCTCATGGGTGAATACAAACATGTTGAAGAACAATCGGATCAGGACATAAATACCAACAGCTTTGATCAGTACCCCTGATAGCATGGCAGAAATGGGAGATGGGGCCGAGGAATGCGCATCAGGCAGCCAGGCATGAAATGGAATGATGGCCGCCTTCAAGCCAAATCCGGAAATGAGCAGTACCTGTATAAAGATGTAGTAGGGTTTACTGTAACCGGCATCCAGGACATTCCTTACATCGGCTATGTTCAGGGTTTTGGTTTTCCAGTAGATCAATCCAATGGCCAGCAGGATAAGCATGGAAGCGAGGCCGCCCAACACCTGGTATTTAAACGAAGCTTCAAGCTCCGTTTTGCCCACCCCAAAGGCCACCAGGGCATAGGACGAGATTACCGAAACCTCCAGGAATACGAACAGGTTGAAAAGGTCTCCACTCAATACCACACCGTTCATTCCGGCAATGATCAGGCAAAACAGGGCATAGTAATTACTCTCTGCTGTATACTTTCTGATGTATGACAGGGAATAGAACAGGGCAATGAACCCAATCAGGTTGATAATGCAGAGCATAAGAACGGAAAATCCATCCAGCACCATATAAATACCCACCGGGTATCCACCTTCAGTACTCCATCCGCCAAGGGTATAATGAATGGATGATTTACCCAGGCTGGAAAACTCAATGACAGCCATGACGAGCAACGCCAATAATATGAGGGGCGCAAAAAACCTGTGAAATCCCTTCACCAGTTTCCCAAGGATCACGATAAGGAAGGCTGAAATCAGCGGTATGGCAACGAACAGGGGGATCAATGTATCCATCTTCTATCCTCTTAAGTTTTTAATTTCTCTAATGTCAAACGTTTTGTACTTCCGGTACAGCCGTATGGCAATGGCCATCAGCATGGATGTGGTGGCCAGTCCGATCACAATGGCTGTAAGTACCATGGCCTGGGGCAGAGGATCCACATAAATCTGTCCGGCCAGATCCGGATCTACGATGGGGGCCAGTCCGCCATCTATATACCCGATGAGTACCAGCATTAGGAAAATGCTGAATTCCATGATCGATAGGGCGATGGCGATTTTGATCAGGTTACGCCTGGTGATGACCCCGTAAAGGCCCACCAGGAACAGGACAAAGCATAGGATATAGACTGTCATTTTGAACTCTCCTCTTTAAAAATTACAAGGGCCAGGAATATGGTGAGGATGGCTGCAGCCACCTCAATGCCAATAAATATATTGTAAAGGGGAATAACTCCGGCGCTTACCAGTTCCCCGGGTTCTCCTTTCGGGAGATAGTTGAAGAAGAACACCTTGATTCCGAACAACAAAGCCATCAGGGCAAGCAGCAGCACAATAAGTATGGCCACACTCTCGACATTGGAAGTACCCGACACCTCCTTTTTCAAATTCAGTGCGCTGCTACCAAAAGCCAGTATAAGCAATATAAATGCTCCTGCAACGATGGCACCTCCTGCAAAGCCCCCACCGGGCGTAAGGTGTCCGTGAAGGATGATATAGATGCCATACATGAAAATAATTCCGGCCATCAGTTGGGTTACCTTTTTTACAATTGTGGACATTCCTTCCATAGCACTTTATTTTTTTCCTTTCATCCTCAGCAGGGTGAGTACCCCCAGCGCTGCTGTATATAAAATGACTGCTTCACCCAGGGTATCGTAGGCCCTGAAATCAAACAGAACCCCTGTTACCAGGTTTACACTCCCGGTCTTTTCTACTGCACCATTCACATAGGACTCGGACATTCTGAGTGTATGCGACCCCAGCGGATCCAGGTTTCCAATGGCCAATATGAAAAAGTAGAAGAGTGCGGCGAACACAATGAGCCCTGTTACCATGTTGATGATGGATCTTCTGTCGAAGGTTACTGCAATTTCATCCCTGGTACTATCGAGCACAACAGCAACCATAATGACCAGTGTGATGGTCTCCACGACGATCTGTACAATGGCCAGGTCGGGTGCCTTCAGAAGCAGGAAACAGATGACCAGACCGTATCCCACGATGCCCATGGCAACCACAGCAGATAATAGATCTTTTGCATGAAGCGCATAGATGGCTCCGATGATCATAAATCCCAGTATGATGGAAATTGTCAATTCCATATTTGATCAAATTAGGTTATCAGCAAAAGCAATAGGATGACCAGACCCGCAAAGACCCACAATGCATAATCATGCAATACACCGGAGTGAGCCCTGCTGAATAATCTGCCAACCCATGAACAGAAACGCCTGGAAAGATCGTACAGATCAAACCATTTATCCTTTGCCTTCCGGTACATGAAGGCAAGCCATTTGAATTCCTGGATACTCTTGTAAAATTCAAGTGTGGGATATGAGGTCTCTTCCTGCATTTTTTCACCTCCCACAAAACTGTCTGATGTGCGGAAGTTCTTTATGTTCCCGACCAGGTAGATCAGGATACCCAGGGCAATGGACACCAATACCAGTACACCTACCGTTGATGAGGCCCAGAGGCCCGTGTACTCAAAGGTGCCGGAGACAGGCATGAACAGTTTTGGCACCACGACGTTGCTTGAAAATACCCCAAAGCCAATACATGCCAGTGCCAGTAATAGCATGGGAACCCACATCACCGGAGATACTTCTTTCACGCCCGCAAGTTCCTTCCTCTGGCGTCCAAGGAAAATTCCTCCCGCGAATTTGATGAAGCTGGCCAGGGTTAATGCAGAGCCAAGCACGGCAAGTCCAAGCCAGACGATCCAGAGTTTATTGGCGATCCCTGCTCCCTGGCCGAAATCAATGATGCCCTGGTAGATCATCCATTTTGATGCAAAACCATTGAACGGCGGGATCCCGGAAATGGAGAGAGCAAATATAAGTGCTGCAAGGAAGGTTATAGGCATGGCCCGGGATAACCCGCCAAGATCCTCCATCTCATCTTTTCCGGTTTGCTGTTCCACCGCTCCGGCAGCAAGGAACAATCCTCCTTTATAGATGGCGTTGTTGATCATGTGGAAAAGGCCAGCTGCGATCCCGATCAGGGATCCAAGTCCAAATCCAACGATCATGTAACCCACCTGGGAAACTGCGTGAAAGCCCAGTAGTCGCTTGTAATTGTGCTGCACCAGGGCCATCATTACAGCCGAGATAATGGTGATCACCCCAATGGTCAGGAGAATGAACCTCATCCATTCACCCATGGTAAAGAGCTGGGTAGTGATCCTTGCAAGGAAATAAATGCCCAGGAGCTTATCAAGAGATGCCGGCAAGTATGCCGAGGAGGTGGCCGGAGCCGTTTCAGCATAATCCGGGACCCACGTGTGAAATGGGAAGGCGCCCGCTTTGGTAAAACTTCCAATGATCAGCGCCAGAAACGCAATCACCCTTACCGCATCACTTGTATGCAAAGCTATTTCATCCATATTCAGTGTGCCGGAGATTCTCCAGATCAGTGCGATTCCCAGGATCATGATCCCGTCAGATGCACCTATGATTATCAGGGTCTTTTTTGCAGCAGCGCTGCTGGCTTCATCATGTCCGCGTATTAGTTTGTACAGCGTTAATCCAAGAATACCCCAGCAGATCAGAAATAGCAGCAGATTATTGGCCAGGACAGCACCGAATGAAAAACCCAGTGTGATCAGGAAGTATGCATAATAATTACGCATGTTTATCACAGTCTTATACAGCGTTGAATAAACCGCAACAAGAAGCGATAACAGACTGACAAATACGACGATCAGTTTACTGAGGTTGTCGATTGAAAATGAACTGTATTTAACAGCATTGGCATATGCATCCATTTCCGGAGCCAGTATGCCCGTTGCTTCTACCCAGTCTCCCAGAGTGAAAACCAGGGGATCAACACTGAATAATGCGATGGCCAGGTAGCTGCAAAACAAGGTTACAACGATTGCGATGATGCCCTTGATGATCCTGAGGCTGGGGGGTAGTAAAAAAAGCAACAGCCCGATCAATATAGGGAATGCGATGATATTTATTGCCTGGGTCATTGTGGTAGGTTATACATTTTTTAGCAACCGGTTTGTAATTTGCGTGGAATGTTCAATGATCTCTTTAGCGTTCATGATCCGTTTGCCACTGTTTCTGTCCAGGGCAACAGCCAGCCGCTCGGTACAGCAATAGCAGGGATCTACTGCAGCCAGTGATATGGTGGCATCAGAGATGCTCTGTCCCACGCATGACTTTTTAAAAGTGGATATGTTGGTATAACTGGGAGCCCTGATTTTATGGCGTACAGGAGAGTTGGATCCGTCGGAAACGACAAAATGGAAGACTTCACCCCTGGGCGCCTCGGCACGGCCGAGCCCATAACCCTCCGGGATGTGTTTAACCTTCACATCGATATCCCCTTCTTTTTCCTTTTTCAATCCATCAAGGCATTGTTCAATGATGGAGATGGATTCATACATCTCCAGCAGCCGTACTTCGGCTTTGGCAAATACATCCCCCGCCTGTGCTGTGATCACTTTCCAGTTCACCATCGGATAGGCGGCATACGGATCATCCCTTCGCACATCAACATCCACCCCTGAGGCCCTGGCAGTGGGACCCACTGCAGCAAAATGGAGAATATCTTCTTTTGTAAGCACCCCCACTCCTTTTGTACGGGCATGAATAACAGGATCATCCATTACTGCTCCCACCAGCAGGTCTGTTTTTTTCTTGACCAGCGAAAGTACCTCTTCAATGGCGGGTATTTTGTTGTTCTCAATATCCCTGCGAACACCTCCTATCTTGAACATGGCGTAGCTGTTCCTGTTCCCGCTGATCATTTCAAACAGGTCCAGTACCGGCTCCCTGTATTTCCAGGCCCACATGAATACGGTGTTGTAGCCCAGGAAATGACCTGCCAGCCCCACCCAGAGAAGGTGGCTGTGTATTCTTTCCAGTTCTCCGATGATGGACCTGATGTATTTGGCCCTGTTGGTGATTTCCACATTCCCGATCTCTTCCACGCTGTTGGCAAATGCGAATGGATGGGAAGTAGAGCATATCCCACAGACCCTCTCCACCAGGAAAAACACCTCGTCGTAACTCTTTTTTTCGCTTAGTTTTTCTATGCCCCTGTGGTTGTACCCCGTTTCCCACTTCACATCTTTTACAATCTCACCGTCACAGTATAATTTAAACAGTTCGGGTTCTTCCTGCAGGGGATGATAGGGACCTATCGGTATCAACGTCTGTTTGCTCATTTTTTTGTCTCCCCGTTTGATTTAAAAGTTTTCCTGTAGGGATAGACACCCTTTGCCCAGTTTCCTTCAGAGAGTAATTGATCCAGATTGGGATGGTTGAGAAAATCAATACCGAACAGCTCATGCATTTCCCTTTCAATCCAGTTGGTTGCCTCAAACATGTTGGAAAGGGATTCCACTTCAGGCTTCTTACTATCGAGGATCAAATGAAGGTTTAAAATGAGCCCGGGTTTATCAAGGCTGAAATGGTAATAGATCTCAAATCCTTTTCTGGTGTGAAGTGCAGAAGCAATAATAAAACGAAAACCCAGTGTTTTATAGAGATGTTCAGCCATGGACACAAGCGCCGCCGGGTTGATGGTGATCGTTACCCTGCGGTCATTTTTGATGACCGTATCCCGGATCTCATTCGTAAACTTGCCTTTCAATTCGTCAATGACCATATTAATCAGATTTTGCCAAGAAGTTTAACAATGCCGGCCAGGATGGCTTCGGGTTTAGGGGGACAACCAGGAATATATGCATCTACAGGAATGATCTTGTCGACCGGTCCGGCAAATGTGTTTCCTTCAGCAAAAATACCCCCCGTACAGCCACAGGCGCCAATGGCCACCACAACAACAGGCTTGGATGCCTGCTCGTAGATCTCCAGCAGCCTGGGTTTGTCCTTTTTATTGATGGACCCGTTCACAAGGAGCACATCGGCATGCCTGACGCTACCTACCAGCACCATACCGAATCGCTCCACATCATATTTAGGTGTCAGGCAATCCAATATCTCAATATCACAATTGTTGCATGATGCCCCTCCAAAATGGAAAAGCCAGAGTGATTTTTTGAAACAGTAACTTTTAAAGCTCACGGTTTTATATTTTATAAACCAAAGATTGCAAGTACAATGGCGATGACCGCTAAGAGATTCATCCAGATGAAGAAGAAGCGAATGGCCTGCTTGATCTTTACCCTGGGATTTGTGTTCCGTATTAAAGTGAGTAAAAGCACAACGGCAACCAATTTCAACACGGCCCACAATATATTGATCCCTTCCAGCGTAAAACCCTTCATAAGGATGGCTACGATGAACGCAGGAAGGATAAAGAGCGACATGTATTTCGACAGCTTGATCATGGCATAGGGCGTACCCGAATACTCAATGAATATCCCGCCACAAATCTCGGTTTCAGCTTCAGGCATGTCAAAGGGAACCATTGCCAGTTTTGCCTGCAGGCAGAATATGGCTACAATGAACAGAAGCACTCCTGATAAACTACCTATAAATGGTGTGCCGGCTTGCTGGACCTGGATGATCTGGTACAGGTTAATGCTCTGTCCCGATTTAATGATGACCCCGGCCATTACCAGCAGGAAGGTGAGCTCATAGCTCATGATCAATTTCATCTCGCGGGATCCCCCCACGGCTGCCAGGGGATTACCTGAGGCCAGAGCCCCCATCACATAGCTTAGAGACGGAATGGTAAGCAGGTAGAATATTACGATCAGGTCTCCTTGAAAACCCGTGGTGATGTTCATCAGAGGGAGCAGAATGAAGACACCTGCCATGGTTGCCCCGAATACCGCAAATATGGGAGCAGCCAGGAAGAGCCCCTTTGCTCCCCGGGCAGGAAGAATGGTCTCCTTCACAAGCAGAAGTTTGAAAAAATCATAAAATGGCTGTAGCAGGGGTGGCCCTTTGCGAAACTGAACTCCGGCCGTTATTTTTCGGTCAAACCAGGAAAGAAATGCACCGATGACCGCTGCAAAAAGGAAACCGGGATAAATGAGAAAATAAAACAAGTACGTTCCCATAACGATAGGTTTACATGTTGTCTGTTTTCCACATGCGCTCCTTGACGAGAATGTGGTCGTTCAGTTTGAAAATATTCTGTTCTGGATCCTCCTCCATATCAACCAGTTGTACGGCTCCTTCAGGCGAGTTCCTGATAAACAGGTCCAGTTCCTTTTTATCTCTCAGATCGTAATAATTCTCTTTGTCCCTGTGGTATTCGAAAAAATCTGTCATCATGGTTCCGAATGGACAGATGACCACACACGACTTGCAGGAGATGCAGAGATTTGTAGAACGGTCGATGATCCCATCCTCATTCTTTTCAAGTGCATCGGCCGGACAAACGCTGATACAGGGTGCATCGGTGCACCTTCTGCAGGTGAATTGAAAAACGGCCATTTCCCTGATGCTCTTTAATCCATGCGAGTCGATAAAAGGGCCATAGAGCCCTTCAGGCGGAGATTCATCACAGCTTTTCCCCTGCGGAGATCTGATTTTTTCGAGATCAATTAGGATCTTTTGTGCCATGTTTAATTCCAGATATGGGGTTGATCTTTTATTTCATCATAGGTAAATACGGGACCATCTTTGCAAACAAGGTATTTGCCCATCATACAATGGCCGCATTTACCCAGTCCGCACGACATATTTTTTTCCATGGACAGGTATACATTATGTTCAGGGTATCCCATTTCAAGCAGCTTCATGGTCCCGAACTTCATCATGATGGGTGGTCCGCAAACCACTGCCAAAGAGTTTTTTATATCCATGTTTACATTATCCAGCAATACGGTGACAACACCTACTCTTTCTGACCAGTTACCGTCGGCCTGGTCCACACTGCGAAGCACTTCGAATTTGGGGGTCTCACGTAATTCCTGGATATAGGGCTTAAAAATACAATCCTCGGGGGTTTTCGACCCATAACAAAGGGTGACTTTTCTCAACTTATCCGAGATGGCGATCAGGTTGTACAGCAACGAACGAATGGGGGCAAAGCCACATCCTCCACCCAGGATCAGGACCTCCTTATCATAGAATTTTTCTATCGGGTATCCCCGGCCAAAAGGCCCCCTGATCCCCATTTTTTCTCCGGGTTGCATGCTGTGCATATGGTCTGTCACATAACCCGTCTTCATCACTGTGATTTCAAGCTGACCGGTTTCAAGGGGTGAGGAGGAAGGAGTGAATGGTGCTTCGCCCATACCATCGATGGTCACTTCAATGAACTGTCCTGTAGCAAATGAGAACTCTTCTTCGGGAACAAGGACAAAGGTTTTAATAAGCGGAGATTCATCGATAACCTTTGTCAATTCGAATTTCAGGGGTTTGTATAGATTTCCATTCATACCCATGGGTGATTATTTTGATAACTCAAGAATCAATTCATTCTTGTTGATCTGACCGATACATGTCTCAATGCAACGGCCGCATCCTGTACACGCTTTCAATTGATACTTCTCAGGTTTCCACACATATTTGCACATATACCGGTTCCTGAATCTTTCAGGCAATTCATTCAGTGCATCCTCACCACCGGCCACACGTTCGAAACCCGGGTACTGGCAGGTATCCAGCTGCCTTACCTTTTCAAATCCGGGCTTGTCGATAAGCAGGAAACAGGAGCAGGTGGGACATATGGCACTGCAGGCTCCACACGACACACATGTGGAAGCGTATTTTTTCCATGACTCCATCCCGTTTGCAGAGATCAGCTTTCCCGTCTCTTCATAACCGGGCAAACCTTTGTTCTGTTCCTTTAATTGCTCAAGAACGGAGCTGTGCATTTCACCGAGGGACTGCATCAATCCCTTTTCAGGTTCCACGGTAACTATTATTCCCAATGATTGGATAAACGCCTCACCTTTTGGACCATGGACCGTGAGGATCACCTGATCCTCTATCACTGCCAGAGAGATATCCGAATGGTCATTGCCTGTGGGGTCTATGCCATAGCTGGTACAATGGCAATGTTCCCGGATGCTCAAACAATCGGTTGAAATAATGGTCGTGTTTTCACGTCTTTGCCTGTATGCCGGATCGGTGTATTCCTGGTCAAGATATATTTCATCAAGGAAGGCCAGGGCCATGACATCGCAATTGGGTGTTCCGATGATTGCCACGGGATTTCCGGGTGCTGCGATTGATGTTACATTTTCCTTTACCGGGAGAAAAAACTTTTTCAGGGGTGTAACCGGTTTGGGTTTGTTGTAAACAATTTCCGTGACTGTATCGGCCTCCAGTTTTACATAGTCACAGCTAAAATCGTTTTCCAGCGGGGCATAGATTTCATGAGATGATAAGCTCTGTATTAACTTTTCATCCCATTCCTGCTTCGGAATCGAGATACTGTTCATTTTATGTGAAAAATATAACTATAAAAATATGCCGGACCTCGATATCAGTCAAGGTGTATCGGGGGAGTATGTGCTGTAAAACATATAATGAAAAACGTAAACAGCAATTAAACAGAGTATTAGAAATTTATTCTTATCAGTTAAAAATTTGCATCTTTGATAAAAATATATACAGAATAATTTTTATTGTGAAAAAAAACACAAAATGCCCCCTAAAGAAAAGCCTTAGAAGGATCCTGTTATACAGGGGAAGCCTCCTCAGGTTGCAGGCACTGGGAGTGAAGTCGGTTTACTCTTATACACTTGGAAAAGAAACAGGTGTCTCTGCAGAACAGGTAAGGAAAGATTTCTCGGAGTACCAAATTAAAGGCAATCAAAGGGGGGGGTATTATGTGGAAGAATTGATCAATGAAATGGGCAGGATATTTTTCCAGGGCGGAAATAAGAATATCATTGTTGTGGGTCGGGGGAATATCGGATCCTCATTGACAAATTATGATAAGTTTGTACAGCGCCAAATTAACATTGTTGCCTCCTTTGATATTGACCCATCCAAACAGCGCAGCCGGTCTGAGATACCGGTATACGGAATGGAAAGGCTCGGTGAAATTATTAAACGGTTCACGGTAAGAGCCGCCATCATTGCTGTTCCGGAGATGGCTGCACAGTTGGTGTGCGATCAGCTTGTTGGTTTTGGGATAGAAGGTATCATCAATTTCGCTCCGGTTATTCTGAAAGTTCCCGATGACATCATTGTGAACAATGTAAACCTGAGCGATGAGATTGAAAGTGTGATCTACTGTGTGACACGAGAAACAGAAAATGAACGCCATTGAATATAGAGGATATTCTCATATAAGATCAGGATTCTAAATGGTTCCTTTTACGGAGTAAGCTTCCCCAGGATTATGGATAAGGAGTTGCTGGATATCCTTCTGTGAGAATTCACGCTCTTTCAGTGCGGGGATCAGGGAGGTGAATATGGCTGTATATCCCCTGAACTCTCCCCCGTTTTTTTCTCCGGGAGAGTACCAGCCGGCATTATGGGAGATCAATACCCGGTGCAATAATCCCGCCTCTTTCAATGCAGCAATTCTGTCAGCATACCATGCAATGCTGTACCTCTCCCCGGGATCAAGTTCTCTCTGTGCATTTACATTATCCAGGGAAATCCAAGTACCCTTCTTTGCAGCTTTGATATTCCCTTCGAGGGTACCCCGATGTGCATGCACCCAGATAAAAGACGAAGGACTTACTCCATAGGACTGCAATATTTTTATTTGTTCAAAGGCAGGTTTATCCGGACCGGTGTGGGAGGCAATGACAAGACCTGTGCGATTGTGTGTGAGTGCTGCTGCTGTTACGATCTTTACGTGTTCCCGGGAGAGTGTATCGCTGCCGTCCACTGCAATTTTGATAAAACCGGGTCTTACTCCGCTTCCTTCAATACCGTTTTCAAATTCATCAATCCACAGTGCCGATAGTTCTTGGGCAGTCATATCATAAAACTCCGTTGGAAGAAACCTATTGTTGTGTGCCCCGTAATACCCTGTATTGGTAATAAGGTTCATGCCGGTTTTTTCAGCAAGCGATTTGAGTATAAGTGGATCTCTTCCCAGGTATGCCGGTGTACATTCAATCAATGTGTTTACATCAAGATCCCGGATCTCAGTTAAAAAAGGAGCCACCCTTTCCGCCACTTCATCTTTATCCCACCTGTGATATCCTGTGCTGTCTGCGCCAATGAAATCGACCAGTACATGTTCATGAACCAGGGTTAAGCCCATCTCCTCCACTGGGATTGGACCATTTACAGTAAGAATGACTTTTTTATTTGCCGGGGTGCAACTGAAAATCCCGAAAAAAACGAGAAATATTGCAAAGTGTATGTATGAACGGTTCATGGTATAAATATAAGGTTTAACTCCAAACCCAAAGAGGTGCGACAGCCATTGCTCCATAAAGTACAATATCGAATGTTGCATGGGCAATGACAGGGGGAATGGAACTGTGTGCCAGTTCACGTAACGCTCCGAAAACCAGTCCTCCAATAAAAGTCCATAGCACCAGGAAAAAAAAATCAAACTGAAGGGGAATGGAGAGGGAGAGGATGACCAGAAGTTTATAGGAAGTATGGACCGTGGAAGCATACACTACCGGAAGTATCCGGCCTACAGGTCTCAGGTATCCCTGGATGTATCCCCGGAATATCAGCTCCTCGGAGGCTCCTATGAAAGGAGCGATGAAAGCAAAAGAGGTTACAGTTTTGGGTATGGGTGACAGATCAAAGGTATTGCGGGTAAGCATTCCAAATCCAATCCCCAGCAATACTGCAGGAATGCAAAAGAGCAGAATCCTGGGTGAGACAGGGGAGAGTCCGAATGCTTTTAGAAAAGGGGTGAAGCGGATGGAATAACCGATCATGATTGCAGCACCTGTCAGCCCCGCAAAAGCAACCAGACGCTGAGGCCACCCGCTGTGGATGAAGATGGCGAATAGCAGAATTCCAGCCACCACCAGGGAGACGTCGCGGATACGGTCCATGTGACGGATAAGCAGGATGGTCGTTTTTTGCATAGCCTGTCGGTCAGCTGCCTCTTATCTGGTCTTCTTCAATATAAACCGAACCAGTACAACCAGCGGAAGCAACAACAACAACCAGCCCGATCCCAGGCAAAGGCCGCTCCCCGGGACAATCTCCGTGTTGGGAAGATTGGTCCGGAGCCGGGCAATCAATTCAGGTACATCTTCAAAGAATTCAGTATTTAATACAATCAGTTCCACCTGATCAAGTACCGCAAGCTGGGAAAGATCATATTCGACCGTATTTAAGATCAGGACTTTCAATTGGGCATGATCCTGCAGCATGGTAATGTCTCCCACCAGGGGGCAATCATTTAATTCAACCACCTCCAGCAACGGATGTTTACCGAGGATGGAATTGAATTCTTCCTGTGTAACATTTTTTGGAAATGAGAGCCATTTGAGTTTTTCCAGGTTGTTAATGAGCTCCAGGTCTTCCACATCGTCACTGCCAGCAAGGCCCAGGTTGACCAGTGTTGAAATCTGTTCCAGTCCGCTGATGTCAGTAAGCGTATCACAACCTACCAGGTATAAACTCTTCAATGAGGCGGGAAGTTCAAAATGAGAGAAGTCCTCAAAACTGCATTCGGCCAGGGTAAGGGATTGGAGTTTTTTCAGGCCGGAAAGAGGGACCAGTTCACCAGGTTTAGGCTCCCATTCTGCAATAATCAGGGATTCAAGGTTGCTGCAGCAATGAATAATTTTTGAAACATCCTGGATTTTACCTGTAATCCACATGAGATCCAAATCGGCGAGAAACTCTCCATGATCTGAACCGGGCAGATCTGACCGGCCATCAAGCGCCAGCCACCCTGGCCGAAAAACAGATAGCAATTCGTCTAATTGCGTTGGTCCTGCAACACTTTCCAGTACCAGGCCAATTCCCCGAAATGAGGATTCCTGGTTATGCAGCAGAGACATGAATTCATCGGTAAGGGAACCGGATATTGACAGGGTGGACAACTGTTTCTTTACCAGAGGGGGAAGCCCATTGAAAAGTTCCCATGACACACTGTCGTCGGAAAGTTCAAAATAATTAAGGACGCCGTTTACATAGACGGAGTTTACGTTCACTGTATCATAAGTGACCAACAGGTGGTCCCCGCCCTCTGATCTGTAGCGGTAATACAATTCCAGGTCACCGTCATCTATCATATACAGCAGGTCTCCATCGGAGGCTGGAATGCTCACTTCCCATTGTTCCTCTAATTCATATGTTGAACCGAAGGTGGCATAGGAGGTGGTGATATTGCAGGCCCAGGTTACGCCTTCTATGTGTACTATGTCGTATTTCCAGGCAGTCTTTTCACGGCACCCATTAAGGAACCAGGCGCAAGCTACCAGTACGAGAACAAGGTGATTTCTAAAGATAACCATGATACGGGATTTTAGGGATTTCCGATCATGCAAGTTATGACACTATTCAAGCCGAGTCAAGCACTACTCATATTTCAGGGTGTCGGCAGGATTCATCAGGGAAGCCCTGAATGCACTGAACCGGACAAATTCTGTTCGTTTTCGTACGGTTCTAAGGTCCTTCTGACTCAGCGGAACCCAGGAATCCTCCCGTGATCCTGGTAAGTTGTGTTTTCGAATCGATAAGGTTATAGATGGCCTGCAGACGCCTAAGTGCAGCACTGAGGTAAATCAACTGGATATCCCTGTAGTTGAAAGAGTTGATCACTCCTGACCTGTATTTATCTTCAGAAATCGAAAGGTTCAGAAGGGCTGCTTCCAGGTTCTCATCGGCCACATTGAGCAACTCGACCCGCACCTCGTAATAATCAAACAGGTTGAAAAGCTCGTTGGTCAGGGCATGTTCCATCTGACTGATCTCCACCTGTGCTACTTCTTCATTGATCCGTGCAACTTCAACGGCCCTTTTCCTCACACCTGCACTATAGATATTATAGGAAAGACGAATGTTGCCATACGGACTTACGGCCTGAGTACCGACAGTTGGAGCACCTGAGCTATGTGTCCAGGTATGGCTGTAATCCATTCCGGTGCCGACAGACATCGTGGGGTAGTAGGAGGCTTCTCTCAGTGAGGTCTCATCTTGTTGCAGCAGAAGATTAGTATACTGGTTTTTAAGGGTCTGATTACTGGATTTCAATTTGGACAGCAGGTCCTGCAGGAGATAGCTGGTTGTTTCTGCTTCAAACGGTTCATCAAAATTCCAGGTTTTCGCAGGATCCACTCCCATCATGAAATTCAGGTTGCGGATGGAATTTCGAATCACCACCTCCTGGCTCATGAAATTGGCTTTGTCGGTCAGGTAGACATTCTGCGCCTGGAGTACATTGTAAGTAACAGACCCGCCAAGCGACTGACGTTTGAGTTCATACTGATAGCGATCGCTGGATAACTCCATGACCGTTTTTAATACTTCGAGCTGCTCCTGCTGCAACAATACATTGTAATAACCCAGCAGGATGTCTTCGACAGTATTTTCTATGAGAACAGCCAGTCGACCCGAGGAAAGGTCTTCCATGTTCTCCAGTTTTGATTTGGTAATACCGACCCGGAATCCATCGAACAGGGTCCAGTTTAAACCTACACCTGCTGAAAGCCTGTTGGTGTAGGTGCTGCCGGTAAGGTCATAACTGTTGTTATCAGACGCGTCAAAGCCAATGGTGGGGTAGCGCCCGGCGTTGCCCCAGTTGTTATTAATATCAGCTATCTCCTGATCAGCCCTGGAGATGATCACTCCATAGTTGTTTTCCAGGGCTTTATCCAGTGCCAGTGAAAGCGATAGTTCATCTCCCTGTCCGTTTGCTGATGTAAAAGCAAAGAGACTGGCCACTATATATGTAAGATTCTTCAATCGGATCATTTGTCAGTTATTAATTGTCTTCAGCACTGTTTCCCGTTACCCTGTTCTGCTCAAATTTGAGCTTTCTTTTGTGCTGGATGATAGAAGTTTCCACCTCTTCACGTGTAGGTTTTATTCCGGTCCATATATAACGCATGTAGACCCGGGCATCATTCAGTAGCATGATCAAAACCGGAAAGAAAATAAGAATGAATATTGTACCAAGAGCGACGCCGTATGCCAGGCTGATGGCCATGGGGATCAGGAATTGGGCCTGAACACTTTTTTCGAACAACATGGGAAATAGCCCGATGGAGGTAGTAATGGATGTCAGTATGATGGGCCTCAGCCTGATTTTACCCGCCTCCTTGACTGCCTCGGGAACCTTTCTGCCTTGAATCAATAATCCGTCAAATTTGGCAAAGAAAACAATGGCATCATTGATGATCACACCGGTAAGGGCTACCGCACCCCACAAACTCATGATGGAAAGCGGCTGGCCGTGAAGGCCGTGTCCCCATGCCACACCGAGCAACGATACGGGAATCATCATAATAATGATAATGGCTTTGGGAACGCTTCTGAAATGCAGCACCAGCAACATGAATATGATGGCAAACGCAATCATATAATACTTTCTGGCCTGACCCATGGCTTCCTGGCTGTATTTCTGCTGCCCCTGGTACATGTAGCGTATCCCGGAAAATTGTGATTTCAATTCAGGCATGATCTCGTATTCGATCTGATCGAGGATCTCCGGAACAGACGCCAGTGGATCTACGGTTTCTGCTTCCACCCTGATTTCCCGCGAACCATTAAAACGGTTGATGGCAACAGGACCCCTTTCCATATGATAATCAGCGAGCTCAGATAGCGGGTATTCCCCCCCCGGAGTTTTTATTTTCATATTTTCCATCTGGCCCAGGGTGGTCCGGTCCGATTTGGGATAACGGACCCAGACCCGAAGTTCATCCCTTCCCACCTGCAGACGCTGTGCCTGTGCTCCGTAAAAGCCCTGTCTTACCTGGCGGGCTATGGTGTTTTCGTCCAGACCAAGGAAATAGGCCCTGGGTTTCAGGTCCAGCCGGATCTCCTGTTTTCCCAGTGCGATGTTTTCATTGACATCTTTCAACTGGGGCATTTCGTTGAGCCGGGCCAGAAGAAACTCTTTGGCCTCCTCCAGCTCATCCAGGTTCTTGGACATTAATCCGACAGATACCGGAGCACCCCACCGATTTCGGCCGCCTACAGTAAATTTTCTGGCTTCAGCAACCTTTCCGATTTTGATATTGACCCGCGTTGAGAGATCCCGTCCGGATAAAGGATATCCTTCCAGGTCAACCGGGTACACGCTGATACTGCCGGCATGCGCGCCTATTTCCTGGCCGCTGAATGCACTGCCCAGCCGTTTGCTGGTCCGCTCGATAATATTTTGTTCCAGCGCCAGCTCCTCTACGATATCATCATTTACTTCCCAAATGGCCTTTTCAAACTTGTCAAGGAATTCCAGGGTCTGTTTCTCCCCATCTCCGGGAGTAAACGCTACATTCAACTCAAAACTGTCAAAATCCACCATTGGAAAGAAGGTATTCCTGATATGTCCGCCCATAAAGAGCCCCATGGTAATAAGGACCAATGCGATGGGGAAACTCAGAGCGATATACCTCCATTTAACAAGCCAGTTGAGAAAATAGTGGTAGATACGGTCACGCAACCAGGTGATGAATCCCTCGAAGTATTTCCTGATCCCCTTTTTCTTGGCCTGCAGGCTTTTCCGGCTTAACACTTTTCCGTTGCCCAGGTGGGCCGGAAGTACAAGGAACGCCTCAAACAAAGAGAAAAAGAGGGACGCAATCACTACGATGGCCACCTGAATCATCATTTCCATCCTTGTCCCGGAAAGGAACAGAAGTGGAGCGAAAGCCACAATGGTGGTGGCTACAGATGTAAGTACTGCCGGAGCCACCTCCATGGTTCCGTCAACCGCGGCATGCATGGGAGTCTTTCCACGTTCAAAATGGAGGTAAATATTTTCTGCAATTACGATCCCGTCGTCTACCAGGATCCCGATCACCAGGATCATTCCGAAGAGAGATTGGAGATTAATGGTTACACCCATGAAGTGGGCAGCCACAAACATGGCCAGAAAACTGAAGGGGATACCCCATGAAACCCAGAGTGACAAACGAAAACTGAGGAACATGGACAGGGCGATAATTACCAGAAATAATCCCAGCATTCCATTTCTTGTGAGCAGGTCCAGCCGGCTCTTAAGGATATCCAGGTAGGCCCTTGAAACAATGATCTCCACACCCTGGTTTCTCTGGTTGAATTCTTCAATGTACCGGATGGCAAATTCGGTAATTTCATCCAGGTCCTCTTCGGGAAGTTTTTCCACGCTGATGGATACAGAAGGCTTTCCGTTGGTCCACCTTTTGTTGGGGGAATCTGCAAATTTAACCTTCACCTCTGCCACATCCCTGATATGAAGAAATCCTCCGTCGGGCTCTCCGCGCAAAATGATATTTCCGATCTTGTTGGGATCGGCACTCCTGGACCGCAACCTGATCAGGTACTCTTCCTCCTTCGATTTTATTTCACCACCCGATACATCCTGGTTGTTGTTCTGGATGGCCCTGACAATGTTATCGAATGTAATATTGTGCCTGAGCAGCTCTTCTTCTTTGATCTCCACAGAAATTTCCGGCTGGGGGTAACCGGACAGAGAGATCTGGCTCATGACACCCGAGTTGAAGAAATCCTCTTCAATGCGTTGGGCATGTTCCTTCAGGGTCATCAGGTCCATCTCATGTCCGTTCAACGGAACAAGCTCCAGTCGAAGTGCACCCGCCCGACTGCGTCTCTTAGAAACAATGGGTCGTTCTGCTGCCGATGGCAGGGATGAAATCCCGTCCACCGCATTCTTTACTTCCTGCAACACTTCATTGATGGAATATTCCCCGGTGGTTTCTATGGAAACAGCACTTCTGTTTTCGACCGATGTGGAGGTAATCTCCTTGATCCCGATAAGACCGCGAACTGCCTCCTCAATCCTGGTGGTAACCCCTTCCTCCATTTCAACCGGGGAAGCACCCGGGTAAAACACAGAAACAGAAATATACCTGCTTTCTGTTTCAGGGAAAAATGATTTCTTCAGGGAGGTGAGACTTAGTCCACCGGCCAGAATGACCACTGCAATGATCAGGTTGGCATAAACCGGGTATTCTACGAACCGTTCGACAATCTTCCTCATGGTCTTTCAGCTGGTTTACGTTTGGTTTTTTTATCTCCTGCATCAGAATTCTCCTTTTTCATCTCTTCGGGACCTGCGGGTTGTTTGCCGGGATTTCCCGGACGTATCTGCCCTTGTTTGGCGGATCCTTTGTCCACCTGAACCAGGGTACCTTCCGAAACATTGATCAACTGCTGGACAACTAACGTATCTCCCTCCTGGAGGCCATTGAAGATGAGCGTTCGTTCATTGACCTTAATCACATTGATCTCTTTTTTGATCAGACGGCTTCCCTGGACCTGAAACACTTCATTGGAATTAAACACTGAATTACGGGGGATTTCCATCACATTTTCAATGGGTCTGACCGGAAAGGTAGCCGCCAGATATTCGCCGGCCATCAATGGTTGCCGGTTGTTATAGGGTATTCGGATAAAGATTTCCTGCGACTGTGTGTTTTCGTCTACGAAACGACTCTTGCGGATGACCCTGCCGTCCCATGTGAGGGATCTGTTTTCGGAACTCACCGATACAGGATCGTTGATATTTATCCAGGCAGCATCTGCGGGATCAAGGGGGACTTCAAGTTCCAGTTCATCGGTCCTGATGGCCCTGGCCACCTTGCCTCCTATGTTGGTGTAGGCACCCAGTTCCATGTATACCTCTTTGTAAGTACCATTGAAAGGTGCCGTTACAGTACGCCTGCTCAACTGCAATTCGTCACGCTGGATGTTGTAATATTCGCTGATCACATTCCTGCTGGCCAGGAAGATCTTTAGTTTATCATCTTTCACCTCCGGAATGGATGGCAGGGGTTTTTCAAAGGAAATTGATGAGAAAAACCTATGAAAGGCCTCCTCATGTTGGGGGAAATCAATTGACAGGTCAGGTAATATACTGGCGAGCGTATTCTGGTACTGACTCTTTCGGGCTTTCAATGAAAGCAAAGCCTCATCCGGGTAAACAATAAATAGCACATCCCCTTTGGAAAAACCGGCACCTTTCTTCAGCGCAATACTCCCTGTTTCTATTTTCCCCGATGCCTCGGCAACAATATCAATTTCAGCCACAGAGGCTAACCTTCCCGATGCAGATACAGACGAAGAAATGGTGCTGTATTTCACCGGTTCCACTTTCACATACCTGCGTGCTTCAATGGACCTGCGAACGGGGGGTGGTTCCTTCTGGGCAACTAAAAACTTCATTAAACCATAAGCCAGACCGATAATGAAAATCACACTGACTACGATGACTATCCTCCTGTCTATTTTTCTCATTTTCTGTTGTTTAAGGACACCTCTAAAAACTACTTATTATTACAAAACTAGTTTTTAGAGGTGTCCTAAGTCAAAATAACGCGCAAAGTTAAAGTATTAGACCATTAATACTGGGAAAAGTTTAATATGGTGAACGAAACCATAAGATTTTTACCTTTGGGTATGAAAATTCGACTTGCCAGCCGAGAGGACCTTCCGGTTATCAATGACATCTATAACCAGGCGGTACAACAACGGTTTTGTACAGCCCACCTTTCACCGGTGAGTTTGGAGCAGCACGGGGAGTGGTATGCAGAACATGATCCGAACCGGTTTCCCGTTTTTGTTGCGGGCCCGGATGACCACGTATACGGCTGGGTTTCCCTGAGTTCTTATCGCTCAGGTCGTCAGGCACTTGCTCATGTGGGGGAGGTGAGCTATTATGTGGATGAAAAGGAGCGGGGTAAAGGTGTTGGCACCATGCTGCTGGAACATGCGATCAGCGTTGCTCCCGGTTTTGGTATGTCGGTGTTGATAGCCATTTTGCTTGATAAGAATCCAGCCAGCATCGCCCTGCTTCAAAAGTTTGGTTTTTCCCGGTGGGGTGCCATGCCTGGTATAGCCAGGATCGATAATGAAACCGCCGACCATCTGTATTACGGTTTGAAGCTTTAATCAGCCACCTATCATTGCCGGGGGCTCTGACGTTTCTACCCGGGTAAGGATTACTTTCTGGAATCGGTTTTTTGAGGGGTCCTGTGTGGGGAATAGTACGGGGATATAGTGCTCTCCATAGCCGTGTGCCATCCCGCTTTGATCAACCTTTTCAATAAGTACCATCTGTTCTTTTTCAAGCATCGATTTCATATAGCTGATCCTGTTCATTACAGAGATCTTCCTGATCACCTCGCTTCTTTCGGATTTGATCCTTTCCTGAAGCTGGTCATCCATTCTGTCGGCACGTGTTCCTTTCCTCCTGGAATACCGGAAAGTATGAATGTGACTGAAACGGGCCTCTTTTGCCAGGTTCGCAGTCTGATTAAAATCATCATCTGTTTCACCGGGAAAGCCGACGATCACATCGGTCGTGAAATTAAAATCAGGCATTTGCTTCCTGAACTTCTCCACGATCTCCATAAATGAGTGGACCGTATACATCCTGCGCATTTTCAGCAGGATGGGATCAGAACCGCTTTGAATGCAAAGATGGAGATGAGGTGCCATCCTCGGATGTTGGAACAGTCGATGGAAATCAGGGCCAAAGCCATCGGGTTCCAGGGAGGAGATGCGAACCCTGAACTTGCCTGGTAAATCTAGGATCTTTTCAATGGCCTTTTCAATGTTGTATCCACCATAATCATACCGTCCAATATTTACCCCGGTGATTACAATTTCTTTGAAACCGTTATCCACTACCCGCTTCACATTCTCGAGGATCTCACTGATTGGACGGCTCACAGCTTTTCCCCTTACCGAGGGCACAATGCAATAGGTGCAGTAATTATCACATCCGTCCTGAACCTTGATGGATGTCCTGGTATGCAGGCTTTTATTTACAGTTTCAAATCCAAATACATCCGGGTTGTAAGAATCGGGATGGGCAACCTCTCCTTTATAATGGGCATCGATCAAGGAAACAATCTGGCTTTTCCGTTCATTATCGACCACGTAGGTAACCCGATCGTTGGCTTCAAGTTGTTCTTTATAATTGTTTGCCATGCAACCGGTAACCACGACCAGACCCTCACTGTTTTTCCGGATGGCATGGTTGATGGTATTCCTGGACTTCTGGTCACTCTGGTTGGTTACCGTGCATGTATTGATCACTGTGATATCGGCACGCTTTGAGTAGTCCACCACCTCATAACCGGCCTGGTGGAATTGTGTAACCAGGGCATCGGTCTCATACTGGTTCAGGCGGCAGCCCAATGTCTTGAAAGATACTTTTTTCATTCCTGCAAAGTTAATTTAAACCGATTAAAAATAAACAAACAAAAAGAGGTTTTGTGCTAACGGAGTTTTATTTACCTTGCTTTAAGAAAGTATAGACTTTAAAGCGTGAATAAATTATGTTGAGGAATTTGAATTTTGTTTTATTGCTTTCCGGATTGCTTTTCGCAGGATGCGACAGGAAGTCAGCAGGTGAAAAGTCAGGGATAAACGGTCCCAATATAATCTATATACTTGCGGACGACCTGGGATATGGCGACCTGAGCTGTTACGGACAGGAGAAGTTTTCCACACCCCATCTCGATAAGCTGGCCAATGAGGGAATCAGGTTTACCAGGCACTATTCGGGCAGCACGGTGTGCGCTCCTTCCAGATCGGTGCTGATGACCGGGCTCCATACCGGCCATACACCCATCCGGGGCAACCAGGAGGTGAAGCCGGAGGGTCAGGCTCTATTGCCTGCGTCAGCGGTTACCCTGGCGGAATTGCTAAAAGAAGCTGGATATGTGACCGGTGCTTTCGGAAAGTGGGGTCTGGGATACC
Source organism: Bacteroidales bacterium (assembly GCA_023138875.1). Classification (GTDB taxonomy): domain Bacteria; phylum Bacteroidota; class Bacteroidia; order Bacteroidales. Next base: position 45,264 of record JAGLOO010000001.1, read on the forward strand.
CGGGATCAGAAGGCGACCCGGTAAACCAGGGATTTGACCGTTTTTTTGGCTACAACTGTCAACGCTATGCCCACCGTTATTATCCTGAATACCTGTGGGACAACGATCAAAAAGTATTCCTTGAAGGGAACGATTGGACCAGCACAACGACATATGCTCCCGATGTGATCCAGGAAAAAACCCTCGAATTCATAAAGGAGAACAGGGACACCAGCTTTTTTGCATATGTACCCATTGTCATACCCCACGCCGAACTCATTGTTCCGGATGATGCTATCCTCAGTAAATACCTGGAAAAATTCCCGGAAGCGCCTTATGTGGGTAAACCCGGTGCAGACTATGGTCCGGACATGGTGATCGGGATGTACTGTAGCCAGGAAAATCCCCATGCTACCTTCGCTGCCATGGTGAATCGGATCGATAATTACGTGGAAGAGATTATTAAAACAGTGGAAAAACTTGGAATTGCAGAAAATACCATCATTATGTTTACCAGCGACAACGGACCGCACCAGGAAGGAGGGGGCGATCCTGACTTTTTTAATAGCAGTGGCGGATTGAGGGGTGTGAAAAGAGACCTCTATGAAGGAGGAGTGAGGGTGCCGCTTATTGTATCCTGGCCAGGCACCGTTAAGGGCGAGAGGGTTTCACATCATATTTCAGCATTCTGGGATGTGCTACCCACCGTGGGAGAGATTGTCGGAATGGAAATCACCAATTCCGATGGGATCTCATTCCTTCCCGAGCTGCTGGGACAGGAACAACCCGAACACGACTTTCTTTACTGGGAATTCCATGAAAGGGGAGGAAAGCAGGCCATACTGAAAGACGGGTGGAAATCTGTGAAACTCAATGTAGGCAGAAACCCCAATGCTCCCCTTGAACTTTATCACCTGGAGACAGATCCCATGGAGAAAAACAATGTAGCTGCAAATCATCCGGACCTGATTGAAACATTCAGCCAGATGATGGAGAAAGAGAGGGTGCCTTCCGAGAAATTCAATTTCGGGATGAAGACTTACTCCGGGGAACAATGAAGAGATTTTCATTCATCGCTTCCGTACTGATTATCACCAGTTTATTGTCGTGCCGGAAGGCTTCGCATGAACTGCCAAACATTGTATTGATTGTTGCCGATGACCTGGGTTGGAAAGATTTGGGATTTATGGGATCAGAATACTATGAAACCCCTCACCTGGATCAGCTGGCCCGGGCCGGTATGGTTTTCAACCAGGCATATGCAGCCGCAGCCAATTGTGCCCCCAGCAGGGCCTGCCTGATGACAGGAATGTATACAACTGCACACGGTATTTATACAGTTGGTTCGCCTGAAAGGGGAGATGCCCGTACCCGGAAACTGATCCCGGCCGACAACAGGGATTCTCTTTCACGGAGTTTCTTTACCCTGGCAGAAGAGCTTCAGGATGCGGGGTACATTACATGCAGCATTGGCAAGTGGCACCTGGGAGATGACCCGCGGACACAGGGGTTTGATTTCAATGTGGGTGGAGGTATCTGGGGCCATCCCGGAAGCTATTTTGCCCCTTACCTCAGGCCGGATCTTTATGCTCCGGATGGGGAGTACCTGACAGACCGGCTGACAGGTGAGGCACAACATTTTATACGGGAGAACAAAGACAATTCCTTTTTTTTATACTTGCCTTATTATGCAGTGCATACTCCCATCCAGCCAAAAAAGACCTTTGAACAGAAGTATCTTGAAAAAGGGAGCCGCGGTTGCCAGACCAATGCGGCATATGCCGGAATGGTGGATAACATGGACAGGTGTATTGGTCTGGTTCTGGATGAGATAAGGGCTCAGGGCGTTGAGAGTAATACCCTTGTAATATTCACTTCCGATAACGGGGGTATCCGAAGGATCTCCTGCCAGGATCCGCTGAGGGCCGGTAAAGGTTCCTATTACGAAGGTGGGATTAGGGTTCCACTGGTGATGAAGTGGCCCGGAGAGATAGAGGCCGGATCTGACACAGATGTACCCGTCATAAATATTGACTTCTACCCAACCCTGTTGGAGATTATTGGAAAGGAACCCTCCAACTCAGATCTGGATGGCGAATCATTATGGCCCTTGGTAAAGGGCATAACCGCTGCTATTGAACGGCCCCTCTATTTTCATTTCCCCATTTACCTTCAGGCTTACCATGCCGGGTATGACGATGGCAGGGATCCGCTTTTCAGAACACGGCCAGGATCGGTGATCAGGGATGGAGATTGGAAGCTGCATTGCTATTATGAAGATGGGGGCCTGGAGCTTTATAACCTCGAAACTGATCCTGGCGAAAGGAACAACCTTGCCGGGATAAATGCTTCTAAGGCAGATGAATTATTGGGTAAACTTAAAGCTTGGCTTGAAGAAGAGGATGCGCCCGTTGCATTTCAACAGAATCCTCAATACGATTCTGTTTACGAACAGCAAGAAATTCAGGAATCAAGCCTTTGAAGGCCTGACTCTCAATGGAGCGGTCCTGCGGAAGAGGCAATCTTTCATGGAGCAGATCTCACAGGTATAGTCTTTATACATCACTGAGGCTCCGATTCCGATGATGCCACTGAGTGATTTGATGGGAGACATCAATGATGAATCGGACAATACGATGCCGCAGTATCCTTCGGGCAACAACCGGAATAGTTTCTGCTGCTCACTTACATTCCATGAACAATAACCAGGGCTGTAACGGTTGGTCACATTCATTCCCCTGGATTCAGCCAAATCCCTGATATGCTGGTGAACCTGGTTGGCCACCGATTCAACGATTCCGGATCCGATCAGATCCACAATGTAACCTTCAAGGTACTGTCCGTCATCAATGAGCTCTCTTGCCAGGGTTTCTGGTCCCGGTCCGGCCGTCACCACAAAAAAAGCATATTCTTCCGCCCTTTGAAGCATGATCCTGAGGATCTTTCCCGTATGGAACCTGGTGCCTTCAATTTCAATTTCATCCTTTGATTCCACAACTTTGGCTTCAAATGTTGCAAAACCACCCCGGGGTGACATGATTTTTTCGCATTCAGCAATGTACTTTTTTATGAGCTCTCCGGTGTGTGTATCTATATCTCCGGAAGCAACTCCAAGCAAAGGCAAAATTTCGGCAGAATTGACCCTGACCTGACTTCTGTCTATGTTCAGCAGCTCTAGTTCCATCCCTGCAAGATAAGTCTGATTGTTAAAAAAATCACCTTTCCGGAAATTCATCCAGCTTGCTCAATGCAAAGGCATAAGCCCCAAGGGAAATGGCTCTGCTGGCCCCAATGCGGCTTGTGCCTATCCCCACTTTTGGTTGTTCATCGTAGTATACATGCTGGTCTGTGCCCGGGAGATCAATGTATTTACCGGTGACTTCAGAGAGGCCTTTCTGTCCGGAGGGATCGTTCAAATCAAATACCTGCTGGATCAGCCTGGGGATCGGATCGTGCTTGCGAAAATCAAACTGGTTGCGGAGCTCATTCATAACAGCAGGCATGAAAAACCGGTCGGCTCCGGAAATTCCTCCGCCCATTACCACCAGGCCATCCATCAATGAGATCAGGTTAGCGATGACATCTCCAAGGTGACGGCCCATGGATTCAAAAGCATGAACGGCTGCTTCACGGTCCCCTTCCTTTGATCCTGAGGCTATGTCGTAGATTTCTTTTGGTGTCAGAGTGATTTCATTAGCAGTGCCGGAGGCTGACCTGTAGTTTCTTAGTACCGCTCTGATGCTGACTTCTTCCTCTGCGTTCCTGGAAGGAGTGATGCGGTTGGAAAGGATCCATACCTCTGAGGCGATGGAGTTGTCGCCGGTTATGAGTGTACCGTCGGATACAAACCCTCCTCCGAATCCTGTTCCCAGGGTCAGGCCCACCAGGTTTTTGAAACGTTTTGGATTTCCGGCGGCAGCCATCAATTGATTTACCTCCGGCAGAAATCCGCCCAGGGCTTCGCCGTATGTATACAGGTCCCCATCATTATTGATAAAAGCTGGTAGCTGGTATTGGTTCTCAAGGATTTTACCCAGGGGAACTCCACCACGAAAACCGGGCAGGTTCTTCAGATCGCCAATCACCCCATTTGGATAATCGGTGGGTCCCGGAAAAGCAAAACTGATGGCTACAGCAGGTTGTTCGAGCATGGAGAGCATGTGGTCGAATCCCTTTTTTATGGTTTCCAGGCAGCGTTCCAGGTGATCTGCGTGGGAAGGGATTGTGATGGGCTCAAGGATTTCCCTGCCACCCTGCATGGCAGAAAAAACAAAATTGGTACCTCCTGCATCGAAGGTCAGGACCACACGATCGTCATTGTAAATATCTACGGCCATTATATCTGGAATAAATAATCGTTCCCATTGATCAGCTAAAGATAATAGTCTTTTTTGGTATACATTTGTTGATATACAACTATAACCACAATCAAACTGATTGTCATCCGGTTCTGCCATTCTGTCTGTATTGGGCAGATGGCTTGATATTTGGACAGTTCGCATTAAATGATTATTGATGATCAATGTCCAGCAAATAAAGACACGTTACCAGCGTTTATGCCGGCTGGTTTCCTCCAGGAGGGTGAAAGATGCCCTGGATGTACTCAATGGCCTGGTGGGTGAGTCGGGTTTCAGTGATTTTTTTATTCAGCAGGAGCACCTGGAGCATACTTATGAGCAGATGCTTAATTATATGCTTGAGGGTGTTCAGGATCCTGAACGGGATAAGGTCTATATGAAATTGCTTACATCCATCCTTGAGCTGGCCGACCGGGTCGGGGATCTGCTGATGGAGAAACATTCGGGCTGGCATACATATATCCTCAAACAGGAGGTGGACCGGCAGCAGGAGCTTACCGGGAAAAGCGTTATCGAAACCATGGACGACCTTTCCTTTAAAAGGGAGCTGGATGAAATGATAGATGAACGCCAGGTTTCTCCCGAAGCAACAGATGAACGCCGCAGGAAGCTATCTATGGAAATTTTCAGGCACCTTTGGTTAAGTAACCGGTATAATGAGGCAGAAAACAGCCTTTCCTCGGCTATTCTTACCTGCAAGGATTTCCTGTGGCATGAAAAAGCTTTGTATATCAGCGGGATCCTGTTGTCGGGATTGAGGTACTGGGATGAAGAAAAGGTCCATCGGCTCATCGATTTTGCAGGTGAAGAGGAACAGGAAGTCTCCGCAAGGGCCATTGTGGCTCTGGTGATTTTGTTATACAGGTACGACGATAGGATAGAGTTCTATCCCAACATCGTGCACAGGCTAAAGTTATTGAAAGATGATCTGAAGCTTGAACAGAGCTTCGAAAAAATTGCTCTTCAACTGATCCGTACCAGGGACACCCTGGAGATAGGCAGGAAACTGCAGGAGGACCTCATGCCCGAGATGGCCAAGCTTAAACCGAAGCTGGAAGATAAACTGAAGATGGACGACATCCGGGATGAAATGCTGGAGGAGGGGAGGAATCCTGACTGGGAATCCATGTTCAGTGAATCGGATGACCTTTTCAGGAAAGTGGATGAGTTTATGAAACTGCAAATGGAAGGAGCAGATGTTTACATGACTACTTTTGCCCACCTGAAGCAATTCCCTTTCTTCAATGAACTGACCAACTGGCTGGTTCCCTTTCATAAGGAGAATCCGGATCTTTCGGATATTTATTCATCGAGGAGCGAGGTCTTTGATCCGGATATTTTTGTGGACGGACTGAAGAATACACCCTTTCTTTGCAACAGCGATAAGTACAGTTTTATTTTCAACATCAGGCATCTGCCGGATGATCAGAAAAAAATGCTGTCAACTGCCTTTTTAATGGAAATTGAAGGGCTCCAGGAAATGATCTCGGACGAAAAGGTTACCTCAGGCGATTTTACAAAACGTACCGTTTTCATACAATACATCCAGGACCTCTACAGGTTTTTCAAGATCTCACCGTTTAAGAATGAATTTGAGGATGTATTCGGAGGTAAACTGGATCTTTACAGGTCCTATTTTTTCAGGGAGATCATCGAAGATAATTCCATTACCAGGAATATTGCCGAATACCTGTTTGAAAAAGACCATTTCGAGGAGGCCCTGGATATATTCAAAATGATGCTTGAACAGCAACCGGATGACAGGGAGTTGCTGGAAAAAGCAGGGTACTGTTACCAGAAAGACGGGAACTATCAGAAGGCCATCAGGTACTACTCCCGGATTGGACTGTCGGGAGAGCAGAATAAGTGGACCCTTAAAAACCTGGGGATCTGTTACCGAGAAATAAATGATTATAAAACGGCACTTAAAGTTTACGAAAATGCCTCTGCGTTACAGCCTGATGACCAGACCACTAAATCGCTCATTGGTTATTGTAACCTGAAACTGGGCAATTACCAGACAGCCTTAGAACATTATTTTAAAATTGAATACCTGAATCCCGGGAACCAGCATATTCTGCGTCCCATCGCCTGGTGCTATTTTGCCTTGGGCGAGCTTGAAAAATCGAAAAAATACTTTCAGCAGGTATTTGAACTGAAACCGGGATATTACGATTACATCAATTACGGGCATGTTCAGTGGGCACTGGGAAACAAACGGGAAGCCATAGAACTCTATATACAATCCCTCAGGGATCTCAATTTTGAAATGGAAGATTTCCTGAAAACCATGGTGGATGATCAATCAATGCTGATTCGGAACGGGATCAATAAGAAAGATATTCCTTTGATGCTGGACTATCTGCACTATCGCTTAATGAAATAAAAAAAGCGGTTCGATATTGAAGAAAAAAAGCCATGGAATTCAACCCGTCTCTATGAGAATGGAATGTAGTATCGAACCGCTATATTATCAAGTATAAGAACGTCAACTATTATTGTACAAATATAATGATTTAATCCAACAAACAAGGGTCAGAAGTAACCAAAATCAGGCCCTTTGTCAA
>JAGLOO010000010.1 GCA_023138875.1 Bacteroidales bacterium
CTCCGGATATGGATGATATTAAGCTCCTGACACTTCAGGCTCCCGATTTTGATGTAGATCTGGAAGTTAGCTGGACGGATGTATCTGTAGAGGCAACCACCACTGTGACCTGTAATGTCGACCATTACGCTGATTACATTGATCTTTACGTGGTAGTATTTGAAACCTCTGTGAATGCATATACAGGAATAAATGGAGATACAGCATTCAGGAATGTGGTTCTGGATATGCTGCCCACTCCGGCCGGTAAACTGCTTGGTGACAATTGGTCCAGGGGAAACAACGATACCCGTGTCAATTCATGGGTTTATCAGTCCTATGTAGAGGATATTGAAGACCTTGCTATTGTGGCATTTGTTCAGGACCGAAACTCCAAACAGATCCTCCAGGCTGCGGTGGATTTCAAAACTCCGCAGGTGGGCATCGGAAACCAGGTGAAGGAAATGGAATCATTGTATATCTATCCCAATCCGGCAAGAACGATGGTCAATGTAAATCTTGGCAGTCCTTCAGAAAAGGATGGCAGATTTGAGATCATTGATATGAACGGGAGGATGGTCCATAATGAACAGGTTCCATCAGGGTATCAGATTTACCAGCTGAATGTGCAATCGTTGTTCCGTGGTTTTTATGTGATTCAATGGTATGAGGAAGGAATGCTGAAGGGCCGCAATAAGCTTGTTAAGATTGATTAGCGGTATCTGACGAAAACATGGTGAAATTCACGCCCCCGTACTTCCGGTGCTGGAAAAATCCGGGGTGTGCTGAGAATGTATAGCTGGCAGGATGTTCCAGGATAAACAGGCCGCCTCTGGTTAGAATCTCTGTGGAGAAAACCATATCAGGAAGCTCGGCAAGCCGGGGATGGTCGTAGGGTGGATCGGCAAAGATGATATCAAAGGACTGGTATGGATTTTTTAGATACCGGAAAGCATCCTCCCTGATTACAGTCACCTGGTCCATCTCCAGCTCACTGCATGTTTTCTGAATGAATTTGAAATGGACCTGGACCATCTCAACGGTCACAATCGATCGGACATTCCTGGAGGCAAATTCATAGGTAATGCTGCCTGTTCCTGCAAACAGGTCAAGGATGTCCAGATTTTCAAAATCAAATTGATGAATCAGAATATTAAACAGGCTCTCCTTTGCAAAATCGGTGGTCGGCCTTAATTTGAGATTTTTAGGTGGGTGGATTTGTTTGCCCCGGTATATGCCACTGATTATGCGCACTTGCTGCCTTCGGATAGGATCATAAAGCGAAGCATCTGAGCCCTGGACAATTCTTCCAGGTAGTAGGGTGTGGTTTTTACATGCCGTATATATTTTCCCAGGAGCCCGAAAAGCTCGTGCTCTCCATGTACAATTCCTGAAAGATATGCGGGTATGGTCTCCCGGTCCAATTTTAGTTGTTTAAACGTATTCAGGGTATGATAGATGAAATCGGATGGATCTTTCAGGGCATATCGGTTCAATAGCTTGATCCCATCTTCAAGGATCACCAGGATATCCATGGTATATTGCTGAACTTCCACCAGCACAACGCCCCTCTGGTGGTCGCTGGCCTGAACCTGGTCGGATAGCGAGACCAGGCATTCATCAGTATGGATGATCCTGACATCACCGGAAAACTGACTCTTCAGGGCCTGGATCTCTTTCGGAACCGCATAAACCAGGTGCATATCACGATCCTTTAACAAACGGTTATGAACCTGATCGGCCTCCAATAATGTTGCTGCCTTTTCAAGCAGCGATTGGCCATCCTGTTCATTAAAAAATTGTGCAGGAACAACGGTGGCAGCCATCGAATCTACAATGAAAACAGTTTCTCCACCAAATGTGAGCAGTTCGAGTTCATCCAGGATCCGAACACAATCACCGGGATAAAGGTTTACCGGGACTGAGGACTCATAGATAAATTGTTTCAGGAATACAGGCCTGTAACCTGCATCTGACACCAAAACAGAAAAACCATCCGGCGCAAACCGGATGGATTGGTGACCTTTCAGTCTTATATCTTGTGTAATAGCATTCGATATAATACTATCTACCTGCATCAATGTAAGGGAGGCTATTCCCAGTTGCCTGTGAGGGTTCCTTCTTCCATGGATCCGAATTTCACTCCCTCGAATCCCACCATCTTCATTCTCTCATCCTTGTAATTAACGATAAGCTGTTCATCCATGCCATTTAATAGGTGGTCATAAAGAACCGAGACTTCAATTACCTGCACAATCAGGTTGGAGCTGGTTAATATCTCACCGGATTCCATGTCGAATGTTACGTTCTCAGTAAATGGGACATAACGCAATGAATCGATGGCGTATCCAGCAGCGAAAAGAGAGTCCTTAACCGACAATTTGGTGGTCTCCCGGCTTATCACACCCTCCTTGATGGCTTTGGCCCGTGCTTCCTCAAGACCAAATTCTTCCAGCCATTCTTCAGGGATCTCCCCAATGGCCTTGGTAACTGAGAATGAATCGACGCTAAGGAAATCGATCAATGTGTCGAAGCTACCTGTGAATCGCCTATAAACATCTTTATACGCCTTCTGTGCGTCCCTGATATCGATCAGCCTGTTGATGGTTGACTGTTCCCTGACTTTAACTTCTTGGTTGAATCGGATCGGTTCCATGATGCTTTCAACGATCAGATACCCTAATACAATGATTATCAAAACAAACAGAACCTGAATAACTCTTCTCATGGGGTATACTTTTTACGTTTGTGAACAAATTTAGTAAAAAAAATAAATTATATATTTTTAATTGCGCATAATTCAACGGGATGCTGAGAAATTATATAGTTGCTAAATTACTTGAAAATCTTGAGTTTCAACCAACTTCTGGTCAGATTGAAATGATCGGAGAGCTGGGAGGGTTCGTTGCTTCGGAAGATCTTTCGGAATTAATGATGGTAAAGGGATATGCAGGAACCGGGAAAACCACGCTTTTAAACAGTCTGGTGAAAACACTGGGTTCATTGAAGCAAAAAAGCGTTTTGCTTGCTCCGACCGGTAGGGCAGCCAAGGTTCTGAGTGCTTATACCCATCAACCGGCCTGGACCATCCATAAGAAGATATACAGGCAGAAATCGGGGAAAGACGGCCTGGGGGAGTTTGTGCTGGACCGGAACCTGCATAAGAACACCTTTTTTATCGTTGATGAAGCATCCATGATCGGGGACAGGTCCCGCAATTCTGTATTCGGTTCGGGCGATCTGCTCCGGGACCTGCTTGATTATATTGAGCTGGGCTCGCAATGCAGGTTGGTACTGGTTGGTGATACCGCACAGCTTCCCCCTGTGGGACTCGACATCAGCCCAGCGCTCAGCCGTGAAACTCTGGAACAGTATGGTTACCGGGTAAGAGAAATTGAGATGACCGATGTGATCCGTCAGACCAAAGGATCAGGTATCCTTCACAATGCCACCTCCATCCGGAACCTGATCACTGAAGGAATTGAAGATTATCCCGATTTCAATTTTAAATCTTTCGACGATATAACCATGTTAGGCGGGACCGAGCTACTGGATACCCTCAGCACCAGTTACGACCGTTTTGGTACCGGTGAAACCATTGTGATTACGCGTTCAAACAAAAGGGCCAACAGGTTCAATGCAGGCATCAGGAGCCAGATTCTCTGGCGTGAAGAGCAGGTATCACCCGGCGATCTGCTGATGGTTGTGAAGAATAACTATTTCTGGAAAGATGAACAGAACCGCATTGATTTCATTGCCAATGGCGATATTGTCAGGGTTGAAAAAGTACTGCAAACTGAAGAAGTCCATGGACACAAATTCGCCAATGCAAGTGTAACCCTTCCCGATTATGGTGACCTGGAAATGGAAGTGAAGGTGCTGCTGGATGTAATTGATCTTGATGCTCCCTCTCTGAATCATGATCAGCAACGGACGTTGTATATGTCTGTGGCGGAGGATTATCCCGATGCAATCAATCGAAGGCAGGTGGCCACTAAAATCGCTACAGATCCCTATTATAATGCGCTTCAGGTGAAGTTTGCCTATGCAGTTACCTGTCATAAATCCCAGGGAGGCCAGTGGAAATCAGTGTTTTTGGACCAGGGTTTTTTTACTGAGGAGATGCTCACTCTCGATTATCTGAGGTGGCTTTATACGGCTTTTACCAGGGCATCGGACCATCTCTACCTTGTCAATATGGCCAAACAATTTATTCCCCGATAATCTTAACCAGTGCCCGTTTCCGGCGTTTGCCATCAAACTCGCCGTCAAAGATCTGTTCCCACGGCCCGAAGTCAAGCTTCCCTTCCGTGATAGCCACAACAATTTCCCTAACTATATGGATTCTAGTGTACACAAAATACTATATAAATTATTGAAAATCATTCTATAACAAATTTGATTTTTCGTGATATTTTTTGTAATATTTAAAGACTCAATTGACTCTTTGACTCATGAAAAATTATGTGCAAAGCTTTTCCGCAATATTCTTTTTTGTCTCAATAATTTCAATAATTCTTTTCAACTCTTCAGCCACAGCTCAAAATACCAGCTGGGTCAGTAATGGTCCGTTTGGCGGGCATATTAACTGCATCGCCATTTCGAAATCGAATCCGGAAATACTCTATGCAGGTACAGTACATGGCATTTATAAAACTGAGAATGGAGGGGATAACTGGTCTAAAGTAAATTTCCCGGACAGTTATAAGGTAACCTCAATAAAGGTACATTCTTCTAATCCTGACATTGTGGTTGCGGGTACATACCATAGTGGTGTTTACAGAAGTGGCAACGGAGGACAAAGCTGGAAATATATGGGACTTTGGGACCAGGCAATAAACACGATGGCAACAGATCCAAACAACCCGGATGTTCTTTATTTTGGAACCGGTGAATTCCTCAGAAATCCTGATGATGAAGTAATTGCAATCTATAAAGTATCTGACGAATGGCAAACAGGCAGTCCCTTGAAATCCTGGGCCAATTGGAACGTTTGTGGGTGGAGCCAGGTTAATAAGATTGTAGTTGATCCTGACAGTGCAAACTGGATTTATGCAGCCGGAATAAATAGTGGTTACTGTTCAAATTTCGGGGGAGTTTTAATTAGCCAGGATGGAGGGGATACATGGATCGATAGAAAAATTGGAACTTCAAGTACTGATCAGGTATCAAATATCACTGTAATTAAGAACAGCCAGGGAGAAAAGACAATTTTTGCAATTTTTGGATTTGTTTATCTGTCATCTGATCTGAAGCTATTCAAATCTTCCGACATGGGTGAAAACTGGCAGGAGTTAGAGATCCCTTATGCCGGCAATATAAATCCGAATATTTTTAGGGTTCACCCGCAGAATCCGGGTTCCGTAATTATAGGTTCATACGATGTTGATAAGCCTCTTTGGATCTATAACAGTGAAACAGATCATTGGGATTATATAAACGGAGTGGGCTTACCACCGGCAATTTCTCCTACTTGTATGGAAATAAGTTCAGGGGATGAAACTATTTATTACATGGCAACCCGTTATGGTGGCATCTATAAATTTGATGAAAATGAAAACAGTTGGGAAAAAATTAATATTGGAATAAACAATTCACTGGTGAATGATCTTATTGTAAATCCCAATGCCTGCAATATGGTATATGCTGCCACTGAAGAAGAATTAAAACTATACAAGTCAGCCGATGCAGGTTCTTCATGGGAATTAAATCAAAGCAATCTCTCTGCTTCATTTGATGTTTTAGCCGTCGATCCTGACAATCCTTCCACATTTTATGGAGCAAAAAGCGGGCTAACTTATCACAGACTTTTCAAAGGAGAAAATAATGGTCAATTCTGGACGGGCCCCATCGATTTTACTGAATGTCTGGGAAGTCCTTGTTACACAGAAATAACAGATATCCTGGTTAAACCCGGCAATTCCGATGCAATCCTGGTGAGTACACAACCTTACTATCTTTCAAGTGGATTAACTGGTTTTGGAACCATTGCCCGCACAACAGACGGAGGTGCCAATTGGGACAGATTAATCAGTGCACCGGGTTCGGCCATGGCAATTGACCCTCAAAATCCTGATGTAGTCTATATCGGGAAAGAGAGAGTGGGGCAGGTTTTTAAACTGCAGGATGCGTGGGGTAATCAGGTTGCAACAGAAATAACTCCTGATGAAGGAATTGAAAACGTTCAGGATATCATCGTCGATAACCAATCAAATCTATTTGTTGCAACCGAAGAGGGCTTGTGGAGAAGGGATGGAGAAGGTTGGGTGAAACTGAATTGTTTGGCAGACAATATTACTGCACTGGCTGTTGACAATTCCAGGAACCCGGCAGTAGTGTATGCAGGTAGCGGGGGAGATGGAATTTTTATGTCGGATGACAGTGGAGAAAGTTGGATGGTTTTTAACAACGGATTAGGTTGCCTCAATATTAAAAAACTGGCCGTTTGTGACACAATGCTTTACGCAGGCACCGAATATGGCGGTATGTGGAGCAGGGTAATCCCCGATACTCATTCGCCATCTTTTTTAACCCATAGCACCGGAAACATGGAAGTTTCCGTATTCCATAATGGCTGCATCGGGCATGCAGGCCCAAATTGGACATATGGTGATGGATTAATCTTTAAAGATAATACTGATCCGCTTTTCAATGCCGGACTAATTCTTGGAACCTCAGAAAGAGGTTACGTTAACGGCCAGTTAGGCGTTTTCAGGATTAACAACGATTTTCAAAATACTTCTCCTATCTCAGGATTTGAAAACATTCCGGGAAGTTGGGATCAGAAAACAACATGTGTTTTTAACGACAATTCTTCACCTTCACCGCTTGGCATTCAGGTTGTTCAACAATCCTATTCAAATCATGGCGAGGACATTTTATTTCTTAGATATACTATGAAAACCAATTCAGGATCCCTGAACGATCTGTATGTAGGATTGTTTGCCGACTGGGATGTGGGTGGAGGAGATTATCACGAGCAGAATCTTGGTGGTTTTGATTTATCATGGAATCTTGTTTATCAGTATCTGGAAAGTGCCGATCCGGATCAGAATTATTACGGGATTGTAGCATTGAATGGAGTATCAGGAACACGAATCACAGGTACAGGTAGTCAACTGTATATACGTGATTCCTCTTTTGTTTGGATTTCGACAATAAACAACACGGAGATTACTGAATCGGGAGAATACAGGATGTGGATAGGCTCCGGCCCATTCGATTTAAATGCAGAAGAGAACCTGCTGGTCAGTTTTGCCATTATAGCAGGTTCAACCCTGGAGGAACTTCAAGACAATGCTGAACTCGCTTTGCAGAGGTACCAGGACCTGTTAACTAATATGGATGAAAAAAAGATGCGGCCGGGTGTGTTTACTCTTGAACAAAATCACCCAAATCCTTTTAGGCAACAAACAGAAATTTGCTATACAATCGCTTATGAGTCTTATGTGCATCTCGACCTTTTCGATTCACAAGGAGTTAAAATAAAATCGGTCATTAATAAAAAACAGGTTGCCGGTAAGTATTCTGTAAGAATCAAAAATGAAAATTTGAATCCCGGGTTATATTTTTACAGCCTGAAGGCCGGTGACTTTGTTCAGACAAAAAAGATGGTTTTATTAAGGTAAGTATATTCTGGGCTATGCGCCCTGAAAAAAATTTATTAATCCCTGATGATACTATAGCATATTATTTGAAGTAAAAAATGTAATTTGATATCTTGAAAATTAATGATTTTTACAGATAAATCAAGACAATTATGAAATCATACCGTAAAGAATTGTGGTTCAATATTACCAAAAGACGGGAACTAATTAATATTACTCCTTTTGTTCAGGAATGCTTAGTTGAAAGTGGAGTTGCCGAAGGTTTAATACTTGTAAACGCAATGCACATCAGCGCCAGCGTGTTTATTAATGATGACGAGTCAGGGTTACATCATGACTTTGAAGTCTGGTTGGAAAAGCTTGCACCTGAAAAGCCCTATGATCAGTACCGTCACAATGGATATGAGGACAACGCAGATGCTCATCTGAAACGTACCATTATGGGTCGTGAAGTTGTTGTGGCCGTAACCGAAGGTCAAATGGACTTCGGCCCCTGGGAACAAATCTTTTATGGTGAATTCGACGGAAAGCGTCGCAAGCGGGTATTGGTAAAGATCATCGGTGAATAAAAAACCCGGATGTTTACAATAGTTTAAGATCCTGCATGAGGTTCAGGATGCGTTTATCAAGGACCTTTCTCGCACTTTCATATTCGGTTCTTTTTTCAAGCCTGTCGTATACACTGAAATAGAATTTAATCTTGGGTTCAGTGCCGGACGGTCGAATGGAGATCTTGCTGCCATCTTCCAGCAGGAACTGGAGGACATTGGATTTTGGCAGGTCGATCCTGGTCTGTTTCCCGGTTTCAGTGTCGGTGCTGACCTGTTCCAGGTAATCATGGATCATTGTCACACGGGATCCATTGATGCTTTCCGGGGGATTGTCCCTGAAGCCGGCCATCATCTGCTGGATCTCATCTGCTCCTGACTTGCCCTTCCTGACCACATTGATGAGCGATTCCTGGTATAATGAGAACCCCAGGTATATATCCAACAATATATCATTCAGGCTTTTACCCTGACTCCTGGCCCATGCGGCAATCTCTGCAATAATTGCGCAGGAAGTAACAGCATCTTTATCCCTCACAAAGTCTCCGATCATAAATCCATAACTCTCTTCACCACCTCCGATGAATGTCATCTCGCCTTCGTTTTTCTTAATGATGTCGGCTATGAATTTAAAACCGGTGAGAACGTCGTAATATTTCACTTTGTAATGCCGGGCCATATCGGCAATTAATTCGGTGGTTACCACGGTCTTAATGATATACTCCTTCCCGGTGAGTTTTCCCCTTTCAGACCATTGAGAGAGGAGATAATAGGTCAGTAAAGATGCGGTCTGGTTGCCGTTCAATAGCACCAGTTCTCCGTGATCATTACGTATTGCAATCCCCACACGGTCCGCATCCGGATCGGTGGCCATGACCAGGTCCGCACCCACCTCATCGGCTTTTTTAAGTGCCAGGTCAAGGGCGGCAGATTCTTCCGGATTTGGAGATACCACGGTAGGAAAGTTGCCGTCCACCACATCCTGTTCTGGTACATTATATATATTATTAAATCCCATCCTTTTCAAGGCCCGTGGAACCATCTTCACGCCGGTTCCGTGTATCGGTGTATAAACTATCTTTACATCCGAATGAGCTTTGATGATCTCAGGATTTAAGGATTGTTTTGCAACCTCTTCAATATAGAGGGCATCTATTTCCTCACCCAATTTGATAATTGCCTCTCTGTCCCCGTCGAATTTCACCTCGCTGATGGATTTGATCTGCTGGACCTCTTTAATGATATTCACATCATGCGGGTTGATGATCTGACCACCATCTTCCCAGTAAACTTTGTATCCGTTGTATTCTTTTGGATTGTGGGAAGCTGTAACTACCACACCGCTCTGGCATCCCAGCAGCCGGATGGCATAACTGAGCTCAGGTGTAGGCCTCAGGTCATCGAAAAGATAGGCCTTCATACCATTCGCCACACAGATCTGTGCTGTGATCTCTGCAAAGAGGGGACTGTTGTTGCGGCAATCGTGGGCCACAGCTATACTGATCTCATCCCTTTCCCCGAACTGTTTCAGCAGGTAGTTGCACAATCCCTGGGTGGTCATGCCGACTGTGTAAATATTCATGCGGTTGGTTCCCACTCCCATGATTCCTCTGAGACCACCTGTCCCGAATTCCAGGTCTTTGTAAAAACTCTCGATTAACTCGGGCTCATTGTCTGCCATCATTTTACGAATGGATTCCTTCGATGCCTCATCGATGGGACTTTCAAGCCAGCTAGTTGCTTTCTCCATTACAGTCGACAGGATATCTTCGTTGTTCATATGTCAAATACAGTTGGTTATAACAGATTTTTAATACACTTTTCCAGGCTATCCCTCCAGTAGGGTACCTCCACACCATAGACTTCTTTGATCCTGGATTTGTTCAGTACAGAATAGACCGGCCGTTTCGCCGGAAGGGGGTATTCATGGGTTTCTATGGGGGAAACATGTCCCTTACAATTGATAAGCCGGCAAACCTCCATGGCAAGATCGTACCAACTGCATACCCCTTCATTCGAATAATTGAATATCCCGGGAACAAAATCGGATTCACCCGATTCAACATCAGAGATGATCTGCATGATGGCCCTGGCCAGGTCCTCTGCATAGGTGGGTGTTCCAACCTGGTCATAAACGATCCTCATATCGTCATGCTGATCCATCCGGTTGATCATACTCTTTACAAAGTTCTTACCAAACACACTGAACAACCATGAAGTACGAATGATCAAGGCCCCGGGATGACCCTGCAGTATTTTTTCCCCTTCCAGTTTTGTCTTTCCGTAAACACTAATGGGTTCGGCCGGGTCTTCCTCCCTGATGGGACGCTGGAGATCCCCCCTGTATATGTAATCAGTGGATATGTGGATGATCCGGGTATTGGGAAAATCATCCAGGCATTCCTTCAGGTTAGCCAAAACATCCCTGTTTAATTGCATGGCCCGGTCAGGTTCCGACTCTGCTCCATCCACATCTGTATAGGCTGCGCAATTGATTATATAATCGGCAGGATGGGAAGCCAGGTAGGTATTCAGGGCTTTTTTATCTGAAACATCCAATTCCTCGATATCAGTAAAAGAGTAGATCTGTTTGAAGTTATTGCGGAGTTTTTTTATTTCGCGTCCAAGCTGACCTTTCGCTCCGGTTACCAGTACATGATTCATTATTAGTGGTTTAAATGTGTTTCAAATGGGGTAATTGTCTGTCTTTTTCGGAAACTATGGTTGACTTCAAATCAATTTTCCAATCGATTTGGAGATCAGGGTCATTATAGTGAATGCCCGACTCTGAATCGGGATGGTAGTAGGCATCGCATTTGTAAAAGACAGTGGCATGCTGTGAAAGCACTGAAAATCCATGGGCAAATCCCTTGGGGACCAATAGTTGAAGATGATTCTCAGCGCTTATTTCAAGGCCAAACCAATGGCCATATGTAGGGGAGCCGGGACGAATATCAACTGCCACATCGAATACTGTACCTTCAATGACCCTGATCAGCTTGGTCTGGGCATGTGGCTCTTTTTGAAAATGGAGCCCGCGGATCACACCATAGGAGGATTGTGACTGGTTATCCTGGATGAATTCATAAAAGACATCATGCTTTTCAAGCCTGGACTTATGGTAACTTTCCAGAAAATACCCTCGCGGATCTCTGAACACCTGGGGTTCCAGGACAAAAAGTCCTTCAATATCTGTTTCCTTGATTTGCATCCCTTTATTAAATGTCTGAATTGAAAAGCCGTTCATTGGCTATGCTGAGCAAGTATTGCCCGTAAGCGCTGTTCTTCAACTGTTCAGCAAGTGAAAATAACTGATCCTTCCCAATGAATCCCATTTTGAAGGCAATCTCTTCAAGACATGAGATCTTCAAACCCTGTCGTTCTTCAATGGTATGGATATAATTAGATGCCTGCAAAAGACTTTCGTGGGTACCTGTATCAAGCCACGCCATTCCTCTTCCCATGATCTTGACCATGAGTCTCTGTTCGTTAAGGTATAATCTGTTCAGGTCAGTTATCTCAAGTTCACCTCGTTTTGAAGGTTCCAGTGTTTTAGCCTTTTCAATGACATCATTGCTGTAGAAGTAGAGACCTGTAACGGCATAATTGGATTTTGGAGCAGAAGGTTTTTCCTCCAGGCTCAACACCTCTCCCTGCGAATCAAAATCAACTACTCCGTACCGTTCCGGGTCCGTCACATAATACCCGAATATAATGGCCCCGTCCTCGAGGGATGAGGCCTTCTGCAGTGTCTTTGAGAATCCATGTCCGTAAAAAATATTGTCTCCCAGGATAAGGCATACATTGTCATTCCCAATAAAATCCTCACCGATAAGGAATGCCTGGGCCAGGCCGTCGGGTGAAGGTTGTTTGGTATAACTGAGCGATATACCGAGCTGACTTCCGTCATCCAGCAGTGTTTGGTACAAATGCAGGTCCTCAGGTGTCGAAATGATCAGGATCTCCCTGATCCCTGCCAGCATGAGCACCGACAGCGGGTAGTAGATCATAGGTTTGTCGTAAACAGGAATGATCTGCTTGGATATGGACCTGGTAATGGGGTAGAGGCGCGTCCCGGCACCTCCGGCCAATATAATTCCCTTCATCCGTTTAAAATTTCAATTTATTCTTTTAGCAATTTCTCAAAATATGCAATGGTCTTTTCAAGTCCTTCATCCAGATTTACAACGGGTTCCCAGTCATTCAACTTAGTCCTGGCCAGAGAAATATCCGGTTTACGCTGGATGGGATCATCCTGTGGCAGTGGCATATGGATGATCTCTGACTTTGAACCTGTCATTTCCAGGATTTTTTCAGCCAGTTCCAGAATCGTGAACTCAGTGGGATTACCCAGGTTAATCGGACCGGTTACCTCATCGCCGGTCTGCATCATTCGCACCATACCTTCCAGCAGGTCATCCACGTACTGGAAGCTTCGTGTTTGTGTACCATTACCATAAATGGTTATATCCTTACCCTGCAGCGCCTGAACAATGAAGTTGGAAACCACCCTGCCATCATTGGGGTGCATCCTTGGACCATAGGTATTGAAGATCCGAACAATTTTTATTCTGACACCATTTTGCAAATGGTAATCCTTGAACAGGGTTTCAGCACACCTTTTTCCTTCATCGTAACAGGATCTTGCTCCGATTGGATTCACGTTACCCCAATAGGATTCGGGTTGGGGATGGACGGTGGGATCACCGTAAACCTCACTGGTGGATGCCTGAAGTACTTTTGCCTTGATCCGTTTTGAAAGGCCAAGCATATTGATGGCTCCCATTACCGAGGTTTTGACGGTTTTTATGGGATTGTACTGGTAATGTATGGGTGAAGCCGGACATGCCAGGTTGTATATCTCGTCCACTTCCACAAAATAGGGGGCAGTGATATCATGTCTGATCAACTCAAAGTACGGATTATCAAAAAGATGGATGACGTTTTCCTTTGATCCGGTAAAATAGTTATCCAGACACAGGACTTCATTTCCCTCATTAAGTAATCGTTCACCCAGGTGCGAACCGATAAATCCTGCACCCCCCGTAATAAGAATTCTTTTCATTTGAATTAAGGTTTAATTGGATGACGACCAATGCTGTAATAAGTAAAACCGTATTCCACCAGCTCTTCCGGATCATAGATATTCCGTCCATCGAAAATTACTTTTTCATGCATCAATTTTTCAAGCACCCGGTAATTCAGTACACGAAATTCCTGCCATTCTGTAATAACCACAAGGCCATCTGTTTCAATCAGTGCTTCATATTTATCATCACAATATTCAATACGATCTCCAATACGTCTTTTGGCCTCCTTATTGGCTACAGGATCATAAGCTTTAATTTGCACTCCGTGTTTCAGTAATTCTTCAATAATCTTAATGGCTGGAGCCTCCCGCATATCATCGGTTTGAGGTTTAAATGATAAGCCCCAGATTCCCAGTTTCTTTCCTTTAAGCTTATCTCCGTAATGGGCCTTAATCTTGGCTGGGATCACCAGTTTCTGATTTTCATTGACAGCTTCAACAGCCTTCAATATCTCAAGTGAATGGTTGTACTTATCACCAGTCTTGATTAAAGCCTTCACATCTTTTGGAAAGCAGCTTCCTCCATATCCGGCACCTGGATAGATAAACTTATTACCGATGCGTGTATCGCTGCCTATCCCTTTCCTGACCATGTTTACATCAGCTCCAACAATTTCACATAGATTGGCAATGTCGTTCATGAAGCTTATTTTGGTGGCCAGCATTGAATTGGCAGCATACTTAGTCATCTCAGCGGATGTAATATCCATGAAAATTAAGGGATGACCGTTAAGAAGGAATGGTTTGTACAGGCGTTGCATGATCTTCTCGGCCCTTTCAGAATCTATTCCAATTACAATGCGGTCTGGTTTAAGAAAATCATTGATGGCATCTCCCTCTTTCAGAAATTCAGGATTTGATGCAACATCAAAATCCAACTTTAATTTCCTCTTTTTCAGTGCAGCATCTACCTGTTTCCGTACCTTTTCGGCAGTCTTAATGGGAACGGTGCTTTTGGTGGCGATGACCAGATAATTCTGCATATACCGGCCAATCTCATCGGCCACTGCCAGCACGTATTGCAAATCGGCACTACCATCTTCATCGGGAGGCGTTCCTACGGCAATAAAAACCGCTTCACAATCCACAATGCTGTCTTTCAGACTAGTGCTGAAGAACAAGCGGTCTTTTTCAACGTTGTTCTTCACCATATTTTCAAGTCCCGGTTCATAAATGGGGATGATTCCCTGTTTCAGGTCCTCAATTTTCTTCTGATCAATATCCACACAGGTGACTGAAATCCCTGTTTCAGCAAAACAGGTTCCGGAAACCAACCCCACATAACCTGTTCCAACTATTGCTATTCTCATATTGAGAGGGTTTATAAATGAAATGTAAAGTTAAATTATTAAAGTAGAACGAGGAATGATGGAATTTAGTTTTTTTGTTTTCTAAATTATTAATGGAGTATTCATAGAACATCGGCAATATTTGATCGTATGAACCGTCTATGTTTTTAAGCAGAAGACGATGCAAATCATGGTTTCACAGGGTTTTATGCTGATCTTTTTTGGGTAATTATGGCTGTTTTGTTAACTTTGCGGCTTATTTAAACAATTATAATGTCTAACTTATTAATTTTAAAGTAATTATCAATGTCGGAAAAAGAAAAAGATGCTGTAAAAGCTACAGCAGAAGAGCCTGAAGTCGAAGCACCCGCAACCGCTGCCGAAGGGCCTGAGGCGTCAGCTGAAGAATCTAAAGCTGAAGAGCCCAAAGAAGATCCCAAAGCTGAAGAGCCCAAAGAAGAATCTAAAGCTGAAGAGCCTAAAGCTGAAGAGCCCAAAGCAGAAGAGCCTGAAGTCGAAGCACCCGTAACCGCTGCCGAAGGGCCTGAGGCGTCAGCTGAAGAATCAAAAGCTGAAGAGCCTAAAACTGAAGAGCCTAAAACTGAAGAGCCTAAAGCTGAAGAGCCCAAAGCTGAAGAGCCTGAAGTTGAAGCACCCGCAACCGCTGCCGAAGGGCCTGAGACGTCAGATGAAGAATCAAAAGCTGAAGAGCCTAAAACTGAAGAGCCCAAAGAAGAACCCAAAGCTGAACCCGAAAAAGCTACAAAGAACACCAAGGTTGATTCATCAACTGAAACTGGTGTTGAAGATTTTAACTGGGAGGAGTTTGCTGTCGATGAGATGGAAACAACAGTAGATCAATCAGCCTTCGAGAAGCTGTACTCCGAAACCCTTTCTACCATTGCCGAGAATGAGGTGATTGATGGGAAAGTGATCTCAATGAACAAGCGTGAGGTTGTCATCAATATTGGATACAAGTCTGAAGGGATTATTTCTCTCAGCGAATTTCGTTATAATCCTGACCTTAAGGAAGGTGATACGGTTGAAGTATATGTGGAGAGTCAGGAAGACAAAAAGGGACAGCTTGTTCTTTCCCATAAGAAAGCCAGGGCCATGCGTTCCTGGGACCGTGTTAACCAGGCACTTGATCAGGATGAGGTCATTCAAGGATATATCAAATGCCGCACAAAGGGTGGTATGATCGTTGATGCATTTGGGATCGAGGCGTTCCTTCCCGGATCGCAGATTGATGTTAAGCCCATTAGGGATTATGATGCATATGTGGGTAAGAGTATGGAATTCAAGGTGGTCAAGATCAACCATGAGTTCAAGAATGTGGTGGTTTCCCATAAGGCACTGATCGAAGAGGAGCTGGAACAGCAGAAGAAAGAGATCATTGCGAAACTTGAAAAAGGACAGGTTCTGGAAGGAACTGTGAAAAATATAACTTCATATGGGGTATTTATTGACCTGGGTGGAGTGGATGGGCTGATCCATATTACCGACCTGTCATGGGGACGTGTGAATCATCCCGAAGAGATTGTGGAACTGGATCAGAAACTGAATGTGGTGATCCTTGATTTTGACGATGATAAGAAGCGTATCGCACTTGGTTTGAAGCAGCTGACACCACATCCATGGGATTCACTTAATGAAGCCCTTAAGATAGGTGACCAGGTGAAAGGCAAGGTAGTGGTTATGGCCGACTATGGTGCCTTTGTTGAAATTGCAGCAGGTGTTGAAGGATTGATCCACGTGTCTGAAATGTCCTGGTCGCAGCATTTGAGAAGCGCCCAGGAATTCATGAAAGTGGGTGACAAAGTTGATGCAGTGATCCTTACCCTTGATCGGGAAGAAAGAAAGATGTCTCTGGGTATCAAACAGCTCAAAACCGATCCGTGGGAGAAGATTGATGAGGAGTATGGATTGGGAAGTACGCATACTGCCAAAGTTCGTAACTTTACTAACTTCGGTGTCTTTGTAGAGATCGAAGAAGGCATAGATGGTCTGATTCATATTTCTGACCTGTCATGGACCAAGAAGATCAAGCATCCTGCTGAATTCACTGCTATAGCTGCAGATATTGAGGTTATGGTGCTTGAAGTTGACAAAGAAAATCGTCGTTTGAGCCTTGGCCATAAGCAGCTTGAAGAGAATCCCTGGGATGTCTTCGAAAGCGTATTCGGAGTCGATTCAATCCATGAAGGAACGATCATTGAGTTAATGGATAAAGGAGCTGTTATTGCACTGCCCTATGGGGTTGAAGGGTTTGTTACTCCAAAACATCTTGTAAAAGAGGATGGTAGTCCGGTTAAGGTAGATGAAAAACTCGATTTTAAGGTGATAGAGTTCAATAAGTCCGCAAAAAAGATTATCTTGTCTCATAGTCGTATCCATGAGGATGAGAAGAGATCTTCTGTACGAGGTACCAGGCAGAGTGAAGGAGCAGAGGTAAGGAAAGCTACCAGGAAGTTGAAAATCAACCTGGAGAAGACCACACTGGGTGATATATCTGAACTGGCTGCCCTGAAGTCTGAGATGGAAGAGAACCAGAAGAATGAAAGAAAGAAGAAAGCTGGAGACGATAAGGAAAAATAAGTATAACCCTTAAAACAATTTATTCAGCTATGGAATTCAAGATTGACAAATTTGAAAACCATACTTTGATTAAAGTATTGGAGGAAAAACTTGACACGCACATCGCCCCAACACTTAAGTCCGAGTTGGTACTTGTTTCTGGAAATGGAGAGAAAAACATCATTCTTGACCTCAGCAATTGCCGTTACTGTGATTCATCCGGACTGAGTGCTATTCTTGTGGCGAATCGCCTTTGCAAGAATGCAAATGGCACGTTTGTTCTTACTGGTTTGAATGATGCGGTTGAAAGGCTGATCACCATTTCTCAGCTCGATACCGTTCTCAATATTTCAAACTCCCTGGATGAGGCAGTTTCCCTGATTAAAGAGGCGGGATAATTAAAGTCTCTGGTGTCATTTGAAATAACCATACTGGGTAGCAGTTCAGCACTGCCTACCTCAAAACGTTTTCCAACCGCTCATTTGCTTAAAGTAGATGAGCGGTTTTTTTTAATAGACTGTGGTGAGGGGACGCAGATCCAGTTAAGGAGATTCAGGGTGAATCCGGGCAGGATCCATCACATCTTTATCTCTCATCTTCATGGGGACCATGTATTTGGTTTGTTTGGCCTTCTGTCTACCATGGGAATGATGGGCCGGAAAGTTCCGGTGGGTCTTTATGGTCCGGAAAGATTGGAGGATATGATGAAGCAACATTTCTCATTTTTCGGGTCATTGCCTTTTGGCATTGATTTTCACTGCCCCACACCAGGAGATGAGGGTTATCTTTATGAGGATGACAGGTTAACTGTCAGCACTATTCCACTGAAGCACCGGACCCCGACCTTTGGATTCCTTTTCCGGGAGAAGAAAAGGCTACTCAATGTTAGAAAGGAATTGATCCAGGCATACGGACTCGGGATAGCCGACCTGGTAAAGGTCAAGGCTGGTGAGGATTTTGTTACCGGGGATGGGAAGGTCATCCCCAACAGTAAGCTAACATTTCCGCCATACAAACAGCGCTCTTATGCCTACATATCAGATACCGTTTATGATCCGGAGCTATCAGACAGGATACGGGGGATAGATCTCCTCTTTCATGAAGCCACGTTTGCAGACAGGGATAAGAAGCTGGCAGAGGCAACCCGGCACTCAACGGCCGGACAGGCAGCAACCATCGCTCAACAAGCTGGAGTTCGTAAATTGCTGATTGGCCATTTTTCAAGCAGGTACAGGGATTATGCTCATCTGGTTGAGGAAGCCAGGAGAGTTTTCAGCAATACTGAAGGAGTGAATGATGGAGACGTCTATTCCATCCCCCTTGAGAGGGTGTCAACAGAATAAATTGTTAATTTTGCATCATTGACCCGGTGAAAACTCTATAACAGGTGAAGGAAAAGATACTTATCCTCGATTTTGGTTCCCAGTACACACAGTTGATTGCAAGAAAAGTACGGGAGCATAATGTGTACTGCGAAATCCATCCCTACAGCAAATATCCGGAACCGGATGAGACGGTCAAAGGGGTTATCCTCTCTGGAAGTCCTTTTTCGGTCAGGGATGAGCATGCTCCGATCCCCGATCTTGAGGGTATAAAGGGAAAGTATCCTTTGCTGGGTATCTGTTATGGAGCCCAGTACCTGTCCCACTATTATGGTGGGGAGGTAAAGCAATCAGGTTCCCGTGAATACGGTCGGGCAAGGTTGAGTTTCATCAATTGGGATATCCCGCTTCTGAGGAATCTGAACTCCAATACTCAGGTCTGGATGTCCCACGGAGACACCATTAACTCCCTTCCCTCCAATTGTGAAGTGATTGCCAGTACTGAGGATGTGACAGTAGGTGCTTATGCGGCCAGCAATGAACCTACTTACGGATTGCAGTTTCATCCGGAAGTTTACCATACCACCGAGGGTAAAACCATCCTCTACAACTTCCTCGGGGAAATATGTGGTTGTTCAATGGACTGGACACCCGAGGCATTTGTCGATAGTACAATAGCAGACCTCCGTAAGAAGCTGGGAAATGACAGGGTGGTGATGGGATTGTCGGGAGGTGTGGATTCCACCGTGGCAGCAATTCTGCTGCACCGATCCATCGGTTCAAACCTCACCTGTATCTTCGTTGATAACGGATTGCTTAGGAAGAATGAGTTCAATACGGTACTGGATTCCTATAAGGAGCTTGGATTGAATGTGATTGGAGTGGATGCGGGAGATAAGTTCATCTCTGATTTAAAGGGAGTTACCGATCCTGAGGACAAAAGAAAAAGCATTGGCAGGAATTTCATTGAAGTATTTGAACAGGAGGGAAAAAAACTTGATAATGTTTCCTGGCTTGGCCAGGGTACCATCTACCCCGATGTGATCGAATCAGTATCGGTCAATGGCCCGTCGGCTACTATCAAATCACACCACAATGTGGGAGGACTTCCTGAAAAAATGCACCTCAAGGTGGTGGAACCCTTGAGACTGCTCTTCAAGGATGAGGTAAGAAGGGTAGGGAAAGCCATGGAAATTCCCCAATCATTCCTGAAGAGGCATCCTTTCCCAGGCCCGGGTCTAGGTATTCGGATACTGGGAGAGATCACTCCTGAAAAAATCCGGCTTGTGCAGGAAGCCGACGATATATATATAAAGGCCCTTCAAAAGTTCGGATTGTATGACCGGATCTGGCAGGCTGGAGCCCTTCTTCTTCCGGTACAGTCGGTGGGTGTCATGGGCGATGAACGCACTTATGAGTTTGTGGTTGCGCTGAGGGCGGTGACCTCCACAGACGGCATGACCGCTGACTGGGGACACCTGCCATACGAGGTGCTCAGTCGTGTCTCCAATGACATCATTAATAAGGTGCGCGGGATCAACAGGGTGGTATATGATATCAGCTCCAAGCCACCAGCCACCATAGAATGGGAGTAGTGCCGAAACCTTTTAAGCGTTCAACGGTTATTAATAAAAGATATTTTTTTGAAATAGTATGAAAAGATTCAAGATATTTCTGGTTCTGGCACTCACCATTCTGGTGACCATGACCGGTAAAGGCCAGATTAATCCACAGGCTTTTAAGCTTACAGAGGTCATGAATAAAGTGAGCCATTATTATGTGGATTCCATTAATGATAACGAAGTGGTGGAACGCACCATTGTCCAGATGCTGCATGAGCTTGATCCACATTCATCTTACCTGAGTAAAGAGGATATGGAACAGTTGAATGAGCAACTGGAAGGTGAATTTGAAGGGATCGGGGTAAGTTTTAATATCTTGGAAGACACCATCTACATCATTCGGGCCATATCAGGTGGCCCCTCAGAAAGAGTCGGAATCCAGGCCGGAGACAGGATTGTGAAAGTTGAGGGTGAAACGGTTGCAGGCACGGGGATAACCACACGTGATGTTCAGCGTCTGTTAAAGGGACCTAAGGGGACCAGGGTGGATATTTCCATCCGGCGCAGGGGTGTGAACGGATTTCTTGAATTTACCATCACCAGGGATAAAATCCCTGTATACAGCCTGGATGTCTCTTATATGGTCAACGACAGGATCGGTTATGTAAAACTGGCCAGGTTCTCCCATACCAGTGTCGATGAATTTGAAAAAGCACTGAAAGCATTGAAAGCAGAGGGCATGGCGGACCTGATCCTGGATCTGTCTGGCAACGGTGGTGGTTGGCTTCCTGTAGCAGTGGACCTGGCGGACCATTTTCTCTCAGGGAATAAGGAGATTGTGCGGACCGAGGGTGCAAAGGTGCCGGACAGGAGGTACAAATCAAGGAAGTCAGGCCTGTTTGAGGATGGAAACCTGGTCATCATGATCGATGGGAATTCAGCCTCGGCCAGTGAGATCGTCAGTGGTGCGGTGCAGGACTGGGACAGGGGAGTAATTGTAGGCAGGCGTTCTTTTGGTAAAGGACTTGTACAGCAGCCATTTTACCTGAATGATGGTTCCATGATACGCCTCACGGTAGCCAGGTATTATACTCCTACCGGGAGACTGATCCAGAAACCTTATGAAAATGGGTATGAAGAATACGCGCTGGACCTGATCACCAGGTACAATCGTGGTGAACTGACAAGTGCCGACAGCATTGCATTTCCTGAGTCACAACGTTATAAGACCCTGGTCCAAAATCGCACCGTGTATGGTGGAGGTGGGATCATGCCCGATTATTTTGTACCCTTGGATACCTCGGTATATACAGATTATTATGGTCGTCTGATTAGAGGGATCCTCAACCAGTTCGTTCTTCAGTATGTGGATGACCACCGGGATGATTTCCTGGAAAGTTATCCTGATTTTGAAACATACAATAAGCAGTATGAACCCATGCCGAAGCATCTGGATGAGCTGGTCGCTTTTGCTGAGAACGAGGATCTTCCATTTAACCAGAAGGAGTGGGTTATCTCAAAAAGTCAGATTGCATTACTACTCAAGGGCTATCTGGCACGAGACCTGTATGGTATGGGCTATTTCTATGAGGTATACAATCCCGCCAATGAGGTGTTCAATAAAGCTGTTGAGATTCTGAAAAATCCATCCATGCATCACCGTAAACTGGCCAAAGTCGAGAATTAATGATTTCCTGGTTGTCTGCTCACTATGTTGAAGTACTGGGTGTATTTTTCAGTATCTTATACCTCTATTTCAGCATCCGTCAGAATATCCTTTTATGGCCCATGGGCATCATCAGTGCATTGCTCTATATGGTTGTTTTCTATCAGTCAAAGTTTTATGCTGATATGGGACTGAATGGCTACTATTTCATCATCAGTATTTATGGATGGGTATTATGGAAAAGGGGCAGCAGCGACAGTGGAACAAAATTGTCCATCCGCAGAACCAGTCTGAAACACGCATTGATACTTCTTGCAATTACTGCAGTGGCCTTTTTTGGGATCGGAGGAATCCTTGCCAGGTACACCGACTCTCCCATACCTTACTGGGATGCATTTACCACCGCCGTAAGTTTCACAGCCACATGGATGCTGGCAAGGAAGATGCTGGAGCACTGGATACTCTGGATCCTCATTGATACAATCTCCATGGGTTTGTATCTTTACCGGGGATTGTATCCTACCCTTGTGTTATTTGCCATCTATACCGCAATGGCAGTTATTGGATTTATTGAATGGAAAAAAACGTATTCCAGCACAGAACACTAAAACGGATACTGATTACAGGACCAGAATCCACAGGTAAATCTGAACTTACCGGCCTCCTTGCCGGCCATTACGGGGGAGACAGTGTGTCCGAGTATGCCCGCAGTTACATAGTAAGCCTCGGGAAACCTTATGGGTATAACGATGTGGAGCATATTGCCCGGCAACAGGTAAAAGAATATAATGAATCGGAGTCTGCCCGAAACTGGATTTTCTTTGATACATGGCTCATTATTACAAAGGTCTGGTTTGAATGTGTCTATGGCCGGGTCCCTGACTGGGTTGACGACCGGATCAGGCAAGCGCGGTTCGATCTGGTTTTACTCTGTGCTCCTGATATCCCCTGGATTGCCGATTCCGTCAGAGAGAACGGGGGTGAAAAAAGGTACGAACTATTTGACAAGTATAAATTTGAACTTGACAGGTTTGATCTGGAATGGGAAATAGTTACCGGTATGGGTGATGAGCGATTCAGTCGGGCCAAACAGTTAATCAACAGGAAGGCTTAATATGGCATATCTTGAGAAATTTCACGCAAAAACCCTGAAGGGCCTTGAAGCTCTGCTGGCAGATGAATTAAAATCCCTGGGGGCTGAAAGAACAGAAATTGTAAACCGCGGAGTTACATTTTATGGTGGCCGTGCGCTCCTTTACAGGGTGAATCTGGCTTCCCGGCTATCACTCAGGGTACTGCTCCCGGTGCTCCGGTTCGAGGCTTCGGACAATGATGCCCTGTACAGGAGAGTGAAGCGTTATGATTGGTCTCTCCATATGGACAACAGGATGACATTCGCTATCGATCCGGTGGTCCATTCGCCTTTCTTCAAAAACAGCCACTATGTATCCCATAAGGTGAAGGATGCAATTGCGGACCGGTTCAGGGAGCAAACGCACCTTCGGCCGTCGATTAATAAGGACCGGCCAGATCTCCTGATCAATGTGCATATATCGGGCAGGTGGGTCACCATATCCCTGGATAGTTCAGGCGGTTCACTTCACAAGCGGGGATACAGGACCGGACAGTTCGAAGCTCCTCTCAATGAGGTGCTGGCAGCAGGAATGATCCTGGCCACGGGCTGGAGAGGGGATACTCCCTTTCTAGATCCCATGTGCGGTTCTGGTACTCTGGCCATCGAAGCGGCATTGATCGCAGCAGGGATACCGCCGGGTATATTCAAAAAGCATTACGGATTTGAAAACTGGAAGGATTTTGACCGGGACCTTTTCGAACATGTGGCGCAGAAACTCCCGACAGAAAAGGAGATTAAGGTGCCCATCATTGCAAGAGATGTGGATCCGGAAGCGGTGGCACTTACAAAGCGACAGATTCAACAGATAGACCTGGCCCATCTGGTGACGGTTGAGGAACAAGATTTTGCCGTTTCCTCCGGCATGGACGAAGGTGCCACCATTATAATGAATCCTCCATATGGTGAAAGGATGAAGCCGGAAGACATAGAATCACTCTACAGCATGATCGGAACCACCCTGAAGCATAAGTTTCCAGGTTCGGATTCATGGATCCTTTCATCCAGCAAACGGGCACTGGGACGCATCGGTCTCAAGCCAGCAAATAAACTGGTACTGTACAACGGATCTCTGGAGTGTTCTTATGTGCATTATAAAACATTCAAAGGGAACTGGAAGGATTATAAAACTGGTGAAAAGCAAGGATGACCCGTCGGTCAATGATTTTCTGCTGTTTGTTGAAAAAAATGCAGGTTTTGATGGATTTTATTGCAAATGGCGCCATTTTTTAGCTATATTTAGTTACTGAATATGGGTCTGAAATCGTGCCCAACAAGAGGGCTAATGATTTTGATCAAGAACATTTTTTTTTATATTTGCTGATCAGTTCGGTAAATAGCTAGTCAACAAAAAGAAGCCTAAATGAGCTTTGATGTCAATGAGTATTACTCCAAGCTGGATGGTGGAGATGTTTTGATGGCCTTCAAAGGGGATATTTCAAGTGAGCTCATCAGTAATGTGCTGGAGGTCGTTGAATCCAGGATGGAGGACAACAGTGAAAACTCCAAGGTACGTAAGAAAGTTTATAATGTACTGGTAGAAAGCCTCCAGAACCTTTACCATCATATCGAAATACTTCCGGAGGAAATGCACGAGGAGTTTGATTCTAAATTCGGGATTCTGGTTGTAAGTCGTGTGGAGGGTACATACAAGATATCTACCGGTAATTTTATCAAACAAGAAAAAGTTGACGTTCTCAAGAATAAGATTGATAAGATCAATTCTATGGGTAAGGAGGAGCTTAAAGACATGTATAAGTTTATCCTGAATCATCAAAGGTTATCGGACAAAGGTGGGGGTGGACTCGGTCTTGTGGATATAGCACGGAAAACCGGTAACAAGCTGGATTATACATTTGAAAGGTTTAACGAGATCTATTATTTTTTCAACCTCGATGCTTACATCGATTTTGCACAGTGATCATAACAGATAAATAATACAACATGGAAGCACTTTCAATTGAAGGAACTGCAAAAACACCCAGTGTCAAGTTTAACGGACAGGAAGGTGTCATTGAAATCAAAGGAAGGTCTATACCTGAGAATTCAATTGAGTTTTATAAGCCACTGGTAGAGTGGCTTGAGGAGTACAGCAGCACACCCTTGGATCTCACCCAGGTAAATGTGCAGCTTGAATATTTTAACACGAGTTCCTCAAAATGCATACTTGATGTATTTAAGAAACTGGAAGCCATCCATAAGGGTAAGAACGAGGTGATCATTAACTGGTACTATGAGGAAGATGATGAGGATATGCTGGAAGCTGGTGAGGATTACGAATCCATTATCAGGGTGCCGTTTAAAATGATTGAAATCGTCGAATAACAGGGTCCCCGTCAAAATAATTACACTGCATTTGGGCTGTCACCTTTCGAGCTGGCAGCCTTTTTTTATATGCTCTATCGGAAGGATAATCAAAACAGAAGCCTGTAATTCTTCACGTAGTGAAGGATTTAAGCGATGTTTTGAATAGACTGGAGATAGGATTTAAGCGATGTTTATATAGCCTGGAGATACGTGGTTCAGGATTTCTTTGAGGAGATCCTTTCCATAAAATCCAGGCACTTCTTGACCACCCGGAAGTATAACAGTATGTATAACATCAGGGTCATAAACCAGATAAACATCACGTTGACCCAGAGTGTGGGTATAAATGCTCCAGCGATCATTTTTCGAGGCGCATAAAAATGAGCCTTGATGAATTTATAGGTGGGATCATGGTAAATGGGATCCCGATTCTGGATCATATCTCCCTTGTATTCTGTGTAATAGTCGAAAGTTTTGTTATTGGTAACCAACTCTTCCAGGCTTTTGTTGGTATGGTTGCGTTCCAGTTTCTTGAGTTCCTCCAGGTCGAACTCCTGGGTGATCCTGTTAATTTCTACAATAGCTGATTTGAATGTCCCGGAGTAAAAATCCTTCAAAGTCTGCAGGTACTCTTTTGTGTACTGAAGGATCTCCTCGTTGATCTGTCCGGGATGCAGGTTATCCACGAATTTCATAGAGAAGGCAGGAGCAGGATCATAGTACTCCTTAAGGATCATCCGCTCCTTGTATTCATCACGGATTTCTATTCTCAGGGACGCAAGGTTATAGTTGATCTTTTCCGCCTCACCTGGATTGTCCAGGTTCCTTTCAATGAAAGTAAGCTTATTGATCAGTTCCTTGATGTGAAAATTGGCTTTCAGGTTTGCATTGCTCTTTAGCTTGTTCCAGTAGTAGTAGTTCTTCTGATACTTATTGTTCATAAATTGGTAGGTGGCAAGACCCTCATAGGCCCACCGGGCAGTAATGACCTCCCCGTAGAAAGGGATCCGTTTGGGGGATGAGATCTGTGGATTCAGGTTTTCAAATTTCACAATAATACCACTCAGGATAATCTGGGGTATGACCAGGAATGGAATGAGGATGTAAATGGTGACCACCGTTTTGAAACTGTCAGAAATAAGCAGCCCCATCACATTGGCCATGGCCCATGCAGAGAAGAGCACAAGCCAGTATTCAAAGTACATTCCCCTGATTTCCATGATCGTATTTCCGATGATCACGAAAGTGAATGCCTGTATGGCTGACAGAATAAACTGTACCGCAATCTTTGATAGCAGATATCCTGACCAGCTGAGGTTCAGGAATGCTTCCCGCTTCAGTATCTTTCTGTCTTTGATGATCTCCTCTGCGCTGACCGTAAGCCCCATGAAGATGGCTACGATCACCGACATAAATATGTATACGGGCAGGTTGCTGTTTTCTGCCAGTGTATAGCCGAATTCGTTTGATACATCCAAATCGAAATAACGTACGATGAATGCGAGCAGGAAGGCCAGGAAAGGCGCTTCCAGGAAATTGATCACCAGGTACTGTGTGTCACTCAGTTTTTTTAGAATGTCGCGTCTGATAAAAACTCCAAACTGTTTCACCTTGCCCGGAACCTTGAAAGATATCTCGGGCAGGTCCTTTTTCTCAGCCTTCTCTTTCTCAGCTTCCCTGTACCGTTCCCTGAAGTGTTCACTCCACTCCTTTGGGGATATCCTCCTGGTATGTGTCAGCTTGCCATATTCATCCAGTACACTGGTCTCCACAATATTGAACACCTGTTCCGGATTTACGTTACCACAGGTAGGGCATTCGCTCTCATTCCAATCAGCAGCCTGCACCTTGGATTTAAAGTACATAATGGAATCTATGGGATTCCCGTTATAAATGAGGAATCCTCCCGTATCCAGGATCAGCAGCCTGTCAAACATTTTAAAGATGTCTGACGAGGGTTGGTGTATTACCACAAATACAAGCTTTCCCTTGAATGTAAGTTCCTTCAACAGGTCCAGTATATTTTCACTGTCCCGGCTTGACAGGCCGGAAGTGGGTTCGTCCAGGAACAGAACAGCTGGTTCCCGGATCAGTTCAAGAGCTATGTTGAGTCTTTTACGCTGACCCCCACTGATCTTCTTATTGAGTGGAGAGCCCACCTGAATATCCATGATCTCAAAGAGACCCAGGTTGGTCAGGACCGTTTGGACTGTCTCAACCAGCTGTTCTTCAGTATAGTTATCAAAACACAATTTCGCATTGTAATACAGGTTCTGGTAAACCGATAACTCCTCGATCAGCAGGTCATCCTGCGATACATACCCGATGATCCCTTCAATGCTGGGATCACCGTTGTATATTTCAATCCCGTTAATAAATACCTTTCCTTCTGTAGGTTTGCTGGTACCGTTGAGTACATTTAACAGGGTCGATTTTCCTGCCCCGCTGGCTCCCATGATCCCCACCAGCCTGCCTGACTGTTCAGTAAAACCCACATCGTGAAGACCGAAAGCGCCATTCTTAAACCTGTATGTAATATGGTTCGCCTTGAAAACAATCTTCGATTTCACCTTGTCACCCACGAACAGGGAAACAACATCGCTGTAATAGACAGGGACAATCTGCTGGTTTCGCAATGAAGAACCGGTATTGAGTGGATACGATTTAAATGGTTCCAACAGTTGTCCATTCATATAAAGCTCAGCCTGACCTACATATTTTACAAAATACAGGTTGGTTGAATGAATGTGAATAAACCGGATCTGCCCCACAAGGTTGTCCCGGAATATATGTTTGATTTTCTTTCCGGGTGCTTTATCCTTGTTGCCATCCACAACCAGGTATACCGGAGTATCATCCAGATCTGTGTCCGACAGTACAAAACTCCTTATTAAATGGTAATCGTTATCAGGAATATTAAAGGTGTCGGCAACGGTAGTGACGAACTCCATCTCCTGATCGGTCACCTCCTCTGTTTCTGTTTTGATGAATTCCAGCAACTGGAACAGTACAACGATTTTCTGAGGTTGGGCCAGCTCTTCGTTGATGGCTGTACAAATTTTCAGGACCCTTACTGAACGCCTGGCAAGCAATCTCTGTTTCTTGGTAACTTTTGTATCTTCTTCCACAACCTTCCTGTAGTACTCGTCAAAAACGTCAAGATAGACAGCAACCAGTTCCAGGTTCAACTGTCTGTTCAAAAATGACTTCACCACAAGGCGTCTGTCAGAAGCATTGCTTTCAGGACGACCAATAATGGCAAACAATTGCATTAACGCTTTCAGGATCTCTTCACTCATGGCAGAGAATTAACCAACAATATCCGAAGATAACAATTAAATGGATAGGTATCCATCCTCAAATCAGGAGATTTAGATGGACTGATGCATGCTTAAAGCCAGAGATAGATAGTTAGGAATACAAGAGGAATGAGGATTCCAATGACTGTTAGCAAGCCACCCCGGCCGGTGATACCCTTCTTACCCCTTACGAGGAATATGCCTGAGATGGCCATCAGGATCAGCGCTAGGGCAAACAGGTCAGAGAACCAGGTCCAGAGTTTTTTTGGTTTATTGTAGTGAAGGTAATTTAATTCGCTGAATATGGCGCGGTTGCGTACTTTGGTTACCGTTATTTCCCCCATAGGTAGATTCACATTAATATGACCACCTTTCAGATAGATCATAAGGTAGTCATCAGAGGGAAAATAATACTGTTTATAATTCTTCCTTTCCCCGGTCATTTCCAGGATCTCTTCAATGGTGATCCTGTCAACCGAGGCCCGGTGCAGGGCGGAAGGATAAGAAATAGATTCGGAGCGGGATACCACACCCGGATTCCAGTGCCTGGCCACATAATGGTTCAGAGCGATACCCGAGAGACCATAAATAATGGTCATGCCAAAAAACAAGTATCCCAACTCCCGGTGTAGCCACCGGTTCCACTTCCTCCAATTCATTTAGAAACTATTGGGTAATCTCCCGGTAATCTACAGCCTCAATAAAGTATTCGGCCTTCTCAGCTTCGGTATGGGCCATTTCTGTGCTGTGATGCTCTTTGGAGTCATGATCTTCAACATGTTCATCAGTTTCCAGCTTATTCAGAACCGTGAACACACCCTTAAATGCCACGTTTGAGCCTTCCAGGGATGTTTTAAACTCATCAATTTCACCCCCGGTAACAATCCTTATCTGGGTTTCCCCGTCAGAAGCGAGTACAAAGCATTTCTGTCCACCGTGGCTACATACATGGGTGACCATGCCTGAGATTGCCACTTCTTTACCAACATAATCAGCTGGTTGGGCCAGCAATTCCTCGATGGTGGCAGAAATAACCTGCTCCATTTCAGTTACCTGTGTTTCCTTGCTCTCTTTCTTGGCAGTCTGGTTGCATGAACCGATAAAGACGGCCAGAACAACCAATAAAAACATTCGTTGCATATCAAATAAAATTAAATTTGCGAGCTAAAATAAGAAAAACTATTGATTGAAGCTCTCGATGCAGGAGTCAAGCCCATCGTAAATCTCAAATACATGATGCAGTTGCAATAATTTGAACAACTCCATCACGTCTCCTTTCACATTACAAATTTTGAACTGTCCATAATTGTTACTGGCGGCCTTCAGGGCAGAAAGAAATACGCCGAATCCCGAACTATCAATGAAAGAAATACCCTGAAGGTCAAAAACAAGGTATACATTGGGCTTGGTGAAGAACTCCAGCAGACTCTCTTTTACGGGTTCTGTAATCAATGAATTCAGTCGGTTGGTGTCCTTTAAATTCACAACGATTACGTCGTTGATGTTTCTGATTTTAAGCATAAGAATAATCTCCTGGTTAGTTTGTGCTTTCCAACTCTATCAGTGCAAGATGGCTCTGCTCGAGAAAATCATTTACCATTGATTCATAACGCTCCACCTCTTTCTCTTCATGGGCCAGAATCTCCAGTTCCTTCAACTGATCAGCCACCTGGTTCATACCCATTACAGCTACTGATGATTTGGCTTTATGCGCCATCTTTGAGAGGCTGTTATAGTCTTTGTTACGCAGCAGAGCAGGCATAAATTCTTTGTATTCGTCAATCTGTTCACGGAACAGGTCAATCATCTCACGTATGAACTTGGAGTCCCCTCCTGACATGGTCTTAAGATAATTCAGGTCTGAAATCATGATACTAAGTTGAAAACTTCTTTAAATCACTAAATTTATTTATTTTATTTTTAGAAATAGAATCCTTTCATAGAATTTTAGTTAATAGGGTGCATAATCATGATAACTTTGTAACCTCAAATACCCCGGTAGAAAAAATATGAAAAAGATTGTTGTAATCATTCTGACAGGACTCATTGTGTCACAGGTTGTTTACGGACAGCTTTCGTTCTCTGAGAAAAAGCAGCGCGACAAAGCTCTGCATGAAGGCATTGCCTATATTATCCTGGAGGAGTATGAGATGGCAGGTGTTAAACTGACCGAGAGCCTTACCCTGGATAGTACGTTTGCTCCCGCATACCTGCAGCGGGGACGAATCCTGATTGAATGGGGTGCCCTGGACGATGCCATGGAAGACCTTGATATGGCCATTCTGTTCGAACCAACACTTGGCGAGGCCTATTTCTATAAAGGATATATCCTGTACGGTTCGGATTCCACCGGCGCTGATGCCAGGATGTTTGACAGGGCCATCACAAATGGTTTTCTTGATCCTTATGCCTATTATTTCAGGGGATTAACAAAAATCCGGGATGGACTGGATGGGATGGCCATGAATGATTTCAATGAGGCCATTGAGCTGAAGGTGGACTTTTCACTGGCTTATCATGAACGGGCAGGGATCAGGAGAAGATTCGGTGATCTGCAGGGAGCGCATTTTGATTATAAGACAGCCATTGATTATCAGCCACAATTTCCACTGGCCTATAACAATATGGGTTCTGTGAAGATCCTTCTTGGGGATTATGAAGGAGCCATTCATGATTACACCATTGCACTGGATCAGAATCCCGAACTCGTTATTGCTCTGAACAACAGGGGATATGCCAGGTATTATATGGGGAGGACTGATGGTGCACTTCAGGATTTTGATGCAGCCATTACTATGAATAAGCAGTTTCCCCTTGCAAGCCTTAATAAGGCGTCCCTGCTGGCTAAGCAGAATCAGGTTTTACCCGCTCTGAAGTTGCTGGATGGCGTTCTTGAAGAACATCCGAATGAAGCGTTGCTCTACCTGAACAGGGGATTGATTCGCGAATTAACGGGTGATTTGAATGGTGCATGTGAGGATTGGAACATGGCAAAGGAGCTCGGCACTGATGAAGCAGATAAGTATATTAAGGAATGCAACAATCAATAATGGTCCTATGGCAGTAAGATGGTTTAGTACAGGTATATTGCTAATCTTCGTACAGTGTTACCTCTGGTCACAGGAAGATGTGAAAATTCCCAAAAGGCATTTTATGACCGGAATCGATATAGGTTTCAAAGAGGCCTGGAATAGTGTCAAGGAAGGCGACAAATACTTCAAACAGGGGATTGGTACATTTGATCTGGCCAGGGATCTTTACCTTTTTGCACACCAGTATAATCCTGAAAATGCTGAGCTTAATTATAAATTGGGAGCATGTTACCTGTTTACCGATAACAAGTATGAGGCCATTGATTACCTTCATAAGGCCTTCCTGCTGAATCCTGAAGTGAGCAAGGATATTCACCTTTTACTGGGCAAGGCCTTCCATCTTGTGCTGGAGTTTGATAATGCCATTGAGCATTACAATGCCCACGGGGAGACGCTGGAGCCGTCAGAGAGGGTTGCATATTCCAATGAGTTAACAAAGCGTTTAACCGAATGCCAACACGGACGGACCCTTTCCAAGGATCCTGTAAGGGTAATTATTCAGAATCTCGGGGAAGGTGTAAACTCCAAATACGACGACTACAATCCTATTTTTACACCAGGCGACACGGCGTTGTATTTTACTTCACGCAGACCAGTAGAGAAATCAAAGCGGAATCCCATTGATAACAAATACAATGAAGACATTTACCGGGCCCTTGAAAATGCCGGGGAGTTTGCTGATGCCGTGAGATTGGGAAAGCCCTTCAATTCATCCCATAACAATTCCCTGGTTGGTATCTCACCGGAAGGGGACCGGATGTTAATTTACAGGGGACATGTTGATGGTGGTGACTTACAGATTACCAGCTTCGATTCCGGTAAACAGAAATGGAAGTCACCCAAAAGTTTGCCGAACAAGCTTAAGAGCAAAGATGGTGAAACTTCAGCCTGCCTGTCACCGGATGGTGAGGAGTTCTTTTTTGTGTCAAGGAATAAGAAACTGACAATTGGAGGGAAAGATATCCTGATTTCAAGGTTAGACAGGAAGGGGAAATGGACCGAACCTCATAATCTCAGCAATTCGATCAATACGGAATATGATGAGGAGGGTGTGTTTATTACTGCGGATGGAAAACACCTCTATTTTTCGTCCAAAGGCCATAACAGCATGGGTGGATACGACATCTTTCGATCGGAAAGAGATGAAAATGGAGCGTGGTCAAAACCGGTAAATCTTGGTTACCCGATCAATACTCCTGATGATGAAGTTTTCTTTATTACAGATCAATCGGAGATCTTTGGTTACTATGCTGCCATTCGTGAAGGCGGATTGGGTGCCAAAGATATTTATAAGATCATATTCCTGGGTTCCGAAAAAGAGTTGATCACCCGGACAAAGGATCAGCTGGTTGCAGGCCCGGGTCCTGTAAAAACAGGATTCCTCACAAAGCCCCAACCCATGCAATTGGATACCACATTCATTTTGACCGGACAGGTGCTGGATACCATTAATGAGGTGATCCCGGTTGTGGCCAAGCTGGCGTTTATTGATCCCAACACCGGAGAACGGGATGCCTTTGTTATTTCCGATACGACTGGCAGTTACACAGCCAGATTACCCCAGCCAAAGATATATGGTGTGGAGATCAATGCCGCGGGATACCTTTATTTCCTGGATATTCTGGATCTGACTTCAGAATCCAACGATGATATGCTGCTCAGGAATTTCTATCTTCAGAAGGTTGAGGTGGGGACAAAAATGGTACTTGATAACATCTACTTTGAAACAGGCAAGGCCGTCCTGAGACCTGAATCATACGATGCACTGGACCAGGTACACAGGTTCCTGGAAAACAATCCGACCATGAAACTCGAGATATCCGGTCATACTGACAATACCGGTTCACTGCGTGTTAACCAGAGGCTTTCCGGTGAGAGGGCTAAAGCGGTGGTGGATTACCTGATAGGAAGGGGGATATCGGACGAAATGCTGGTATATAAAGGTTATGCCGATACCGAGCCTGTGGCACCCAATAATACGAAGGAAGGAAGGGAACAAAACCGGCGTGTTGAGTTTAAGGTACTCTCCAAGTAGAACCCTGTTATTTAACAATTTCTTTCCTGTTGGAAAGTATTACTTTTGTCGGAAACATCCGAAAGGGAGGGGCCAGCTTATGGAGCGGGCTCCGTTAAGAGAATATCCGGTGGGTGAAAAAACATAATCGATGAAAAAAACGGTTTTTAACAGCTATCACCAGCAACTGGGTGCGAAGATAGTTCCATTTGCCGGATTTGAAATGCCGGTGGAATATGCGGGTGTGGGACAGGAACATAAGAATGTAAGGGAAAACGTGGGCGTGTTCGATGTTTCCCATATGGGTGAAATATGGATTAAAGGTTCAGCTGCATTTGATCTTGTTCAGAAGCTCACTTCCAATGATATCAATAAACTGGCTCCGGGAAGAATTCAGTATACCTGCTTCCCCAACGAGAATGGAGGCATTGTGGATGATCTGCTGGTCTATTGTTATGAGGATGAAAAGTATTTGCTTGTGGTAAATGCATCCAATGTAGAAAAGGATTACAATTGGATCATGGATCACAACAATGAGGGTGCCACCATTGAGAATGCTTCCGATCAAATATCACAGCTGGCTGTCCAGGGTCCCAATGCACAGGCCCTTCTCCAGAAGCTTACTTCTATCGATCTCTCAGGAATTCCTTATTATCAATTTGTGACCGGTGAACTGGCTGGTGTGCAGGAAGTGATCATCAGTAATTCTGGGTATACGGGCGCAGGAGGATTTGAACTCTATATGTATAATAGGGATGGCAAACAGGTCTGGGAGAATATTTTTAAGGCCGGAAAAGAATTGGGTCTTGAACCGGCCGGTCTGGCAGCCAGGGACACCCTCAGGCTGGAAATGGGATTCTGCCTGTATGGAAATGATATCGATGATGCCACCTCACCCTTAGAGGCAGGCCTGGGATGGATTATCAAATTTGTGGATGGCAATCCCTTTATCAGCCGGAAAGATATGGAACAGCAAAAAACCAATGGCCTTGCCCGGCGCCTGGTGTGTTTTGAGCTGCAGGAACGGGGCATACCAAGACAACACTATCCCATTCTTAATAGCGAAGGAGGAGTCATCGGCGAGGTTACATCCGGAACCATGTCGCCCATGCTGAATAAAGGAATCGGAATGGGATACGTGGATGTACAGCATGCATTGAAGGATACCGGCATCATGATCGGTATCAGGAATAAGCAGATCCCTGCAGTGGTTGTCAGGCCACCGTTTTATAAATCACCGGCTTAAGTGTAAAGACATGGAAAAGTATAAGATCGAGGTGTGCTATTCACCAGCCCTTTTTCCCTTTTATGAAAACAGAGAAGCCATTGTTGTGGTAACAGATATCCTAAGGGCCAGTTCTGCCATTGTAACTGCTTTTATGAACGGAGTGGAACGGGTCATTCCGGTGGGTACGCTTGAACAGGCGAAAGCCTATAAGGACAGGGGGTACATGGTGGCTGCCGAACGGGACGGGATTGTCAGGGATTTTGCCGATTTCGGAAATTCACCCTACAATTTCACACCGGAACGGGTCCATGGAAGCCAGATTGTTTACAGTACCACCAATGGTACCAATGCCATCCAGCTTGCTTCCAGTGGCAGCCAGGTTCTGATAGGGGCCTACCTGAATATTTCAGCCCTGGCCGATCATATCAGGAAAGAAGGCAAAGACCTTCTGATACTTTGTGCCGGGTGGAAGAATAAATTTAACCTGGAAGACACCCTTTTTGCCGGAGCGCTGGCAGAGATGGTTCTTGAAGATGAGCATTTCCATACCATTTGTGACTCTACCCTTGGAGCCATGGATCTTTACGAAACTGCCCGGGACGACATGATGGGCTATTTAGAAAAAGTGGCCCAGCGGCATCGTTTGAAAAAGAATAACCTGGATGATGTGATCGGGTACTGCCACCAGTTTGATCAGACCAGTCTGCTCCCTGTACTGGAAGAGAACTACCTGGTGCCGCTTAGAAATGTTAAGTAAAAACTAATAAATATCTATTATCTTAAACTTATTCACAATGTTTGGTTAGCATTTGTATTAACTGTAATTTTATTTGTTATTGAAATAACAATACCTAAATCTTACCTCTATCATGAAAAAGCATAATTTTTCCGCAGGTCCATCCATCCTTTCTCCTTACACCATCGAACATACTGCTAGTGGCATCAGGGATCTGGATTCTTCGGGACTCTCCATCATGGAGATCTCACACCGCAGTAAAGAATTCATGGCCATTATGGACGAAACCCAGCAATTGTTTGTTGAGTTGCTGGATATACCCTCCGGGTACAGTGTGCTGCTCCTCCAGGGAGGTGCCAGCATGCAGTTTTGCATGGTGCCTTATAACCTTCTCCAGAGCAAAGCGGCTTACCTGGATACAGGGTCATGGGCCAACAAGGCTGTCAAGGAAGCAAAATTTTTCGGTGAAGTGGATGTACTAGCCTCTTCCAAGGACACGACCTATTCTTACATCCCCAGGGATTATACCATTCCTGCTGATGCTGATTATTTCCATATCACAACCAATAACACCATCTACGGTACGGAGATCAGGGAGGATATGGATGTGCCTGTAAACCTTGTGGCCGATATGTCGTCCGATATCTTTAGTCGGCCCATAGATGTATCAAAATATGCCATCATATACGGTGGAGCTCAGAAGAACCTTGCTCCCGCAGGTGTAACATTTGTTATCATTAAGGATGCCATACTTGGAAAGGTAGACAGGGCTATACCGACCATGCTTGATTACCGGACCCACATCGATAAGGAATCTATGTTCAATACGCCGCCAGTGGTACCCATCTATGCTGCATTACACACCCTGCGCTGGTATAAGGAGCAGGGAGGAGTTTCAGGCA
Organism: Bacteroidales bacterium; assembly: GCA_023138875.1. Classification (GTDB taxonomy): domain Bacteria; phylum Bacteroidota; class Bacteroidia; order Bacteroidales. Next base: position 36,350 of record JAGLOO010000010.1, read on the forward strand.
TGTATAAACTGAATGTCGAAAAGGCGGGTATTCTTTATGATGAAATCGAAAGGAATTCCCTGTTCACATCCAACATCGAAAATGTGGAGGACCGTTCCATTATGAACGTCACATTCATCATGAAGGAAGCATATAAAGAGAAGGAGGCAGACTTCCTGACGTTTGCTACCGGTCGCGGGATGTCCGGGATCAAGGGACACAGGTCGGTAGGCGGTTTCAGGGCCTCCATTTATAATGCCATGCCCAGGTCTTCGGTGGAGGCATTGATTGATACCATGAAAGATTTTGAGAAGAGTATTTAATCCATTTATAATCCGGATAAAAATGGCAAAAGTTTTAATAGCAACAGTGAAACCTTTTTCCACTGAAGCAGTGGCAGAAGTAAAGAAAGTATTCCAGGAAACAGGATATGATGTAGAGGTTCTGGCAAAATATCCCGACCAGTCTGACCTGGTAGGTGCCGTGGCAGATGCAGATGCTTTGATCATTCGCAGTGACATTGTAGACCGTGCTGTTCTTGAAGCGGCAAAAAACCTGAAAATCGTGGTGAGAGCCGGTGCCGGCTATGACAATGTAGACCTCAAGGCGGCCACCGAGAAAGGTGTGGTGGTAATGAATACACCGGGACAGAACTCCAACGCCGTGGCAGAACTTGCATTCGGCATGTTGGTCTTCCTGAACCGGAATGGACTCACTCCTGCTGCCGGCAGGGAATTGAGGGGTAAAAAGCTGGGAATTCATGCCTATGGTTTTGTGGGCAGGATTGTGGGTATGATCGCCAAAGGATTTGGAATGAAGGTATTTGCTTTCGATCCGTTTGTCGACAAGGTGATCATCGAAAAGGACGGAGTAACGTGTGAACAGAGTGTAGAGGACCTGTACAGCAAATGCGAATATATTTCACTTCACATACCTGCCAATGCAGAAACAAAGGGCTCCATTAATTTTGGTCTGATGAACCTGATGCCTGAAGGGGCCACAGTGGTCAATACAGCACGCAAAGAGGTCATTGATGAAGCAGGGCTGGTGAAAATGTTCCGGGAGAGGGATGATTTCAGATACCTTAGCGATATTGCACCTGACTGCAAAGATGAGCTGGAGGAGCAATACAGAGGGCGCTGTTTCTTCACCCCTAAAAAAATGGGTGCCCAGACCGCCGAGGCCAATTTGAATGCCGGAGTTGCGGCTGCCACACAAATCGTTAGTTTCCTTGAGAAAGGAGATACCACATTTAAAGTCAATTAATTAATGGCACAGTTACATGCATTCAAGGGGTTTCGACCCGGGAAAGATCATGTGAAAGAGGTGGCTTCAAGGCCCTATGATGTATTGAACTCTGAAGAAGCGCGGGAAGAAGTGAAGGACAACTCCTGGTCGTTCCTTCATGTGGTGAAACCCGAAGTGGACCTTCCCGGGCATACGGATCTCCATTCAGAAGCAGTGTACAACAAGGGTAGGGAAAACCTTGACAGGCTCATTGCCGAAGGATATTTCATTCAGGATCATAAGGAATTGCTTTATGTATATGGTCAGACCATGTTTGGGAAAACACAATATGGAATCGTGGGGTGTGCTACGGTGGATGATTACCTGAACGATGTGATCAAAAAGCATGAGCTAACCAGGCCCGACAAGGAGGAGGACAGGATGAACCACATCCGGACTACTAATTTCAATGCTGAACCGGTATTCTTTGTTTATCCGGATCATTCGGAACTGGATACCATAGTACAGCGGGTGGTTTCAGGGCAACCTGAATATGATTTTACCACCGGCGATGGGGTTGGACACCATTTCTGGCTGATCAGCGACAACAGGGATATCGACCGGATCATCGATGTTTTTGACAGGGAGGTTGAGTTTACCTATGTAGCTGACGGTCACCACAGAACTGCTGCTGCTGCCCTTGTGGGGCAGGAGAGGAGACAGGGCAACCCCGGCCACAGGGGGGATGAAGAGTACAACTACTTTCTGGCAGTCCATTTTCCGGCTTCCCAGTTAACCATCATTGATTATAACAGGGTGGTCAAGGACCTGAATGGCCTGACCCCGGAAGAATTCCTGGAAGAGCTGGGTGAAGGTTTTGTTATAGAGGAGAGAGGAAACGATGTATATAAACCGGAAACACTCCACGATTTCGGCATGTATATGGAAGGTAAATGGTACTCATTAACAGCCAAACCGGGCACATACAATGATGATGATCCCATCGGATGCCTCGATGTTACGGTACTTTTCGAGCAGGTGCTCGGTCCGTTGCTTCATATCACCGATCTCAGGAAGTCGAAGCGAATTGACTTTGTTGGAGGGATCCGAGGCCTGGAAGAACTGAGCAGACGGGTGGATAGCGGAGAGATGGCTGTTGCATTTGCACTGTACCCGGTTACCATGAAACAATTAATGGATATTGCCGATAATGGTATGATTATGCCGCCAAAAACCACCTGGTTTGAACCCAAACTCCGAAGCGGACTGGTGATTCATTCTTTGGAATAACTATGATCTTCGGGTATGGGAGTTGTTGCGAATATTGAAGCGATTAAGAAACAGTTACCTGGCCATGTGACGCTTGTGGCCGTTACCAAAACAAAGCCGGAGGAGATGATTCTGGAAGCATACCATTCAGGGCATCGCGATTTTGGGGAGAATAAAGTACAGGACCTGGTCTCCAAACAAGAAAACTTACCCGATGATATCCGATGGCATATGATCGGACACCTGCAATCAAACAAGGTGAAGTACCTGGCTTCTTTCGTTCATTTGATCCATGGTGTGGATAGCCTTAAACTTCTGAATGTGATCAACAAAGAAGCACAGAAGCACGATCGGATTATTGATTGCCTCCTGCAGGTCCATATTGCCTTGGAAGAGACGAAATTCGGACTGTCCGGTGAGGAATTATTGGCCCTGATTGGTTCTGAATCCTTCGGACAGATGGAAAACGTCAGGATCAGGGGTGTAATGGGTATGGCTACCTATACTGAAAATATAGAACAGATCAGGGGGGAGTTTCGCCTTCTAAAACGTATATTTGAAGAGTTAAAGACTTCTGCTATTTCTGGCGGGGAGTATTTTGATCAGCTCTCTTTCGGAATGTCCGGAGATTACCAGCTGGCCGTGGAAGAGGGCAGTACCATGGTACGAATCGGAAGCCTGATATTTGGATCCAGGAACTATTGAAAAACTACCCAAATGATTGATCTTTCGACCACTTATGCCGGCCTGACCCTGAAGAGTCCGGTGATAGTAAGCAGCAGCGGACTTACAAATTCCATTGAGCGAATTAAGAAGATTGCATATGCCGGTGCCGGTGCGGTGGTATTAAAGTCCCTTTTCGAGGAACAGATCATGTATGAGGTCAGTACCCTGTCGGCCGGGAGCGATTATCCTGAAGCTGAAGATTATCTGCGGACCTATACCCGGGAGAATTCACTGGACAGCTACCTGTCAATCATCAGGGGGGCCAAAGATATGGTTGATATACCCATTATGGCCAGCATCAACTGTGTGAAGGCCACCGAGTGGATCGATTTCACAAAGCAGATTGAGAATGCCGGTGCCGATGCACTGGAGTTGAATATTTACTTCCTGCCCCTGGAGAAAGATAAAGATCCCAGGGAGTATGAGAAGATGTACCTTGACCTGGTTTCACGTGTGAAAGAGAAGACCTCCCTACCGGTGATCGTTAAACTGGGCATCGGGTTCTCCAACATCACCTGGATGGTGAATCAGCTGTATCTCCGAGGCGCAGCAGCCGTGGTGCTTTTTAACCGTTTTTATACACCGGATATCAATACAACTGACTTCACCTTTGGATCCTCAGAAGTGCTCAGTTCTCCGGCCGATCTCAGGAATCCCCTGCGCTGGATCGGAATCGTTTCTTCGCAGGTTGATAAGATAGACCTGGCAGCATCTACGGGAGTGCACAGCGGAATGGCAGTGATCAAACAGATACTTGCCGGTGCTACAGCGGTCCAGGTTTGCTCGGTCCTTTATCGCAATGGCATTGATTACATCCGGGATATGATTGCAGAGATGAAAAAATGGATGGAGAAGAACCAGTATGAAACTCCGGGTGACTTCAGGGGAAAGATGAACTACAGCAGCCTGGAAGATCCTTCTGTATACGAGCGGTCACAGTTTATCAAGTACTTTTCACAGATGCATTAACAATACCTCTGTAGAGTATACGAACACTCGCTTCTGGCAATTTCAACACTGAGACTTTAATCGGAAAGAACGTTTGATTTGGACGGAAATATGGACCGAGTAACTCACGGCCGTATTAGTTGTCACTTTCAAGCAACCCTAATTTGAGTTCGATATCCTTCACCTTCACCCAATCCCCATTCCATTTGAACTCCTTATAATTAAGTTCACTGAGTGCCCAAAATGCCAGGTAAAGGTTTCCTTTTCAATTTTGGAATAAGAGAATTTTTGCAACTTTGTTTTTTCTACCATTCCTCTTTCTCAATTGTACTCATTGCCGCTTTCAATGATTCAATAGTACTTTTGAATTCAACACTCAACTCCTGACAATACTGTGATGCATTGTCCTCAACTTTTTTCATTTTGCTTTCCGATAACTTCGTCCCAGGAGGTATCTTCACCCAATCTTCAAAATCCATCTCAGTATGTTTACTATATCCACCAGCGGTACGTGTATATTCGTAACGAACGTCATAAAGGGAATATCTATACCTTCCTGGTTTAAGTTCAAGCTTAATAACAAACCAGATATTTGGATTTATCATTCCTAGCTTATAATACTTTGTCAGGTAGCTCTTCAGGATGATTACGCCATCTTCTTTGAGATCGGTTTCGATTACTGCTTTGCTTGATTTGAATGCGTCAACCATCCATGTCTTTGCATTTATGTATAGATCGCTGGTCGAAAAAGTAGAATCAACATGAACTACCTCTTGATAGAATATTCTACCATCCTTAGTCGGGAAATTATCTTCAATCCAATTCTGCCCAATTGAATTACTGTGCATCACAAACAGAAGAACTATCACGATTGTACTTGTAAGATGTTTCATATAGCAATCAGTTTCCGGGTAACAAATTCAAGCCGATTCTGATTAAACGTTTTGTAATTGGCACCTATTTCTGTGTTTTTTAATCTTGGCACGGGTAGGGTGGGTTGCATTCCATACTATCCTCAAGCTTGTTTACTTTTATCTGTGTAATCATCCTGTTGATGCTTATACATTTTCAGTTGATCTCTCAGTGAATCAATAATTATATCCTTATCATTTAGCCTTTCCTCCAGGTGGGAGATCAATCGGTCCTTTTCAGTGCAAGAGCTGCAATGTTCACATTTGGTCTCCTTATCATTTACTGCCTCAATCCCATATTCCAACCACTCAATGCTCACTCCGAATCTCTGACAGATTCGGCTCAGCTTATCCTTTCGTGGAACTACTTCTCCTGAAAACCATTTGTGTACCGATGACTCTGAAACATCTATCAGTTCCGCAAATTCTTCAATAGAATTACAATTACTTCTATAAACCTTTCTAATCCTGTCGCTTAAAGACATATTTCAAATAAAGCGTGAACTTTAATTACAGGAAAACGACAAATAGATTGCAGTTATACTGTAATAGCATTACATTAGTAGTGCGAAACCTGCACTCTTAGTGCAATATATTGATAAAAATGACTGATAGCAAAGGAATTGAATTGAAAACAAACGGAATGAGCCTACGGACGTACTATTCTGAATTGGCGTTCGCTCAAATAAGTCTGCGAGATGAGATCATGGATACTCTAGAGATTTCCAAGCGCACTTTCTATGAAAGGATCAAGGACAGTAGCTGGACCGGACCAGAGAGAAAACTGCTTTCCCAATATTTTCATCAGCCAATCGAAGTGCTTTTCCCTGAAAATGACATGATCAATGTATGAGTTTTTCTGGACCACCGATAAGAACCGGTTGATGGTTCATGACCGGACGAATGACAAATACTTTCCACTTACCTCTGCACAAACGGAGCTGATCGACCGCTGCGAGCAGAAGATCCAGCAGGATTACCCGGAAACATGGTATGCCCTCAAGCTGGAGTACCCCTCTCCAACAACTCCCATCCCCTGGGAGATCCGGTTCAAGCGTATCAACCGGTTTCTGAAGTGCAATTTCTCGGTCCACGATAACCGCCCGGATATTGATGATGACTGGAATTTCGATTTCGAAAGGGTACCCTGCCCATTACGCAGAGAGTGTCCGCATGAATACTGTAATCCAAAGCTCACCCATAAACTAACCAAGCGCGAGATTGAGATCATCGAGCTTCATGTTGAAGGTCTTTCACAGAATGAGATTGGCAAACGGTTGTACATCTCGGGCCTCACAGTGAAGAATCACGTTTACAAGATCTATAAAAAGCTCGGTTTCACCGGGGAGAACCACCCGGAAACCAAACTGATTAACTATGCATACCAGCATAAGTTAGTATCGTAATTATTAATTAAAAACTACAAAATGAAAAATCTAGGAAGACATGCTGAGGACAAAGTCACAGGATTTAAAGGAACAATTACAGGAGTAACCACCTACCTGTATGGATCTACTCTGTACGAGATTACATCTCCGGACATTGGTGGTGGAAAAGTAAGAGAGGGGTGGTTCCATGAAGGACGTGTGAAGATTTTTGAGGACGGCGAAAACGCTGGATCAGGCCAAGTATAAATGGCACGCAACGATTACACTATTCCGGTAAAGGTCAGGCTTGCGCCTGGCCGGTACCGGCATGGATATGTAAAGAAACTGCCAGCCAACAAGAATGAAAAGGTGAGCATCATGTATGCCGGCGGCAAGATCTCTTCCCGCAATGGGGATACTCTCATTCATGAACCACGAGGATTTGAAATAAGATCAACCTAACCACTATGGAACTACACCAGGAATTACGCAAATGGATTGAGGCTGTTATCAAGCAGCGCAGCTACCTAATCTCTCAGGGTCTTTCCCACAAGAACGTCTGCCAGATGACTGAGAATATAGATTTCCTCCGGAGGCGGCTTGACTATTTCCCATACGCTACCGATTTTAAGATCAGCCTGCTCTTCCAGCAGAACAAACAAAGGATCCTTTCCCTGCTCCCAGGTGAGGGATCCGGAAACCATCAGAAGCGCCAGGTAGAGTTCATCCGGTATGAATCCTTGACCAGGCAAATCACATCAGAGGGCAGAGGGGCTCACAGGGGGTTTCGACAGGAAAGCAACCTTATGAGCTATTCCCACGGAGGGATAAGTCCGTAGTTCTTAATCCTGCCCTCGACTGCCGGCTGGGAGCTTCATGGTTATCATGATTCAGGGGTTTTCTCCCGGCCGGCTTTTTACAAACTTAATCTTTTAACTTAAATCATATCCAGCATGAAATTAGTATCAGTTAAGAAGACCGAACAATTGCGCACAGCATCAAAGTTTAAGCCTGCTCTTTCAGTGAACGGTAAGAACGGAAGCATTGCATTTAATAAAAAAGCAATTGAGCATTTCCATCTGAAACCAGGCTACCACATTGACTTTTTAAAGGATGAAGAACAAAGCCCTCCGGAGTGGTATTTCAAGGCTATCCAAGAGGGGAATGATGATACTTTTAAACTCGGTCAGGGAACCGGGAGATTACAGTTCACCTCAAAACCCCTGGCTCACGAGATTATCAGATGTGTTCAGAAGAGGGAGCATCCTCATAATGACGAATCCGAACTAAACACCAACATCATGGTTCGCTTCCATCTGGCCACTAAGCCGGCCATGGATGGCGACCAGGAGATTCCCAATACCTATGCAATAATGGGTGGTAAGATCATAGAGTAGACCTACCACCGGTCCAAGTAAAAGTTCAACTTATATCATATCAAGCATGAAACGAATTCAGAACATCAAGCTTCCCCAATTCCTCCGATTTAATGAGAACCGCAAAAACAGAATCCTCCGTAAGGCTCTTCGGGCGAAGGGATTTTACATCTACACCAATAAACGGAGAGCCATCAGCATGGGAAAGCGGTTCTCTAGCCAAGAGCGCCAGGTCTACTGGGTGCAAAAAGAAACGATCGGTTATTACGTGGTCAACCTGGACCATATCCGACGACTCAATAATAGCAATCTGAAATTTAAAGGAGGTACCAGGATTCACACAAGGGACCTGACCGACACCTGCGAGTGGAGATCGCCTTCCTATGAATCACTTTAAGCCGGTCGTAGATGAGTAATAACACAGTGGGTAATCTTGTAAAAAAAAGAGCAATGGATATAAACTTCAATGAAATAATGGAGGAGGTCAAACGACCTTCCCAGTACACCAAGGAGCAGTTTATGGAACTATGCCCGGGGGCCTTCCCTTCATGTGACCAGGAAACCGAATGGTGGGAAGAGTGGTTTGAAAAGAACAAAACGGAAGTAGATGAAGCTTACCAGCAGCACTGTCAGCAGCAAGCAGCGGAGTACTTCAATCATAAACTTTTCCTTCGTGATTTCCTGGAAGAAAATTCCATTAACGGACGGAGTGAATTCATTCTTCAATACGATAACAGGCATGTTGTGATCACTCCTCTAAGCCCCGAAGGAAAATCATTCAAGTTCAAACTATAGAATAAAGAAGCTTAGAATCCATTATGAGTAGCAAAGGTATCCCGGAAGATGTAGCCACCCGGATCAAAGAGCGTGCGAAGCTGGAAGATATTGTTCCAGGATTAAAGAAATACGGTAAGGATCTGATCACCAAGTGCCCGTTCTGTGGCGATGAAGGGAAGGGAAAGGGATTGACAGTATCCCCGGCAAAGCAGATTTGGAAGTGTTTCTCCGGCTGTGGTAAGAGTGGCCTGGGTGCAGTAAGCTTTGTGATGGAGAGCGAAAACCTGAATTATCCGGACGCGCTCCGGTACCTGGCCAGCCATTACAATATGTTCATCGAAGGGCCAGGATTGGATCAAATTATTCCATCCACAAGCCACACCATAAAGAAGTCCCAGCCGAAAAAGCCCAGAGGAAAATCATATTGCCAGCAGCAGTTGGAGTCCTCGGGCCTCATAGTAGAGGATGTGACCGTCTCGGTTAAGAAAGACAATAATACTACGATTGAGTCACCGGCATTCCGCTCCGGAACCCGGACGCAGTATGGTGATATCAACCCTGGTGATGGTGATGATATGCTTATTTATTATTACGACCTGGACGGCCGGCCGGTCCTATTTAAGAAGGAGGGGAGCAAGGTGCAGCATCAGCTGATCAGGGTCCGGTGGCAAAATCCCCTGCAGCATCTCGACAAGAATGGTGATCCAATCAAATATCAATCCCCTCGAGGGTCGGGATCCCATATTTACATTCCTGAGCGGATCCGGAAGATGTATCATAATTCCAGGAAGATTAAAACGCTGTTTATCCAGGAAGGGGAGAAGAAGGCAGAAAAGTGTTGTAAGCACAATATCCCATCTGTCGGTGTGATGGGGATTAATAATCTTGGATATCAGAGTCAATTCCCCGAAGAGTTGCAATATATCATCCAGCGCTGCGAGGTGGACAGGGTGATGTTCATGCTTGATGCCGATTGGAGCGATCTATCTGAGCAGCTCACCCCTGGTGACAGGGTTGATAACCGTCCCTGGAGTTTTTATTCAGCGGTCAAAAACTACAAGGAATACATGAAAACCCTGGTTCCGCTGGGGCTCTCGCTGGAGATATATTTTGGCTATGTCCGGACCAATAAAAATGAGGAGAAAGGGATTGATGATTTCCTTGCCGGCACGCTCAAGGGCCAGGAGAATAAGATGTCCAAGGATATTGAGAAGGCCATGTATGATAAGGAGGGTGATGGCAGGTACGTGAAAGTGCATAAGATCACCGAGGTAAGCGATACTTATATAATAGACCAGTGGCTCTTAAATGACCTTGATAAATTTGCTGCCCGGCACCGAGAGGTACTGGAGAAGATGGGGGAGTTCACCTTCCGGAAGATCAAGCGCCGGTTCAACGCAGAGGGCCAGGTTGAGATGGCTCAACCATTACTCCCTGAGGAGCAGTACTGGCAGGAGGATGAAATAGAATCCAATAGCGGATTAAAGAAAAAGGTGCTGAAATTCAATTATAAAAGATGTTTTAAATTCCTGAATAACCGCGGCTACTGGCGTATCCTTATGAAATCAGGTGAGTTCCGATTCATAAAGATCGATGGACCGGTGGTGGAGATTGTAGATACTTACCACATCAAAGATTTTGTTACAGAATTTACCGAGGAGCTCCGTGTTCATGACGATGTATTGGAGATGATATACCGGGGAGGGCCTCAGTACCTTGGCTTCGAGAAGCTTTCCAACCTTAAGTACTTTACCCCGACCTTCGAGCGGGCTGAGCGCACCAGTCAGTGTTTGTTTTTCAAGGAAAGGATATGGGAGATCTCCGACGAAGGGATCAAGGAACTTCGCTACAGTGGGATGAAAAACAAACTCTGGAAGGATAAGATCATTGACTTTAATGCAGAGGTAGCAGATTCATTATTCGATGTCACCTGGATCACAGAGGACAATGCCTCCAAATTCCCCGGGTATTCACCAGGTGATTTCCATATGGGGTTTACCCATACCGGTCTTAAGTGTGATTTTTTAAGGTTCCTATTAAATACTTCAAATTTCTACTGGCGAAAGCGGAAGAAAGGACTGAAGCTCACTGATGAGGAAGAGGCCCTGACCACCCGCCATCTGCTAAACAAGCTTACTGCTATTGGTTACTTGCTTCATGATTATAAGAACGATTCGGAGATGAAGGCAGTGATCCCCATGGATGGGACACAGAGTGAGGTAGGGGCTTCTGAAGGGAGGACCGGGAAGAGTATTATTGGGGTGGGTATTGAGTATGTGATCCCCCAGGTGTACATCGCTGCCAAGAGTAAGAAGCTTACTGAGGATAGCTTTATTTTCGGTGAGGTGACAGAGAAAACCAAGAACATATTCCTGGATGATGTACGTGCGAATGTCGATTTTGAGTTTTTCTTCCCACTGATTACCGGCAAGCTGAAGGTCAACCCAAAGGGTGGACAGCCCTTCACCCTGGGTAAAGAGGATACTCCCAAGTTGCTTATGACAACGAACCATGCGATCAATGGAGATACTTCCTCCTTTACCGATCGCCAGGCATACATGGCATTCTCTGATTTCTACAATGACAGCCACAAACCTGTGCATGACTTTCATCAAAACTTTTTTACTGAATGGGGTAAGGAGCAGTGGAACCTGTTCTATAACCTTATGGCCAGCTGTCTGATGTTGTATTTCCGATCGCTTAAAGAGGGGTGGGTAGGCAGTGGCCAGGGTATTATCGATCCTCCCATGGGGAATATAAAAAGGCGGCGGTTGCGTCAGCTGATCGGTGAAGACTTTCTGACCTGGGCCGATGAATATTTCTCTGGTGAAGACAATGTTGAAACCTTCGGTACTCAGAAAAGAATGAACCGACAGCTGGTCCGGAAGGATGCGTATGATGATCTGCTGGATAAGAATCCCAACCTGCGCAAGTGGGTTACTCCCACCAATTTTGGAAAGAAGATCAAAGCCTTCTGCAAGTACATGGAATTCCATTACAACCCCACCAGGCCCAACAGGGAGGGGGTTGAGTTTGCCGATTTCCTCAGAGATAAACCCGGCGAGTCATTCATTGGAGATGCAGATAAATCTGCAGGGCTTGAGTATATCACAATTGCGGATCAAGATTATTTTGAAGCATCATGAAAGAGCAGATAAACGATAGGGGATATCGATTCTATCCATCGCTTCCGGAGAACACACGCCCGGGCCACCTGGTAGATTTCATGAAGGGAAGGAGTAAAAGGATCGGGATGGAATACCTGACCTATAGTGATATCGCTGATGTGTATTACGTCAATGTTGTGCGCGAAGGAACCACCGGTGCCAGGATAAAGGAGTTCATCGATGCCGGGATGCTATATGTATTTACTAACACAAACTAATATTATGAATCAAACTATTTCTGCTCAGGCAATCGAAAGATTGCAACGCCACTCTCTGCAGGTTGTGCATCGAACTCTATCGCAGGAGAATATCCTAAAGGCAGTGTGCAGTGAATTTATGATCTCAAAGTTCATTATTCATTCAGGATCCTCTGCAGACCAGGCTGTGATCCCCCGTTCAGTTGTGTTTCTTTTTGCGATGCTCCTGGATGGGTATACTTTGAAGTCAACCGGCGCAGAGTTTGGAGGGAAGGATCACTCCACTGTTGTCCATGGATTAAAGTCCGTCGCCAGGGAGTATGATATCAACCGGCAGTTCCGGAAGAAGGTGGACCGGATCCGGATCCAGTTTAATATCTCTCCGGAGAGCTTTGATCTGCACATTAACCGATGGAGGAGAAAGTGATGGCTAAAATGACAAAGGAAACAGCAAGGCTTGTTCACTTCAAGGGCCGCAAGCGGGTCCTCGAGGAGCGCTTGGAAAAGCTGGCTAATGAAGGCACCATCGATGAGTTCATCGAGGTTGGTCGGGAACTCGATACTATTGATCACCGTATTCAGGTGGCTGAGAATTTCCTGGAGGAAGGATTTAAAACAAGTGTGAAGGAAACCTACACCGTTACCTCCAGTGTTCGTCCATATGCTCACTAAACTATAGATCATGCAGGAATTACTCCACTGCCTGGCAGCAATCGGTATACTGAGCGCTGCTGCCTTTTTACCAACCCTCGGAATTTTTTACACAGTGTACCGGTTGTTGGAGAAGGATCCGGATGGATCCACACAAGAACGATTTAAAACGATTTTGAAATAACCTGGTTAAAACGCCGTAATAGGCTATTATACACATGAGATATACTTATCTCGGAGACAGACTATCCAGTTTAAGGGGGATTCAATGTGATCCAGTGCTCAGGCCAAACGGCAAGTGTATAAGAAGCAGAATGGGGACGATGCTGGTCACGGATGGAAACAATCAGCACATCGTGCTTGCCAGGTTATTACGAATCAATAATAGACAGTCATGAAAAGGCTTAAGAAGACAATAGGTATAATTCTCGATACAATTTACCTGGCACTTAGCGATTGTGATGGTATGTGTAACCTATGTAATCAAGAGCTGAGGTCCAGGTGCTTTGAAAGGAAGAAAATCAATCCTTAATCATGAAACAACCGGTACGAGATTATCATTTACCCAAAGATCTGTGGGACTTCTATCGGCAGGCGATAGAGAGGTCTCACAGAAAAACAAAATCAAAATCAGATGAGCAGACGGATATGGACACCTGATGAAGATCAATACATGTATGACTATTATGCAAATGAATCTCAAAAGGAAATTGCAAAAGTGATCGGAAGAAGTGTCTCCGCAATCCAGAATCGCGGCCGCACCTTGGGACTGAGCAAATCAGAAGCTTATATGGCAGATTCTGATAATCTCTCCAGGTTCAAAAAAGGTCATGTCTCACACAATAAAGGGAAGAAGATATCACCAGAACAGTATGCCAGGTGTAAGGCCACGATGTTCAAGCCAGGTATCATCCCGAAAAACACTGTGCCGGTCGGTACGATCAGAGAGAGGCACAACTACAAACGAGACAGCTGCTATTTGTTAATCAAGGTTGCGGAGCCAGGTGAGTGGGAGCATCTCCACAGGCATGTCTGGGAGGCTGAGAATGGACCAATCCCGAAGAAGATGAATCTGGTGTTCAAAGATGGGAATTTCCGGAACTGTCAGCTGGAGAACCTGGAGCTGATCACCAACGATGAGCTGATGCGACGCAATACAATTCACAACCAGTATCCAGAGGAGGTAGTGAGAACCGTTCAACTCCTGGGTGCACTTAAACGGAGAATTAAAAATCATGAAAAACAAAATTGAAGATTTACGCAATCACCTATTCGACACCATTGAGAAGCTGAAGGATGGAGACATGGAACTGGAAACCGCAAAGGCAGTCACCAACGCGGCTCAGACAATTGTGAATTCAGTGAAGGTGGAGGTCGATTTCATTAAAGTACTTGGAGGCGCCGGCGAGGGCACCGGGTTCATTCCACTTGATGCAAGGAAGCCAAACGGTGAACCCTTGGGAGAGGATGAATAACCTACATCTACAGTATAAACGTGAGACCGGTTGCTCAGTAAAGGAGTGGGAATTCGGTGTGATCCGGAGCCGCGGTCAGTGGATCCTGGATCCTTCAGAGGTAGATGATCAATTCGTACTGGAGCAGCTCACTGGCTACTCTGGCCGCATCTTGATCCCGGATCTTGAATACATTGCCTGGTTGGAGGAGCAGTTGCAAAACCTGCTTCTCCATGGAAAATTTCCGCAGAAATAGAGGTTATTCACCATTTGCCATATATCACGATACTTTCATATCAACCAAAAAGAATCCTTGTAAACTACTGTATATGTGCAACTTTTCAAGCTTGAAATCGTTATAGTATTAAATAATTGTTGCAATTGATATACACATAATACGATTTTTCATACTTTAGCTACATAAACCTTCACCAGAAAAGCCTCTTACTGTTGTATACTTGTACGGTTACATAGTAAATTCTAAACTGAACCATTCATGCTTAAGGAACAACCTTCTGCCATCTCGGTTACTGATCAGAAAGCTCAGATTGAACAGGCATTATCCATGCTCACACAAGTTTTTGAGGGCATGGCAACCGATGCTGGTACGAGTGAGATATTGTATAAAATGGGTCTCGAAGATACATTATCTCGTATCGTTAAACAGATGATCGAGAATCCGGTTGAAGAGCTCTATGCCGGCATTCGTAAAATGAATAACGAGTTCTCTGGACTGCAGAAGATAATTATAAATCAATTCATCTTACTTTCAATTAAGAACTCAAGTCTCAGTGCCGCATACCTGGAGAAGAATGACAACAATCCATTGACCTATCATCTTTGTCTGAAAGAGAATTCATTACCTAACCGGGGGAAGATAAGGAAGATGTTGGGTGCTTATAATGATAATGAGATGGCCGAGCAGTTTCCGGTTATACTTCATTTCATTGATGAACAAATGCACTCAGAGTTGAAGAAGCAGTACTCCGACTCCAGCCTATTCGAAACGATTGAAGGTTAAAGATCATATCGGAAAGGCAAAGCACAACGAGCGTTTCGTCTCAATGGTTGAAGAGCAATTTGGTTCTGATTTCCTTGATTGGTGTATCACTGCTGTATTTTACTCAGCACTTCATTATATGAGTGCTTTTATCGCTCATTCCAAGAAAAAAATTCCCACACGACACAGACAGACTCGTGCTCTGTTGGATCCAGAAGGAGAAAATACACTTTCTATGGAGTATATCCCCTATGAAGCATACAACGAATTGTATGAATATGCTCATAAGACTAGGTACCTGAAACACCATAATGGTATTGCATCGGCCGCTATTATCGAAAAGGATTTTAAAGAGTGTAAAACCAATTTGGGTATTATCAAGGAGTTTGTTGGGAAACACGGGATTCGCTAAGTAAGCTTTCTGCTTCTTTTCAACTCCTCCTGCAAAGCCTTCGTTTTTTTTGGTTTGACGAATATTTCATGAATTACAGATATGAACAGATCATGGAGGCCTTTTGCATCATTCTCTGTGAATTCATGCAATGAAACATCTTTGTCTGGATGGGCTCCCTGATTGCCAATGTTCTTCACTAATTCAGAGTTCTCGTGGAAGACCTCAGTTAAATCAATATCCAAGGAGTTCTTGTTTGATTTCAACCATTCCAGTTGCAGAAATAAAGTTTTGCCTTTGGCCCCCAGAACATCTTTCGCGATTATCTGTAAAGCTCTTCTAAACAAAATAGCAGCTGCAATAAATTTGGAATGAGCGAGACAATAATTTGCCTCAATAACAGTATTTCTGAGCGATGTATGTTCTTCAGAAATGCTATTATTCAACCAGTTCTCTTCAGAAATTGGCAGCCGATAGAGCTCATAGCAGTTATACACTAATTTAGTTTCGTCATCTGCACCTTCGGCTTTTTGGATGAGAGGCTCTTCATTAAGTTGGACGGCCTGGATGAAACTCTTTCTTCGACAACTGGGGCATTCTACGAAAAATGTGATAAATCTAGGATAAGAGTATGTAGTATGGTATGTTTCTTGGAATGCTCGTGTATAAACCTTTAAAAAGACATCCCTGTTACATGCATTACACTTTTGAGCGAGTTCCCGTGAGTATTCCAAATTTGGAGAGGACAGAATCTTTTTATAGTTATTCAGAATGTATTTTTCGAATTCTTCTTTGTTCAATAATTTCATTGTGATTCAATTTTAATACCCTTCAAAATTCCCGCGTACCCCTTCCTTTTTTTTTAAATGAATAGTGCAAAGGTGCGCGAAAAATCGAAAAGTGCGGGATTGTCTGCACAGTTTTCGTTCAGAAATGTGATTTTTCAAATTCATGGAAGGGCTATTATAAGTATATTCTTTTATATTTTATCACTTTCTTACGAAAGTAGACTATCATTAAAATAGGAAAAAAAACTGTGCAATCGTGCAGAAACAATTAATTCGCTTTATGTCAATGCGTTACAGCGTTCAAAAATAGTGCGCACTTCGTGCAGAAAAGTGCAAACAGTGCAGTGCAAAACAGTGCAGAGCTAAATAACTGATAATCACGCAGTATAAAGGGTCGTCCGCACTTCTGCACAGTTGCACAGTTTTTTTCCTTATTATATACAGGGGGTGTCTTGCGTGGTAGGTTACTCAAGGGTGATAACGGTGTTGAAGATCCAGGTAGAAATTCCTTCTTAGATGCATCTAAAATAAGTATTTTTCAGTGGGTTTTGATTGGAAAATTTCTTTTTATGTACATCACAGTCGACATGGTGTTTTCGAAGGAGTATATCCGCAGGTTTGCTTTTTCGCTTTCGATAAATGACAAGGCGCTTGAGTTCAGAAAGCGGGATAAACTCAATACTCTTATCCGGAGCTACCTGGAGATCTCGCGCAAGGATCACAAACCAAAGTTCGGATCCGATATCACCAAGATCATTTTACCTATCAACGGCCGCTGGAGGTGTAATCCTGCGATGGAGATCCTGCCGGCAAGAAGTTTCAGGGACCTGGAGAGTGACTTCGAGGATCTGTTCTTCGCTTTGTTCCATAAGATCGATTCTGCCGGCTGCCTGGTGAAGGGAAAACGAAAGTATGCCCGGGAGAAGTATTTAGCTGCCTGTAACATCACCAATGAGGAGCTCCATGAGGATGCTTTTCGTAAACTTTTTGACCGGTTCCGCAATAAAAAAGAGGCCCAAATCAGCGCATTTTTGGAGAATCCCGATTTCGACCTTGTAACCTTCTATGAATCAGGCATAAAAAATTTTATACACTCAGACCCCGAAAATGTCCAGCTTTTATCATGAAAGAATTCATAAATAAGATCGAATTTGCCCCGGTCACGGATATCAGTTCCATCTCTGGAACAACGATTACGATGAGATCTGACTTGTCAACGGATGTTATCTACACGAAAAATGATGTCATTCCCGATGAGCAGGACAGTGAGCGTGATGGAAACCGGTTCTACTCGCAGACTTTAAATATTGTTTGTGATAAGCTCACCACATCGTTTTTTAGAAAATATCGCAATCGGAAGGTTATCGTAAAGCTCTTTTCTGATGACAATCAGGAGTATCTCATGGGGAATTTACTATTTCCCACCAGGTGCAGCATGTCACCAAAGCTCAATTCCGATCTGTTGAAATTCACCTGCGAGAACCCTGATCCACTGGTTTCGTAGTCCTTTCAATTTCCCACAATCGGTAACATATTGCATGTTAGATAGGCTCTATCATGCTCAATAAGAACGTAAAGTTTCATCCAAAACTCAGCAATCTCTTTGCTGACAGGCTATTTATGACCCGCGAGGCCCTTATTGGGGTTCTCACGGAGATGCATTTTTCAGATAGCCAGGCTTATTATGAGCGGGAGATCCCCACCTACCAGGATGAATCAAAGGACCTGGCTGTAGAATTATCTTCTGATGAGATCTCGGTCACAACGAACTTCACTGAGACCGATATCCCGGATAACTCGATCGCTTTACATCGTATCGTAGGAACCATATTCGCTGATTACGACCGGTGGAGATGGTATTTTTCAACCAAACAGTTCATTGATGATATCCGTGCAGCTGATAAAAATCCCCAGGTGATAGCTCATTTTCTGTTCATCAACTCGGGAGGAGGAGAGGCCTGGTACCTGGAGAAAGCTTACGAGGCTGTCGGTGAGCTAAGGAAACCGGTGATCGCATTTGTTGAAAAGCGATGCTGCAGTGCTGCCTATTATATAGGGTGTAATACTGGCAGAATCTTCTCTACCTCGATCAATGATACCGTTGGCAGTATCGGTACCATGGTTGCCTTCTTGGATATCATTCCCTATTTCGAGGCGATGGGTGCCAAATGGATTGAGGAGTATTCTAATCTGAGCCACAAAAAGAACGCACGATTTAATAAACTACTCGATGGAAAACCAAAGGAGTACAAAGAAAAAGAGCTCGATCCGCTCGCCAAGCAGTTCATTGCTGCAGTCCGGCAAGCCCGGGATCCCCTCAGTAAGCTCCCCGAGAAGCACGATGTTTTCGCCGGGGATTCATATAGCTCAGAAGAGGGTAGATCCATTGGCCTGATCGATGAGATCACGGAGCTGGAGCTCGCCTTAAGCTACACCCTGGAGCAGGGCCGTAAGTGGAAGGCCAAAGTGGAAAAACAAAATCGAATGCACACTTATATTGATTAACATGAAAAAATTCAAAGTACAATTCAACGCCATCCTGAAGGAGCTCAAGCTGGCTGACAAAGCCAAGAACAATGAGCTTACTCCGGAAGACTGGGACAAAATCGCCGAGGCTTACCAGGCTAAGTACAACAGTGATTTCTATGATGACCAGGAACAAGCAGAAACAGAAGAGCGTCGTGGATCCATCCATGAGGCTGCTTTGAACCTACTCGCCACTGAGGATGATGATGACTCCACATCCGGAGCATCCTCAGATACTATCGATCCGAATGAGACAGCCGAGATGAAGAAGGTCAGAGAAGAGAAAGAGGCTGCTGAAAAGAAGCTGAAGGAAAAGGAGAAGGAGAACACCGGCCTGACCGAAAAGATTAAGAATCTTGAGAAGGATCCTGAGCCGGATGATCCCAAAACGGAGGTTGTTACAATTGGGCTCTTGGGTCCGGGTACCACCGCTGATCACCTGTTCGGGATTCCCAGCGATATGTTCTCCATGGATCAGAGGTGGAATAAGGTGGCAGCCAACCCGGCCTATGCGACACTCACCCCTGTGGATGAGAGTGATGACGGGCCGAAGTTCCGACAGGCGGTAACAGCATATTCCAAGGAGCTTTCGAATCGTTATAAAACCCTTCATGAATCCGGCCAGTTGGCCAGCCTTATTAAAGGAGCTGCACTGGATGTGGGGTATGCTGATCTGGAAGATGCTGGTCTTGGAAAGCAATTTGTAATCCGCCGGCAGGATGAGCTTATCGCCAGGATCCTCGCTGTACCAACCGTATATGATATTTTCCCAAGGCGTTATGGAGTTCAGGATCGCGAGCTGATCACCAATGCATTCTTCGGAGAGTTCTCACAGGCCTACCAGGCTGGAGAGGTTTGGAAGGGAGATGTTGATCTGCAGCCCGAGCTGGGTCATGTTGATGATGCCATGTACAAAACACTGTTCGAAAGCATGAAGTGGATCGAGCGCCAGTATATTGGTTATTTGAACTCGGAAGGATCGGATGCAGTTAAATGGTCGATGATCGAATGGATGGTTCTGAACATTGCTGAAGTACTTGTCAATGAGCAGAGCAAGCGCCGCATCATGGGTATCTTCATCAAGCCTGCTACCGGCACTCCAGGTAATGCTTTGTTTGCTTCGACCGGTGTTGTTCATACCCTGATCCGTTACATCCATGAGCACAAGCTGCTCACATTGAACGATGCTGCTTATAATACTTATTCGAATACCCTTACAGTATTCGTCGAGGCTGTTGATGCGTTCCTCGCTGATGCATTGGAGAAGCGAGGTAACCTGGATGGCTATGCCCTACATCTGAACAGGAATCACAAGATGTGGTATAAGGCCAGCGTGAGAAGGCAGTATGGGACTGATTATGATTTCTCAGGGCCAAAAGGTGATATGGTGGTTGACTGGGACATACCCATCAAATGGGTGCCGAACATGAACCAGAGCAAACTGATGATCCTGCAGAAGCCCGGAAATATCCAGTGTCTGGAGTTTGTTCCCGGTGAGATGTTCAAGATCGCCTTCGATCGTGATATGGAAGCTGTGAAGAGTTGGTCAACATGGAAAGAGGGTGTTTCCGCAGCCTTTACCGGAAAGAATTTTGAAACCCGGGCTCTGCTTGTTGCCAATGATTATGATCTCCAGGAGGTTTTTATTAATCAGCCGGCAACAACCCTGGCCGACGATGCCACCACTGCTGATGCGACTGCGAACTTCTGGTTCGTTTCCCAGGCAAATACCACAGCCAGCCAGAATATCACCGATATCACCGGCGCGAAGGATGGCGAGGTGTATATCATCGAGACAGGACATGCTACTAATCCACAGACGGTAAACAAGGCGCTTAAGTTCAGCGAGATCGCTTCGAATTTTGTTCCGACTGCAGTGGGTGATTACCTGATGGTGCACTATGATCCCACAGCTGATAGTGGAAATGGAAAGTTCTATGAGATTGAGCGCTGTGTTGCTGGTACCAGGACGATTGTATCTGCCAAGCAGCCTAATATCCCCGGGGCCGAAAGGTAGCCCACACTGAGACGAGTTGAATGGGGTCGGGAGACTTTCCCGGCCCTTTCTTAAACAGCAAAAAAAACACGCAGATCATGAAACAAAATGAAAAACAAAAAGCTTACTCAGCCAGAATGGTAGGATGGGCACGCCGTAGGACACTGCTAGGATTCCTATTTTCCCTGGTTGCTGTGTTCGTTCTGGTGGTTGTGGCATTCTCGGTCTTCAATCCAGAGATAATTGACTTTATTTCTGCACTGGGTATCTCCGGTGGAGGGGCAACCCTGGCCACCATGGCCGCCATCGGGAATATTGATGGGGTGAATGATCAGTATACTGCAGGGCGCCAGATAGCATACAAAGTATGGCTGGTCCATGTGAATCAGATCGATGAGGATCAGGTCTATCCTTCACCGAATGCCAACCGTGAGGTAGGTACTATCCCTCTCCTGGCCGGCGAATACATGCATTATTTTGAGGCCATCGATGATACGCTGAAGGATGGATCCACAGGTGAGAAAGGTGAGCTCACTACCGATGTAACCAACTCATTTGGGTTTACCATGGGTGGTGATGGCGCCAAGCTCTACGACTTTATCGAAGAGTATGCCGGTGGCCGGTTTATTATCATCTATCAGAAATGCTCCACCGGTGACTACTTTATCGCAGGAACGAAATGCAAGCCGATGATCCTCCAAAGTTTCGAACGTAAGCGGGACACAGAGGCCAACGCGGTAGTATTCAACTTCCAGAATAAGTCATTCAAGCAGCCTTATAAGTATGTGGGATCCATCACAAGGACCACTCCAGAGACAGTAGCTGCTGATGCTACTAATCTGGCTATCGTCGCAGGTAAAGATCAATACCAGCTGACCGATAATACTGTGGCAACTGCTATCGCAACCGTTTCCGGGATTCTCTCCTCACAGTATGGAAATCATGTCGAGGTACTGGGATCCGGTGGTTCCAACCCGTCAACAATCGCGGATAACACTGTATTTATCCTGATTGACGGGACCACCTGGACAGGGAATGCAGGGAGCAAGATCTCCTTCCAGATCCATGATGATGCCACCATGGTCGAGGTACCAGGTACACGCGTACAAACAGCGTAGATTTTTCATAAGTAGTTTTAGTTAGTTGGTAGTTTAGTTAGAAAGGGAGCTCTTCTCCAGGGGCTCCTTTTTCTATGGCTGCTCCTCTGTATCTGTCCTTTCATTCAGATTGCATTGCAGATAAATTGGTAGTTACTATAGTATCAAAACCATTTATAAATGAAATTATGGATCCACGAGAAAAACTGAGAGCATTCAACCAGCTGCTGGATGACAAGTTCTACGAGCCTGATTATGCATTGCTGAAAAAGAAAAGTCCGAAGCATGAAGCTTTGACCATCCATGCGCCCTCGGCAAAGTTACACAGGGAAGCCCTGTTCGGATTGCTGGATTTGGCAACTACTGAACAGATCGAGAAAAACAGGAAAGAATACCTGAAGAAGGTGGAGGCTGCTGCCAAGAAAGCTGAGGAGGCCGCAGTGAAGAAAGCTGAGGAAGCTGCTGCCAAGAAAGCTGCTGAGGAGGAAAACAGGAAGCAGATATTGCTGCTCCTGGCCGATGGGGACCTGGAGGAGTGTGAGAAACTGGTCGCAGAACTTCCAGATGAAGATCCGCTGAAGGATCAAGTATCGGCAGATATTGCTCTGTTAAAGCAGCAGGCTGCTGAGATGGAGATGAAGGAAGAGGCTGCTGCCAAGAAAACTAAGGAGGCTGCAGTGAAGAAAGCTGAGGAGGCCGCTGCCAAAAAAGCAGAAGAGGATGCAGGTTCCGGAGAGGTTAAAGCTGACGACAAGGTGGCAGCCGAAAAGCCTGCGGATGATCAGGCAAAAAAAAAGGAGGAAGTAGCCCAGGAGGAAAGCTCCAAAAAGAGCACGAGTACCCACAAATCCACTGGGACCGGCTCGAAGACCTAGACGTCCAAAAAGCCACCATCCTCTACAACGATCGCGTATACTGCTACCGTAAGATGCAGGAAATCGAAGAGGTCATTGATGATAAGCCATCGAAAAAGAGGATTGCCCTGGCGGTCGAGCTCCGAAACCGTAGCCTGCTTGCGTTTGAGGAGCTTCGGCATTTTAATGATACCGGGTTGTTTAAGTATAAGCATCCCCTGATCATTCATCACAGCCTCCGCGCTGAGTTGGTCGAACTAAAGAAGAAGGATCCTGATGTATTCTTGGATCAATATGCCAATGCCCGGGACAATATTAAGCGGTACAAGAGCTTCCTGAATAATCCGAAAAGGGATGAGAGCAAGAAGACTCTTGACCGCGAGAACCTTAAAAAGCATGAGGCCCGGGCGGCTGTTTACCGGGAGGTGCTGCAGGAAGAATAAAGCAATGACAAGATGAGTAGCGATGAGTCAATATTGGAGGTGGTGTTTCGGTATGCCAAGATGAAGTATACACCGGAAAAAATCTGTGTTCTCCTTGGTTTAACTAAGAAACAGACCACTGAATTATTGATTCGGTTCGAGGATCCTGATGATCCTATTCGAATCAAGTATGAGCAGGGGAAAGCCATAAGTGACTATCGAATGGATAAAGCTCTGGAGAAAGCGGGCGCAAGGGGCAATCCTCTGGCGATCTCAGAGCTGAGTACCCGGCAGTACCACCGTATGATCGATGAGCTAAAAAAGGAGCTATTTAACATATGAGCAACCTTGCAACACTGGAGAGTCTGGGCCCGGATATCGTTTATGATTTCCTGGAAACTGGTAAATCCTCGGCCATCGCAAAAAACCTGCAGGAATACATACATCATCTTCAATGGGCAGCTGAGATATGGAACACTGAACGCAACACCACACGGGCGGCCGCCAAGCTTCGTATGAGGATCCTGGCAACACTGGGCAAGACTGTTTCAATTAAGACATGTATGAACCGGTTGTTTGATTCCATGAACTATTTCGAGGTGGACAATAATGTTTCCCAGGAGATCTGGGATAGGGATACCGCCAATAAGTTTGAGGACCTTGCAAAATTAGCCATCAAAGAGAGTAAGCTTGATACCGCCAGTCGGGCATACAATAGAGCAAACGAACTTCGAGCCCGTGCCAATAGTGCGATGAAACCTGCAGAACTTCAACCACCGCTATTCCTGATTGATACTAAAATCTCTGCGGAAGATCTCGGGTTTAAAAATGAGAAGCTTTTATCCATCACCAGGAAATCAAATGAGGGGTTTTATGCCAGGCTGATTTCCGAACTGCCGATTGAAAAGCAAGAGAAGCTCAGGTTATTATCTGATGCGGAGATTTCGGATGTTGATTTCGAGGACATTGAAGATGAATAAATCACTAAAAAAAACTGAGACTACAGAAGTATTTGAGAGCCTGTACATGAATAAGATGCAGGCCAAAGCCACCGTTGTGGACTCGAATATCCTGATCTGTGAGGTTGCCAGGGCAGCAGGAAAGACTGAAGGGATCTTTGGGCCCCGCATGATCCGGGTAGGTGCTGACATGCCGGGTGAGCTTTCCTTCCTTATCCATAAGACCTACGTGGCTCTGATGTCGAATATAATCCCCAACCTCAGGGCATTCTTCAGTAAGCCCGTCGGGCCGGGTGGACGGCCGTTGATGGAAGAAGGGAAGCATTATGTCATTGGTGAATCAAAACTACCCAAGCATTTTCTAAAGCCACGATACCCGGTTGCTTATCCTAAGCATTCAATTATAATGTACACCGGTCACCAGTTCCAGCTGGTATCTTCTGATCAGCCGGATAGCATGGCCGGTCGCTCCGGAGTACATGCCTTTATTGAAGAGATGAAGCATAATAAAGGTGAAAAGCTGAAGGCCAGGATCTTCCCTGGTCTGCGTGGCGGTAAGGGAAGGACCAGACAAAGCCCCTATTATGAAGGGATCACCGGAGTATCGGATACTGCCCGGGTGGATATCGGTGAGGATGACTGGTTTTTTGAATTTGAAAAGAATGTGGATGAAGAGCTGATATCAGAAATCGTTACTGCATCTCTATATTTGAATGAAGCTCTGGTAAATAAGATTCGGTTAGAGCATGAGATTGCCCGCGAAAAGGACCATGATGTAAGAGCTAGGAAACAAAGGCAACTCAAGAAATTTACTGCCCGGGTGAACCTTTGGGATCCCAGGCTGAGGGAGATGCGCCATGCGGCTACCTACTATCTGAAAGCCAGTACATTCGTGAATAAGGATTTCCTTGGACCCAAGTTCTTCAAAACACAGTTGGAAACACTATTGATGGATGAGTTTCTGACAGCCATATGTAACATCCGGATGCTGAGGGTTACTGATATGTTCTTTTCCGGATTCAAAAAACTGGTACATACTTTCGATGACAGTTATATCTATGACTCGATCCTGAAGTTTGATCTGAAGGAGACCTTCACTCTGAGGGCTGAGTATCTGAAACACTATGATCCCAAGGAACCGCTGATAATCGGGTATGATCCTGGTAATTTCTGTTCGATTGTAGTAGGTCAGGAGAAGCGGAAAGAGAATGAGATCAGGATACTGAAGGAGTTCTTTTGCTGGATCCCTCTCCAGCAGGGAGAACTGGCCCGGTTATTTGACACCTTTTTTGGTGAGTTTGCCAGGAACCGAAAGGTCATATTGTATGCTGACCGTGCCGGTAATAAGCGAAAGGTAGAGCAGGATAAGATCACCACAGACTCCAGGTTGCTAAAGGCTGAGCTTGAATCCTATAAATTCCGTGTGGATCTCAGGACCGAAAAGCAGCGAACGATCTTCTATTACGAGCACCTGAAGCTACTGACCATGCTTCTTGCCGAGGACATGAGAGCGCTACCGAAGCTCCGGATAGATGTCAATGAGTGTTCTAACCTGGTCTCTGCAATCCATCTAACACCGGTCAAGCGGGATGACGGGAAGATCGAGATGGATAAAAGCAGTGAAAGAAAGGTGGCCATGGAGTACCAGGCAGGCCTTACACCCCAGTTACCATCAGCACTGACCTACCTTTTGTTTGGGCTTTACGAGAAATTGCTTCCCAAGGAAATGAAAAAGGGAGTAAGCATTCCTGCGAACATCTCAGGATAACCCAGTTTGACACAAAAAGGGTGCATTTTGATTTAAAAAGCATGCATTTTCGCATTTTTTGACTAAACTTTTTCAGCTAAGTCAATTGATTCTCAGGAAAATGAATTTCAAAAATGAACTTTTTCCCGAAAAAAAAATCTCGATCTCCCGTGGCGCTAAATTTCCAACGTGTAATGCAAGCATGCTGAATCCTCTGGAAATATGACAGGGCGTGGGATACAGAGCGAATCGCCCATGCTTGCGGGCTGCCAGGTATCTCGCACCGATCGGTGTGACTTCGACACGCAAGCGGATTGCATTGCAACGGTGTTGTGTCCTTTCCACTATTCCCACCATATTCGATCTTAGCATGCATGGAGACCATCAACGTTATCGATGCTATTCGTATGATGCAGGAGGTCAGTAAGCTTCCCGACGGTCACTTCACCATTGCATTTTTCAAGTACAACAGGACTACAGGGGAGGCATCAACCAAGCTGCAGGTAAGACAACGATGCACGACCCGGGCACAGCTTCCCCAGGAGAGGTTCCAGATCCCATCGGATAACTTCTTTCTGTTCCAGGATCAGGACCAGAACCCGAAGACCTGCTATCGCGTACTGATCCGCTTCGTGGGCTTCCCTCCAGACTACAATCTTATTAAAGTAAAATGGTTCAAAGATGAATGAGTTTAACATAGACGGCAACCAGGGGTACTACCAGGATGCAGACAACCTGATATCATTTCAGATCGGGGCAGACACGCCGGGTATCATCGATATCGATAAGTTCAATAACCTGAACCTGCCAGTCCTATACAACGTTGGGCAACATAAGGTGCTGATCAAAGGAAACACTAACCTTTTGCCTGAGGAGATCCAGCTGATGATAGGAGGCAACCGGTTGCTACCCGAGCTGATCGAGAAGCAGATGAGGATCCTCTATGGCCAGGGTCCTCAGGTGTACAAAAAGGGTTTTGAGAAGAATAAACTCATCAGGCACTGGGAGGAGAAGCCAGAGATAACCGATTGGATGGACTCATGGCAGCCCAGAGGCCTGCAGGATTCCGCTGAGCATTTCTTCATGAAGACAATCCGGGATTTCTACTATTTCGAAGACTACTGGATCAAGTGGAAGTTCAGTAAGTCACGTCGCACCAACGGCCCACTACCAGTGATCGGGCTGGAGCATGTGGATAATCGCAGGTGCCGGCTGGCTACTGGTAAGAACATTGATCTGACGGATGATCCGGTTGACCAGGACTTTCAGACGGTGGTGGCCGGGAACTGGCAATATGGCAATGTGCGCAAGTTCAAGATCTATAAAAGATTCAACCATGCTTTTCCTCTGCAGTCACCGGTGGCCATCTCCTACCACAAGAATGATTCTGTGGGGAAGGTGTATGGCGAGAATAAATACTATGCCGGTATCAAGGAGTGGCTAACGGGCATGAACAGGAATCCGAAGTATATCAACTCGTTCCTGAAAAACTCACTTTCGGCAAAGATCCACCTGGTTATCCCGGTTGAGTGGGTCGAATCGGTGGAGCAGAAGATCCGTGATTATTGTGAGGAGAATAAGGTAAAGGAAGATGCCGGAAAGACGCTGATCAAACTCAATGGCATTGAAATTGGTGTGGAATATAAGTCAAGTACCCGGGATAAGTATATTGCAGCTGAGATAAAGAAGCTTTCATCATTCCTTTCCGGGGTGGAGAATCAGGGTAAGCTCTATGCAACTTATGCCTATACCACCGCTGATGGAAATCCCGTGCAGTGGAAACTCGAACCAATTGATCTGAAATATAAAGAATTCATCTCCTCCCTTACTGATTACGATAAGCGTGCCGATGAGGTGACCCTGGCAGCCAAGGGCCTGGATGCATCAATCAGCTCGATATCAAAGGAGGGCGTGATTTCCAAGTCCGGATCAGATCTATACTATAATTATATCATCTACCTGCATAACCTGAGCCCGGCAGAGCACATCTGCAACGAGGTGATCAATTATGCGATCCGGATCAACTTCCCAGGGCTCTATAAACAAGGGTACCGGGTCGGGTTCTACAATGAGGTGCCATCCAAGCAGGAGGATGTGTCACCCAATGACAGGCTTCAGAACAACATGAACCATGTTACTCAACAGGTGAATGAGCTCAAGTCTGAGGTAAATAAAATAGCATCACAGATCAATTAATTTGCACAATACGCTAATAAAATGGCAGCAACAGACCTTTTTACAACCACAGGAGATCTCAGAGCTTTTTTACCTGATGTTTCATCCGCAAAACCTATGCCTGAGCTGGAATTTGCCTTTCGGGATCCGGAGAGCAAGGTGAAGAATCTAATAGGCGAAGCTACCTATAATCAGATAAAGGAACATTATGCTGGAGACACCCCAGAGGAGACCCTGGACAAAGCAGTGAAGTACCTGCAGGGTGCCCTGGCCAACCTTGCGGGGGATATAATCCTCGTTATGACTGCCGGAGAAAGAAATGAGAACAAGAAAACGTACCGGTACCAGGAGTCTTTACAGCGCAAGGTGTATCTGAACAATGCCAATGCCGAGCTCGGCCAGCTGCTCACCCTGCTAGACTCGGATACGACTACATTTTCTGATTGGGCCGACACAACGCTGTACACTACCAGGCAGAAGCAGATCATCAAGACTCATACAGAATTCGGGCAGTACTACTACATCGATGAATCGGCTTATTTCTTCACCAGGCTGGTGTTCCTGATGAAGGAGATCACTGCTGATAAGATAACGCCGGTCATAGGTGTATTTGGTGATTTGGATGGTGGTGATGCCGCAATAATAGACCAGGTGAAAAAGACTCTGGCGTACCTGACAATGG
This sequence comes from Bacteroidales bacterium, assembly GCA_023138875.1. Lineage (GTDB taxonomy): Bacteria > Bacteroidota > Bacteroidia > Bacteroidales. The sequence continues at coordinate 65,036 of JAGLOO010000010.1, forward strand.
CCATGGCTCTGCGCCGGTTTGATTTCATGGAATTGCCTAAGACAATACGTAATAACGCTGAAGAATCTATCCGGACCATCCGTACTGGGGGCATGGAGGCGGTAGCGGTCCGGAAAGTTTCTGATGAGATTGAAGCCAAAGGCAAGACTTACCTGGAGGTCCTTGAGCGTATGATGGAGAAGAAAAAGACTGGTACCCTGGCTGAGCCCGATGAGATAAATGACGAAGAAAATAGATTTTACCTTCAAACTTGATTGTTATGCTGACTTTATGTTTAAAAGACAAGGAATACAAATTCCCTAATGCATGGGAAGAGCTCACCCAGGAACAGTATATATACCTGACCGGTCTGCTCAGGCAATACCACCAGGGGATCCTCAATGCCGGCGATGTGCGTGTACATTATTTTCTGTTTGTAGCCGGACTGAAGCCCCGCCGGATCCGGAGGGCCGAGCGTGAGCAGCTTTACTCAGAAAATGTATACATGGCTGCATCCGAGATCAAATTCTTCTTCAAATGGGTTTACCAAAATAAGAAGTCATTTGCCAACTTCCCCAAGGAGTTCCGGGAGCAACTTACCTACACTGATCCGGAGGATCTGTCAGAAACCCTGAATGTACGTGTCGCAAGGAAAATGAAAAGGCACATGGAGGTGGATGCTGTTTTTGCCCGTAACCTGGTGCCTACGATCCCGGGTGTAAAAGCGATGAAAGGATACCGGTTTATCCTGGAGCATGATTTTCTGGACACATCACTGACCGCGGCTCAGTATGTGGATGCCTACTCTGTGTTTGAGACCTGGGCAGATGAGAATGAGACTAAGACTCTCGATCTGATGTGTGCCATCCTATACCAGGAGAAGGATTATTCCTCCGAGAATGCATATAAACGCCTGGAGCTTGCCGGCCGGATCCCCATGGAGATCAAGCAGGCCATCCTCATGAACTACATGGCCATCCATATCTTCCTCTCACAGAAAACCAAATATGCCATCCTGTTCTCCGGTACCGGGACCGATAAGAAGGGAAAGATCACCCTGGGATTCCATGACAGCATCTATTCACTGATAAAGGCCGGTTATGGGGATGTGGAGAAGATGAACCTGGTGAAGTTCCTCGACCTGATGCTGAAGGAGCTGAAGGATAGCGTAAAGGTGCTGCATGATAATGAAATGAGCCTCCAGGACATCGCCGCTAAGTCCAAGCTCACTGTTCAACAAGTAAAATCACTGATATGATCCAGTCCTCAATGCTCCGGAACACACTGGAGTACTTCGCGAAGTTCCCGGACCATGCCGGCGTGATGAAGCTATTCAATGTGACCACATCGACGCACTTTGAAGAAGAATACGCGGCTTTTAAAGATACGATCCAGAACCTTTCTGAGCACTCGATTCTGCCAGGCATTGAGGACTACGTGTTCGGAGTGGATGAGGACCTGGCAAAGAGACGGATCTCCGAGCTCACTGGGTTCTACCTGTTTGTGGACTATGGGAGCCTTTCAAGTGAGAAGGATGAGTACCAGGTAAAAAGGGATTCCCTGATGATCGCCATCACCGTGGCCATCCCCATCAAGCCCGAGAGCATTGATAACGTGGAGGCAGTACTGTACGCCGATCAGGCGCTCGACTATCTCCGGCAGATCCATGACAAGATGCTGGAAGACTCACGTAATAGCCCATTCCTGCAGCAGCTTACCTTCCCAAATGAGATCACACCGTTTTTCGCCCGTGAGTTGCAACATTCCACCGGCTTCACCATGCTGTTTAGCCGGGAGGGGATAGGGTTGATGGAGTAGTGTTTGCTGTCCTTTCTACATAACTGTATAGGCCCTTTTTTTGTATGTATGCTATCAGAGCAATACAAAAAGGGGCTTTCTTTTATTGAGCACTCCTCAGAGATCCTGGATGAAACCGCAGAGAAACTTCTCCACGAGCAGCGGGGGATCCTGAAGACCTATTATAACCGCCGCACCGGCACGCTGCAGCAACACCTTCAATCAAGGATATTCAACGTCAAGCGTAGCGCCGCAGGAGTCAACCTGATAATTGACTACATGGCACAGATCCGCTTCATGGACTTGAAGAAAACAGCCCGGGGGAAACGCAAGAAGATCTACCATCCCATCTACAATAAATCACTGTACGGATTCCTATTCGGATATGCATACCACCGGTTGCGTCTCGGCCTGCTTGAGTACCTCCGTCAGAATACCATTGCCAAAGTCAACACCATTCACATTGAAATACCTATATCATGAGCCTGAAAAAAGATATCATCGAAGCGGAATTTCGGACCACCGGTGCTAATAAGCTGCACCACGATATTGGTAAAACAGAAGGAGATATCAAGCGACTGAATAATGAGAATGAAAGGCTCAGGGTCAACAAGGTCAAACTTGAGGCCCAGGGAAAGAAGAATACCAAAGCATGGAAGGATCTGAATACACAGATTAAGAAGAACACTGAATCCGTCCGTACCGAGAAACAGCGGCTCGTAGAATTAAACAGCAAACTGAAGGTTACGGAGATGTCTGCCCGCCAGCTGGGGAAACAGAAAAGGGAACTCACCAGGGAACTGAACAATACATCGAAAGCGCTCAATCCGAAGAAATGGAACCAGCTGAATAAGGAGCTGAAGAAAGTTACCACCCAGTATGGGAAGGTCAGATCCGGCGGTCGTGCGGTTAATGGTGTCATGAAAAAGATGGGTGCTCTGCTGCCGGTTGTTGGAATAGCTGCAGTAGTAGCAGGACTGAAGAGGATGGGCACTGAATTTTTTAACCTGGCAAAAACAATTAAAGGTGAGGCAATAAGAGCATCTACTGTATTTGGTGATGAGCTGGAAAAGGTTGAAGCTGTCGCTGAAAGACTAGCTAAAAAAATGGGGCTCACCAATCGTGAGTTTGTGGCGAATGCTGCAAGTACAGCGGATCTGTTAATACCATTAGGATTCGCAAGAGATGCAGCTGCCGATATGGCCTTAGAGCTACAATCTCTTACCGGCGCCCTGGATGAATGGACAGCTGGTAAACTTGGAGCTGAAGAGGTTTCCAATATCCTTACGAAAGCAATGCTTGGTGAGAATGAGCAGCTGAAGCAGCTGGGTATTGCAATCAGAAAGGATACCGATGAATTCCGGGATCTGGTAAAACAGAAAATTGAAACCACAGGAGCCACCAAAGTACAGGCTGAGGCCATGGCCACACTTGAACTTATCCAGAGAAAATCAGCTGATGCTCAATCGGCATATACCGCGGGTGGAAACAAGCTTCTCAGGACGCAAAAAGAAATGAGTGTAAGAATCAAAAACCTGAAGGAAGGATTTATCGGTTTGTTCGATGTCTCAGACTCCAGATCACTGAAGGATCAACAAACTCAGGCAAATCAATTGGCGATTAGCCTGGCTGATTCTAACCTGGCAACAGAGGACAGAATCAAATTATTGGATGAGTTACAAATCTTAGCTCCGGACATTGTTTCTGGTTTAGAGTCTGAAAACCTGAGCTATGAAAATCTGAAGAAGAACCTGAAGGCCTATAATGATGAGATGGCGAATAAAATAGTGATTGCCAGCCTTGATGAGGACGAACAGAAGGTTCTGGCAAGAAAGGCAAAAGCACAAGCCAATCTGAATGAAGCCAAACTGGGTCTGGCTGACATGATAGCCTGGTACGATAGTGTTTATGAAAAAACCATTGGCACCTCTGAGGGATCTCTGATCGACAAAGTCCTGGGCATTCAGGCCGAGGTAGGAGATGTTTATTTTATAAAGGCCTATCTCAGGTCATATAACAAAGCACTTCGAAAAGTCGAGCAGGAGACAAATAAGGGTGAAGCATTCGATAAACGAAAAGATAATCTCTTGAGGATTCTGGGAATTGATCCGGAGATCTCACCGGAGGAAACCGCCGATGAAATAATTTCCAGTGTAACGTCAATTACCGATAAGGTGATGAAAGGGCTTCTGGCTGAAAATGAACGGCTGTACCAGGAAGAAATGACCCTCCTTAAACAGCACCTCTTGATGAAGGAGATCACCCAACAGGATTACGAGGACCGGATCATTGAATTGAAGATTGCTTCACTGGAACAGGAAAAGGAGATCCGGCAGCAGGCCGGGGAGGGTATTGTTGATATCGGCAATAAGATCCTGGACCTGGAGATCCAGATCATGAACAAAAAAGCTGATGAAGCTGATCGAATCAGGGATGAACAGCAGAAAAAAGACGAGGAGGCGGCTGATCGGGAATTGGAAAGAATCACTGAACAGATGGAGCTAGATGCCGCCGTGCTTGACAAAAGGTGGAAATCTATGGAGGCGGAGGCTAAAAAAGAAGCAGAATTACTTGATGAGAGGATAAAGTTGTATGAGGAAAAAGTATTTGCATATTCTGATTTCTCTGCTGAGATTGGAAATTCCATTGGTGAGGCCCTTGCTTCCGGAGAGGAGGGCATGAAGAAACTATTGAAGGGAACCTTACTGACCTCCCTGAAATTCCTTCGTGATTTTGCCAGGGCAAAAATTATTATGATGTCCCTGGCGAGCCCAGAAAGTATTGCAACCGCTGGAATCGCAGGTATCGCAAAAGCAGCTGCATTAACACTTCTGGTTGAAATTGCATATGCCACAGCAAAATCGGGTATCAGTAAAATGGACACCGGAGAGAAATCAAATTACTACGCCGGTGGTCCGACCGGCCTGGGCGGTAAGTACGAGCCGGCAGGAGTTGTCCATAAGAACGAGTATGTGATTCCGGAGGAAGGGCTGTTCAATCCCAACCTAAGGCCATTTATCAACCTGATTGAAGCGGCCAGGCAGGCCGGAAATCTACGATCATTAAACATGCAGAATGTTGCACCCAGGGGCTTTGTAGATGGAGGACCAACCACGCCGGCCATCGGCCAACACTCCTTTTCGATGGATCCTGCCATGCTTGGGTTGCTGGAGGCCAACATTGAACTTCTCAAGCAGCTTCGTGACCAGGGCGTGACTGCATATATCGGAGACCCTCAGGTACGGGACATACGCAACCGCACCAAGGTCATTGAGGGTATTGAGCGAAGCATATCAAGATAAAAGCGTCCTTTCAATAAATCCAGTATCAGGGTAAGTTGCAAATGAATCAACCAGGCATATGGCTCCCATTGGAAATATCGGAAATTTAAAGCTTGCTCCGGATAAAGATACTGCAGGTCGAAAACTGAGTTTCAATGTATGGCTTATCAATACCGACCAGGTTGATGATCGCCAGCTGTTCCCAACACCCAACATCAACCGAGAACTAGGAACAATTCCGCTGCTCCCGGGCGAGCTTATGCATCGTTTTCAAGCCATTGATGATACACTGAAGGAATATACAAAGGGAGAGCGTGGAGAACTTACCACGGAAATGACCAATTCTCTGGAGCTGGTCATGGGAGGGGATGGCCGGCAGCTGTATGACTTCGTTGAGCAGCATGCTGGTGATAAATTCATTATCATCTATCAGAACAGTGAGGAAACTGAGCGGTACATCGCAGGATCCTACCGCAAGCCCATGATCCTTCGCAATACAGTTCGCAAACGAGACAGGGAGGCCACTGCAATAACCTTCCTGTTTAAAAATAGAGTCATCTCCCTTCCCAAGATCTATGTGGGCTCCATCATTAACCAGGCACCACAGAACGTGCCGGTAGATTCCCTGGTGCTGAACCTGGTGCGCGGGAAGGAGCAATACCTGATCCCGGAGAACACTGCAATAAGAACCCTCGTGTCAGTTACAGGCATAACCGCTGATATGTACGGGAGGTACATAGAACTGATTGGATCCTCCACAACCTATCCCACAAAAATTGTAAGCGGGTATGAGTTCATCCTGATTGATAATGTGCCATGGTACTCAACCCATGGTCGCAGTATAATCTTCCGGATCCTTGATTCAAATACCCTGGTTGAAGTACCTGGTACCAGGTTTTTCGACTCCACCATCTGGGAGAGCAGTGACAATATTGTATATGACACAGACGAGGGGGGGATTGTCGACGATAATTATGGCGATGGAATAGTTCACGATTAAAGAATTTATATCATGAAGAAACTTATCACAAGCATTTACTTATTTACCGTTGTCTTTTCAGCTACTTGTCAGCCTCCGGACTCGATTGTTCATGGAGTATCGACAAGGAAAGAGTGGCGAGAAGCGACCAACTGGAATATTCACAAGAATGCTGAGCAGGAGGATTCGATTGCGCAGATCAAGAGCAGGGTAGAATCAAATACTTCGAATACTACCATAAACGCAGGAAACATCGCTTCGAACGATTCGGAAATTGCCACAAATATTGTAGCAATAACAGGTAATACTGGCGATATCTCTTCGAACACGGTGGCTATTGGAGCAGTTGTGGATATCAATGACATTACTGGACTTGATTCCGCAACGCTAATAGCAGGAGAGGATGAACTTGTAGTTATACAGAGCGGCGAAGAGAAGAAAGTCACAAGGGATGTTTTACAATCCGCAGTGATGCTATCGACTTCAACAAACTCATCTAATATATATTACAACGTACAAGATATTAGTATTCTTCAATCAAATACATCAGGAACGTCAGGCTATGCATTGTCAATGGAGGGTGATACGCTCATAGTTTCCTATGGTGGCACTACAATGAAATTCACTAGGACTTCAGGGACAGAAGCAGATGTAGAACCACCTTATTATACTTTAGGTGAAATAGGGAATCTTGGATATGATACAGCTAGTGTAGTATTTAATGAATCTTTATCATGGACAACACCTGATACAGCTTTTTTCAAGGTGACTGTTGATTTATTAAATGCTGTTATTACAGGTGTCTATCATGTCGATGACGAGATTCGATTTAAATTAGATTCAGCAGCAGGGGCAAATCAAAGCGTTGTTGTGACTTATACTCAGCCAGGTACCAATAGAATATCTGATATTGCTGGAAACTATTTACTTAGTTTTTCTACTGGGATAACAAACAATGTGCCTTCAGTAGGAGACACTATAAGCGCTTTGGCATGGTGGAAAGTAAACAATGATTTAATTGATGAGGAAAATAATTACAACGGAACAGGCCATAATACACCGACTTTTGACGGGACAATTAAACAAGGTGGTTCTCACTCTGTAAATCTAAACGGTTCAAAAGCGATTGATCTGGGAAATGTTAACCTTACAGACTCTTGTACTATTATGTACTGGTGGTATGGAGATCGGGACCCCGGAGCTGCAGCGTTATGCACATTTGCAAATAGGCCAAGCGCAACAAACAGCAGCGGTATAATGATCTGGCATTCCAGTTGGGCAACTGATAACGGTTTTATTTGGGTTTATTCAGGAAACGGCACGTCGCAGGAACCGGCTTCCTGTGGTGAAATTCTCTACGATAATACATGGGCACATATAGCTGTAACATTTGATCAGGGAAATGGAGAGGCGCAAATATTCGTAGATGGCGTTAAACGTACTTCAGATAGCACTATACTAAATAACTATGCTATTTCAGGAAATGCTACTTCATGGGGATCTGATAATGCACATGGGAATCCCTCCGGAGGGAGGTTTGACGACATGAGAATATATGATCGTATTTTAACCACCGAACAAATACTAACAATAGCCACTAATCCTGAAATAGTTTTAACCGGCACTAATCCCGGAGATGATCCTGTCCATAACGACAGCATTATAATAATTTCAGATATAGATTTTTCCACAACACCCATACAGAGGGGATTAACAGAAGCAGAATTAACAGAAATTTATTCACCTACTTGGTACCTGGGCGGGGAGTCTGATAATTTAGCAGATGATGTAGGTATAGTAGAGCATAGTGATTATAGATGGCTCAGGTCATACCATGATCAAAACACTTGTTGTGTGGAATATCAAACATCTATTCCCTCTAACGGTGGGTCGGGTCTATTATGGACTATGTTTATGGATGCGGACCGTAATGACTACTCACATGGCTATCTTAATTATAAGGTGCGGTTTCCGGCAGGATTCGTCACAGGCGCAGGGGGAAAGATGCCGGGGGTTTCGACTCAGGAAGAACACCCGGCATGTATGACACTCGCACCAATGACCGGCCAGGGTTCAAAAATCGGTACAATGTATCATGTGAATGAACCAGGTTATGTAGATGTACAGTGGTATATATATCCGCATCTATGGTGGGATTATTGCTATGGAAGATCACATTCGAGAGCTGGATCAGGGCTGCCGGATGGTATTATTGACAGGCTAACGATGGGGGTTGTGTATGATTTATCTATAAGGTGGTTTGCTGGCGATGTTGGGGTAAGAAACGGATTTATTGAATGGTTCCGGGACGGTGTTTTGATAGATCAATGGACCGGGTTAAATTTTACAGAAGATGAGCATATAAATATGAATGTAATAGACTTTCAGACTTTTGCGGGAGGCTCAGGAACAGAGTACTATGCGCCCTCAGACACATACTGGGATATTACGGACATAAAAGTATTTCAATACCCTCCAAATACTGAAGGCGTACCGAATTATGATGTACCCAGCTCACCGGATAGAGTATTGAATCTTCCCCAGTGAAGCTAATTAAGATGAAAAAACCCTGGAGTTATATAGCAGAAATCCAGTATAAAATGTGTCCTTTCAGCTTCTGACATGGTGTGCTAAGTTGCATCTACACTTAGTCGCAAACAGCTTGAGAAAACTCAATTAAACAACAATAGCCATGTACATACAGGACATTAATTACTATCCGAAAAATTTCATAGGCCACACCATGGTTTCCTCAGTAGTATCCGGAAATGATACGCTTGAGACCCATGAATTCTATAACAGACAAGAAAAGGTCGTTTTCTACTGGAAAGTGAAGAAGGATTCCGATGGGAATGTAAAGGATTTCCGGTTAAAGATCCCCGCCGAGCCTGCTGCGCCTTCTGAGTCCTATGTTTCATATGATGACCTGGCATAATGAAACGCCGTGACAGCTTAAACGTTGGTGCCCCAGCTATCAAACCAGGCACCTTAATACTGGATGCCCCCCCAGGTGGAATCCCTGGTTATATCAAATCAGCACTGGTATATCTCACTGCCTTGCAGATCGGATCAGCCAAATACCCCAACAAAATAGGTGATCAAGATCGTGTTGCTGCCGGTGGTCAGAACTTCACAGGTAGGGCTTATGCTTTTGACGGTGTTGATCAGTGTGCTTATGTAGCTGATAATGGTGCGTTGGATATTAACCAGGCAACTACGGACTTTTGTTTATGTGGGCCAATTGAAATTACCGATCTTAGTGAAGTTGGTTATGTTTTCGGGAAAAACGTAGGAGGTGCAAAAGACGGTAGATATGGATTACATCAAAACGGAGGCTCACTGACCTGTTATGTAGAATCTTCCGGGGGATTGATTTCGATAGCTGATAATATTACATTAACAGAACAGAGATATAGTATTGTTATACACGTAGATAGAAGTGCTAAAAAAGTATATTTCTATATTGACAGTGTTCTTCAGAATGCCGGGGGTACTTCGTATACTGGTACAATAGGTACACTTGCAAATGCTTATGAATTTTATCTTGGAGCTGCAAATAGTGCAGATGGTTCTGGATTGTCTTCTCACTGGAAAGGTAGAATAAATGACGTCCGCATCTTCCACAAAAACGTAACTTCTGCAAGCGATCTTGCCTCACTCCAAAAAGGAGAAAGACTTGGAGATGAAGTGGCATGGTGGTTCTGTGAAGGAGAAGACACCCTTGAAGTTCATGATGCTAGTGGTAATGGTTATCATTTAACAGCTCAGAATTTCGATAGTACAAGTTTTGTAGAAGGTCCCTGGCAGAGTCTAATGAATAAGTTTGGGTATGCAAAAGATGTAACAGATGGGAATGATTTGAATGTAAGTAATTGTGTTAACCTTTCGTTCGATAGTTTTTCAAATGCATCTCCGTCTGGTTTTGAAGCCTCTGATACCGGAGGAGGCAGCGCCCTTGCCGGAACAGCTGATGAAATATCATATATAAATACTAGAAAATATAAAACCGATTTTTTTATTGCATTAAATTCTGGAACATTGCCTAAATATGCCGCACGCACAGCACTTGGATCAGGAGATATTGCTGGGGAAGGTTTTAAAGATTCTGTATCCGGTATAAATTCATGGATATTCACATCAAACGCAGATACAATAGGAGTTATTTCATTCTTCAATAATAATGTTGCTGTTGATTTTGCATTGAGTGTGTTGTCAATACAAACCTATTACGACACCCCCATCCCACCAGACATGTCCACTGTCAACGCACAGGGCATTCCACAACAAGATATATTCGGTAATGATTTAGTTTTCAAAGGACAGGCTGAGTATAAAGCCGAGGCGAGGGATGCCGGAAGCTTCACCGGAGATGGTGTTGCCTACTTCACAATTACAGGACTGCTCACTACTGATGTTATTACGGCTTTGTCTACTGACTTACCTACTTGCACTACGAATGGACGATTAGATATAGCCAATAGTGATAAGGTATTTGGTGTGACTATCACCAGAGCAAGCGTTGAATGGGCCTATATTCCGTTCTGTGAAGGAAGTGGAGATACGGCTTATGATGTAAGCGACAATGATCATCATGCTGTTGGAACTGATGTGGATGAAACAAATTGGGGAGTTATAAATAGGCCAACTGAGGATTATTTGGCTGAGTATGGCGGGAACTTCGCGGGGAAGTTCAATGGAACGGATGATTATTTGGATACTGGGATTGCGATGAATGCTGCTACGAGCGCAGAAATAATTTTAAAGATTAATAGAAAAGCTGGTGAAAAGTCTATAATAGGTGCAAATAGTGGATCAACTAACAGAATTAATTTTGGATGGCATAGTGACAATAGAATTTATGGAGTTATCGCGAACGGATCATCAACTTATGGATATGTGGCAACGAATACAGATGAAGGCGTTTTCACAATAAAAATGGTCTACGATGGCGCCGGTGCTACTAATGCTGATAGGTTAAAAATCTATATTAATGATGTAGAACAATCATTGACATTTGTTGGGACGATTCCTGCAAATTTAGGTTCATTGGGAGGAAATGATTTATATATTGGTAATACCGATTTTGGTTATGATACAGGGCAGATTTATTCAGCATCAGTTTTTAAGGATGGAACTATTCAGGCTGCTTATGTAATTACTGGTCTTGCTGTAACCGAAACTGACACATCATCAAATGGTAATAACGGCACCTGGTCAGGTACAGGAGATCACACAGCTATCATTCCAGCTCTCAAAACAAAAGTTAGTGATGTATTGGGACAAACCCTTGTTTACCCTCAGAACGGTAAGAATCTGATTCCTCAGACCTATCTGTCCATGCCGGAAGATATCAGGGAATTAATTGAAGCTGATCAGCAGGAACGGTTTGAGTCATGGGACGAAAGTGATTTTAGTGTTGAAGATATTTTTACTCAAGATATCAACACTACAAGGGATTTTGGAGAAACGCACCAGGGAAAAAATAACGTATTAAAAGTCACTTTAACCGACACGGTCAGCGTTCCCAGAATTGGCACTTCCACAATCTATCTTGATTCTGCTGACTCTTATTTTCTTCACATGGAATATTTTATACCATTGGGACAAACAGCTCAAGATGGTATAGTGTATAATGGTAATGCTTCTAATACAATAGGGACACTAGATACTGTCGGTCAATGGGCTGTTTTTGAAGTTGAGTTTACCAATAATACAAGTAGAATACTTCAAGTTCGATTGGGAGTCTCAGATAGAGCAATAGGAGATGTAATGTATATTTCTAGGGTGCATATTTTCAAAAAAACCACCCAAACAGGGAATAATCTTGTAAGTAATGGGGGTGCTCGTAATGCTATAGGTGCTCTAGTTCAACCGTGGGTAGATGCAAGTTGGATAAAAGGAACTGGATGGAGTGTATCTGAAGCTAATCAGAAAGCGAGTTGTGATGGAAGTCAAACCGCAACAAGTTTGTTATATCAGGCTGCATCTGTTAACAATCAAACTTTATATTATGTGATTAAAGTCTCGAATTATTCAGCCGGGGAATTGGGAATTAGACATTCAGGCTCAACATACGTATGGGGTATCACATCGAATGGGATTCATGTTATTCAGGCAGATAATGGTAGTTATGATAATATTGTTGTTGCCGCAGACGCAGACTTTGTTGGTGATGTTGATTATGTGACCTGTGCGTTCGTTATAGATTCCGAGTTCTTCGAACCTGAAGCTCTCGGTGCCGATCCTGTAGTTATTCTTACTGATTATTTTAAGGAGAATCCATACAGATACTTAACAAGATATTTCAACGCCATCAACTGGAAGGATTTAATCGTGGTTGAAGCTGATTCACCTTTAGACTACAATGATCATTTGAAACTATTGAAATTCACGCAAAATAATTAATCATGGCAAGAGACGAGAAATTATCACTGATAAAGATTCCGAAAGCGCTGGCGAAGAGTGGACAGTCAATGCATAACTTCATATTGGATCAAATAGTCTTAGGACACAGGCCGAAGACCCAGGGCGGTTTTGTAATTCTTCAGGCTGAAATCATTCCTGATAATATGCCATCCTTCACAGAGCTTAGTGCCGTACAAGCTGCAGGTGGTAATTTCGAGAGAATTAAATTCGGATTACAATTGACAGCAGCGGCCTATACTCGAAACGTCCCGGCATCACTCCCAGGAGCAACTTATCTTGATGAGAAAGAAGTGGAACAAAGGCACACATGGGAATCTTGGTTAAAAACCGGGGGTGTTGGTGTTATAAATCGAAAAATTGGATTACAAAAAGCGTGTAAAGCCATTTGGGGAGGAAAAACTCTCAATAGTGAGGTGTTGAAAATATGTGATGACACGATTGGTGTGACTGTTCTGGAATGGTCAGACATCCATGCTCGATTCCAAAGTGAGGAATATGAAAAGGTGGAAAAGATTGCGGAAGTTGGAGAAATTATTAAGAAATGATAGCGCTACTTTTTATACTGGCCATAGCTGTTGTTTACGCCCTGATCAGGGCCAAACATGATTCGTACATTAACAATGGTGGCTGGAAGAGGTGGGCATTCATTGAATACTATGGATAATGAAACAGATCTGGAACATAACAAAGTACTTCTTAACCTTCGCCTCCTTTGTGACGGTGTGCTTCGGAGCTTTTAAGCTGGTAGACTCTATCAGGGATGATGTTACTGATATCAAAGAAACGCTGACTGAAGATGTGATGCCTATGGTTGTGGCTTCAGAAAAATCTGATTCTCTCCAGTTAGCCATAATCAAGGAGATGCAAGGCCAGGTGCAAAACAACACCGAAAAAGTCGGCGCTTTATCCCGTAGCTATACCGATTATGTGAGGCGTGATGAGTCATTGACAAAGGATGAGTTCATTGACTATATGGACGGCCTTTGGGGTGACATAAAAAAAAACAACAGGCCGACAGTATCCTCCGAGACCAGCAGCTTCGATGGTACCGGGAATATTTACACAACAGAGAACACGAAATCGAATTTGAACCCTTAGACACTCTTTTTCAATGATGGAAGTACTTGCAATTATCACCCTCATTCTGCTGCTGGTAGCGATCTCAGTGGCTACGCACTTCTTGATTAAGCTCCGGAAAGCCCAAGTGCCTCTCCCTGTGAAGAAACAGCCAACCTGGATTCAAACGACCAGGTATAACAGAAATCTGTACGAATTGATTTTCAAGCTAAAGGATCAACTCAAAGCCGATCACATCTGTATTGCCAGGCTTCACAATGGGGGATACTTCAATAACGAATTTCCTATCCGACGGTTCTCTGCAGTTATGGAAGCTCATAATCCGGATAAGACTGAATCCATGGTTGATAAATATCGGGATATTCATATCTCTAAATACCCGGAGGTAATGCATCAGCTGATTTTTTTAAAAAGCTACTTCTGCACGGATATTCAGTTCTGTGAGGATTCAAAGTTCAAAGGGGACATGATCGCTATGGATTACAAGAGCTCGTTCTTGTTCCTGATTCGTCAGGTTGATGAGGAGCGAACCCCGGAGGCTTTTATCTGGATCAACTACCAGGATGTAAGGCAACTGACAAAAGAGCAGCGAAGTGATGTGTGGTCGAAGCATAACCGGATACTGAACTATTTAAATATGACAAAAGAAGAGTAATAGAGATGAAAAAAGCGCTCCTCATATTTGATCCTCCTCATGGAATCGACACACCGGGAAAACGTTCTCCGGATGGACGGCTTGAAGAATGGAAGTGGGGTCGCGATCGCATTCGGATCCTTCTGAGTGTATTTCAAGATGCTCGGAAAGGTTTTGATGTCGTGGCACCCTTCATAGGATATGACACCGAACCCGGTTTAAGAACAAGAGTTGATCATTACAACATTCTTACTTCCCAGTATGAGCTTACCTATATGATCTCACTGCACGTGGATGCTTACCGAAGAGATGGTAAGTGGAGCGATCCGAAAGGAACAACAATTTTCACCTCCAGGGGAGAGACTCGTGCTGATCTGCTGGCCACCGAGCTCGGTGAGGCCATGAAGCATATTCAACCTGAGGATCCATTCCGGTTTGATTTTGGATTATCACGAGGAGAAACAATCGTGGATCTTGATCGAGAAGCCAATTTCACAGTGATTTTTGGTTACAGGATTGATTCTAAGAAGCCTTGGTCAGAAGAAAATTTTGTGCCGGTCAAATATGATGGAGTACTCATCGAGAACGGCTTTATGACCAATAAAGAGGATATAGAAAAACTCCTACGTGATCAATGGAACAGGGAAAGAGAGAATGGAATCATACTTGGCATCATGAATTTCTTTCATACACTGGGCCTGGCTCCAAAAACAATTTGAAAAAGGAGAAACTAAATGCACAATGAATTATGAGCAAATTAAAAGCTATCCTGGCCCTGTTGACAGGGAACATAGTCAAGGACATCGGGGACGCTTTCGATAAGAATTTCACATCCAAGGATGAGAAAAACAAGACCTTGATTGAACTGGAGCAGAAGTACAATGAGCGCCTGAAGATCATCACTGAAATGACCGAAGATCCAGATTCATGGCTTAGCAAGAACGTGCGGCCACTATGCTTGCTCATCGCCTTAGGTACTTTATCTGTCATTATGCTATTCGACATCCAAGTAAATGATTACCTGCTCAAACTGTATGCCGGATGGACCGGATCCATGATCACCCTCTACTTCGGGGCCAGGGAAATTGTCAAGCTGGTAAAAAGGAAAAGGAATTCTTAATGATATAGGATTCACAATTATTATTCATTAAAATCATACGATTATGTCAAACAAAAAATTAGGTATTGAAACGCTCAAGGAGCTTGCAAAAGCTGTGGTTGAGCTCGGTGAGGACATCGAGGAAAAAAGAGAGGACGGTAAAATCACCGTTGGAGAAGGTCTATCCATTGCATTTGGCACCATGCCTGATGCTTACAGCATTGCCCGTAAGGGAAGGTTATTGAAAGCTGAATACCAGGACCTGGATGACAATGAAAGGGAGGAACTGGTCCAGTATGTTGTCGATGAGCTTGACCTTGAGCATGACGATGCGGAGGTGAAGATTGAGGCAGGAGTAAAATTGATGGCCTCATTCGATGAATTCCTGGCCACATTCAGGAAGAAAGAAGCTGCATAGGAGTATTCTTGCTCATCGTTTTGATAGGAAACCGGTAATGAGCCCCATATCGGGGCTCATTCTTAATTGGATTAAAGCATTGCATACATGGCATTAACAGAAAACGAAGTTCCAGTACAGGTATCTCTGGCCGGGAACCAGATGACAGTTGAGTACTCGACAGATGAGACTGCTCAGGATTTTATCGGAATCCACTATGAGATCTTTTCCTTCTATAATGGTGTTTGGAATTTAGAGGGGAAAGAACTTCGTATCGAACCAGATGCTGATGGCAACGCGGCAGTTGATATTCATTCACTGTTAGAGTGGGATCCGGAAAAGGTTTTCACATGGAAGGAAGCTCCAGACTCTCTAATCCATAAAAGAAATGAGCTACGACGTTTATACAATATTTTTGCGCATGAGAAATACGGAAACCCTTTAACCACTTATGACACAAAACCAAACCTAAACATACTGATCCTTCCTGGAAAAATTTCAGATCTTAAAAGAGGATTATTAAATAACCAATCTACCAGCTGGTGGGCACAGTTGCAGAATGATAAATCGTTTCTCACCAACTCTCCAAGAACCAAAATTACTGATGCATGGGCCTCCGAGCGATTGTTTTACTACGTGGTTGATAGTGTCACTGCCATCGACCTGCAGGTGAAGGTTTATTATACCGATGGATCCGATACTACCTTAACCAGGGAGAATATAAGTTCAGTAGCACGGCATGACGTTTATGAGATAATCACTTCCTTCAGCACCTTGGGGATCTATTTCCTGGATCCCACGAAGACCATCGAAAAATACGAGGTGTGGATCAGAGATCAATCTCAGAATGTGATCAGCGAGGTATTCACCTATAAGGTAGATCACACCCGTCACGAGGATGCCAGGTATTTTCTTTTTTCGAATGGATATAAGATGATTGAAGGTGCCAGGTTCATCGGAAATTCAAAATCTTATTCGAAAATAGACCAGATCAACCTGAATCGTTATCTGGAGAAAGGATATGGAGTCGAAGATAATTCTGTTGTAAAAGCGCAACCATCGGAGGTTGAATATCGCGAAGCAAGTTCAGAGTGGTTATCAATTGAAGAGATCACCTGGTTGAGAGAAATCCTTCTTTCAAAAGAGGTATATGAGATTGTCAATGGGGAAACAGTACCTGTTGTGATTGACAGTGAATCCATTTCTATTCATGAGGATAACAAAAACCTTCGTTCGATTACAATCAGGTATAGATATGCGCATGCCGATAGTGTGCCGGCAGTACTGCCCGAGGTGGAAGATTCGATAACACAATTCCAGATATCATTAATTGATATTGGAGGATTAACTAATGGGGTCACAGGTGCGGAATTTGACACGATAATCTATACGAATGGAACAGGGGCTTTCACAGCAATTACTAAAGTTACAGATCATCCGCATGCATATAGCAATAATGATTTGACTCTAACAAATATACCGTTACTGGCATATTACTACAGCTTAGATCAACCACTAGATTTTTGTGACCTGGAGATGCTCCTGCTGGAGATGCCAAACTACGATCAAGCAAGTCCAGTAGTTCCTATGATCTGGGATGAATCATCTGGGTTTGGGATATTGATTACCACGTTGAGTAACTTCAGATTTGGGATCCGGGGAGCAAATGGAGGAGCGGTAAACACACATACAGGATTTATAAGACTTTATTTACCAACCAGGCGCTGCCTGGAATTCTTATACGAGAAAGCTTTATGAAGAACATCAGGTTTGTAATCAATGGCTCGGCGGTTGATATGGGTAATGGTTCCATGTCATTTCAATATAACAATCCCATGTTCGGAGATGTCGGATCTCATTCCCTTCCGATCCCGGTACCCCGAAACAAGAAAAATGATGCAGTCCTGAATACATTTCATCCCGGTTCTATTGCTCCTACAAAGCGATTCCCTGCTCAATTATTTATTGGTGCCCTGCCATTCCAGGGGGAATTTGTTCTATCAAGCATCACAGAAAAGTATTATGAAGGCCATTTCACCACTGGCAATTCAACCTTTAGGGATCTTGTGACAGATGTCAAGCTATCAGATATTGATTATACAGAGGAGATTGCCGGGTCTTCAACAGTTAGTTTTACGGTCGCCCTGGAGGCAGCAGCTCGTAGCTCTCATCCCACCTATAATTATACATGCTTCCCGATGCTTGCTCCAAACTACTATGATGGAAATCCATTTGCGTATTCTCTTATAATCAATCCTTGGGGCTATCATAATGTTCCAGGCCTGGAGGGTTTTATTGCATATAACGGCAGGGATCTTGGATTGATATACGCACCTTCATTCTATCTGTGTTTTGTGATCCAAAAGATCTTTGACACTTACGGGTACACAATTGAGAGCAATGATATTTATGACGACACAGAAATGCGGACCCTGGTGATCCCAAATTTCAACACCCTGGGTATTGTTGACAGTACGTATTTGCAATATGATCTGAAGTTCGCTGATGCTCTTCCTCCGATTGGGATCAATGACTTCATTACCAACCTGGAGAAGATGCTTAACCTGACATTTTTTGTCAGTGAAAAAGGTAAGACGGTCAATATCAAAAAAAACACATCGATCATTAAATCATTACCAGAAAAAAGGCTAAGGCTTTTATCAAGGGAACTCCAACCGGAGGAGCATGACGGATTTGTATTAAACTATATAATGGATCCGGATGATTCCCATGCTCAGATTACTCCGATTGACGATTATGAACTGGGAATAACTGTGGACAACAAAGAAGATCTGTCTAGTTACGCTGCAAGCAATTACCCGAATAAGCTGGCAAAGATCTCGAATAATGATCTGTATTATCTCAGTAAACTCTCAGATGCTGCAACTGACACCTGGACATGGGAGGTCCTGACAAAGGACTTTTTTAAGTACTCAGAAGGCGGGAAGGGCCTGGAGATCATTACGGAGGCTAATCCCATTCTTACCGATAACGATAACCTGTACACCTACCTAACTTCACCTTTATATCCAGCACACGCATTATTTCCCCGGGTTGAAAAATCAAGCATGAGCTCTGACGGGTCTCAGGAGTACAAAACATTCAGTTCTCTGCGATTACTCTTTTATAGAGGCATTGTTGACAGTGGGGGTCTGATCACAAATCCAGGATACCAGGTTGGACAGTACCCTTTGGCCTCTCCGGATGTGTATCGGCCGCAGGGACTGACCTCACCGAATCGATATGGCCGTACAAAGATTACATCAGCCAATATGTCCCTCCGATGGGGAGGTACTTATGGCCTGTATGAAACAAACTGGAAAGACTATCTGTACTGGTTTCAAAATATCAAGCGGCCAGCGAAAGATTATTATGATATGTCCTTGCAGGAATTCATCAGCATTGACTTCTGGAAGAAATATCAGGCCGGTGACCTTTCATTCCTATTCAGATCGATTAACCTGGAGGTTGACTTTGCAAGGGATACATGCCGGATCGGCGAATGTGAAGTCTACTTGAGCTAGGAGAATCGCTCAAACGCTTTCTTCACTTCCATTTCAAT
Source organism: Bacteroidales bacterium (assembly GCA_023138875.1). Taxonomy (GTDB): domain Bacteria; phylum Bacteroidota; class Bacteroidia; order Bacteroidales. The sequence continues at coordinate 84,267 of JAGLOO010000010.1, forward strand.
ATCTTCAGTAAGCACGTGGGCATAGGTCATGGTCATTTCAATCCTTGAATGACCCAGCAACTTCTGAAGTACTGCAACGTTTTTACTCCGTCGAAGAAACATGGTAGCAAAAGTGTGCCGGCCTGTATGCAGATTGATATCCTTGTTAATATGAGATGCTTTAGCAATCTCTTTTAAATTTTTTCTCAATTGATACTCACTAAGAGTAGTGAATATCCGTCCATACAATCTGTATGGAGCTTCCTCTCTGATCAACCTTAAAGCAATTGCGGGAAGAGGGATTTTAATTAATACCTTCTTTATATTCCTGGTTTTTCGAGCGCCAAATACCAGGGTGCCGTTAATGATCTGCTCCATCTCTACCGATCGCAGGTCGGAGATCCTCAGACCGGTGAAGCACATAAATAAAAAATACCTTAGGGTTCTTTGTTGGCTTTCCTGAAGTGTTTTCAGATCATAAAGTTCTACTAAATCCTCCACCTCACCTTCTGTAAGAAACGTTTTGTTGGTTTTTATTTGCTTAGCCGGCGTCCAGTTGGAAAGGTGATTGTGATTGATAATCCTCTTTCTTATTGCAATATTGATATATGTCTTTAAACTTTTGAAAGTGTTATATCTAGTATTCTGCTCATTCTTCAGAGAAGAGATCATCCACCGATTAAAACGGGTAAGGAAATCTTCATCAATTTGAGAGAAGGTGAGTTTAGGAGAGAATTGCTTCAGTTTATTGGCCATTGCAATGTGTTGTTCAATTGTACTATCAGTAATTTCACCCCTTCTTTCGCGGATAGCTTCCTTAAGGTATGAATGAAATTCAATCCGGGAAGATAATATCTTATATTCTTTATTAAGCAGATCGACAGTAAGCTCTTCAAACTGCAGGCGATACCTTATAAAAATATCATCCAGCCGACTTCTTGAAGAGGATATGATCAGATTAAGATCTGAGAAGTTGGGATGTGATCTGCGTACCACTCCTTTCTCCGGGTCAAAGTCTTCTGGCTTTACTGAAACGCCAGTTTTGAACTTTATCTTCCTGCCTTGGACCCGGGTGGACACATACACAGAGCTTTCGCCATTCCTCTTAACGTAACCGCTATCAAGTGAGACAATTATGTGTGACATGAACTTATTGGATTGTTTTTGGACGGTTTATTAATAAAATACCAGTAATTGAAAATCTGTTTGTCAATGGTAGCGGGCATTAGAGGCTCTCCATAATTCAAATTAGTGTCTATTTCAAACGGTCACAGTTTATTAAATACTTCTCGCAAATGCATTAGTGCCTTCAGTAATTTGCGATTACCTTTATCAGCTCTTTCAATAGCAGTTTTTTCTGATTGTCTACTTCGTGAAGCCGGGATTTAATGATTATTCCGAGTCTTTCTCTTTGATCCTGCTCAAGGTCACCTGCAGCCTCTTCAATGACTGAAAAAGCCTCTATGGCAGTAGTATATTCACCGGTGATTGCAACTTCCACGAAGGTGTCGATATACTTCCCGTAGGAGAGTCTGTTTTGCCAGCACGCAGCCACAAGTATGGTAGATAGTTTTACGTATTCCGGATTGCCAATGGCCTCTGCGAGGATAGCCGCAGCATCTTTGTCTTTCAAATCATTCAGCAAAGATGTAATTTCACCGATGACCTGCTCATCCTCAAGGTCAAGAAGCAAGTCAAATAATTCAGTCAGGATTGATGCATTGCCGGTGGACCGAACCTCTTTCAGGGTTGCAATTATGGTAGACCGGTTTCCGGACCGGAGCGACTGAATCTGTAATTTAAGACTGTTCTTATTGATTTTTTCAGATTCCATCAGGTTTTCTGCAGTTTTTATCCAGAAATTCCCTGGCTTCATAGATACCGTATTGGAAGGCTTTCTGGTAGCAATGACATGCACCTGCTCTGTTACCCAGTGCTTCTGAAAGCGCACCTTTCTCAAACCAGATCTCTCCGTTATATGGATCGAGGTCCAGTGCCATGGACATGTCTTTCTCGGCATACCTGGTGGTGCCGGTAGATGCATAGGTTAGTCCCCTTACAAAAAAGTACTCTGCTTTGCTGTTGTTCAGTTCCAGTGCACTGTTGAGGGATTGGATGGCATTCAGGTATTTTCCGTGCGAGAACTCAATTTTCCCCTTTCGGTACAAGGCATCATCATCTGTGGGGAAGTAAGTGAGATACAGGTCCATATCTTCCATTGCTCCGTCCAGGTCTCCCTCCAGGCTTCGGGCTTCTGCACGTTGGATATAGGCATCAAACCTCGCAGGATCCTGTCTGATCACCCTGTTCAGGCCGATTATCGCTTCCTCAACAGAATTTTCTTCCACCTGGTAAGTTGCAAGTAGCTGGACCGCATCAAGGTTCCTGACATCACTTTTTGCGGCTGATCTGATTTCAGAGCGGGCCGCCTTCATATTATCCAGTCCGGCATAAATGGTCGCCTTTTCGGTCTGTACATAGCTTCGTTTATATCCCTGCTTCTCCAGCTTGTTCAGCAGGTTGATAGCCTCCAGGGAGTTTCCGTTATCCTTAAGGAACAAAGCCTCTTGGAATTCCCTGTCTGCACCGCTGTACCACCTCTTCTCATTCCATAATTCCTGCCAGCCGGGTAACCTCTCAAGTTTTGAAAGGTCCTCATCAAGAAGAATCTCCTTCTCTGAGACTTTGTAGCGGGACGAAAGGTGTATTCTCATGTACTTTAAGGCCTGTTCCGGGTGGTTTAACCTGACTTCAGTTTTGGCCAGGTAAAGACTGCCCATTCCTTTGCGGCGTTTTTCAGCTTCATGAAAAGCATTGCGTGCAGAGGGATAGTCTTTCATCTCAAAATAGGAGATCCCAAGGTAGTACCGGATTTCCGTATCACCAGGATCCTGATCCATAGCCTCTTGCAGGTGATAAACAGCCGAGTCAAAATGCTCCAGGCTCATACAGGCGCGTCCCATCAGATAAGGATCAGCTTGTCCGTATCCAAGCATCGTGACTGCAAGAAGACCTGAAACAAGTGCCCACTTTTGCATAGCTGTCTTATTTGGTTTCAAGAAATACATCATTATCGTCACCCGAATACACATAAATAAATCCGGTAAGAGCATACACCTCAATCCCTGTCAGCCTGTACTCATACACATCACAGATATAATAATAAACACCGGGCGCGACCAGTTGATCTGAGCCGCTAATTTTTCCATCCCAGTTGATATCAGGATCCTCAGTCTCAAACACAAGGATGCCCCACCGGTTATAGATCTTCATCTCAACCCGTTCCACATAAGAGGTGCGAAATGGCCGGTATATGTCATTGATGCCATCACCATTGGGGGAAAATACGTTGGGTAATACATAGTTTGAGCATTCATCAAGGCACAGTCTTACCGAGGGTTCAGACTCATTTTCGAATGAATCGATTGCCGTGATATAGTAGCAACCGGTGAGGGTCTCTTCCGGGTAATGAATGAAAACCGAATCGTAACGATCATTGAACTCGGCAATGGGGAAGGGCGGTGCTTCGATGGTCTGGCTGTAATATAACCTGTATCCCACTACATCCAGGGCACAAGAGTTATCAATATATTTCCAGGACACATGGTTATACCCGCTGTCACATGCGGAATAGCCGTCAAGAACAGGTGGACATGGAGGGATGGTATCAATGGGCGTGGTACAATTGATGTGACTGTAATTCAGATTCTCATACAGCGTTCCATCCAGGATTCTCCATCCGGTACTGGTGATCCGGTAGCAGTATTCGGTCCCGTTGGCAAGACCTGTGTCCATAAAAAAATCTTCCGTGGTAAATCCCACCGAATCATACTCACTGGTTGAATGATTGAGGCGGTAAATGGTATAATCATAGTTGATCCACGGAACACTTTTCTGCATATCGATTAAAATGCGGTTATCCTCACCCTTCAAATCAGGATAAAGTGAGGATGCGGCTTCCGGAATCCCGATGAGGAACCTGTTCCCCGGAGCATCATTGTATAGCTCTATACTGTAAGACCAGGGGAATATTTCCGTGTTAACATTTTCGTCAAGCCAGACAGTGTCGTTCAAATCAGAGGTTTGAAATGATCCTATCCGGGAAAGTGATTGCCCCAGCAGGTCATCTGAACGGTAGATGATGTATTCATACGGACCCGTTGCCGGAATGGTATCCAGGCCCTCAGGCCGGGCCCATGCCAGGCGGATGGTTCCACTGGAGGAGTGGTCCACCACACTTACTTCAAGAAGGGTAGGTGATCCCTCAACAAGGGGAGTGCAGTTTTCAGTCGAAGGATAACTTAAGGCTCCGTCGGGGTACACTGAAACGATCATATAACAATATTCATTGCCCTGTGGAAGTCCATTGCCATTGTTATCATCCACAAAGATCGTATCAAGCCTGTTGCTGTTCTGGCCAACCAGTTCATAGCCGGTCACTGCGGGTACACCACCTGTGCAGGTATCAGGAACATATCCCGCCGGGCCGATTTTCCTGTAGATCTGATAACTTCGTACCGGTATACAGGTGTCGGCCGCCCAGGTTACTGTAACCGAATTGCTTCCAGGGATCAGCAAAGGTGTTTCCGGAGCAGCACCCAGGATCCTGATATTCACATTTCGAATGTTGACCAGTGGGATATCAGGATTGTTGTCTTCGGCTTTGAAAACAGCGGTATAAAACTGCTTTCGTACATGGGAGCAATCGGTTTTCCATTCGAATCTCGCCCTGCTGTATCCAATGTCTTTCTCATCCACTTCATAAGTGGCCGGATTCTTTTCAACTACGAATGGTCCACCCGTGGCGTATTGCAGGATTGAATCGTTGTCTTGATCGGTGGCAACCACATCAAAAGCAAGGACAGTGCCGGCCTGTGTGCAAAAGTTACCGGGATCGGTCTGTTCAGGGGCGTGGTTATCCGTATTGTATACCTCGATCTGCATGTCCCTGACAATGTTTCCGATCTTGACGCCACTGCGCCACTCCTCCACATCAATGGCAATGTTATAAATACCCGTATCCACCGGTGTGATCCAGGTAAGGTCGCCCGTATAAGGATTCACGAATAGCGTGTCACTGGCGGGAGGAAGGGTGTATCCTTCGATAGGCCTTCCATCCTGTTCCGTGCAGACCGTCAGTTTATATGAGATGCTGTCTCCGTCCGGATCAAAGGCGGCCGGATTATGTATAAAGATCTGGTGGAGTGCAGCCCTGTCAATGGGTGGATTCAACAGGATGGGAGTGGAATTGTTGCCGATCAGAGGATTGATCAGAATGGTGGTTTTAATTGAGAAAACCACATTTACCGAGTTGGGGATGTTTTTTACACCCAGATTGCGATTGGGATCCTGCACGACGATCTCGTATACACCCGGCCCCGGGAAAGTATGCTGGGTAATGTAAACGTTCTTCTGGTAAAAGTTGGGCAGTTTGGTAATGGATACCCGTTCGGCGTAAGAGAAGGTATTGTCACCCCATTTCACCTCCAGCCTGTTGCGGTCGGCCTGACTCAGTGTAAAGGTAAAGGTGGTGATTGTGATCTCATAGGTCAGATCATCAATCCTGGTCAAAGTAATCTCACCGGCCCTGTTATGGGTAGCATGAAGGGGTGAAACCAAATACACCAGAAACAATATAGGGAGCAATAATCTCTTCATCCAGTCAATTCAACGTCACTTCAGCATCATGTTTTCTCATGTCAAATTTTATACCAGACTCCTTATTCTTAAACATAAAAATTACAAGATTTGTTTGGTCGGGGTAAATATCTGTGAGTAAAGCGTTGTAAATGTACAAAGAATTTGGTTCCCCTGGCGCCGTGGAATGCATCTCAATAATCATGGAATCTTCGTTCAGAATTACAGTGTCAATCTCCAGTGAAAGCTTTTGGTCACCTTCATTGAGGGACAACCAGAAACGATTATTCAGGTAATCCTCGAACCATGGTATTGCCTGCGGCGGTTGGTCCGTAAAATCTACCACCTGGCTGTGATAATGGAAATAGGCTGTTTCCCAGTCATCCCTGAATGTTTTCATGCTTACCATGAGCATTCCGTTTTCATATGCTATATTCGTAATGGAAAGATGAAGCGGGTGGGCATGGGACCATGCCGGTAAAAGGAACAGGAATGCAAGTATGCTTATTAGCTTCATGGATCCAAAATTACATAAACTTCTTATGCAATCACTTCAATGTCTCTATTTGAACTCTATTTCAGGCTGGGTATCCAGCATATCGCCGATTTGAAGGGTTATGACCATATCCTTTTTATCCTGACCCTCTGCGCCGTATACAATCTGAACGAATGGAAGCGGGTCCTGATCCTGATTACAGCTTTCACCATTGGTCACTCCCTTACCCTTGCCCTTGCCACACTGGATATGATCAAAGTGGATACCGGCCTGATCGAATTTCTGATCCCCCTGACCATTTTTGTAACCGCACTGGCCAATGTCCTCATGAGGAAGCAAAAGGTCTCCTCTATGCTTCACTACCTGAAATATTCGACCGCTTTGTTCTTCGGGCTGATCCATGGTCTGGGATTTTCCAGTTACCTGCAGAGCCTGCTGGGAAGCGAAAAGGGTATTGTGCTGCCACTTTTCTCATTCAACCTTGGAATTGAAGCGGGCCAGATTCTTATTGTGGGGATCATTATGCTGGTAACCGTGGTGGTGGTGGACCTGTTGCAAACCTCCAGGCGGGAATGGCATGTACTGTTATCGGGCGCCGGTCTGGGTGTTTCGCTTGTTCTGATGATCGAGAGATTCCCCTTCTGATGGAATGGCAGCTGACATTGAAAGACTATGAAGGATTCCTGAAATTGGAGAAGGGATTGTCCGCCAATTCAATTGCTGCCTACCTGGGGGATATCCAGAAACTTATTCAATACATGGAACTGCAGCAGCTATCGGTGGGACCACAGGAGCTGGATCATGATCAGCTGCACCATTTCCTGGTTTGGATCAGTGAACTTGGGCTTTCGGCCAGGACACAGGCCCGGATCCTGTCGGGCCTTAAAGCTTTTTACCGGTATCTCTTACTGGAGGACCTGATTGAAAAGGACCCCACTGCCCTGCTGGAAGGTCCGAGACTTGGAAGGAAATTACCTGAGGTGCTTTCTGTTCATGAGATTGACCGCATCCTTTCAGCCATTGATCTCAGTAAACCGGAAGGCCAACGGAACAAAGCCATGCTGGAGGTACTGTACAGTTGCGGACTTCGGGTCAGCGAACTGGTAGGACTCCGTATTTCAAATCTTTACAGGGCCGAGGGATTTTTTCGTGTCATTGGCAAAGGGGATAAGGAAAGGCTGGTTCCGGTGAGTCAGAAAGCTCTGAAAGAGATCGATCTCTACCTTCCCGACAGGAATTCACTGGTGATCCAGGCCGGCAGTGATGACATCCTGTTCCTGAACCGGCGTGGACGAATGTTGACACGGGTCATGGTCTTCACCATCATCAAAGTTCTGGTAAAGACGGCCGGCATAAAAAAGAGAGTGAGCCCCCATACCTTCAGGCACTCTTTTGCGACACACCTGGTGGAAGGTGGCGCAGATCTCAGGGCTGTTCAGGAGATGCTGGGTCACGAGTCGATCATTACCACCGAGATCTATACCCACCTTGACAGGGAATACCTGAGGGAGGCCATTATTAGTTTCCATCCCAGATCGGGTAAACAGGCTGACAATTCATTAAAATGAAAAATGATCATCTTATGCAGTGTATTCCTGACTAAAACCAGACCAAAATGAAAACTTCACTGATGGTTATGTTATTATTTCTGATCCCTCTCCTTTCATTTGCTCAACCAGAAACACCAGTTGATCAGTGGAAGGGAAAAACCATTTTGCTGATCGGGGCAGATCACGATGGAGGGACTGGAGGCACATACGGTAGAGGAGTATATGCTGTATGATTCAGCCGGAGAGGACCAGAATATATGGGTGGATATCTCGGATTTCAAAGAGAGAAAGATCACGGCCATGTCAAAGTATGTTAGCCAGTGGAGCTCCGGATGGTATGATTACCAGGGATCTGAGCTTTCGGAAGATAGCGATCACTTTCTTTGTTTTTCAACAGCGTTGATACGCTTTCCAAGGCAATTAATACTGTTAGCAAAACAGGGATCTTTCTAATGTTATAGATTTGTGATTACGGACCGCAGCAGCATGTGTGATATCCTGATTAAGGTGACGGTACCGGCAAAGAAACAGGAAGTATATTATTAATCCTATTAAAAAGAAAAAATGACCAAAGCATTTGAAATTGCAAAGATGATCGATCACTCACTTCTTCATCCAACATTGTCGGAAAAGGAGTTAATAGAAGGCTGCAAACTTGCGGCAAAATATGATGTGGCATCAGTTTGTGTGAAACCTTACCATGTTACCATGGCAAAAGAAGAGTTGGAAGGCACCGATGTCCTGATTTGCGCTGTTATCGGATTTCCTCACGGGAACAGCACCCTGGAAATCAAGCTGGCAGAGACTGAACAGGTTATCAGGGACGGATCTACCGAGGTTGACATGGTGGTAAATCTTGCAAAGGTAATCGACGAAGACTGGGCTTTTCTTGAAGAAGAGATTGGTGCCGTTACAGACTTGTGCCATAAAAATGGTGCAATCGTAAAAGTGATTTTTGCTGTGGATCTGATAGAGGATAAGCACATCATAAAACTCTGTGAAGTTTGCAGTAAGGTAAAGGCCGACTTTGTTAAAACCTCTACAGGATACAATTTTGTGAAAGGAGAAGATGGTAAGTATTCATACGAAGGTGCAACAGATCATGTCCTTCAGCTTATGCGTAAACATTCGGCGCCTGAAGTACAGGTGAAAGCAGCCGGAGGAATCAGAACACTCGATGCTTTTATCCGCGTCAGGGAGATGGGTATAACACGGGTAGGTACGGGGCAAACAGAAAGCGTTGTTCTGGATGCACAGGAGAGATTTGGAAAGTAAGTTTGAATTTGAACCGGATTATTTGCATACAGGTATTTGTATCTCTGTTTGTATCTGTTTCTTTTGGCCAGAAAAGTAGTACTTCCGGTCTTGAGATTATTCCAGTTGAACAGGAGACCCTTGATATCAGCCTTGTTATTACAGATAATTATCATGTCAACACCCGGTCGTCGGCAATGATATATGATGGAGATGCCATTCAATTTGGCATTGATGAAATTCGGTCCGGAATTTCTGTTGAGTATTCCGGTTCTATACTGAACAGGTTCAGGGAGATAATCGATGCACGGATGCATGCTTCCCCGCATCCTCTCTATACACGAAACCTTCAATCCATCAATGCAATCGTTGTGGATGAATGGAATAAAGCGATGATCCGGCTTCTGAAAAAGTATTTGCAGAAAATTAAAAACAGCTACAAAAATGAAAAAGCGATTCAACTTCTCTTTGGTTATCATGTGTTGTGTTAGGTGATACAACCGGACAGTTTTCACTTGAGTTAGCCAAAATAGGTGAATTACTTATTTATACGCAGCTACCGGCAGGGTCGACGCATTTAAATTTGAAGGATTTTTAGCAGGAACTGATTATCCCAGGCAGCGACTAAGCGCTTATTCTTGATACTCACATTCTTAGACCCCTCTATGTCCAGCATATTCAATAGCTCGGGGATGGCCGTGATAACTATCTTTTGAGCCTCGCATGGTCTTACCATCAACGGCGATAACTTCTCTGGATATCTTCGTATCCCTTAATGACTGTACCCATTGGACAAAAAGTCCTTCTTGGAATTGAAGCGTCTAACAATCAACCTTTTTCCTCAGCTTACGCACAATTTTCAATAAACACATCACTTTCACAAATTCACGGACCTAAGGGTGTTAACAACCCCAACGAAACTGTTAATTCCAGTTCATTTTCAGATCTTTATGTGCGTTGGCCCTGTTTTACAACTTGATTATTTGTAATTGGAGCCATGGTTAATATATTGTCTTTAAGTATATTAACACAATTTTTAAACTATTGTTTTTTATATATCTTAACACTCGTAATAGTATATTGTTTATTTATCATTTAGTTAACTGAAAGAATAAGTAATTTTTATAGAATATGAAACGCAATTACTACATAGTTGGTTTAATACTGCTTACCTTTTTTGTCATTTCGTTTTTTACAAACATTCTGGGGGCATTGAACCAGAGTGTTTCCGAAAGTTTCGGTCTCACCGAAACCATGGCCGGATTTTTACCTTTTTCATTTTTTATTGCTTATGGAGTTATGTCGATTCCATCGGGGTTTCTTTTAGAGAAATTCGGTGAAAAGAGGATGCTGGTACTGGCTTTTTCGCTGGCCCTGGCGGGTGCTTTGGGATTTGCAAGCTCACCAACCTTCACGGTATTCATGATATCGTTGTTTACCATTGGAACAGGAATGGCCATGTTACAGGTTATTATCAATCCATTGCTACGTGTTTCGGGTGGTGAGGAAAACTATGCATTTACTTCTGTAATGGCCCAGTTGATTTTTGGCGCTGCATCTTTTATCAGCCCTCAAATGTACTCTTACCTTGTGGTAAACATCGATAAGGGTGCTTTTCATAAACCGCTGATAGAATTATTTTCATCACTGGTACCCCAATCAATGTCGTGGGTATCTGTCTATTGGGTATTTGTTGTTATGGCCCTTCTGATGATTGTAGTAATGTTAATTACAAAGTTTCCGAAGGTTGAACTTAAAGAAGATGAGAAAGTAGGAACCAAAGAGAGTTATTTCACACTGTTCAAGAATAGGTATGTGATCTTGTTCTTCCTGGGTATTTTTGCATATGTGGGTACTGAGCAGGGTATCTCATACTGGATGTCAAAATATCTTCTGACTTACCATGGTTTCGATAACGAAACCATTGGTGCCAGTGCGGTCGCTTATTTTTGGGGATTGATGACCATAGGAGGTATTCTGGGACTGCTTCTGTTGAAGATATTTGACAGTAAGGTAGTGTTGCGCTGGTTTACTATCCTGGCTGTGATCAGCCTGTTGTTGGCTTTGTTTGGCCCTGAAGGGCTATCGTTGTACGCATTTCCAATTTCCGGATTTTTCCTTTCGGTGATGTATCCTATTATCATCTCCCTGGCTTTGAACTCAGTAAAAAGTTATCATGGCTCATTTGCTGGTATTTTAATGACCGGTATAATGGGTGGAGCCGTTGTTCAGCTATTGGTCGGATTCATCAGCGATATTTCCAGCCTTAGGGTGGGTATGATGATTTTACTTTTACCCATGGGATATATCCTGAGCATTGGTTTTTGGGCAAAACCGATTATAAGTAACAAAACACTGAAATTGAAAAATATACTGAAATCATAATGGCAACTGCGAAAAGTGAAGTTCTAATAGGTGTTGACCTGGGTGGCACCAAAGTGGCTGTTGGAAAAATCAAAGATGGAGAGCTAAAAGAGGAATATTTCGAAAAGGTCCCGGCTGCATCAGAAGATCCACAGGAGACAATTGGTTTAATTACAGGTATTATCTGTAAATTAATTGATAATGATGTTGTTGGCATAGGTATCGGGGTGCCGGGATTGGTAAATAAAGAGCAAGGCATTGTTTACGATGTTCATAACATTCCTGCATGGAAAGAAGTTCATTTAAAACGTATTCTGGAAAAGGAGTTTCAGGTGCCTGTTCACCTGGATAATGATTCGAATTGTTTTGCTTTGGGGGAGTATCGATATGGAGCCTATTCCGGTGAAAAAGATTTTGTCGGAATAACACTGGGAACAGGAATGGGTGCCGGAATTATAAAGAACGGGACGCTCATCCCTGACGCAAATCGTTGTTCCGGCGAGTTTGGAAACATTCTTTACCTTGATGGAATTTATGAAAACTATTGTAGCGGAATGTTCTTTGCAAGGGAATATGATCGTAATGGGGAAGCTGTAGCCATCGAAGCCTCTAAGGGAGAAAAGTGGGCGCTTGAAGCCTATCACGAATTCGGAATGCACCTGGGCAATGGTATTAAAACCATCCAATTAGCCGTTGATCCGCGAATGATAATTATTGGGGGTTCATTGGCCAAAGCTCAAGCGCTATTTATAGATTCAATGTGGAAATCAATTTCAGATACTTTATTTCCTTCAACCCTGAAGAATTTTAAGGTGAAGTTTTCAGAAACAGCCAATGTAGCGATCCTTGGAGCAGCCGCGTTGTATTTCGATGCGCAGGGTAATCAATCAATTTAATCATATTCAAAATATTAGAGAAAATCATGTCTAAATGGAGAGAGGAAATTGATGTTCAGCAAAAACTGAATCGCAAATATGAAAAGTTGTATACGGCTATCTATGAGGATGTTGAATCAGCTTCTGTGGAGATTGCACAATACATTGCTGATTTAATTCGAAAGAAGGCGGAAAAGGGTGAAAAATGTGTACTTGGCCTGGCAACAGGCTCCAGCCCGATTGGGGTCTATAATGAACTGGTCAGGATGCATAAAGACGAAGGTTTAAGCTTTAAAAATGTAGTAACATTTAACCTTGATGAGTACTATCCGATGCAGGCCGGACATATTCAGAGCTATGTCTATTTCATGCACGAGCATTTGTTCGATCACATTGATATCCTTCCTGAAAATATCAACATACCTGATGGTACTATAGCACAGGAAGATGCCTATGCTTTTTGCCAGGCGTACGAGCAAAAGATAAAAAGCAACGGAGGATTGGATCTTCAGGTCCTCGGTATTGGACGGAGTGGACATATTGGCTTTAACGAGCCCGGGTCCGGTCTTAATTCGCCCACACGGCTTATTTCTCTTGATACCCTCACCATAGCTGACGCAGCCGGAGATTTTGGTGCTGTTGAAAATGTTCCCAGAAGAGCCCTTACCATGGGAATCGAAACTATTATGGCAGCCAGGGATGTAGTCTTTGTGGCCTGGGGGGAAAAGAAGGCCTCCATTCTAAAGCAGACTGTTGAAGGAGAAATAACCGACCTTGTCCCGGCTACATATTTGCAGAAGCATCCAAATGTGAAGGTTTACCTCGATTCAGCAGCAGCGGCGAATCTTATCAGGGTCAATACACCTTGGTTGGTGCGCGATATTGAATGGGATGATAAAATGATCAAAAAGGCCGTTATCTGGCTCTGTAAAAAACTGGATAAACCCATTCTGAAACTAACAAATCAAGACTACAACGATAACAGTCTGAGTAGCATTGTAGCCAATCATGGCGCAGCATACGACATCAATCTTAAAGTCTTTAATATGCTTCAGAAAAGCATTACAGGATGGCCGGGGGGAAAGCCGGATGCTGATGATTCCGGCAGACCGGAGCGGGCTTTACCCTATCCGAAAACAGTCCTTGTATTTAGCCCAAGGCCTGCTGATGATGTAATCGCCATGGGCGGGACATTAAAGAGGTTGATCCAACAGGGGCATACCGTGCATGTTGCTTACCAGACATCGGGCAACATAGCTGTTTCGGATGATGACGTTTTAAAGTTTCTTGATGTAGTCAAAGACTTTTCTCCTTTATCGAACACTGTGAATACAAAATATAAATTGATAAAGGACTTCCTGGCAGGTAAGGGGGTGGGAGATGTTGACAACAGGGAAGTGCGAAGGATCAAGACGCTTATCAGGAAAGGGGAGGCCCTTGCTGCCTGCCGTTTTTTGGGAATCCCTGAAAGTAATGTTCATCTCCTGGAAATGCCATTTTATGAAACAGGGATGATCAATAAGGCATCATTGACTGATAAGGATATTGAGCTTACTGTTGAAGTATTAAGAAGGATTCAACCCACACAAGTCTATGTTGCGGGCGATCTGACTGATCCGCATGGTACCCGCCGGAAATGTCTTAATGCTTTAACCAGGAGCCTTGAAATAGTGAAGAATGATGATTGGTATTCGGATTGCTGGATCTGGCTGTACAAAGGTGCCTGGCAGGAATGGGATATTTCAGATGTTGATATGGCTGTGCCCATAAGTCCTGAGGAGCTTATAACGAAACGGCTGTCAATCTTTAAACATTCCACCCAAAAAGATATGCTCTATCCGGGTGTTGAAGATATGGAAGTCTGGAGGTTTTCAGAAAACAGGAACCGGGCTACTGCTCAAATGCTGAACAAATTGGGAATGGCTGAGTATGAGGCAGCCGAGATGTTTGTAAAATATATCTCATAATACTACTATCCGATTAGAATACAACAATAACTGAATAATAAATAAAACAGAGATCATGGGAAACAACAAAACACAGGTCAGCCGCCGGTAGTTTATTGGGACAACTGCATCTGCATTAGGTGTCATGGCAATGATATTCTCCATCGCCCTGACAGGTCAGATTTACGCTCAGTCAGAGACAAAAGAAGTATCCATCGAGGAGTATGGAGGGAACAATGATTGGGAAAAGGACGGACAGAGATTGATCTTTAACCAGAATGGTAACTATATCCCCGTAAAAGGTTCAGCCTGGCATATTGCAGTTGCTGATATCTCCTATTCAAAACAAAAGGGGAGGATGTGTTTCTCCAGGTGTTACAAACCGACCCTAACACCTTCCGCCTTTACCTTATCGATCCCGGCTGGTTGGATCCCTCCGATCGTCATCTCAAGGTTATCTCCCAGAGCCATGATAATATAACTGTGACGGATCTGTTGTCAGGGGAGTCAATAGATTGCAGAGATAATGAGTTTGACCTGGTTGTTCCTGCAGGAGCGATCAGAATTCTTGAGGTTAATTGTCTTTATCAATAAAATATTAGAGTGCATGGAGGGCGTGGTTTCACTTCAATATCAGCTTTCCTGACCCCCTGAATTTAGTTATATTTGTGTATTAGTAAAACACAATGAACAGTCCGGCAGTAAAGGCATTCATACGAAAACACAGCAATTCGTTCTGGTATACCCCGGAAGATAAGAAAGAGGATATCAGTGAAGATATGCTGGTGGAGTTTATATTGAATTACGGTACACTGGATGATGTTACAGAGCTTTTCAGGATACTGGGTATTAACAAAGTTGCACAGGTGTTCTTTAGTGCTACAGGACGAAAAAAACTCAACTATTATCCTGAGATACATAATTACTTTAGTTTATTCTTTAACAAGCATGCATAAAGAAATCCTTTCCAAAGCGCAGGTGGAACTGTTGCCTTTACTTTAAAATTTCAAAAGGGAGTTTTATCTTGCTGGAGGAACATCAAATGGACTTTTTTCATGAACCGGCGGCCTATGCGGCTATCTGCATTAAGGGTAGTGAGAACAATGCCAGGGTACTTGAAGGCCCGGTACCGGATTGGAAAATCTTTGGCCGTCCAATGAGTGCCACAGGATCTTCCTCATTTGAACTTGCTAACAAAATCAACGAGCCATTAACCGGAAGGAAATTCGAATTCACACTTTATCCATTTTCTTTTAGTGAAATTGCGGATCATCATGGATTCCTGACTGAAAGAAGGCTTTTAGAACATCGGCTGATATATGGATATTACCCTGATATCGCTTTGAACGTAAGTCAGGAGGAAAAGCTTCTTAAATCACTGGACTCCAGTTATCTATATAAAGATTTACTGATGCTGGATACCATTAAGAAACCTGTTTTACTTGAGAAAATACTAAGGGCGCTGGCATTACAGGTAGGGAGCGAGGTTTCATACAATGAGATCGCTCAACTCCTAAATTCAGACAAAGAGACCATTGAAAATTATATTAACCTGTTAGAGAAATCCTACATCATCTTCAGGCTCGGAGGATTAAGTCGAAACGTTAGAAATGAGATTAAAAAAACCCGCAAAATATACTTTTACGATAACGGAATCCGAAATGCAATCCTGGGCAACTTTTTTTCTTTGTCCTCAAGGACAGATAAGGGCGCATTGTGGAAAAATTTTCTTATTAGTGAGCGTTTCAAATTTCTGGAAAATAATGAAATGGACATAAAATCCTATTTTTGGAGAACCTCCCAGCAGCAGGAAATTGATTATGTTGAAGAGCATCAGGACAGATTTTTTGCCTGGGAGTTTATGTGGAGCCCGCATAAAAAACCATACTTATCCAAGACTTTTTCCAGAGCATACCCCAACACCGAATTTGAAGTAATAATTCCGGAAAATATGCATCTATTTCTAAAGAAATGAGATATCAGCCTTAGCATGCTGGAAGACTGGAGAAAGCCCTTTTAACTGAGAAGGCAACTTGTTGAGCTCATTTTCAATACTATGCACAAGATAAATTGGAGGGTTTATTTAATTGTAGTTCCCGGTGTAAATATCCCGCCACTGTTTTACCCGTTCATTTTCAGTCCTGTTGTCTTCTGGATAGTTTGGGCTGTAAAGCATAGTTTTCTCCCTTACGACAAGTTCCCCATTTTTCACAAAGCTGTCTCCTCTCTCGCTGAGATGGATCACCATGTTTTTACGCCACTTAATAAGTTCATTATTAAAATCTGATTCACCAGAAAGATCGGCAATCTCTCCCGGATCGTTTTTCAAGTTGAAAAGCTGCTCTTTGCCGGTTCTGAAAAACCATATGTATTTCCAGGTTCCGTCCGTTAGTGCTGCCCAGTAATTATCCTGACTGTAGCAGGTTGCATGTTCCAGATCAATGAATGGCCTCCATTCGGAATCTGGATCTTTAATCAACTTCAGTAATGAAAGTCCATCCATTTCTTTTGGGATTTCAACACCAGCAGCATCTAAAAACGTTGGAAGGAAATCGCGCAATTCAACAGGATTTTCAAGCTCCGAACCTCTGGCCAGCTTCCCCCGTTTGCCGACAGGCCATTTTACAATAAAGGGAATATTCGATGATCCTTCATAAGCATAAGTTTTGCGCCAGTGGTGATGGTCGCCCAGCATATCGCCATGGTCGGAAGTAAAACAGATGATTGAATTTTCATACATCCCTTTTTCTTTTAGGGCCTGAATAATTTCGCCCACCATTTCATCGATAAATGTAATGTTAGCATAGTAATGTTTCCGGCTTTCCACGGCGTGTTCAAACCCAAAATTTCCAAATGCAGCACTTTCCCCTCCCTGAACCGAATCCAGGAAGTGACTCCAGTCTCCAGTTACCGGTTCAGGAATTTCAGCACCTTCATACATATCCAGATATCTTTTAGGAGGATCATATGGGCTGTGAGGGCGGGCAAACGAAACTTTTAAATACAGGGGTTGGTCAAGATCGTAATTATCTATTAACTCCACAGCTGTTTTTCCTGTCCAGCAGGTAGGATGCAGTTTTTCGTCAAGTTGGTAAATCCCGGCCTGGTGATCGTTCCATCCAATCCCTGTCTCATCAGGATCATATCCTGGAGCCTGCAGTTTAAACCAGTCACGGTAATCGCTAATATAGCCGTCCTGTTCTACGCGCCCGCTTTCGTCGGTGAGTGTTCCGTGAAATCCGTGCAACGATTTTTGCGGGAACCAATGCATTTTCCCAATTCCAAAAGTATAGTACCCGGCCTCGCGTAACATGCGGGGCATTTCGTATTTGTATTGGCGTGCCACTCTGCCGTAACCAAGCATTCCATGGTGCCAGGGCGACATACCAGTCAACAATCCGGCCCGGGCCGGCGTGCAACTGGGCACCGATGAGTAGCCGTTTATGAAAATTACCCCATCATCTGCAATTTTATCAATGTTCGGAGAAATTACCACACCATTCCCCATGCACCCCAACGCATCGGCACGTTGCTGGTCTGTCATTATAAAGATAATGTGGGGTTGTTCTGATTGTTTACCCGGGCTAAAGGATGATAATAGCATTACCCCCAGCAGTAATAAAGAAAACAAGCTTCCTTTTTTCAATTCAATGATATAGTCTTTCTCCTCTTTTGGCATAACGATTTGTCCTGCCAATATACAATTTCTATAAAATCCATCAAAAACACAGTATTTGGTGAATATGTGTTTACTATCGTTCATGTTTAACCCGTAGATTGGTCTTACCCGATATACCTGAACAAATTTCTCAGCAGATGAAAATGGACTATCTTTGATAATATGAAGACAAAGCAAGATTATATTTATTTCTGGATTAAACATAATCAGGAGAATGTGCCACCAAGGACTCATAATTTGATACATTTATGATTATCTGCCTTGATAGAATTATTAGATGAAAGGAGTGAGTTTTTGTTAAGCTTAAACAGATTCCAATTAGAAGGACGATACCCTGACTACTTAACAAAGATGCACAGTATTTGTAATGAACAATTTACAACATTGATGATAAAATCTACAAATCAAATAAGGCTATGGTTACTAGAGAAACTGCAATAAATATTGCTAAATCTTTCGTAAATGATTGTCAATTAAATGGTTTGACTTTTCATAAAGTGATATTATTTGGTTCGGCTGCCAAAGGTTTGACACATGAGTGGTCAGATATAGATTTGCTACTTATTTCTGACCAATTTGGGGATATTATTTTTGATAACCTGAAACTATACTCCAGGATTAATATAAAATATCCAATTGTAGAGACACACCCATATCC
The DNA here is from genome assembly GCA_023138875.1 of Bacteroidales bacterium. Classification (GTDB taxonomy): domain Bacteria; phylum Bacteroidota; class Bacteroidia; order Bacteroidales. Next base: position 102,705 of record JAGLOO010000010.1, read on the forward strand.
CACGAAGTATTATAATGAGGGAGATGCTTTTATTAAGGAGATAAGTAAAGAGAGTATTGAAATAGCAACGCCTACACTTAACCCTTAAGTATCGTCTTCAGCATTTTACTGCAATTGAAAATAATCAGGATATTATTATTACCCGAAACCTAAAAGACTTCAGGAATTCCAAATTGCCAGTTATGACAGCAAGACAATTCCTGGTAACAATAGAAACATAATAATCATGATGAATCTAATGCACAATTTAAGAAACGCTGTTCTTACCATGTTCTTACTTTTTATTGGACTCCCGTTACTTTCTCAGGAGTTATATACAATTCCGCAAGATGCTCAAACCCGCTGGATCAGTTTTGAAAATCAAACCGGGGAAAAGGGTAGGGGCGGTATGGAGAACAAGGGTGCCAAAGGGCATGCGATGGATCACATTAAGGCGGGTGAATCGAAAGTTTTATTTGATGTGAAAGGAAGTGGTATTATTCATCGTATGTGGATAACCATTGATGATAAATCCCCTGAAATGCTACGTTCATTAAAAATTGAAATGTTCTGGGACGGAGCGGACAAAGCTGCTGTTGTTGCCCCCTTTGGGGATTTCTTTGGTGTCGGGCTTGGCAGGATGACATCTTTTGAAAACGAGCTGTTTTCCAACCCGGAAGGCAAATCGTTTAATTCCTATATTCCCATGCCATTTAAAACAGCTGCCAGAATAGTCATTACTAATGAATCACCAAAAGACCTGCTGATGATTTTTTATGACATCAATTATACGGTAACAAAATCGCCGGATCCAAATAGTTTGTATTTTCATTGTTACTGGAATCGTGAGATAAAAACTGAATTGGGCAGGGATTTTGAGATTTTACCAACTGTGGCTGGTAAAGGAAGGTTCATTGGAACCAATATTGGTGTTGTTGATGATTCTGCTTATCAGGGAAGATGGTGGGGGGAAGGTGAAGTGAAAGTGTTTCTGGATGGTGATACAGACTACCCGACACTGGTGGGAACAGGCACCGAAGATTATATCGGTACAGGTTGGGGCCAGGGCATATTTCGTCATCGCTTTCAGGGCTGCCTGATTGCAGACAAAGATAAACATGAATGGGCGTTTTACCGGTATCACATTCCGGATCCAATCTATTTCCATAGCGATTGTAAAGTAACTATCCAGCAGATTGGTGGTGATTTCCGTCCCAAAGCTGTTGAACTGCAAAAGACGGGTGTTGCTATGACACCGATCAGCATTCATTCTGCACTTGAATTTATCAAACTCCTGGAAATGGATCCGGTACCGGATATTGACGACGAAACGCTACCAGATAACTGGACTAATTTTTATCGCCAGGACGATTGGTCGGCAGCTGCATACTTTTATCTCGACAAACCTGAGAGTAATCTCCCGGATATTGCTCCGGTTGAGAAACGAATTGAGGGATTGACTAAGGATTAACTGACCGGTTCAAGCAATAAGGAATACGGCATTTTTTATCAGCTAATAGCAATTAAATAGTTACAAATCATGAGAAGTATATGTGTTCACCTTTCGCTGGCTGGTCTCTTGTTACTACAAACGAATTGTACCATGAAAGAAACCGATTTCACACAGTATCCCAGCACTGTGATTTCAAATAAGGAAGTAAGGATGGAAGTGTATCTTCCGGATCCGGATAAGGGCTTATACCGGGCAACACGATTCGACTGGTCGGGTGTGATCGGAAGTGTGCAATACAAAGGCCATGAGTACTTTGGTTACTGGAAAGAGACGCATGATCCAACATTTCATGAAGATCTTACCGGACCTGTGGAAGGCTACATAGAACCTGGCCTGGGTTATGCGGAAGCTGAAACAGGAGGTGGATTTATCCGGATCGGAGTGGGAATTATCGAGAAAGAGGATGAACCTGAGTATAGCTGGAACAAGACCTATAAGATCCTGGATCATGGAACATGGAAGATTGACCAGGGTGATGACTGGATCGCTTTTACCCACGAGATTGAGAGTGATTTCGGATATGGTTATATCTACACCAAGACGATCAATCTTAAGAATGATGGTTTTACCATCAGACATACCCTTCACAACCAAGGAGAAAAAGCCATTGAAACAGATCAGTTTAATCACAACTTCTTCATGATTGACGGAGAGCAGTCGGGGACTCCTTTTCAGATTACTTTTCCCTATACCATCTCCACCGAAGATGATTTGAAGGGTTTTTTGGAAATAAGTGGTAAAGAACTTTCCTTCATTAATGATATAGAGAACAGCAGTGTCTTTTTGGAACTGGACGGATATAGTGAGGATCCGGCAGACCATAAGGTCACCGTCCTGAACCGGAAATCCGGGGCTGGTGTAACATATACCGTTGATAAACCACTGGCCCGCATGGTCTTCTGGGCATGTGAAACCACCCTGAGCCCTGAAAATTCAATCTGGATATCTGTAGAGCCGGGGCAGCAGGAAAGCTGGACTTCAGCTTACTCACTGTTTGTAAAATGACCCACTTGTAAATTACAAATTAGCAAGTTGGGTTAACGAATTCGGATCAGTAATATTTCCTTATTTATCGATTTGATACAAAATAGAATCAAAAGAATGACTTTAATTAGTATATTTGTGGTTAAATAAGAAATATCATGCTTATAAACGTAGCTAAATCACAAGTGCTAGATCGTATGCGGTTCGAGAATCCATGGTGGGTTTCTGGTCAAATAGATCCATATTATGGAGAAAAGCCAGAACGTATGTATTTTCAGCAATTTAAAACTCTGGCAAACGAAATTACAGTTCAGCGAGCTTTAGTCTTAATGGGACCTCGTAGAATTGGTAAAACTGTAATGTTGCACCACTGGGTTCAGGATTTAATTAACCAAAAAGTTTCGCCTCGAAAAATTGTCTTTATTACAATAGAAAATCCTATTTACAACAATATTGGTTTAGAACAACTGTTTTCTAATGCCAGAGAGGCTTCGGGCGATGCCGATAATTTAGATGGCTGGTATGTTATTTTCGACGAGATACAATACCTAAAAGATTGGGATATTCACTTAAAATCTTTAGTCGAAAGCTATCGTAACGCCAAGTTTGTGGTTTCAGGTTCAGCCGCTGCTGCTTTGAAATACAAAAGCAAAGAAAGTGGTGCTGGTCGTTTTAGCGACTTTATGTTACCACCAATTACATTTTACGAATTTATCAATATGCAAGGTTTAGAGCATCTGGTAGAGCCAATTAAAATGCCTTGGGGGGATAATAAAATTCCTTTTTTCGATGCTCCCGATATTAAACAGTTTAATAAACTATTTATTGATTACATAAACTTTGGAGGTTATCCAGAGGCAATATTTTCGGAAGCAGTTCGTAATAACCCGCAACGATTTATACGTAACGATGTGGTAGATAAGGTACTTTTGCGTGATTTGCCAAGCCTTTACGGAATTGCCGATGTGCAAGAGTTAAACTCCTTATTTACTACAATTGCATATAATTCCGGACAGGAGTTTTCATTAGAAACCCTCAGTCAACAGTCTGGCTCACCAAAGAATTCAATTAAAAAATATTTGGAATACCTTGAAGCTGCTTTCTTAATACGTATTATTAAGAGAATAGATCAGTCGGGCAAACGATTTAAACGAGATAATTTCTTCAAAATTTATCTTACAAATCCTTCATTAAGGAGTGCCCTGTTTTCTCCTATCGAAGCTTTAGATGAGCTAATGGGAGCAATGGCCGAAACTGCCATTTTCTCGCAATGGATGCATCGTCAGAATTTCACACCTTACTATGCCCGCTGGAACAAGGGAGAAGTGGATATGGTTGGTTTAAATAGGAAGAACTTACAACCTTATTGGGCTTTGGAAATTAAATGGAGCGATAAGTATGCAAAAGAGCCTTTTAAACTTAAAAGTCTTTTACGTTTTTGTAAAGAAAATAATTTAACCCAAGCCTTGGTAACCACCATAAGTTATCAGGAAGTTAAAGTAGCAGATGGAGTTGAAATAACATTTATTCCTTGTTCAGCTTATTCTTATACAGTAGGTTTAAATACAATAATGAAGTAGACATTATTTCTGATAAGGTACTCTCCTGTGATATATTTTTACGAAGATGATCATGTTGGCTGATAAATATCTTGTTTATATGTCATTAGGAACAGGCATTTGCGCATTTACATCTTCCCGCCATCTTTGCAAATCACCTGACAAATTCTTTGTTAATGTTTTTAGACTATCAACCAGATTAACCGATTCGCTTATATCACTTTCCAGGTTATATAATTCAAAAGCCGGCTCATTCCCATCCAGGAGACTCTTTTCATACCATTCAACAAGTTTCCATTTACCACTTCTGATAGCACTACCGGGCACCATCTCAGAACCATGATAATGCGGATAGTGCCAGAAAAGGTTTTGATGAATTTCCGATGCAGGATTTTTTAAAACCGGAACGAAACTCTTTCCATCCACATTTTTCCATTTTACAATCAGCGGCTCCCTGATACCTCCTTCGTACAACCACCCCTTGCCTGCCCTGAGAGGGGTTTGCGCTGCATAGGTATGCTGCCCCCCGTTATCGGAAATGAAAATAACAATGGTATTCTCTTCGAGGCCCAATTCACTGACTTTGCTGAATATTTTACCGCAGCTGCTATCCAACCGTTCAATCATGGCCGCAATTACGGGATTGTTTTCCGGCTCTTCTGTCTCTATTTGTTCTTCATATTTCCGGATGGTTCCAGCTCTCTCCTTCAACGGATCGTGAATGGTATTGTGTGAAACAAAGAGAAAAAATGGTTTTGATTTGTTTCTTTCAAGAAAATCAAGTGCGAGATTGGTTATAGTGTCTACGTTATGAGCATCATTTTCTGCCTGTTGTCAGGATTGGGCCATGCTTCGTGAAGGTTTATAGGTAACAAAAGTTTCATCGAAACCTTGTTTGTCAGGGTTAAAGGGCAAACTTTTAGGCGGTGTTTTTTCAGAACTTAAATGCCATTTCCCGAAAAGTGCAGTATTGTAACCTTTTTCTTTTAAGATTTCAGCAAAAGTAATTTCGTCTAGCGGTAAAAATTTTTGCCAGTCGGGCTGGGAAAGAAGATAGTTATCCCTATTATTTCCTGTAATGAAATCGGTTAAATGCAGCCGTGCAGGATTTTTTCCTGTCATAATGCTGGCCCTGGTAGGTGAGCATACCGCGCAGGCTGCATAAGCATTTGTAAACCGTATTCCCTGTTCAGACAGTTTATCGATATTGGGTGTCTGGTAATAGTTGCTTCCGTAACAACCCAATTGAGAATATCCCAAATCATCAGCTAAAATGAAAATTATATTAGGCTTTGGATTGTTTCCGGAGCAACCGAAATTTAAATATCCAATTATAAGAATTGGAATGATATTCATTAACTTCATATGATTCTATTCTTTTTAATTGCTCAATTGCCCTTTTTCGGAAATAATTTAAGAATATGATCGAAAGCAGAGAAGCTTCCTTTTTTCAGTTCAATGATATAGTCTTTCTCCTCTTTTGGCATAGCTATTTGTCCTGTCAATATACAATTTCTTTAAAATCCATCAAAAACACTGTATTTGGTGACAGGGTCGACGCATTTAAATTTGAA
>JAGLOO010000011.1 GCA_023138875.1 Bacteroidales bacterium
TTCCACAAATTGGGATTGCACCCTCATGTTGGTGTATACAAATATTTAACGTGTATCTTTATGTGTTCCTGAATGTTATGGCGTTTTTTCACTAGTTCCGTAATAAACTCACGCTAGAGGAAGTTTTTCTGAACTTGGTCCCCAGTGTAACACCCATGGTACGCAGGAAGCGGACCTCCCTGCTGATCCGCAGCGAAAACCCATCTCTGTCGCTTTATGAACCCCTGCTGATGGTCGACCAGGTGCCTGTGTTTAACATGGAGCAATTTTTGTCGGTCCAGACGAAAAGGATCAGGAGGATTGACGTGATCGAAGATGTGTATGTCAAAGGGGATCTGCGCTTTGGAGGAATCATCAATATTCAGTCGCGCGAGAAGGATATGGCCGGTATTGATCTGCCCGCCAATTCCTTCTTTATCGATTACCTGGCCATGCATCCTCCGCATCAGGTTCAGGATGTGGTCGTCCCGGGCGACCGGATGCCCGATACCCGAAATACCATGATGTGGGAACAGGATTTCAAGGTGGAGAAAGCAAAGCCTTCAGGGATTTCTTTTGTTGCACCCGCTTACCCCGGTGAATACGTGGTGCTTTTCCGGGGCCTGGATAGCAAGGGAGAGCTCATCGTGGCAGCGACTTCATTCAGTGTAACGAAGTAATCAGCTTCTTGCCCCGAATCTGCTAATCAGTACAACATCACTTATTATTTCAGAGGTTGATAGACTTCCCGAGTGTGATGGTCTGTGGGTGGAAATTCCCCCAAATGTGACGAAGAACCGACACACTGACCACTCCAGGCCGATGTCAATTGACTATCCAAATGCCTTGGTATTCTGGGAAATACATTAATTATTAAGTTCCGGCCCAAGGTGGTCACTGCTACCGTTTTGTCCACCTAGTGAGAAAAAGGGCAGTGTGATTTGTATGTATCCATTCTAAATATATCGCAAGGTTCATTTTTTGTTAACAGTTAACAAATTGCCCTAAGGATTCTATTTCAATTCATCATCTGTCTGAATATAATTTCATTAGATAGTCGATATCTCGCTTAAATAATTGGGAAGGTGTCCAAATATAGTAGGATTCTTTTTCCTCACTAACCAACCTATAGTAACTTAATATGGGAAATCTCGTTAGCTTTAGTAAGCCATCAATCCCAACAGTGTTATGAGAATTGTCCGTAGTAAGTACTCCATTTTCACATTTGTATAAAGCTGATGCAGTGCTAATTTGTTTTGTATTGGATGGGTATGGTTAGCACTTTAGGAATCTACCGAATTGTCCATTTATATATTCGATAGATGAAAAAATGTGTTTCACTAGATGAAAAAATGAGTGTATAATCAATGTTGTATTAATGAATCTTAAAAATAACTGCTATGAAATCACTACAAACACTTGCTTTATTCTTATTCATAAGTTTAACGTGTTTTGGGCAAGACACTATATACTTGACAAATCCTACCGCTTATACAACTTTTGTTGGTATGGAGGATGTAAATTCGTTGACAATGTTATCTGAAGATAGATTCATTGTTGCTTACGGTGGGGGGACCGATTTAGTCAATGGTAAGATCCGTGTTGGAATGATTGACCAGGATTCAATAATTACATTTGAAGATCCATACGCCTTTATGGAAGATATGACCCCGAATGGTGTTGAAGTATACAGGTTATCAGATTCCACTTTTCTTCTAACCTCCAGCATTAATTTTAGCTTCGAAATCAATGTTGTAACAGTCACACATGAGAACGAAATAATTATTGAAAGTTCCACCCTATTATCCACAAGTTATTCGGATCTATTGGTTTTGTCTGACTCAGTTTTTGTTGCTGCATATTACGATTCTAATACATCTTCAGGTAAGTGTGTTTTAGGTAAAATCAAAGGGAGTCTTGAAGTATCAATCGACTCATCCTATTCTTTTTCCGATTTGTCAATTGACAACAGTTCCTTTATGTCATTGGATACATTATCAAGCACAAAGTTTGTATTAGCCTTTGGATATTTTCGAGGTAACTCAGTGATTGGCACAATTGATGATCAAAGTGTTATTTCGTTTGGTGAAGTGAGCGAATTTTCTTCTTCAACAATATATTTCATAGATGCAATTGGAATGAGTGATACAAGCTATGCAGTAGTATATAGTGATGTGGGCTTTTCAATGAAAGGGACGGTTGTACTTGGAAGTATTGATACAAATCAAAATATCACCTATTCAGACAAGTCTTATTTTAGCGATAAAGAAACACGAGGTATTTCAGCAACAAAGCTGACTTCTGATGAGCTTATAATTGCATTTGCCAATTCAGGAGATGATCAAAATGGATATCTGGTTAGAGCTCATATGCTAGTCGATACAATAAACTTTGAAGAAAGGATCATGTATAATAAACTCTCTTCAGTAGCTTGTAATCCAATCTCCAAAATAGACGAGAAAAGGTTTATTGTGATGTATCCGGATTTTGATAGTTCTCTTGGTTATGTGAGTCTCGGCCTCATATCTGAGAAAGTAATTCCGACGTTTAATGAATTGGATTTGACCGAGACTTATTCAATCTACCCAAATCCAGCCCAAGACTATTTGCATATTGAATTCAACAGAAATGAAGGTCATATATCATTGAAGTTGATTGATATGCAAGGACGAGTATTACTAAGCAATAGGTATGAATCGAATCGAGTTTCACTCTCTTTAGAAGAATTTGAAAATGGAATATATTTTGTCCACATAGAAAACGATGTGAATACATTCGTAAAGAGAATTGTTATTTTATAGAGGATTGGAACAGTCTCATTAATCCCAATAATCGAAATGTACAATCAAATCAGAATTTTTTGTTTTTTAACTGTGTATTTCTGTTCATATTCAACAGCAGCACAAATTGAACTTGTTATCGATCCAAATACTTCAGACAACACCCACAGCAGTAGTCCGGAGTGTTTTGTTCAATATCATGGTGAAGAGTATTTCGGCGCAACAGACTTTTACGGGCGAGGTTTTTGGAAAAGTGATGGTACCCAAGAAGGAACGGTATTGGTCACTCGAAAGGTCTATCCATTCCATACTTTTTCCTTTGACGGCGGAATTTTGATTATCGGACACGAACAATACGGAAATCCTACTTGCGGTTTGTGGTTGTCAGATGGGACTGAGGAAGGAACAGTTCTCATTACTGACTGTAATGGTTGGCGTGATCCCCAGTTTTCCATCGTGGGTAATCAGTTGTTCTTCAGGTTGCAAAAGGAGAACCTGGAACTCTGGGTTACGGAAGGTACCGTAGAATCCACACGTAAGGTAACCGGAATCACTGGTACTTTTACAGATCCCGATTATTTGGAACCGGTAGGTAACCTGCTCTATTTTTCTGCATCTCATGCAGATTTTGGGACAGAAACCTGGAGAAGTGACGGTACCGAAGCTGGCACTTTCCAGCTAAAGGATATCAGTGCAACATCCAGCAATCCCTATGGCTTCTGCTTGATGAACAATAATGTCTACTTCATTGCTACCAACGATAGTCGGACTGCACTTTATGTAACGGATGGTACGCAGGAGAATACCGGAATTGCAGCCACATTTCCGGAGTACCTGGTCTCACTTGACCACAATGCAAGCAGCCTGAAAGAGATCCATGAACTGGGTGATACCCTCTATTTCGGCCTGAAGGATAACCAGTCCTATATGAATGATATTTACAGGTACGTGGAGGGGGATTCAGTATCGCTATGCTATTCTTTCCCGCAGAACTCCTTGTACTATCCCGTTGTATTCTATGGACTTGAGAATGCACTCATGGCTGCGGTGGCCTATCCCAACCCGAGATCTCCTCAAGAACTCAGACTGTTGAGAATCAATGGTTCCGGAGCGGAAGTGTATGATTCAATCATGTTATCCTCCTCTAGTTGGGACTACTGGGAATACCAGGAGACGGATTCAGTGGTCTATTTTGAATACGCCGGTCATCTGAAAAGAACAGACGGAACATCCGCCGGAACCTATCAGGTGGGCGACTGGTACATGAGTCCATACACTAGTGTGGGCAAACGATCATTTCACCTGGTGAATAACCGGATCTTATTTACCTGCCCTAATGATACCATAGGCTATGAACTTTGGATTCAGGACCTGGCAAATGAAGAGGTGTTTCTTACAAAGGATATCAACCTCTACAGGGGGTATGCAGGTATAGAGGTGGAGCATTCTGATAACGAGAGGATCTTTTTTTCAGCTACATCAGCGGAGAGTGGCGATGAATTGTGGATTACCTCTGCCGGTGGAGCATCAGCCTCAGTAATCAAGGATATTCTTCCGGGATCTGAAGGATCCAATCCAAGGAATTTTATCTGGTTCGGGAATGAACTATATTTCACTGCCGATGATGCATCAAGGCAGATCGTGAATGGAATTCGCTCTTCATCAAATGTGTGGAAAAGCGATGGCTCTCCGGAAGGAACTGTGAAAGTGCTGGACCTGAATACAGGATTTAATCCGGGAGATTTTGGGAACTATGAGGGATCGGAAAAGGTTGAACTTAACGGAAAGATGATTCTTGCCGGTTCTGAACCTTACACGGATGTCAATCTACTGGATGTCGAACTGTACGAAAGTGACGGTACTCCCGGAGGAACACAGATGCTAAAAAATGTGAATAGTACGTTTACCGGATTCAGCGGATACAGCAATCCATTTGCATTTCGAAGAGTCGGAGAGAGGGTTTTCTTCGCAGCAACAACCTTCGAAAATGGCACTGAACTATGGGTGACTGATGGTACCGAGGCGGGAACTTTCATGGTAAAGGATATTTGCAGTCCTGGTAACTGCAGTAGCCTGGGAGCAAACGTGCGGAGACATAACCTGACTGCATTCGGAGATAAACTTTTGTTTACACCCGAGGATAGAGAGAATGGACGAGAACTCTGGATCTCAGACGGGACAGATACCGGAACAGTCCGCCTTACAGATATTCCGGAACAGAGCTATACAGACTACTATTACCTCACAGAATTAAATAATCGCGTCATTTTCTGGGTGGATGATGTAATTTCAGAATTTAATCGGGCCATGTGGATCACCGATGGCACACCGGATGGAACTAAAGCCCTCCGGGAGGTGGGGATGCCCTCATCATGGTTATCCAAATCCGAAGGTCCACTGGGTGTATTCAATGGTCAGCTCTTCTTTATAGGGACAGACGGTACCCACGGTTTTGAATTATGGAAAACAGACGGTACAGCGGGCGGGACTGTAATGGTAAAAGATCTTTTCCAGGGTCCGGCACACTCCTATCCGAGAGGCTTTATAGCTGTCGGAAACATGTTCTATTTCTTTGCTGCAACCGGAATTAGAGAAGTACTCCTATGGAGCAGCGATGGTACTACAGATGGGACGGTTCCGATGGATGGCTGGGATGGTGATCATATGATCGGATTCGGTGATGCTACACATTGTGGTGAATTTCTCTACTTCACTGCCAGTGATCTGGATCATGGTGAGGCAATGTACCGTGTTTTTGTTGGGGCATCAAATGTTCCGAGTAAGCAGGTAAGGAGCATTTCCATCTACCCGAATCCGGTAATCGATATGATCCGAATTGATCTGAATAATCAGGAGGAGAGTATAAAGCAGATTAACGTTATTGACCTTTCCGGCAAAGTAGTACTTAATCAATATTACGCAGGAATATCCTTGAACGAGAATTTGGATGTTTCAGGGCTGGGCCCCGGGATGTATTTGATCCGAGTTGAAACACAATGCAATATACATACTAGTAAATTGTTGAAACAATAGTCTCAGGATTGAAATGCTAATACTTGTATTTTGATTTATAAGTATTCTTTGGTTGTTTAGCTTTGATAATTACTCCAACTCTTTTGTTATCAACCTGATATTTATTGATTAACTCAGATATATTAATTATTTCGACTGATTTTAGGAGGCTTTCATTAAGCACAGCTAATCTTCCCTCAAAATTGGTTGTCAATATTTGGTCATTTAGAATGTACTGAATATCATCATTCTCAGTTTGCTGTATAATTGATTCGTACTCCTTAGAATAGTTACTAAATAGATTCTTGTATTTCTGAATAGCATATAACTTTGTAAAGATTAATACCGCTCCGTCTTTTGCCTGCTGGCCAAATTTCCTAGTAGCTTCCCTGTTATAATATGTTATTAGATAAGCAACATCCTCAGGATTGATTCCATTTAACTCATCCTTTTGGATGGGAATTTCGTTTAAGGCGTAATATGGTGATTCCCCTAGCTTATTTACCGCTTCAGTTGGAATTAGCCGTACTGAACTACAACTCCCAGTGAACACTATTGCCATGAACAAGATTAACCCAAAGTGTCCCTTTATTTGAAATATTGTTTTATTCACTCGATTGTTGTTCGATTGATCTTTGATTTCTAAAGTCATATATTGTTCTGTATTCATTTTACCCACAAAGTTTGCAGTAGTACCCTTTTATTTATAAAATAAGGATGGGGTTTTGTAATAATGGGTTGCGTAATATACTGCATTACAATTTGAATTTGATGCTTTACTGAGCTTCAAGTACCTCTATTTTAAAATTGATGTTTCTACCGATTTATGGGGGAGTCACTGGTCAAAATGATTTTGTTGAAAATGAGCTAAGCGAGTTGCGCTTAAAGATTTCATATCCAGATTTGGTATGTAATAACGAATAATTATTCATAATATACCCTTCAACTTTTTCCCCAATACCGGTAGAGGATTTCGGACTAAGGTAATATAGAGGGGGCTTTTCTTCAAGATCAAACAACAATAGTTCTCTTTCAACAGCACTTGTAACAAATGTAGTATTGAAATACTTACTGGATGAAACTCTGCCGGAGTATGATAATATAGGATTACCGCCTGTACCCGCTATATATACATAATCCGCCTCTTTTGTGTTCTCTTCCAACCATCTTCCAATCTCCCTGTTCGTATCTGAATATCCAGTTCTATGCGTATTATTCAATAAATAACCATAAGGAAATAATAAAATAATAGAAGATATAAGTATAATGGTGGCGTATCTGGACCTTACTGATTTTTCACTTATGCGATTCATTAATAAATTATTTAATAAGACGCCAATTATTATAGATACAGAGGGTATAAATTGTTTGATTTGATGTCCATAATAATAGCCAGATGCGTTTACCCCAATAAAATCAAACAACATCCATATCAGTAAACCTATGAAATATTTATTCTTGACTAAACCGGATTGCAAGAATAACAAACACAAAAAAGGATAGAAACTTACCATCCTTGATCCAAACCAAATGCGAAAAAAGTTTTGAACATACAACATTATAGAAGCACTGGATCCTGGCTTTAGCAGGATCAACCATGCACCGTCAATATAATCGACCAATGAAACACCACTGACAAGCAGAGGTATCAAACTAAATATTGTTGAGATGATAATTCCTGAACCCAATAGGATTAAGCCCAATAATTTATTTTTATTGGTCAAATTTGAAGCAGCATATACGATAAAAAAGATGATCAAAGCCAATGTTGTAGTTACTGCTATTTGTTTAAATGCTATTGCAAGCCCCATTGAAAAACCTGATAGCAAAACCCAATGCTTCCACTTTCGACTACCTGCCCCTTTTATAATAAAATAAAACGATAAAGTAGAAAACAAGACCATAAATGTCTCGGTTTGAGCAGTGTATGCCCCATTTAACTGATGCCATGTCATCGTAAAACCAAATATAACCATGCTAAAGATACCAGCTAAATGAGTATGTAATTTTTTGCCTATCAGATATATGATCAGCGACGAAAATAAAATGGCTACAACTCCAAGCACCCTTACAAAGAAGTAATTAACACCGAATAGTATGTATGAAATTGCATGTAACTCAAAGATACCAGGTGGTTTGTTTTCGATAGCTCCAACATATGGAGGAGTACTATTTTCGCACCAAACTCTTCCAATATAACTCCATCTTCCCTCATCGTTACCCATCTTTTCACTAGACATGACGATGAGCAAAAGTATGAGAAGGATTAAAAGAATGGAATACTGATTCGTTAATGGTATCTTTTTATTTACTGTCATTTCTTATATTTTCAACCGCAACAATTGCCATTAACAATGAGATGGTGCGTTTCATCTTACTACTAATTGTTAAGTTCAAAGATAATACACTTGTTGCCATCCGGTCAGCAAATCAATATCTGATTTATTAATATTGCTATCTTCGCCCAACCTGAAGTTGAGCAAATGAATTACCTCTCTGCTGAAAATATTTCAAAATCGTTTGGGGAGCAGCTTCTTTTTGAAGGGCTTACCTTCGGACTGGCTCGTGGTGATAAAACAGCGCTAATCGCCAGGAACGGAACTGGAAAAACGACACTATTGCGTATCCTCACAGGGAAGGAGTCGCCCGACACAGGAGATTTTACTTTCCGGAACGGAATAAAAACAGCATTCCTGGAGCAGGAACCCGACCTTGACAATACGCTAACTATTGAAGAATTAATTCTTACCGCCAATACACCCATCCTGTCTGTGATCCAGCACTATGAAAAGGTGCTTCGGGACCATGCAGAACAACAGACTGTTGAAGCAAGGATATCGCTTGAAGAGGCTACGAATGAAATGGACCGGGTGCAAGCCTGGGATTATGACCGGCGCTTGAAACAGTTACTGGACCTGTTCAGAATAACCGACACATCACAAAATGTCTCCAGCCTTTCGGGTGGAGAGAAGAAAAGACTGGCACTGGCTCTTGTGCTATTGGATGAACCTGAAATGCTAATACTGGATGAGCCGACCAACCACCTGGACATTGATATGATTGAATGGCTGGAACGTTACCTGGCCCAATCAAACCTGACCCTGTTGATGGTGACACATGACAGGTATTTCCTTGACCGGGTATGTAATCGCATCATCGAATTGAGCCTTGGGAACCTGTATCACTACCATGGCAATTATGGGTATTTCCTGCAGAAAAGGACTGAACGGGAGGAGAATCGCAAGGTGGAGGCAGACAGGGCAACCCAGTTGATGAAAAAGGAACTTGAGTGGCTCCGGAGAATGCCAAAAGCCCGGACAGGAAAGTCAAAAGCCCGGATCGATGCATTTGAAGGAATTAAGGATAAAGCAAACCTGGCTTCGGACAGCAGTGAGTTAAAGCTTCAGGTAAAGGCTCCCCGTCTGGGAGGGAAGATACTGGAACTTGAACGTATCAACAAGAAGTACGGTTCACTCAATTTGATAAGCGATTTCAGCTATAAATTCACAAAAGGGGAACGGGTAGGGATTATCGGCAGGAACGGAACAGGTAAAACTACGTTTCTGAACGTGATTTCGGGGCTGGAGGTGCAAGATTCGGGGGGAGTTGATACAGGCGAAACGGTGGTTATGGGATACTACCGGCAAATGGGACAGGAGTGGCAAAAAGATCAAAGAGTGATTGACGCAGTCAAAGAAATTGCTGAAGTGGTGGTAATGGAAGGTGGAAGGACCATATCAGCATCACAATTCCTGGAGCACTTTATGTTTTCACCGGATTCACAGTATAAGAAGATCTCAAAACTGAGTGGAGGAGAGCTCCGGCGGTTGCATCTGCTCACCGTTCTGATTAAAAATCCGAACTTCCTGATACTGGATGAGCCCACCAATGACCTGGATCTGTTTGCACTGAATAAACTGGAGGAATTCCTGCTTTCCTTTAAAGGATGCCTTCTCATTGTATCGCATGACAGGTATTTCCTGGATAAACTAACTGATCACCTCTTTATTTTTAAAGGAGATGGGATGATTAAGGATCATTACGGATCCTATTCTGTTTACAGGCAACAGCTGGAATCAGTGAAGAAGCAAGCAAGGAAAACAATCGAACCGGTTACCGGACATCGGAATGATTCCCGGGAAAAAGGGGCAGCAGAAAAAACGAAAACTAAACTCACCTATAAAGAACAACAGGAATATACCCGGCTGGAGCCGGAGATAGAAGACCTGGAAGAAGAAAAAGCCTCCCTGGAAGAGGAGCTGAATGCAGGTACATTGGATTACGAGTCGCTGAACCGAAAATCATTACGCGTAGCCGAATTGATTGAACTTATCGATACCAGGATCCAGCGCTGGATGGAACTTGGCCAATACCTTTGAGAAGATTAATCACGAAAATTAATTTTTTTTTCGGTATATTTAATAATTGCATTATTAATAAAAATCGCATTAATATGACAATAATTCAAGAGTCAAGAAACACCTTTCGTTCCTGGTGGATGTATTTATTAAATGGGATCTTACTCATAGTATTGGGAATCTGGATGCTGACAATGCCACGAGAAAGCTTTGAAACCCTGAGTTTAATTATTGGACTTATTGTTTCCATAACTGGGGTACTGGAAACGATTCTCGCCTTTTACTATAGAAAGGTCCATAAGGAATGGGGATGGAATATTTCCGGTGGGATACTCGACATTATCATTGGGGTATTTCTTATAGTAAACCCGAACATCATAATGGTGCTTATTACATTATTTATAAGTTTCTGGCTGATACTGGGTGGTATCCTGGTTACTCGTAAAGCCATTGATTTGAGAAAACAAGGTCGAAAAAACTGGATTTGGATTCTCCTTTTCGGAATTTTGATACTACTCCTGGCAGTGGTATTAATCTGGCATCCACAAATTGTCGGTATCACCATGATGTTCTGGTTAGCCATTTCATTTGTTAGTCTGGGAGTTTTTCGAGTTGTGTTGGCATTTAATTTGAAAAGTCTTTTAAGAGCGTAATAGCCTTATATGTATCTCTTTGAAAGGAGCTCAACTTTCCGGTTGCGAGAAAAAACAGATAATTAGCAATACGATGAAAAAAGGCGTATCTTTGCGGGAATTTCGATTTAAAATTGACGCTTTTGTTTGCTATTTCCCATCATAGGTTTAGTTCATCACTGCACTCTTTTTTGAATCTATTAAATTCTTCTGGCAGCCGGTACTCAATCCGTCATGTTGGAGGCAAACATTTCAAAAACAATTAGAAAATGAACATTTATGTAGGAAACCTTGATTTTAAGGTAAATGAAAATGACCTGGAAGGACTATTCGGAGAGTTTGGAACTGTAGGTTCTGCAAAGATCATTATGGATAAGTATAGTGGCAGAAGTAAAGGTTTTGGCTTTGTCGAAATGGATAGCAAGGAAGAGGCAGAAAAATCAATTAATGAACTGAATGGTACAACATTCAAGAGTAGGGAAATGGTTGTAAATGAGGCGAGACCCAAAAGAACCGATTACAACAGGTAATCCAGTTGTTTGTGTCGATGCGTCAGTTAGTTATAACCAAACAAATAACCCAGCGAAGTGAAGCATCTATAAATCGGTATTTCCTGGAGATAAACCGGTATCCGATGATAACTCCGGAAGAAGAAGTTGAGTTATCCGTACGGATCAGAAATGGGGATACCGATGCCCTTGAGAAACTTGTACTTGCCAACTTACGTTTTGTCATCTCTGTAGCTAAACAGTATCAGGGACAGGGATTATCTTTTTCGGACCTGATAAACGAAGGGAACCTGGGACTGGTAAAGGCTGCCAGCAAATTTGATGAAACACGAGGCTTCAAGTTTATCTCCTATGCGGTATGGTGGATCCGTCAATCCATCATTCAGGCTATTTCCAATCAAACCAGGATTGTTCGTCTTCCGGTGAACAGGCTTTCATCAATTAATAGAATTACCAGGGCAATCCCCCATCTTGAACAGGAGTATGAACGGGAGCCAACCGATGATGAAATTGCACTGTATCTGGACCTGACCCACGATGAGGTTAAGCTGGCCAACAACATTAAAAGAAGGCAGATTTCTCTGGACAAGCCACTTTCACAGGAGGGTGATAACGATTTCAGCCTGTATGACTTACTTCACTCAGGAGATCTTCCAATGCCCGATACCAATTTAATACATGAATCTGTTTTAACTAATGTCAACCGTGCACTGAACAAACTTCCCAGGCGGGAAGCTGAAATACTGACCATGTCGTTCGGACTGTCCTCCTCTCCAGTCTACTCACTGTTTGATATTGCAGAAGAATTCAATTTGACTTCCGAGCGTGTAAGGCAAATCAAGAGCCGGGCATTGAGGAGGCTTAAGGTCCTTTTAAAAGGAAATAATACCTTTATAGTGGAAGACGACAGATAGAATAGTAGGTGAATACAATTATTTTAAACTAAATCTAATTTATGGGAAGATCGCAGGAAACATTCAACAAGAAAGAAGTAAGAAAGAAAAAGGAGAAAAAGAGAAAGGACAAGGAACAGAAGAGGTTGGCCAGGAAAGATAGTGAGAAAAAAGGCGGTCTGGACGATATGATCGCATATGTCGACGAAAATGGCAGGCTAACTGATACCCCTCCGGATCCCGGTAAAAAGAGAAAAACAAAAGCTGAAGATATTGAAATCAGTATTCCGAAGCAGGACTCAACCTATAAAGCCGATCCCATCAGGAAGGGAACCCTGACTTTTTTCAATGATTCCAAGGGTTTTGGCTTTATTAGAGATTCAGAAACCGGAGAAAGTATCTTTGTTCATGTGAGTGATTTCCAGGAAGATATAATCGAAGGTAATGTGGTAAACTTCGAAATAGTGAAGGGACAACGAGGTCCAACGGCGGTACACGTCAAACGCCACAAATAGAAAAAACAGCGCCCCATTTTCACGGTAATTCTTAATCCTCAAGAACCAGGATCTGTTTTGAATGAGCGTGAGGATATTTTCCAGTATTGTACGAACTGCAATTTCAGCTCTACTCAGGGCAATGGAGTCACTTGTGTAGATATTTGGAGATCCCTTACTATTCCATCGGCCGCCACTCATTTCGGCACCTCTGCCTGTTAAATCTCCGGAATACTTTAATTTACTAAGACGATAAACCCTCATGCCAGAAGGCTGTGTTCTATGTCGATAATTGTCGTGTTTTAAGAAATCTGGTATTTTTTCAATACATTTATTAGATCGGTAAACGCATATTTATTCCAATTCACAATACTGATGGAACTCACCTCAAACGGATTAAAGAAGCTTACGATAACGATCATTCGTATTGCCATCGGATGGCATTTTCTCTACGAAGGGATCACCAAATTGTTTATTGAAGGCTGGTCGTCGCAAAGCTACCTGATAAATACCTCGGGGTTCCTTTCAGGATTCTATCATTGGCTGGCAGGAGGGGAGGCCCTGGTAAAAGTTGTGGACTTCATGAATATTTATTGCCTGATCCTGATCGGACTGGCCCTGTTCATTGGAGTCTTTATCCGTCTGGCTTCTGTCCTTGGTATCCTTTTGCTGATCCTCTACTATTTTGCCTACCCTCCCTTTGGCACCTCACTTTTTGGTTCGGGAGAAGGACATTTTTACATCGTAAACAGGAATTTTGTTGAATCGTTCATTCTGCTCTTTTTTGTTATAAGCAAGCAGGCGGGTTATGGGATTGATGTTTTGATACAATCTCTGTCCAACAGAAGGAAGCAGAAAGAGGATACGGTCACCGGAGAAAATAAACCCGAACCTTCTCTCCGGAACTCACGTCGGGAAGTGCTCAAAAACCTGGCAACCCTTCCATTCCTTGGTGCAATGGGCTGGGGAGCTTTCCGCCACATCAGAAAAGATGTGGATGTGATGTCGGGAGCTACCATACAGTTGGATTTCTCCTCGTTGAATGAACTGAAAGGGGAGTTGCCGACGGGAAAGATAGGTGACCATGAAATCAGCAGGCTTGTGGCTGGAGGAAACCTGGTAGGGGGATGGGCCCATGCCAGGGACCTGATATATGCTTCCTCTCTGTTCAAAGCATATAATACAGAAAAAAAAGTATACGAAACCCTGATGTTGGCTGAGCAGGCCGGAATCAACACCATCAATATAGGATTCTCTACCAATGCCTTGATTGCCAAATACAAGAAAGCCACCGGAAGCAAAATAAAAGTGATTTCACAGATACATCCTGAAATGGATAAAGAGGATTATTTTGTCAATATCGACAAGGCCATTGATTTTGGTGTGGATATTGTCCAGATACAGGGGAACCATGTTGATTGGCTGGTGAGGGACAACCGGATTGATGTGGTCGAAAAAATGCTGGATCATATTCGGAAGCAGGGGTATGTGGCCGGGTTGGCTTCACATACGGTAGATGCACTAATAGCCTGTGAGGAGCAGGGCATCATTCCCGATTACTATATGAAAACCATGCACCACGACAATTACTGGTCAGCACACCCCATTGAGAATCGTGTACCTTTTGAAGTGGATGGCAAGAACCACCTGGAGCATGACAAGTTCCACAATAACTGCTTTTGCCTTTTTCCTGACAAAACTGTTGAGTTTGTGAACAGGGCCACGGTACCCGTAATGGGATTCAAGATTCTGGCTGCCGGTGCCATCGAGCCGGCCGATGGATTCAATTGGGCTTTCCGGAATGGCGCCGACTTCATCTGTGTAGGCATGTTCGACTTCCAGATCGTGGATGATGTCAATACCACCATCGACGTACTCAATAACCTTTCCGGACGTCAACGGGAGTGGTATGGGTAAGTGCTATTTTATGTCGGATTTAAAACTGACCTCAATTCAAGACAATATGGTACAAAAAAAGCAACATCAATTGATCATTGCTTCGGCCGTATTATTTACGGCCCTCACTTTGACATCATGTACAGGCAACTGGCCGCAGTTCAGGGGGCCTGAGTATAACATGATAGCCACAGGCAAGAATCTGCCCGCAGAATGGAGTGAAGATAATAACGTACAGTGGACCTATGAAATAGATGGGGACAGCTGGTCTTCCCCGGTAGTCTGGGGGAATAAAGTTTTTGTTGCATCAGCGTTTCCGGTAGAGGTATCGGATACAAGCTACCTGGAGGATGTGTACAGGTGGCAGGTAGCCTGTGTTGATCTCGAAACCGGAGAGGAATTGTGGAAGCAGGTTGCTTTTGAGGGAAATCCCCGGATAAAAAAGCATCCGGCTACGAACTATGCTGGTGAAACACCCGTCACCGATGGTAAAAGGTTGTATGTCTATTTTGGGATGACCGGGTTGTTCTGTTATGATATGGATGGTGGGCTGCTGTGGAAGAAAGACCTGGGAGCTTACGACACCCAGAATGGATGGGGGACAGGATCGTCACCTGTCATTTTCAAGGATGTTCTTTATGTGCAGGTTGACAATGAAGAGAATTCCTTTGATGCCGCCTCTGGAGATCTAGTATACAAGCAAAAGGTAGAAAATGCTGGTGCCTGCTGGGCGTCACCTTGGGTGCACGAGGATAAGATCTATTTTTTTGGCGAAAAAGGAGTTACCAGCGTGTTTAAGGCAGGAAAAGAATTTGAATTACTGCATCAGAATTCTCTGGATGATAAATTCTGGGCTTCTGTCGCCATCATGCGTGATGCATATATTTTAAAAGGAACCGAGCGTTTGTACTGTATCGGGGGATAGCCGGTAATATTAACCTTTTTCCAAATAGAATCATCAAAGCTTGTGTTGGACCTTTCCCTATGAATAGTTTTTTGCTCAAATACCGGAGTGCACTATTATTAATCTTTTTCAATTGGGTTCCCTTATTGGCATCAGGATCAATCCCCGTCCAGGATGATTATACCTACGTGATAAAAAGAACAACTGAAACAATAAGTATAGACGGGGTACTATCAGAGAATATATGGGATCAGGTACCTGTGGCAGCTAATTTCTGGATGAGCTATCCGGTGGACGATCGGAAAGTTGAAGGAGCAAGGCAGACGGAGGTCAGGCTTATTTCTGATGACCAGTACCTATATATCGGGGTAGTTTGCTATGGTCCGAAGGACTACGTAATCAAAACCCTGAAAAGGGATACTGAATTTTGGGATGGGGATGGATTTGGAGTGGTGGTCGATCCGGTCAATGAGAAAACAAACGGATTTGCATTTGGTGTAAATCCGGCCGGAGTACAGACCGAATACCTGGTTACGGGTCAGGCTGGCCGAAGGGAGGACCTTAAACCCGGCCATCAACTTAAAGGAATTAATGTGGCCTGGGACAACAAGTGGTATTCAGAGGTGACCAATCATCCTGATAAATGGGTGGCAGAGATTGCCATCCCCTTCAAAACCCTGAGGTTTGATGCCGGCAAGAAAACATGGGGGATTAATTTTTTCCGTTTGGATGCTGGAACAAACAGCATTCACACCTGGGCGCCAGTACCAATTGAATTCAGAGAGATTGATCTGGGTTATACCGGAACCCTTAGCTGGGAGTCGCCTCCTCAAAAGGCAAAAAGAAACATTGCGATTATTCCCTATGCAGTGGCGTCAGGAGCAAAGGAATATGAATCTGACGGCCTTGTAATGTATGACTTTCAACCCGGATTGGATGCCAAGATCCCGGTGACTTCAAGCCTGAACCTGGATGTAACCGTAAATCCGGATTTCTCCCAGGTAGAGGTGGATGAGCAGGTCATTAACCTGACCCTGTTTGATATCCGCCTTCCCGAAAAACGCTTGTTCTTCCTCGAGAACAGCGATATTTTCGAGGATTTCGGCATTCCGCCCATGCGGCCATTTTTTTCCAGGAGGATTGGACTGGATGAAGAAGGAAATTCCATTCCCATTCTTTATGGGGCCAGGTTAAGCGGCAACATCAACAAAGATCTCCGGGTTGGGCTAATGAATTTGCAAACCAGGGAAACAGAAGATTTCCTGTCCCAGAACTATACAGTAATGTCCTTTCACCAGCAGGTGCTTTCCCGTTCTGTGATCAAAGGCTACATCCACAACAGACAGGGTATCAATAGTGAAGTTCCGGACTATAACCGGAATGCCGGACTTGAGTTCCAATACAGATCCACCGATGGACGGTTCCAGACATTTGCAGGTTATGCCAAGTCATTCAGCCCGGGAATGGATTCCAGGAACTATTTCTACAATGCTGGCATAGGGTATGACAATAAGAATATCAGCGTATATTCCAGCCTCTCGGGTCTGGGTAAAAATTATAAAGCAGATATGGGATTTATCATGGGCCAACAGTATTATGATGCCATCAGGGATACCTCCATACGAATCGGGTACAACCACCTCTATTCCAGGTTTGCCTATACACTTTATCCCGAATCCGGTAAAAAGATCATATCACACGAATTCGGTGTGAGGCACATATATGATGTTGATACTGCTTTTTCACTATTGAGCAATAACGTTGAGCCGAGCTACTCAATAAAGTTTTCTTCCACCAGTAAAGTTCAGTTCGCCTTTAATTACAGCGTTGTCAGTTTGCTGTTTCCATTTACTTTCATTAATGAAATACCTTTGCCTGCCGGCATCTATAAATATGCTCGTGGAGAAATGCGTTATGAATCTGACCAGCGCAGATTATTTAGCCTGGAAGGAGGAGTCTCTTATGGGACTTTTTATAATGGAACCCGTGCCCGGTATACATTTGGCATCAAATACAGGGCCCAGCCATGGGGGAATTTCTCAGTGAATTTTGAGCAGAATGATCTGAAGTTTCCAGATCCATACGGAACCGAAAATCTATTTCTGATCAGTCCACGTATCGAGATTAATTTCTCAAGGTCACTGTTCTGGACCACATTCCTGCAGTACAATACACAGGATGACAATTTTAATATCAATAGCCGGATACAGTGGCGTTTCCAGCCCTTGTCAGACCTTTACATTGTATATACGGACAACTATGCAGTTGAATTCTGGGGACCAAAGAACCGGGCCCTGGTGATCAAACTGAATTACTGGTTCAACCTTTGATGCCCATACTGTCAAAACATTTGCACAATAGTGATAAACACTAAAAATTCGTATTATTGACGGAAGGAAAATTGATTTATTATGAATAGAGGAATCATTATCTCCATATTATTATGCCTGTTAATTCTTCCAGGCAAATTAATAGGACAGGAATGGCAGCTTGTGTGGTCGGATGAGTTTGACGGGGATTCTCTGGATCAGTCAAAATGGTCATACATGATCGGTGATGGTTCCGATTATGGTATTCCTGGCTGGGGTAATAACGAGGGACAATATTACCTGGAGCAGAATGCCAGCCTACGTGACAGCATGCTGATTATTACTGCGAAAAAGGAATTGATGGGTGGTAAATCTTATACATCCGCCCGGATCAGGACCGTTGATAAAGGGGACTGGAAATACTGCAGGATAGAATTCCGGGTAAAAATGCCTATTGGAAAGGGGATGTGGCCGGCCATCTGGATGTTGCCTACCGATAATGCATACGGCGGCTGGGCAGCCAGCGGTGAGCTTGACATTGTGGAATACCGGGGGGATGAACCGAATAAGATCCATGGCACCCTCCATTTTGGGGGAGAGTGGCCCGATAACGATTATAAAGGTTTAACATATACCCTGTCAACAGGCGTTTCCACCTGCTGATCAACCTGGCCGTTGGAGGCTACTTCCCCGGATACCCAGATGCTTCAACAGAGTTTCCACAGGAGCTTGTCGTCGATTATGTCAGGGTTTACCAGAAATGGGCCACCCATACAGATCCTGAAATGGTCTCTGTTCCAACAGCATATGGCCTGGGACAAAACTATCCCAACCCTTTCCATCCAACGACCACCTTGTCGTTTTCAATGCCTGAAGCGGAGCATGTTATCCTGGATGTATTTGATGCCACAGGACGGAAAATAGATGCCCTTATTGATGCTGATCGGCAACCGGGAACCTATCGGGTGATATTTAATGGAGAAAATTATTCTCCCGGTTTATACAGTCTGATTTGAACCATGCTCATCAAACACATAAAATACATCCGGAAAACCAGGGCAAAAGGAAAGCTCAAGCAGCTTTTTGAGTACAGGTATTTGGGTTGAGCTTTAATACATCTAAAGATTTTCACCCGATAGCTTATCAAAGAAATACATCTTACCAATATCAAAAAATAGATTGATCATACTTCCTTTCCTAATTTCAACATCAGGTTTAAGCCTGGAAATTATTTGTTGCTCACCTATTTGAAAATAAGCATATATTTCATGTCCAAGTTTTTCAATAAACTCAATTTTGCAATCTAATACGGTGAAGCCCTTTTCACTTTCATTCATCTGATTATAAATATCTTCTGATCGAATTCCAAGAATTACTTCTTTTCCAATGTAGTTTTTAAGCGAATGATCTGACGAAAGATTTACTTCAAATATTTGAGAATTATCTGTAAACCGTATTCCGTTGTCGCTTTTTATCACCTTACCGTATATAAAATTCATCGGGGGAGTCCCGATAAATCCTGCCACAAAAAAATTAGCAGGATTTGCATACAGATTGGATGGCGTATCAATTTGCTGTATTTTGCCTTTATCTAATACTACAATCCTGTCACCCAGTGTCATGGCCTCAACCTGGTCATGTGTAACGTATACTACAGTTGCATCAAGTCTTTTATGCAGTTTTGCGATCTCAATTCGCATCTGGACTCTTAGATTTGCATCCAGATTACTTAGTGGTTCGTCAAACAGAAATACCTTGGGCTCGCGCACGATAGCCCTGCCTATTGCTACCCGTTGATTTTGGCCGCCTGACATTGCCCTTGGTTTTCTGTCCAGTAGTTCTTCAATTTCTAAAATGCTTGCTGCTTTCATGACTCTTGCCTGGATAGACTTCTTATCCATTTTTTTAATTTTGAGCCCAAAAGCAAGATTTTCATAGGCTGTCATATGAGGGTACAGGGCATAATTTTGAAATACAATCGCTATATTTCTGTCTTTGGGGGGAAGATTGTTAACGAGTTTATTATCGATATACAGGTTGCCTTCACTAATTTCCTCAAGTCCGGCAATCATTCTCAAAATGGTTGATTTTCCACATCCCGACGGACCAACCAAAACAACAAATTCCTTATCCTTTATTTCAAGATCAATATCCTTTACTGCCTTAACGCTTTTTTGAAAGATCTTTGAAACATTTTCAAACCTGATTTCTGCCATGTCATCAATTCTTGTAATGCATTATGTTGTATAATTATTTAAGATTAAGTCCAAAATCGGATTTTGGGATGTGTGTAATTCTTGTACAAAGGTCAAGTTCCCCTGATGCGATAATGAAGTGATCCTCCATTTCAACAATCCCAGTAGTGAATACAACATCTTCGATATATATTATATCTCTCAATTCACTTGTGAGATAAGGATTTGCCTCCAGAAGTGGCTTATTCATTTCAAGGCGCAAAATGTTTTGAGGATTATTTTCATCCAATATCCCCCAATAGGTTCTGTAGATGCCAATTTCGCCTTTTTTTTCCACACCATGGAACAATACAAGCCACCCCTCTTTGGTTAATATTGGCTGGGCGCCTCCACCCAATTTGAGTAGTTGACCTGATCTCTTTGCAGACCTGATAAGGGGTTCATCCAATGGTTTCCAGTGTAAAAGATCAGGAGATTGTGCAAGATTGATTGAAGGGCCGGGATTATACATACTATCCGGAGATGTTGCGAAATACAAACTTCCCAGAGGTCTGGTAAGTGCAAAGAACTTATTATCTATTGTTCCTTCAAACAAAACCATGTCTTTATTCTGGTGATCAAGGATGATCCCCTCCAGACGATAATTTATCCCGTCATCCGAAGTATACAGGGTTGTGGAATGTCTTTCGGAACTTACTGAACAGGTTGTCATATAATACTTACCCCTGATATAAGAAATACGCGGATCCTCAATTCCATATTCCTGATATCCTTGTTGTGGGGCTATGATTTTGTCATAATGAATATTTATGATTTCACCTCCATCCCCGGATAATTCAACAGGCAACAGCCATGACAATGAAGTTAGGGCAACTACAGGATTTGGTAAGAATTCTTTTATAATAAATTTCCTTGGGTCTGAAGTGTCAACCTGATCCAAATTGTAGTCATCAAGAACATATCCTTTTCTTTCATCCCACCGAATTGAATTTATTTTACCATCATTAACAGGATTTCTTAATGCTTCTGCAATGCGTACCATAAGCAACAGGTTTCCATTGGGAAGCCTTGTCATTCCCGGATTGAATGCTCCCAGAACATAGGTTTCGGCATCAAGTTTTTTCTTAAATGGTGAATAGGATAAATCTATATCATCTGGTGCCAGGATTATTTTATCGAAACTGTAGTTTTTCATTTTTGATCCGGATTATGATTGAAGCTTAATTTTATATCTGATACATTGGCTGCCCGGTTTCAGGGTCCTGCGGATAGCGGCAACACAATTCAGCCAATATATCCTCGTGACTTACCCCAACATTCATTACAGTGTCATTACCACCATAGTATATTAATATAGTTCCGGTGTCCAGTCTGATTGCACCACAGGTAAAAACTACGTTTGGAACGTGTACGTAATCGTCACTTTTTACTTTGCAATCGTCATCAGATGGGAAAAGAATAGGAATATTTGATATTCTGATCTTTTCCGGATTGTTTAAGTCATGTAATGCAACACCAAGCACATATGGATTTCCATCCATAGTCCTTCTTACACCATGGAAAATGTTAATCCAGCCATGTATTGTTTTTACAGGTGTTGCTCCGGGTCCTATCTTATCAGAAAATGCACCTGGACCTCCACTTTGTTTTATAATTGGCTTCTTACTTAACCGCCAATTATTTCCGGTTGGTTCATTGGAAAATCCCATTTGGACTTCAGCATATTTTCCTCCTGTTTGATCAACGGTATGATCATTTGGCCGGAATAGGGCAATGTATTGGTCATTAAATTTTTGAGGAAATATTACCACATTTCTCATATCCTCATCGGTAACAGGTCCGTATCTGGTAACCGATGTAAAATCTTCAGTACAGGCAAGACAAACCCTGACCCGATCCTTGATCTGGCCATGATAAGCACTATATGTTATATAATATATGCCGTTGATATGTGCAATTCTTGCATCCTCGACTCCACCACGTTCAATATCAATTAATTCAGTAATGCTTACTTTGTCTCCTGATTTGTCTTCCTGAGTACATGGTTTAAGAAAAGGTTCAGGGAGAATGTCCCATTTTGTCAACCCGTCTTCACTTCTTGCTAAACCGATTACCGATATTCCATTTCGTAAATGAGAACGAAATAACATGATGAAATTATCTTCAAATGTTGTAATTCCTGCATTATGCACTGTAATGACCTTTAAATGCGGCCCCTTCCATATGGAATTAACATCATGACAGCATAATACAGGATTCTCTGTATACCGTTGTACTGGAATATCAAGGCTTATCTCGTATTCCTGCCCTGATATGAAAACTGATTTTGAAATAGATTCCATCTTCTAAATGTGCTCCATTACAATGCGCTTTGCAATAGCATTCGACTCCATTGCCTGAATGCTTAAAAGTGTTTCGATGGTTGATTCTGCCCCTGAATTATAATTTGTTTTACTGGCGGAGTCGATACCATCAAATGCTCTTCCGGTTAAATGATCATACATAACCTGGTGAGCAGGATTATTCCCAAAATACCACGTTGTCAGCGTGCCGGCCAGTGTGGCATAGACTTCATCACCCGTAATGTGATATGCTTCGAGTGAAGCGAATATCATGGGACGTATTCCATAGGATATCTGTGGGAACGAATGTAAATTGTATATGAAGATTGAGTCATTGCTACTGGCAACTTTGAAATCACTGAGGAAATTTTGCTCAATGCAAAAAGGGTAAAAATATTTCACCTCGTTTAATCCGGCATTAATAAAATGAACATTTTGAATGATACGACCAGTGTAGAGCAAAGCATAAGCTTGCATATTCCCCCATGCGTGCCAGATGTTCTTCCAACTTAAAAAAGCAAAATATGGGGATCTGTTTTCACCACCGTACTGAGCAGCTAACAGGTAATCTCCCAGCTTAAGAAGAAGACCTTTAATAACAGTTTGATTATTTATTTGATAATAATTGGAAAGCGCAATCATGATAACTGCAACCTGGTCGGCCCCGTATTCTGCTAGAACTGATGGAATTTTAATGCCCGCAATTTCAATAGTATCACTTTCTGCTGAAAACAGCTGTTCAATGTTATTGAACAATTGTTCTAAATAGGGTTGTGTCTGGACTCTCAAATCATTTAATTCAGGAGAGTCCAGCAAATTCAACTCTGTCAGAGCCCAAAAAGCCCTCCAGGACCAAAAATTGGGTGTTGACCTGCTATTGGGGTGGACTACATTGATTCCATTGTCCGGAAACATGAAATTATTATAATACCCGTTGCCTGCCTTCATATACATGATGAACCTTGTTAA
Source organism: Bacteroidales bacterium (assembly GCA_023138875.1). Lineage (GTDB taxonomy): Bacteria > Bacteroidota > Bacteroidia > Bacteroidales. Next base: position 23,273 of record JAGLOO010000011.1, read on the forward strand.
TGATTCTATCTTGTCAAGGTATTTCTTTACAGGATCTCTTTTATATTGCCGGCAGTAAAAGACCAGTGCCCGTGAGACATCATCGACACAGGTGAACCCTTCGTCTGGATCGTTAACAAGTGGATAATCAGGCGCATTGCTATATATCCAGACAGTTCCTAACCGGATATGGTCATTGATATCTATTTCCTGATATAGATGTTCTAAATGTGAAGTGTTTATTAAGGAATCGTCGCAGGTGGTTTTCGCACAGGACCATGCATTTAAAACAATCGCAATCATAAAAATGTACATGACGTTGCGCATGACTGTTTTTATTTATTTAATAATTCGTCTATCAGTTTATTTATATCAACCCTGGCAAAACTTACTGCACTATCTGACATGGCATACGGTATTATCAAATTGTCAAAATGCAGCATGGCTCCACAGGTATAAACAACATTAGGCACATATCCCTCGCGTTCGTCAGTATTGGGGTATATTAACGGTTGGTCTAAGGTTGCGAGAACAACTTCAGGATTGCGAAGATCGAGCAAAGAAGCGCTAATTACATATTTTCTCATTGGTCCTACACCATGGGTAAGCAACAGCCATCCGGAAGGTGTTTTAACCGGACTGCCACAATTGCCTAATTGTGTAATTTCCCAATCTCTTTCGGGTTTTTGAATGGTTTTGTAAGTATCCCAAAAATAGAGATCGTCAGAATACATTATGGATATGTTCTCTCCTCCCTGCCTGCTGATCATGGTATATTGACCATTAATTTTTTCAGGAAAAAGCGCCATGCCTTTGTCGACTGCAGCCTTTCCATAAAGTGCACGAATATTGAAAGAAATAAAATCTTTGGTCTCGATTATACTGGACCTTATTTCTTCTCCATTGAATGCAGTATAGGTTCCTATATATGTGGTTTTATCCTGATCTGAAAATTCTACCAACCTAACATCTTCCATCCCCCCGGATTCTGCTTCAGATACTGGAAAAATCACCCTGCTGCCCAGTGCTGTTTCTTTATCAAAAGAGAGTTCATAATTTGAATCTAAAATATCATGCAGCGTGTTTTTGGCACAGGTTAGTTTAGATGGTACCGGATCTAAAGTTATTTCTCCTGCCTTGGAGATAATCCCCGATCTGAATTCTATTGAAGATATATGCCCTTCTCCTGTTGCCCTCAGACTTAGAATAAATCGAACTTCCGCCTCTTCAAGTCCGTTTTGATCAGGATGCATCACTATAGAAGGATTAAACAAAGCTGCAGATTCAACTGAATATTCATTTGTGAAGTATGATCCAAGCAACAGCTTTCTCGATTCCGAAAGGGTGGTCGGAGATGTTATATATGCTTCAACAAAATTATAGTTCTCCAATAGAATTTTTCTAAATCCTATATGCCGGTTTTCAAATTCCTCAAAAACCTGGTTAAGTGTTTCTTCAACAGCTTTTTCTTCTAAGGAAAGTACATCAGATACAATACGCCGGACCCTGTCTTCTCTATTGACATTCAAATATTTAGCGATTACTTTTTCAGGTTTCGCCTCAATCTTTATATTAATTCTGGTAACAGTTATCATTTTCGCAAATTGATTTCATTTGTGTTTATCCTTTAGATCCGGAGGAAGCCATACTCCTGATAAAATGTTTCTGGAAAATTGAATAGGCAATAATGATTGGCAGAGCAAGCAGGACTGCCGAAGCAAGTTTTACACCCAGTTGGGCATCGGCCCGCCCGCCGACTGCAAATAGTGTAACCAGCTGGGGCATCGTCATAAGTTTTTCATCCCTTATAACTATCAATGGCCATAATACATCGTTCCAGGAATTCATGAAGGTAATAATAGCCACAGTGATTATGGTAGGAATAATGTTTGGCCATAATACCTGAAAAATTATTCTTAACTCACCACATCCGTCAACCCTGGCAGCATCAATTAACTCATCCGGAATACCTTTGAATACCTGCCTGAACATTATTATTGCGAAGGCACTGTTTAAGGCTGGTATGATAAGCGCTGCAAATGTATCGACCCATCTGAATTTCACCATTATAATGTAGTTGGGGATCAATGTGATTTGAAAAGGCAGGGTCATGGTGAAAACGATGATAAGGAATAAGAGGTTCTTACCCTTAAAATTTGTCTTTGCCAGTGCATAGCCTATCATTGAACCAAAAACAATAACTCCGAATGTTGAACTGGCGGCAACAATCGTACTGTTGAGTAACGATCTGAGAATCGGGATCTTGCCAAACATAAGCAGATAATTATCAAACGTGATCTTTAAAGGCAGGATATTCAGATCTCCCACCAGGCTTTCAGGTGTTAATGATGCAATGATCATCCAGTAAAATGGATACAGAAACGAAATTGCTGCTCCAATTAATAAAATGTAGAGTATAATCTTCAATGGTCTCATACTACTCATTCATCCTTTTCAATGGTATATTTCTGAATCACCACAACCATCATAATAATAAAAGCAAATAGTATTCCCAATGTTGCCGAATAACCCATATGGTAAAACTCAAACGCTTGCTTGTATATATATAGCATGGCCGATAATGTGCTGTTTAAGGGGCCTCCACCCGTCATTATATATGGCTCGATAAACAAATTAAATCCTCCGATTGTAGAGAGAATTGTAACCATGAAAATCGTAGGATTAATTGCCGGCAAGGTTATATATCTGAATTTCTGCCATTGGTTTGCTCCCTCAACATCAGCAGCCTCATAATATCTTTGTGGAACTGATTGCAAACCAACCAAAAAAAGGATCACATATAACCCCACATTTTTCCAGGTGGCCATTATTGCAATTGAAATCATTGCAATATTTTTATTTGTCAACCACTCAACCTTTCCCAACCCAATACTTACCAGCAATTTGTTTATTAATCCTGAATCAAGTCCATATAATTGCTGCCATATCATGGTAACAACAACTCCGGAGATTACGACCGGCAGAAAGAAAGTTGCCCTGAAGAACCCTTTGAAAAATATCTTTTGATCCAGAAAATATGCCAGCACCAATGCGATTATGATTTGCAGGGGAATATGGAAAGCCAGGAACGTTAATGTGTTAACCAGGGCTTTCCAAAATAGCCTGTCCTGAAAGATCCTGATGTAATTATCTAAACCAACATATTGCATTTCAGATATGATATTCCATTTATGGAATGTCAGCACCACAGAAAAAATTACAGGGAAGGATACAAAAAGGATCAGGTGAACCAGGTAAGGTGATACCAGGAAATAGGATAAAATCGATTTTTTTGACTGCTTTTTCATCTGACCGCCTGTAAGAATACAAATGATTACTATTGGTTACCCAAGATGATATTAACTGCCTTTTCAGCATCAGCAATCGCCCTTTCTGGCTCTTTCATATTATATATTACACAAGCTTCGTATTCTTGAGAGATAACATCCAGGACTTCAGTTATTACCTCGCAGTTATCTATCCCTCTAATATATTTGGCTTGTTCGGCAAATACCTTTAACCGTTGATTTGAATTAAAGAAGTTTTCATATGCTTTGATGGAATCGAGGCCTCTTCTTCGTGGTAATTGTTTGGTCGTTTGAAGAAACAGCAGGTCCCCCTTTTCATCAACCATGGTTTTAATGAATTCAAAAGCGAGCTGGGGTGCAGAACAAGTACTGAAAATGACGATGCTTTTTGGATCACAGTATGTATAAATTGGCCCCTTATGTTTATCGGGAACAATGATTGGAAAGAAATCATATTCAAACCCTTCAGATTTATATCTTTCCAGGTATTCTATTTCCCAGGGCCCTGTAAATTTTGTCGCTATTTTACCGGCAAGAAACGGATCCTGTCCTGCTGATTGTTGTTCTTTTGAGAAATAGTTTTGTTTATAGATCTCCTGTAAAAATCTGAATACCTCTATGGCATATTCATTGTTAAAAAAAGCCCGGTTGTCTTCGATTAATGGTAATCCGTCAGATGCTGCGATATATAAAGTATAAAAATTGAATAATCGCTGGTACCAGACCAGCTTTACAGACGTATTTCCAAACCACTGATCAATATATCCATCTCCACTAAGATCCTTCTTAAACTTTTCAGCTGCATCTAAATACTCAGAATAAGTCTGTGGAAGTGAATCAAGATCCAATCCTTCCATAAAGTGCTTGTTATATATTGTCATAAACGGATTGATCTTCCATGGGACCTGATAAATATGTCCATCTGATGAAGTAATCTCACTGATAGTCAATGAATCGCAACGATCATAAATGAAATCTGTAAAACCTGCTAAAGTATCGAGTGGGATCAATACATTTGCTTTCGCATAGAGCTCAACACTTCCCTGCCACATATTAGAATAAATGTCGGGAGTGGTTTTCCCTACTACTGCGGCCAGTATTATTTCTTCTGAAGATTGACCTTCTGGAATGGGTTGGTATTCCCAGGTAATATCAGGATGCGCTATATTCCACGCATCCACTATTTTCCGGGAGAAGGTTATTTCACCGATATTATTTGAAGACCAGTATTCAAGCGCGGCATCCCTGTTTTTTCTTCCCCCTGAACATGATGACAACATTGCCAGCAGAAAGAGAAATATGCCAAATTGTTTCATCTGTTACAATAATTGTTATCGGATAACATTGATTAACTCATATCCACGCCAGTCTTCACCGGTAACCGAGAGTATGTACATTCCGTTTTCCAGCATCCCAACAGGCAGCTTAATGGTTGATTCCCCTGCTGCCGTATTGAAATATTGCCTGTCACCGGCTTGCTTTCCCGATAATTCAAACAGTGTTAATGAAATATCTTCCGGCTGTATACTGATTATTTTGATATTTATGTTGGACCCGGTTACCGGATTTGGAAATACGTTATATCTTCTGCCGCGTATAAAGTCTGAATGTGGAATACTCAGATTAATACTGTTTTCTAAATGATCCAAAATCTGGGCAGGAGAAAGACCATAATCGAAAATGCTGACAGCATCCAGCACTCCTTTAAAATTGTATCCGTTTACACCAGGCAAATGTTGACCAAATGCCAGGTCATATGTTGTCTTATTTATCAGTCCGCTATGTGAAGTAAATGCATCAAGTTTACCATCAAGCCAGATCTCCATATCGGTTCCATCAAATGTTACTGCCAGATGATACCATTGACCTGCTACAGAAATCGTTTCATTATCGAGATCCTTTATGCCGTTAGAAGTATTTATTGTAAACCGGATCTTTTGATCTCCAATAGATATTTTGTATCGGTTTTGCCAGCTTCCGTGAGAAACAGGATGTTGTTCATGATCAAAGAAATGATCAATCTTTATCCAGCAAGCTATTGACAGGGCATCCTGAAAATTTAAGATGTCATTATTTGGAACGTGAATATAACTACTTATTCCATTGAGTTTTGCTGCGTTCCCGGGAGTTCCTTCTTTATCATCGACCCAGGAGATCCCGCCAGGAGTTCCATGGTTTGCATTTCCGCTTGCATCCTGTGCATTCCCGTTCAGCGAATAATGCGCAATTAGGTTGCCTGTTGGGTCAACGGACAGGTCTCGCACCATCACCCTGGTGCTGTCAGTATCTGTCATTTCGTCTGTATCAGTTACCCTGCAAACAATGAAGTAATTGCCCTCCGTATCCGGAGCAGTGAAAGTGGCGTGGTTATTGTCAGCAATCAGACTCCCTGAATCAGCTGTCCATTTGTATGTAAGAGAATCATTATCAGGATCCTGTGCAATGCAGGTGAGTTCAATAGTTCCTGACAGGTGAACTTTTCCCGGATCAGCTTCAATTTTTAGAATTTCAGGAGGCATCATTATCTCTTCAACTACCTCTATCCAGACAGAAAGAGTATCCCACTGGTTACCGGGGTCAGCAACTTTGCATTCGACCAGGTAAATTCCAGCAGTGTCAGGCGCTGCAAATTCATATAAATGAGTACCTGTATTTGTTACTCCATCCACTGTCCATGCATAGGTAAGAGCCTCCTGCCCGGGATCGGAAGCTGTACAATGCACCTGCGTTGTAGTACCAATTGTAATGATTGCTTCTTCAGCTTCGAGGGCTTTAATTCTGGGTGGATAATCTGAAACAGTGTTTTCGTTATTAAAATCAATGATAACATCCCCGGCATAGGTTTTCTTTCCTTCTGTGGTTATTGATGCGCCGGCAGGAAAAATAACCAGCATCACGGCCTCTTTGGATGGAATCGCAACATTGGTATTTCCTGAAACTCCTGATGCAATGAATGAGTTGGACACTGCATCGTATAGATCAAAAGAGCCGGTTGGTAGTGTTAGCCCGACGGATTTGATTATATCATAAGGATTGTAATACAGATAGGTTGTGTAAGCATCACTCCTGTAGTAGTCGGTTTTCAGCAGGTCAAGACAAAGAATGGCTTCAACATTCGTTGTTTCAATAATACCACCCAAAATTCCAACATGAGAAGAACCATACAACATCAGATTGGTAGAGGCCCATCCACCATTGATCGCATCCCCGGTAGCAAACGGACTCTTATTGTTTTTAATCTCTTTCATCGATTCATAACCAATATAAGAATCGGGATCGTAGGTATGCGCCCAATCTGCATTATCCTGCATATCATCAGGCAGATAATTCGGGTAGAAGAGCCGGGAGGCATTGGCCAGATTCAGGACCCATTTGGCAATGGCAGTGGCAAACCGGTCATCATATCTCGCCATTGGAACCAGTGCACCTGCCTGCTCATAGCCATTCATGGCAAATGCGTAATCGTTACCACCGTCGTTGGCTTCGCCAATCAGACCGGAACAATCGTAATCTCCCCACCTCCCCACAATGGCACCCCATCCACGAATCTCTCCGCGATCAAAACACCAGTTTATCATCTTCTCTATATTGTATTGTGTACCAAGCTCCGCATTTAATCTGGCTGCGGTATACACACCATATGGCAGTTGAAGTTCATAGGAAGGATTTCCGGGATATGCATCCAGAAACTCAAGGTTCCATTCTGCTCCTGTCAGGTATTCCCGTTCACCTGTAATCAGATAAGCGTTATAAAGGATCCAGGCAATAGCCCCGGCAGCTTCAGGTTCTTTGACCCCTGTTTCAAGAGGAGTCATTGTAGACATTTTCCAGGCACGATAATTCAGGTTCGGTACTTTCCAGGGTGCAGCACTGCCACCCATTAAACCAGTTGCAGTCAACCACTGGTTTGCCAGTGTTTTGATCTGATAATCAAAATCACCCAGAGATGGGTAGAAGTAATTTAACTGAAGGAAGAATATATTGGGCATGGTTTCGTACCACCAGTCATTTCCGCTCCTGGTCACAGGGTGATTTAAATAGATATTTTCCTCAGATCGTTTATTAAAGTACTCCTCGCACATGAGAACCCAGTTCTCTCCGAACTGGTCTGATTTATCGATCCCGGACAGGGTGGCCCCCACCACTGCAGGAATTACGTTAATACCCTCTCCCGCAGATGGATTAGCTGTGCCCACGGCAGTATGCAATCCAAAGCTGGAATGGGCGGGATAATTTATAGTCGTTTCACGAAAGAATACCAGTGGCAGATACTCACCGGTCAGATTCTGATCAAAAACAAGAGAATCGTAACCCTGTGCGACCCGGTTCCAGTCACGCATCAGGTAGGGCTGGGGGAAATCAGGCATCAGATCGATACGGGGAATGGTTATTTGCTGTGCATCCACGCTGGCAGCTATCATTAACGTCACTATTATCAATCTGAGTACTCTTGTCATAATAAAATATATAAAAACGAACTGACTAACATATATAAAGAAAGTTCCCCTGCCGGCAGGGGAACTTTTTTTCTACACTTTCATCCCTAATAGTAAATCAAATACAAGTGTATACATTTGAACAATTGAATTACCTTATTTTAGCAAATAAAGCTTCTTCGTTTGCGCAACGCCATCAACTGAAAGCCGGCCAAAATAAACTCCGGTTGGCAGATTGTCGGCATTCCAGATGTATTTATAATTTCCCGGCATTTGATTTTGAGAAATTAAGACAGCAACTACCTGACCAACAGCGTTATACACTCTTAGTGTTGTAAATCCCTGTTCCTGTTGATCAAATTCAATTGTTGTTGCTGAGCTGAATGGATTGGGATAAGTCCGGAATAATTCAAAGGATTCATTGAATTCAACCGGATCTTCGACAGAAACAAGAATTTCAGCCAAAGCAAGGATTTCAGCAGAATTTAAAACACGGTTATAGATTCTGAAATCATCCATTTTACCCTTAAAGAAGTCTCCGTCACCTGTCTGATCTGTATATTCTGAAGTAGGTTTTTCCTGACCAAAAACAAGGTTATGGGGAGCGGCACTTATATCAAAAATATCGGAATCCGGAACGTCATCGTGGTCTTTCACCATCACCCCGTCGATGTAAAAGATCATATGCCCGCCGCCAAACGTTACAGCAAGATGGTACCATGTTGAATCTACAAGTCCGTCACCGGCATGGTCCTTATCTTTGATAATAACTTCGCCTGGATTATCAGGGTCATCAAATTTGGCAGTAGCGAAAACTTTATTCTCTGTTTGCAGGTTTACTTTGTAACAGTTCCAGCCTTGCATCGAGATCATATAGTCATTGTTCGCCCTTTCCTCCATATAGATCCACCATGACAGTGTCATTTTACCGGGGTTCAGCATCGTAGAATAGGGAATCTCAATGTTTCCACCCATGTCAAAATAGTAAGCGGCATCTTCAACGCCTCTGCGGTCTGTTGTTAAGACCGGAGTCCCAGCGCCCCATTCGGAATAACCCACTGTTACTACTCCGTCATTTCCATTGCCGGTAGCATCTGTTGCATCACCATCAAACGGGTAAGAAGCAACGAGACCATCTTCCAGTTCAACCGGAACCAGCTCATAAAGCGCAACCACTTCATCACCTGTCAGCACACGGTTATAGATTCTGAAATCATCCATTGTACCCTTAAAAAAATCTCCGCCACCTGTCTCAGTTGTGTAAGCAGAAGTAGGTCTTTCCTGACCCAAAACAAGATTAACAGGATCATCGCTGAGATCAATAATATCTCCATTGGGAACGTTATCCCAGTCTTTAACCATGACCCCGTCTATGTAAAACAACATATGTCCGCCGCCAAATGTTACAGCAAGATGGTACCATGTTGAATCTACAAGGCCTTCACCGGCATGATCGCGGTCACTGACAATAAATGAGCCCGGATTGTCGGGATCGTTAGCTTTGGTGGTAAAGAAAACTTTGTTTTCTGTCTGCAGGTTTACTTTGTAACAGTTCCAGCCTTTCATGGAGATCATATAGTCATTGTTCGGCCTTTCCTCCATATAGATCCACCATGACAGAGACATTGCTCCGGGGTTAATAATCGTAGAATACGGAATTTCGATGTTTCCGCCCATGTCAAAATAATAAGCCTTGTCTGCATTACCAAAACGGTCTGCTGCCAAGATTGGGGTTCCTCCGCCCCATTCGGCGTAACCGACTGTTACTACTCCGTCATTTCCATTACCGGTAACATCTGTTGCATCCCCATTAAACGGATAAGACGCAACAAGTCCATTGTCAAGATCGACCTGAGCAAACAGACTTGCACAAGTCATTAATACTGCTGTGATCATTGTAAAATTTTTCATAATCAAATTGATTTAATTAATAATAATGAAATTGATATATATAGTTGGGAAGATTAGTAACCTTCATTCTGAACCATTTTTAAATTTGTTTCCATTTCAGATTGAGGAATAGGAAAAGCATTATGTGTATCATAGTTAAAAGTTGGTTTATTACTGAATGCATTGTTGGCATAAGCTTCTCCATAACGGATAATATCAAAATATCTCTGGCACTCAAATCCCAGTTCAACCCTGCGCTCGTGACGAATGGCATTTCTCAGTGCTCCCTGGTCGGTGGTTGTAACATCGGGCAGTAATCCGGCCGGAATGGTTCCGTATCCTTCCAGGTTCTCATCATACAGATAGCTTTCCCTCGCCCTTGTCCTCACCCTGTTCAGGGGAACAAGCGCTTCATCACATCTGTTTAACTCGCATAACGCTTCGGCCTGAATAAGCAATATATCAGCAAAGCGAATAATTGAAAAATTCAGGTTGGCATCTCCCTTCCAGCTTTTTGAAATTTCCGAAAGCGGCTGGAGATACTTTTTCTGGTTGAAACCAGTTGATGACCAGGATGGGTTATAAGGTACATCGTCAAACCACAATTTACCATCACGCCCCAGTGTATAGTCCAAACGCGGATCATAAATATTTTCCGGTGTGGTAACCTCAAATTCGTCAACAAAGCTTTGGGCAGGTTCATCAAATCCGTATCCGTTATCGACACGCGGAGCCAGCCATTGATTAAGACGGCTGCCCATGACCGGACTCTTGCCCGAGAGGTGTTGAATCTCAAAAACAGATTCGTTGTTATTTTCGTACAAAACATTAAAATTATGCTGATATACAGGCAATAACAGGTAACCGTACGATTCCACTTCGAGGGTGGCAGTTAACGCTTCCGACCACTTCTCTTCAAACAGGTATGTTTTTGCCAGCAGTGCCTTGGCTGCCCCCGGGGTTGCCCTGCCTTTTTCCGAACCCGGATAAACTCCCGGGTCCAGGCCCAGGGCAGATTCCAGATATTTAACAGCTTCAATAAAATCAATTTCAACCTGTTCGTATACTTCCTGACGGGTTGAATTCGGCACCTGCATTTCATCCGGATTTTTTGGCTCCAGGATCAAAGGGATATTCCCGAAAATGTTGCATAACTGAAAATAACAGTACCCCCTGAGGAAATATGCTTCACCAATGATCCGCTCCTGCAGGGCCCTGTCCATCTCAATACCGGGTACATGTTTTAATACCAGGTTACACCGTGCTACTCCTTCATAAAAAATTTCCCATGTGGTTTCGCCATTGCCATTATCCGCTGAAATTTGAAAATTGTCAATTAATCCGATATCAGCCTGATCTCCGGGGAACCCCCCTTTTACAGCATCATCAGAGGCAACATCAGCAAATACCCATAACCGGTTATTGGAATTCGAAAAAGCAATTTTCTCATAACATGATGTGATGGCCAGCTTGGCATGCTCTTCGGTTTGGAAAAAAGCTGATACAGGATAGGTTCCCTGGGGTTGCTGGTCCAGATATTTCTCGCAACCTGGAAAAATCAATAAAATACCTGCAATAACTATTAAGTGATGTTTCATCCGTTTCATGCCGCTTATCTGTTAACTTAAAAACCTATATTGAGCCCTATATTAAAGATCCTGGCCGAAGGATAAGTTCCCCAATCGATACCCACTGCCAGGTCTCCTTCAGTTTTGGCATTATCGCTGGTTTGCATTTCAGGATCCAGTCCGGGATATTTCGTGAATGTGAGTAAGTTTTGTACGCTTATATATACCTTCAATGTCTTAGCATTGATTTTTCCAATAACACTGCTATTGAATGTATAACCGAGATTAATATTCTTTAACCGCAAATAGGAACCGTCAAAAAGGAACCGGGTGGAAGGTTTTTTGTTATTGGTAGAGCCTGACCAGGAGACGCGGGGTTGGGTATTGCTGGTTCCCGGTCCTGTCCACCTGTTATCATAAACCCTGGATGTCAGATTAAATGCCCTGTAAAAACCCTCAATATCATGAGCTGCCTGCCAGTAAATTTCGTTCCCGGATATTCCTTCAATAAAAAATGAAAAATTCCAATTCAGGTAATTCAATGTTGTAGTTAATCCATAAGTGAAATCCGGAAACGGGCTGCCAACATGTTTCCTGTCATGCGAATTAATGATTCCGTCAGGTCCTCCATCAGGGCCGCTTATATCTCTGAACATCACATCGCCGGGCTGGATATTGTTTCCCTGAAAAGCATGGTCAGCAATTTCTGTTTCGTCCTGGAAGATACCCTCCATTTCATATAAATAGAAGGACCCGATCGGGTATCCTACCTCTGTTAGCGTAGCATAAACCCCGTTATCAATCCTGCCGGCCGGAATAGGATTGCCACCATATAATTCCAATACTTCATTTGAAAAATGGGAAAATACCAGCCCTATGCTGTATTTGAGCTTGTTGAGCTGATGTTTGTAGTTTATTTCAACCTCAACACCCGTGTTTTGTACTTGTCCTGCATTAAAGAAAGATGCTTCTGCACTTCCGCTGCTTGGTGGAAGAGGCGCCTGCACAAGCATGTCATTGGTGAGTTTATTATAATAATCCAGGTAAATGAATATTTTGTTATTGAGTAAACCCAGATCAATTCCGGCATCGTACTGGGTTTGACTCTCCCATTTGAGATTCTCATTGCCGTGTTTTTGCAAATAATACCCCGATGCAATGTTGTTTCCAAATGGATAGTAGACACCGCTTCTTATTAACGAAGCAAAACTATAATTACCAATTTCCTGATTCCCGAGCTGGCCGGCGCTCAGGCGTAATTTCAAATGAGAAATAAGCTTGCTGTCTGCAAGAAAGGGTTCATTATCAATTCTCCAGCCCAGCGATGCAGCAGGAAAAACTCCATAAGGATTATTGCTTCCGAAACGGGAAGAACCATCCCGGCGCACAACAACTTCGGCGTAATATTTATCTTTGTACTTATATGCGACTCGTCCAAACAGAGAAAATAGCGCCCAGTTTTCCTGCCAGCCATCGACCCGTTCATTCGTGGTTCCGTTGCTCAGGTACCTCAGATTATCTATCTGATCGGGAAAGTTTTGGGCGGAACTTGAATGTCCGCTGGCATTGCTTCTGATTAATTCAGATCCCAACAGAATATTCAGACTGTGTATTTCATTGAAATCCTTATCGAATGTGAGGGTGTTCTTCCAGGTTTGAATATCAATGAATGTCGATGATTCTGTCATCGAATTGGGATTATTGATCCTCCCCTGATACCCCCAGTTTTCGTTGAATCTTTTTTCGTCTATGATGTTGTGATCGATCCCGTAATCAGATTTAAAAGTAAGCGCATCAAATACCTGCCAGCTGATAAATGCATTCCCGAAAACACGGTTATCTATTCTTGCCCAGTCATACTTTTCAGCAAACCCGACTGGATTATAGCCATCTCCGAAAATACTTGCATGCATGGGATAGTAGTCTATATATTCACCACTGTTATCGTATACCGGATAGATGGGGGTTCTGAAAAACGCATAACGAACAACACTTCCTCCGTTGCCCATGTATCCGTCTCCTGAATTTCCGACAACATCAGTGGTAGATCTGGCAAGATTGATATTAGTCCCGATCGATATTTTCTTCGAGAGCGCTGTATTAATACTGGTTTTTATTGAATACCGGTCATATCCTGAATTAAGGATGATCCCATCCTGTTTAAAATAATTTCCTGAGATCAGATAATTGGTGGCTTCGCTTCCGCCGCTAACAGTCAAATGATGGTTTGTTATGATAGCCGGCCTGAAAATCTCCTCCCACCAATCGGTATCAGGTAAAGTGTCGACCATTGCCTGATCGATGATCGTCCGGCCATCGGCAACTGCAGCTTCATTATAAAGCTCAACATACTGATCCCTGTTTGTCATTTCAGTTAAATTAACTGCACTTTGTACACCGGTGTATGTGGTGTAGTTAAAACGCGGAGCACCCTTCCCTCCTTTTTTAGTAGTAATCAATATCACTCCGTTTGCCGCCCTTGCACCGTATATCGAAGCAGCTGATGCATCTTTTAAAATTGAGATTGACTCTATATCAACAGGGGAGAGTGTATTGAAAGCATCTTTGGTTGGTATCCCGTCAACTATATACAAAGGATCGTTGTCATTAATTGTTCCGATTCCTCTGATACGAACCACCACACCCCCGCCCGGAGCACCTGAAAACTGGGTTACTTTTACTCCTGTAGCTTTGCCCTGAAGAGCCTGATCAATTGTGGGCACCGGTATGCCTTCCAACTCCTCCGATTTAATGACCGAGATCGATCCTATGAGGTCACCTTGCTTTTTTGTTCCATATCCGATTACCACTACTTCATCCATGGCCACGGCACTCACATGCATCGTAATATTGATTTCTGTGCGTCCGTTAATGGGTTCTTCTATGGTTTCATACCCCACATATGAGAAAACCAGAACCTCATTCATATCAGTTGCCTCAATCACATAATTTCCGTCAAGATCGGTGATCGTGCCCGTTGTGGTTCCTTTAAGACTAATGGATACTCCGATGAGAGTCTCTCCACTATCGTCTTTTACGTTTCCTCTGATTTCAAAGCCTTGATTTGATTCAATAACGGCTGGTTGAGGAATGATTACAATATGGTTGTCGACATATTTATAGCTAAGTTCCATATCTCTTAATGCAAGAGCCAGAATATTGTCAACATCTGTCTGTCCGGAATTAAATGTGACTTCTTTGCCTGTGTCAAACTGATCATTCTGGTAAAAAACAATGTAATTTGTCTGATCCTCAATATATTGAAATACTTCATAGAGTGTTTTAGTCTGATTGGATCCCTGAGATTGTGCAACTGCTGATATCGAAATCAAGAAAAATATAAGATTAAAGAATATCAGGTATTTGAATCGCAAATGTGGAAAATGATGATTAGTTTTCATGTGCTATTTGATAATGATCGTATCCCCGGCTATCTCAAAATCAAAGGGTGATGTCAGCCTAATTATTCCCAGGATTTTTCTGATATCATCATCCCTGGAAAATTCGCCAGTATACCGGCTACGAAGGATTTGTTTGTTTTGAATGTCAAATATTACTTCATGTGATCGTTCAAGGTCCTTAGCAATATCGCTAAGACAATGATTTCTGAGGATAATCTTACCTTGTGTCCATGAAGAATACTCTTCCACATTCTTGGTCTTAAATGCTTTCGAAGATTTAATATTCCGTATGAGAAGATATGTTTGATTAGGGTTTAGAGCATAAGTCTCTTGATTTTGATCAGAGATCAATATTTTCCCTCTTTCAAGGCTTATCTGATGAATGTTCCCATCAGGGTATGCTTTCACATTAAAAGCAGTACCAAGAACTTCTATCTCGTTTTCACAAGTATGTACAATAAATGGTTTATTGGAATTGTAAGTTACAACAAAATATGCCTCTCCTTCAAGAAAAACCTCCCTGTTTTTTTTTCCAAAGTTGGTATTATAGCTTAGTCTGGTGTCAGAATTTAGATAAACAAGAGTATTGTCAGGCAACAGAATATTCCTGATCTGTCCCTTGGGAACAAAAATTTCGTTACCTGTGATCAGTTCATTCTGATTAAAAATTGATTCTGAGAAGAAAGCACCAAATATTGAAATAAGAAGTGCAATGGTCGCAGCATAATGCCACACTTTGATTTTAAACCTAGGCTTGCCTGAAGTATTGACTCTCTTATTATCTATATCCAATGTATTGCACAACCGATTCCACTCGTTATCAATAAATCTTCTTGGTAAGACCCTCCTGCTTGGAAGAAGATGGGTAATAAAGTCTCTGGCTTCTTCAGCGGTTTTTAGATTATCAGGATTCTTTGCCAGCCATTTTTCCCATATGATAATATCTTCAGATTCTATTCCTTTGGCATAATTAATAAAGGATGGGTCAGAAATAAAATCTTTAAATATGTAGGTCGAAAAATCACTCATTGGGCATTAGAGGTTTACATTAATAATTAAGGGATTACATTAATTAAGAGTATAAAAAGCTGGACAGATACTCAATGAAATGAAAATTCTTTTTCAGGATGTCACAAAACAGGATGCCCTGTTATATGTTAACTATAATACAGACACCACATTTACAGGTGATTAAACAGTATCGGGAAAGTGAAAAGAAGTGACAGGTCGTAGTTTTTTATTTTTTTACGGAATGTATTGATTGACCTGTTAAGCAAATTGGAAACCGATTGTTTTTTGATTGATATAGTCTGGCTAATTTCAGTATTTGACAGATTACAATAGAATTTCAGGTATAGTATCTCTTTTTGTTTGTCTGTCAACTCTTCGAGTACAGTAATAATTGTCTTCGATATTTGTGATCTGGTTTCCTGTTCAATGATGATATCTTCCTGCGAAATAATAAACTCTTTATCGGGAATTCTGTTGCTATCCTCTAATGAGAAGAGAATGGTGTTTTTTTGAGGAGCTTTAAGCAATCTATTTCGGAATATTTTGAATAAATATGCCTTTATATGTTGAACATCTGATAGTCTCTTTTTACCCTCCCACAAGTTTAAAAATATATCCTGAATGGTATCAATGATCAGGTTTTTATCATTTATTAATTTGGTACCATAAAAATACAAGTCGTTATAAAATTCGTGGAATAGAAAATTAAGCACTTCAGGATTGCCATTTTTTAACTCGCTCCAAAGCTGACTATCACTCATGTTTGAAAATTTACCATATTCAGTGATGGTGAACTTCATATTACAGTCTTCTTTTCTGCGTAATCCGTGTTATTCCTGCTCAATTGATTGATGAACTAAATACATGATCGATTTATAGTCAATCCCACTGCTCCTGGAGAGTCCTATTTCACAGGTCCTGCTGTTGGAGTAGCCAGCACTGTGGTCCAGGGTCTGTTTTTCCAGGTTTCGCAGCGACCACCGGTTCAGTGCGGGAATGGAAAAACCTTTATCGCCGGCAAATCCACAGCATCCCACCTCTTCGGGGAACAACGGTTTTTCCGTACAGGCCTCAGCCACCTTTACAAATTTATCATGGAGTCCCATCTTGGTACTGGTGCAGGTTACATGAAAGGCCAGTTTATCATCGGTTCTGGTCAGTTTCAGTTTGTCCAGCAGGTGATCGTGAATGAATTCCACCGGTTCATAAAGATCCAGATCCTTGCTCATTACTTTTTTCATCCTGTGGGTGCACGGACTGGTATCACATAATACCGGGATCTTACCACCATCACTCGCATGCAGCAATGCTTTTTCCAGTTCTGCGGATTTGGCATCTGCTATGTCCATGAAGCCTTTGCTCTCCCATGGGGTACCGCAGCACAAAGATTTCATCTCCTGCGGGAAGATGACCTGGTATCCCGCCTTCTCCAGTACCTCAAGGGTTATTTGAAGCAGTGGTTTTTTCTCCCCATCACTGGCTGAGGGCCCCATGCTCTGGTTGATACAACTGGGGAAGTACACCACCCTTAGTTCCGTTTCCCGGACCGATGGGGATGCAATCTGTTTTGATTGAACAGGCCCGGGCATGTGCTGATCCCATGCTGGAATCATTTTGAAAGAAAGAGTCCTTACCACGGACATGATGAATTTCAGGACCCTTATTCCGAGAAGTCTGCGCAAGAGGTCCAGCGTACCCAGTCCGGTGCGTATAAACCAGTGTGTTGTTTTGAAGTGGTTTGCAATCCATGAAGCCAGGAAATTGCCAAGTTTCTTGCTTCTGTTTACCCGGGACCTCATGTTCTTAATCATGACCCCTGTATCGATGGAAAGGGGGCAGGTGACTGCACATAGACCATCGCCGGCGCAGGATTCATTTCCTGCGTACCGGAACGATTGCACCAGGTTTTGAAGCCGTTCGGGGTTTTCCTTTGCATTCCTGAGCATTTCTATCTCCCGTTGTACCACGATCCTCTGGCGCGCAGAGAGTGTGAATCCGTTGGAAAGGCAATTAATTTCGCAGAATCCACATTCAATACACTGGTCCACCGATTCGTCCACGATGGGCATAGGTTTGAAATGCTTCAGATGAAGTTCAGGATCATCGGAAATGATCACATCCGGATTCAGTATGCCCCGGGGATCGAAAGCTGCTTTGATCTCCTTCAAGAACCCATACAGCTCTTCGCCCCATTCATACTGCACAAAAGGAGCCATGTTCAAACCGGTTCCATGCTCAGCCTTGAGCGATCCGTTGTATTTATCGACAATGAGCCTGGTCAGTTGAGCGATCATGTTTTCGTACTTCCTGAGCTCAGCCGGATCATGGAAATCCTGGGCAAAAATGAAGTGCAGGTTCCCGTCCAGCACATGGCCATAGATCACCGCATCTTTATAGTCCAGTTCATCAAGCATACGGCGCATATCTATGACAGCTCCGGTAAGATGATCCGCATGCACTGCCACGTCCTCAATGATCACACTGGTACCGGGCCTTCGCATGCCACCCACCGATGGGAAAACACCTTTTCTTACATCCCAGTAAGCTGCAATCTGCCTTCTGTCATCGGTTACCTCAAAATCACGCACAAGGTCAAATCCGGCCAGTGCTTTTTGAGTTTCCACGATCAAATTCTCAAGGGCATCCTGATTTTCCGCTTCCAGGTCGATGAGCAGGGCGGTGACTTCATTGTCGAACGTCCGGATGTATTCAGGAATGCCAGGATTGTCTTCCACAGAACGCAGGGCCTCCCGGTCCATGATCTCTATGGCTGACATCTGTGCTTTTCGAAGGTGGGGTACAGCGTTGCAGGCCGATTCAAGGTTTTTAAAATAGATCAGCGCCGAGGCCCTGAAGGGTTTTACCGGGATGGTATTAAACGTAGCTTCCGATATAAAACCCAGGGTCCCTTCCGATCCCACCATGAGATGCAGGATGATATCCACGGGATCGTCAAAATCGAGGAATGAGTTGAGTCCATACCCGGTGGTGTTCTTGATCCGGTATTTTTCCCTGATCTTTTTCACAAGGTCAGGTTTCGATGTGATCCTTTCTTTCAGGTCAGCAATGGTATTGATCAATTGGGACTTTTGTTCCGTAAAAGCTTTCCTGCTTTCGGGATCTGCGGTATCGATCAATGTCCCATCCGCAAGAATAATCCTGGCTGATTGAATGGTGGCATAACTGTTGGCATGTGTACCGCAGCTCATTCCGCTGGCATTGTTGGCGATGATGCCACCCACCATGGCCGAATCGATGGAAGCGGGATCTGGTCCGAATTTCACCTGGTATGGTGCCAGGACCTGGTTTAACCGTGTACCGGTAATACCTGGCTGGGTCTTGATAAAACTGCCGTTCTCCAGGATCTCGTACTTGCTCCACCCATCGCCCCTTGCCTGCAGCAGGACCGAGTCAGAAATAGCCTGGCCTGAGAGACTGGTACCCGCCGCCCGAAAGGTTACAGGTGTGCTGTTTTCATAAAGGATATCAAGTGATTCAATGACCTGTTGTTCCTGTTCGGGCTTAATGACGATCTTCGGAACCTTACTGTAACATCCGGCATCAGCGGAAGTTGCGATCAATGTCAGGTCATCGGTAAAGACCTGATCTTTTCCAATTCCATTGACGAGTTTTTGATAGAGGCTTATCATGCTTTGATTCAAAGGCGCGATTTGTATGACGTATTATTTATAAAGTTATATATTATCTTTGTAAATCAATCCTGTACCTTCATGAAAAGGAGCTGTTCATACATATTAATCCTTGTGATGGCTTTGTTTAGCTTGACTATTCGTGAAGCAACTGCACAGGTGAAAACAGGCATCGAAATACTCCGGGAAAGGGATTTTGATCTGTTGAAGGGTAAAAGAGTAGGACTGGTTACCAATCCTACCGGAGTCGATAGACAATTACGCTCCACCATTGATATTCTTCACGAGCATGTGCAACTAACTGCCCTGTTCGGGAAGGACAGGAAACCGGATAGAGAAGCACTGGAACAGGTGGATGTGATCGTTTATGATATCCAGGATATCGGGGTTCGCTCCTATACCTATATCAGTACCATGGGTCTGGTAATGGAGGCTGCTGCCGATCTGGAAAAGGAGGTGGTCATCCTGGACCGTCCCAATCCCCTGGGCGGACTCAGGGTGGAGGGTCCGCTGGTGAAGGATGGATTCCACTCATTTGTAAGCCAGTATAGCATCCCATATATTTACGGATTGACCTGTGGGGAGCTTGCCCTGTTCTTAAATGGAGAGGGAATGCTGGATGAAGGAAGAAGATGCAAACTACAGGTGGTTCCCATGGAAGGATGGAGCAGGGCGATGACCTTTGATGGGACCGGACTTCAGTGGGTCCCAACTTCACCCCATATCCCCGATTATAAGACTGCCTTTTATTACCCGGCTACCGGGATCATCGGGGAGCTGGATCCCAACATGATCGGGATCGGCTATACCCTTCCTTTTCAGACACTGGTAACAGAACATATTGATGCCGGCAGGCTGGCCGATTCCATGAATGCCCTGGGACTGGAAGGGGTCATTTTTCGTCCCATCCACTTGAAACCTTACTATATGGCCAAGAAAGGCCAGGCGCTCCAGGGGGTGCAGATCCACCTGACAGATCCGGGAAATGCGGTGCTCACCGAGATCCAGTTCTGTTTTCTTCAGGAAGCCCGGAAGATCGATCCCGCGTTTGATGTTTTTGCAGGCAGGGAAGATCGGGATTATATCATGAGAAAGACATTAACATTTTTATTAAATCAGGAAGAAGATGAGTAAGATCAATTGCTTTATACCTTACAGTGGTCCGGGTGTATGGGAAGAAACCCTTGCAGAACTGACTGCACACAACTTGGTCAACCGGGTATATTTGCTCGGTCAGGCAGAACCTGAAAGCGGGTGTGACGGGTGCAGTTTTATAAAGACCGATGGTCGCTTCAGCACCGATACAATAAAGAAAATCGCAGACCATTCCACAGGGGTCACATACTCCATGGTCATCACCCGGGAATCGAAGATCAGTTTCGGTTTGTTTGCCATTGAACGGTTCCGATGGGTGGCTGCCGGGATGGACGCCGGAATGGTCTATTCCGATTATTATGACAGTGTTGAGGGTAACCTTTCCGCACATCCGGTGATCGATCATCAGCCGGGAAGTTTAAGGGATGATTTCGAATTTGGCCCTGTCCTCTTTTTTAGCTGTCAGGCTCTTATCGATGCTACAGAAGAGATGCGGGAATCTTACACCCATGCCGGACTCTACCAGTTGCGGTTGAAGATCAGTCAGGACTGCCTGCCGGTTCGCATTCCGGAATACCTTTATTCTGTGCTTCCTCTGGACACGCGGGCGTCGGGAAAAAAGATTTTTGATTATGTGGATCCAAAAAACAGGGAGGTTCAGGTTGAGATGGAAAACGCCGTGACCACCCACCTGAAGGAGACTGGTGCTTACCTGAAACCGGTTTTTGAGGAGATCCGGTTTGATGAAGACCACTTTGACGTTGAGGCCTCGGTGATTATCCCGGTGCGTAACCGTGAAAAGACCATTTCCGATGCCATTGAATCGGTCATGTCACAGAGAACCGGGTTTGATTTCAACCTTATTGTAGTGGACAATCACTCAACAGATGGTACTACCGGGATCATCAGGAAGATTGCTGACAGGCATCCCAACCTGATTCATGTGATCCCCGACAGGTACGACCTGGGGATAGGCGGATGCTGGAACCTGGGTATTCACCACCCCGAATGCGGTAAGTTTGCCGTCCAGCTGGATAGCGATGATCTATACAGTGATGAACATACGCTGGAACAGCTGGTTGCCGCATTCTATGAGCAGCAGTGTGCCATGGTGATCGGATCATACCAGATGACCAATTTTGAGCTGGAAGAGATCCCCCCGGGAATCATTGACCACAGGGAGTGGACCCCCGAAAACGGAAGGAACAATGCCCTGCGTATCAATGGTCTGGGTGCACCCCGGGCTTACTATACCCCTGTATTAAGAAAGATCAATGTTCCCAATGTGAGTTACGGGGAAGACTACGGTGTGGGTCTCGCCATAAGCAGGCATTACCAGATCGGGAGGATCTACAAGCCCGGTTATCTTTGCAGGCGCTGGGAGGACAACTCGGATGCTTCACTCAGTATTGAGGCAATGAACAGGCACAACCACTACAAGGACCGGCTGAGGACCTTTGAACTTACGGCCAGGAAGAATCTGAACAGGAAGAAAAAATGAACTACCAGCAGGAAGCAGACGCACTGTTTGAGGATCAGAAGAGAAGCTGGCCGTTGTTGGGAGCCAACTGGGATAAACTGGAAGCAGCCCGTTTGAAGCGCATTAATTTTGACGGTTTTACCATCCAGGTTCAGTTCAATCCAAAACGAATTACCTCTTCGGCCGCCAAAATTGATAAAACTTCCATCGAAAACCGGAAATGTTTCCTTTGCTCCGAAAACCGTCCTCACGTACAAACGCAGGTGGGATTCGGAAAAGAATACGAGATCCTTTGCAACCCGTTTCCGATTTTTAAGGAGCATTTCACCATAGCGAAAATGGACCACACCCCCCAGGTGATTGATCCGGAGTTTTCCAGTTTCCTCGAACTGAGCAGGGCGTTGCTCGACCTTGTGGTTTTCTACAATGCCCCTGCCTGTGGCGCTTCTGCTCCTGACCACATGCATTTCCAGGCAGGGAACAGGGGCTTTATGCCCATTGAGGATGAGATCGGGACCATCCTGAAGAAGTACGGCGAATTAATAGTTCGGTCTACCGATCTTACAGCGACTGCTGTTGATGATGGTTTGCGGCGGTTTATTGTTCTGGAATCCAGCCATAAGGAACCTTTGGAGGATACATTCTCACTTATATCAGATTATACAAGGGATCTTATGAATGGTGAAGAACCCATGCTCAACATGCTTTCTTACTACCGTGATCGTTGGCAGATCATGGTATTCCCCAGGGACAGGCACCGTCCCTGGCAATTTTTCGAAGAAGGGGAGAAAAACATTTTGCTGAGTCCGGCTTCGGTCGATATGGGCGGAACACTGATCACACCCCTGGAAAAGGATTTCAATAAGATCACCAGGGAGGATATTATGGATATTTTTTCACAGATCACCCTGTCGGCCCCCCGCTTTGAGGGACTGATCAACCATATAAAATCTCGCACCGGATCATGAAAAAGAGATTATCACCCGATATCCATGTGGGTATTTTGAAGGCTGAAAGGATACAGCTTCAACTGGAGGGAAGGTTCAGGATCCATGGAAAAATGGAAGACCTGCAGGGCAGTGCAGAGGCTTTATTGAACGCTGGAAATATCGAAATTATTCAAAACGGAAAGAAATCTGTCTTCGGGAATTCGGTCACATTTTACCCTGTGGATAAGGTTGCCGGCCGGTTTGTGATCAACGATGTGGTCATCGGGATTGGATTTCACTGGGAACAGAAAGAGGATCAGAAATTCCAGGGGGCTTTGAAGCTGAAGGTGGTGGATCAACATATCCAGGTGATCAATATCATTTCCGTGGAGGATTATCTTATAAGTGTTATTTCTTCGGAGATGAGCGCGGATAGCTCACCCGGACTTCTGAAGGCGCATACCATCATCTCCCGCAGCTGGTTGCTGGCACAGATCGAGAAACAGGATTCTCTTGTTGCCGGTGGTAGTGAATATGCATTGATCCATAAGAACCAGGATGAGTACATCCGCTGGTACGATCGCGAGGACCATAAGGATTTTCATGTGTGTGCCGATGACCACTGTCAGCGATACCAGGGAATGACCAGGGCCTATAACCCTGAAGTTGTGCATGCTGTTACAGAAACATCAGGAGAGGTTCTGGTATATGCAGGCAGGATATGCGATGCCAGGTTTTCCAAGTGCTGTGGGGGAGTAACAGAACTGTTTGAGTATTGCTGGGAACCTGTCTCCCATCCCTACCTCCGGAGGGTGGAGGACAATCCGGTTAACCTGCACATCCCCCCCGTGGATCTTAAGATCGAGGCCAATGCCGTAAAGTTCATTGAAAGAGCGCCGGAAGCTTTCTGTAATACCTGTGACGCTGAATTGCTTCAGCAGGTGTTGAATGATTACGACCAGACTTCAAAGGATTTTTACAGGTGGGAGGTAACTTACAGTCAGCAGGAACTTTCCGGATTGATCCGTGAGAAATCGGGGATCGATTTCGGGGAAATTGAGGATCTGATACCTGTACAGCGCGGTGAATCAGGACGGCTGGTTAAGCTGAAGATCAAGGGCACAAAAAAGACACTCACCATCGGGAAGGAACTGGAGATCAGGCGCTGGTTGAGCAGCTCTCATCTTTACAGTTCGGCCTTTACGGTGGAAAAAAGAGATATCAGGAACCAGGTTCCCGGGCAATTCATACTCCACGGAGCCGGGTGGGGCCATGGGGTGGGCCTCTGCCAGATCGGTGCCGCGGTTATGGCCAGCAGGGGGTATACCCATAAGGAGATCCTGATGCACTATTTTAAGGACGCTACCATTGAAAAGAGATATGAACAACGAGAATAGCCAAAAGTCTGAAAACCGGGGTTCCAGGCCCTGGCTCTGGGTACCTTCCCTCTATTTTGCCGAAGGCATACCCTATGTACTGGTCATGACCCTGTCGGTGATCTTCTATAAGCGCATGGGTATTTCCAATACAGACATCGCCCTCTATACCAGCTGGCTCTATTTGCCGTGGGTGATCAAGCCCCTGTGGAGCCCGGTGGTGGATATCCTGAAAACCAAGAGGTTCTGGATCCTTATTATGCAATTATGTATCGGTGCCGGACTTGCAGGAGTTGCTTTTACCATCCCTGTTGAAAGGTTTTTCCAGTATACCCTTGCATTCTTCTGGTTACTGGCCTTCAGTTCTGCCACCCATGACATAGCTGCTGATGGTTTTTACATGCTCGGATTGTCGCGGCACGACCAGGCGTTCTTTGTGGGCATCCGCAGTACCTTTTATCGCATTGCCATGCTCACCGGGCAGGGCCTGCTGGTGATCCTGGCCGGCTATTTTGAAGCGAAGACCGGATTGCCTCCTGTGGAGGTCCAGGTCCTGGCCGTGGAAAACCAGGTCCCGATGGTGTTTAACCCACAGGGGATAGCAGCAGAAGCAGACACCGGAAAACCCTATTTCTTCACAGATGAAAAGGTGCGTATCGGTACAGGGAACATCTCAGGTGAAGCTGCGGACAGCTTAATTGCACAGGTTGATGCGTGGAATGCATCCCATGGTTTTTATGGTGTAAAGGATCAATCCGGACCGGAATCTGCCGGTCCCGTGTCGGCAGGCAACGTGGGATTCACCCATTTTCAGCTGAGTAAGAAGCCCGAAGAGGGGGAAAGCATTGTATTGAATTTTAGTTTTGAAAAGGGAGATAAGAGCATTGGCCTGGCCCGGAGTTACCGTTTTGAGTTCAATGAGCAGAACTGGAATGTCCCGGCTTTTGCCGTGTTCCGGCTTGATCCCAAACTGGTCAAGACCACCTCGGCAACCTTTACAGGTCTCAGCGGGAACATCCGGTTTGCATGGACCATAGTTTTTGTAATCATAGCCATTGTGTTTGCAGGATTTTTCATTTATCACCGTTTCGCTTTACCAAGGCCGGAGGAAGACCGGTCCAACAGGAACGAGGAGGGTAGCTTCTTCAGGGAGTTTATCACCACTTTTGCGGAGTTTTTCAGGAAAAAGAAAATTGGAGTGATCCTCGTGTTCCTGCTGGTATACCGCCTGGGGGAGTCACAGCTGGTAAAACTGGCTTCTCCGTTTTTACTCGATTCGCGTGAATTGAACGGACTTGGACTAACCACGGGCGATCTGGGTTTGATCTATGGTACACTGGGAATAATTGCTCTGTCCGCGGGTGGGATCATTGGTGGAATTGCTGCATCGAGAAAGGGATTGAAATACTGGTTGTGGTGGATGGTGGCTGCCATGAACCTGCCCAACCTGATGTATGTATTCCTCTCCTATACCATGCCATCCTCCTTATGGGTCATCGGGGCATCTGTTGCAGTGGAACAATTTGGATATGGATTTGGATTTACTGCATATATGCTCTACATGATCTACGTATCCGATGGCAAACATAAAACTGCCCACTTTGCCATCACTACAGGATTTATGGCCCTGGGAATGATGATCCCGGGGATGATCAGCGGCTGGCTCCAGGAGATGATAGGTTACCAGCATTTCTTCATATGGGTCCTGATATGTGCCATCCCCAGTCTCCTGGTGATCCCATTCGTTAAGATCGATCCGGCTTTTGGAAAAAAAGGTAATACCTAATCTAATTCAGGCAGGATACCCGTTCCTTCAATAATGGTCAGGTAACGATCAATAGCAGGGTTGGAATAGATTTCTTTATTCCCGTTTGACCAGATAATTTCAATCTGATCAACATATTGATGCGATCCCAGGCCAATATGGAGACGGGTATCGTGATTTGAAAGGTAACTTGTTGCCCATTGATTTATTCGTACCTGCTTTCTAACCCCTGATTTAACAATAACCCTGGCGCCTATGGCTGAAGCCGGTCCGTTTTTCCCTACCAGCTTTAATCCAAGCCAGTGATTGGTGTTTCCTCCATCATTTCTTAAAAGTGTAGCTGTTGCCTGAAGGTCAATATGTGACACAATGATATCCAGATCCCCGTCATTATCATAGTCCCAGATGGCCGCTGCCCGGCCTGACCTCTTCGTGGAAAAATAATCACAAAGTTCAGGGCCTGCATTTTTGAAGTGTCCTTTTCCGTCATTTTCCAATAACAGAGGGGGTTGTAAAATGAGTTCCTCTGCAGTTCCATTTGCAGAGAATATATCAAGGTCACCATCATTATCGTAATCGAAAAGTGCTGCAGCCCAGGCACCTTTTCCTGCAAATGCTCCCGCAACCCCACTTCTCTCGGTAATATCTTCGAAAAATCCATTTCCGGTATTTCGATAAAGGGCGCCATACCTGAGATCAGTTACAAGCAGGTCTATCAACCCGTCACCGTCAATGTCCCCAATTGAGCCATGCATCGATCCCGTTGGTACTCCATGACTGTTTGCAGCAACACCACTGGGTACAGCAACATCAACATATTTCTGATCATCGTTTCTGAAAAGGAAATTCAACTGATGGTCATTGCCCTGAAAAATGTCCAGATCTCCATCATTATCATAATCGTATACCGTTATTCCCATACATTTCGAATCGGGGAAAAACAATCCGTATTCTTTTGTAACATCAGTAAAATGTCCATCTGATTGTTGCTGGTAAAGCATCGATGCCTGTCCCTTGTATTCAGATGGATGTGGCATCAGTTCCGGCGTGGTTGGTGAAACATAGTCCGGATCAAATGCAAGGAAATTCCCCACCATTGCGTCAATTCTGCCATCTGTGTTATAATCCCAGAAAGCAACACCTACGCTCCATTTTGTAAATCCATTTAACTTCTCCGGTCCTTTAAGTCCTGATGATTCTGTAATATCACTAAAAGTTCCATCACCATTATTGCGATAAAAAATATTTGGGCCATAATTTAATAAATACAAATCCTCGTCACCATCGTTATCATAGTCAATAGCACCTGCGGCCATACCCCAGTTTGGATCATCTACTCCGGCTTCCTTTGAAATCTCTGTAAATGTTCCATCACCGTTATTTTTATAAAGCTTATTGCGTGTATTTTTAAATACTTTTCCTGCCGTATCAGAGATGCCTTCAAGATAGGTCCCGTTAAGCATATACATGTCGGGGAGTTCATCATTATTGTAGTCAAATATGGTGATGCCGGATCCGCTGCTTTCCAGAATATTCTCATAAGTATAATCACCAAATGTATAGCGGAAATCAATCCCGGCCTGTACAGTGACATCTGTAAAAACGATACTCTTATTTTGAGCGGATGATTCCGGGAGTGAACTGCAAAGAAGAAGTCCTGTAAAAGACAAACAAAGAAATCTGTTATTTCGTATCATTCAGAATAATTTCAGCAGCAATCCGTACAGCTTTCCGGACGACGGAACTGCATTGTTCAGTAGCGCCTGCTTCCCGGAATTCCTTAAGATCCTCCGGGTTGGTTAAATGAAAGCACCTTCCAAATATCACCTTTTGAATATCATGACACATGGTACTGCCATACTCCTGTTCAAAAAGAGTGCAAAATTTACCGGAAGGAATGAGTGAATCTCTGTAGATTTCCCAGTTATCCAAGCTGTTTTTACCGCGACCATAGATCAATCCGAAAATCATCAGTGGCCCTGAAACAGCGCCACATGTTTCTCCTCTCTCAGCAATGCCTGCCATAGGAGTTAAAGCCTTTAAGACCTCATCACCGTCAAGACCAAACTGCTCCTTTAATGCTAAGAAACTGCTTTGGGCACAATGATATGAGATCTGCATATATTGATTTACTTTCTGATCGAGCAATTTCATAACCAGGTCTCTGGGCATCTTCCGGTTTCTTGAGATCTCATCTTCGAAGGTTGATTCATCCGGATCACCAACTAATTTTTTACTTACATCTTTCTCCCTGTTAATACATCCACCCAGCATTGCACCAGTAAAAGTTGCTGCGGTTATACGACTGATAAAAACACGACGTTTTAACCTCTTCTTCATAAGCTCAAAGTTAGAAAATCTTTATCAGTTTGACATGATAACATAGAATGGACAATTTTGAGAATATTCTTATTATATTTGAAACAAAAAGATAATAGATGCATTTACTGGAATTTACTAATTTTACCTTCTTAATTTCATGACTGTCAAACTTACGGAGTGCATATGATGAAGATAATAAACCAACTGTTTGCTGCATCCAGGCTTTTTGCAAGAATAATTTTGTTTATTGCGGGAGTTATATTCTTTGCCTGTCAGTCAAAAAATAATTCCACTTCTTCAGCTGAAAAAGCAGGTGGGTCAGCACTTCCTCCGGAAACGGATGATTATTATCAGGAAATTATCAAGTATTCAGGAATCGATTTTACACACACCATTGGAGATGATCATTTAAGCAACCTTGTTGAATCTGTTGGGGGCGGCGCTGTTTTCCTTGACTACGATCAGGATGGTTATCTTGACCTCTATTTAAGCAATGGTAATTTTACTGAAAACTTAAGTATGAATGAGGATCACCCACCTCATACATCTTCAGAAAACCGCCTGTACCGGAATAGAGGGAATGGTACTTTTGAAGATGTTACCAGGAAAGCTAAGGTCGGTGACCGGGGCTATGGAATGGGAATGACAGTTGGAGATTACGATAATGACGGTTACCCGGATATATATGTTAGCAATCATGGTCCGAATATTCTCTATCATAACAATGGAGACGGAACATTTTCTGAGGTGACAAAAAAAGCCGGTGTAGGTGGAAATGAGTGCAGTGTGGGTGCTGTATGGCTGGATTATGACAACGATGGTTTTGTGGACCTGTATGTTGGCAACTATATTGAGTTCGACCCGCAGTATAATTATTATTATGCTCCCGATGGATTTCCTGGCCCCATGGCTTATGACGGGCAGCCTGATGTGCTCTATCACAACCTTGGCGATGGTACTTTTGAGGATGTAACCCAGGCGATGGGTGTTTTCAATCGTGATGGCAGGGCAATGGGTGTTGGAGCTGCAGATTACGATAACGATGGGTTTGTAGATATATTCGTCTCAAATGACCACATGATTAACTACCTCTATCACAATGAAGGAGGCGAAAAATTTGAGGACCGGGGGATCATGTCTGGTGTGGCATTTAACCAGATTGGGGAAGCAACCATCAGCATGTCTGTTGATTTTGCCGATTATAACAACGATGGTTTTCTCGACCTTTTTGTTTCGGATGATGTTTATTGTTCATTGTATAAAAATGAAGGAAGTGGTGTTTTTACTGAAATGTCATACAATGCAGGAATTGCTGTTGCCTGTGGGCAATTTGTGGGATGGGCCTCATCATTCCTGGATTATGATAATGACGGTGACCTCGATCTGTTTAAAGTAAACGGAGAGTTGAAACACTTATACGGACAGGAAGATCAGTTATTTGAAAACATGGGAAACGATAAATTTGTTGACGTTTCAACTGAACGGGGAGCATACTTCCAGGAAGAACTGGTGGGCCGGGGAGCCTGCTTTGGTGATTATGACAATGATGGAGATATTGATGCATATATTGTAAACCTGAATGATCATGGGGTATTACTCCGAAATAATAAAGGAAATCAGAATCACTGGATATCGTTACGCCTTGTTGGAGAAACCAGCAACAGAGATGGTATTGGAGCCAGGGTGACTATTCTTTCCGGCGGTATAAAACAGTATACGCAAAAGAAAAGTTCTAGTGGATACCTCTCTCAAAACGACCCCAGATTAAACTTTGGCCTGGGCGATCATGAGATGGTTGAACGCATTGAAGTGCTCTGGCCATCAGGCAAACTACAGGTATTGGAAAATATTGAAGCAGGGCAATTTCTAACCATAAAAGAATCTGAATCAGCAATCCAATGAGTCTCAGACAAGCAATCTTTCTGGCTGGAACCATCATTGCTGTTGGATTAACCAGCATTGTTCCAATTTCCTGCAATAGCCGGTCGATGGAAGGAATGGTTGTTTTTACCCGTGTACCAATTGATAATTTTGATTTCCAGGAGGATATAATCCATAATTTTCCGGGGGCACAGATCGTGGCAGTGAATCCGGATAAACCGGAGGGATCTGAAGTCATCTTAACCACGGATTTCTATTCAGCCTGTTCCCCTGAAATTTCATATGATGCAAAACAGATGCTTTTTGTTGCACAGCGGAATGAACATGAACCATGGCAGGTATGGGAAATGGATTTGAAAAACGGAACCAGTAAGCAAATTACTGATTTCGGGGAATCATGTTCCGGGCCGGCTTATCTTCCTGCCGGCCGTCTGGTGTTCAGCAGGCAAATTCCCGGTAGAGGCGCAGAACCGGTATATGCTTTGTTTACCATGAATCTGGATGGTTCGAATATAAGCCGCATCACTTTTCAGCCTCATAACGATTATCCTGCCGGGATACTTCGGGATGGCCGTATCTTAATGTTCAGCAAACAGTTGTATCCCAAGGCTGGAGATATAATGTATCTGGCAATGAGACCCAATGGAACCAAAGCTGAATTATTCTATAAAGGGGTACATAACAGCATCCTTCATAGTCAGGCGTACGAAACAATGGATGGGCTTGTTTACTTTATTGAATGGGAACAGGGAAGGGGAGAAAAGGGTGAAATAGTTTCTGTTTATCAGAACAGGCCCCTCTTTTCAAAGGTCAATTATACTTCAGAGTTTCCCGGGAGTTT
The DNA here is from genome assembly GCA_023138875.1 of Bacteroidales bacterium. Taxonomy (GTDB): domain Bacteria; phylum Bacteroidota; class Bacteroidia; order Bacteroidales. The sequence goes on from JAGLOO010000011.1 coordinate 54,205, forward strand.
TTATGCTCTCTTCCCGATGCCATCAGGAGAACTGCTTGTTTCATATCGCCCTTCAGAAACCGATCCGGTTGCCCTGTATAGTTTTTCTGTACAAGAGAAATCTCTGGGTGAATCAATATATAACCATACAGAATATCACGTACTTGAACCTGTTCTTGTTGAAGCCTATTCAAGACCCAGAAATTTGCCCGATGAAGTTGATGACAAGCAATCAACAGGTTTGCTTCTTTGTCAGAATATCAATGTTACGGCCACACCATTCGGTTCCGAGTTAAATCCTTTATTGAAAGCAACCCGGGTTGAGCTCCTGGGTATAGATAAAAGCCTTGGCATTGTTCCTGTGGAGGAAGATGGTTCTGTTTATCTGAAAGTAATTGCAGATACACCGGTCCGTTTCCAGACACTGGATGAAGATGGTCGGATTGTGTACGGACCCTCAGCCTGGATCTGGCTTCGTCCGTTTGAACGGCGGGGCTGCGTGGGTTGTCATGAAGATCCTGAGTTGTCCCCGGAGAATTTTGTACCTCTGTCTGTTAAGAAACAACCGGTTTCCATACCTGTTGAAAGTACTCAGGAACACGAACATAGTTCCACAGTCATAATAGTTGAATAAACATGAGGAAGTATATAAAGTTCCTTTTCATTGTAGTTGTGCTGGCAGTATTTGGTCTGTTAAGGATACCTGTGCATAAATGGTCCCGGCAGCATGTCAATTACATAACTGCCGTTGATGACCATCCGTTGAATTGCCTCTCATGCCATATGTACACACAGAAGGATGGAGTTATCGCGAAATTGATAAATGCAGACTATCTCTCCCCGTTTAATATGGCCGTTTCACCTGATGGAAGTAAATTATATGTGATTGCACAGGAAGGAAACACACTATTGGTTGTTGGCACTGAAACGGACAAAGTCATAGAAAGTATTGCTGTCGGGGAGAGACCTCATAGTGTTGTTATAAAAAGCGACGGAAATTCAGCTTTTGTCAGCAATCAGTGGGCTGATAATGTATATGAGATTAATCTTACTTCACTAAAAATAGTTGATACCCTTAAAACAGGAAGTGGCCCTGCTGAGCTTGTATTAAGTGCTGATGAGAAATTTCTATATGTCGTGGATTCCTATTCCTCTGAAGTATCAATCATCGATCTGCAGACAAGAACTGAATTAAAACGGTTAATGGCAGGAAATAACCCGGTAGCTGCAACCTTATCTCCTGATAGAAATCAGGTTTATGTAACCAGCAGGAGAACCCTGGCTATGCCTTATGGAACCCCACCCATGACTGAGCTTACAGTTATTGATGCTGCTACTCAAAGGGTTAAAGAACGTAAGATATTTGAAAATGCATATATCATGGAGAATGTAGCATTTACACCATCCGGTGATATGGCCATTGCTACCCTTATACGGCCTAAAAACCTTATTCCTGCCATACAGGTTGAAAGAGGATGGATGATGACACACGGAATAGGCATTATCGAACCTGGTAATGATGGCCGAATAATCCAGCTATTGTTAGATGAGCCGAATGCCTATTATTCAGATCCTTTTGATATAGTCATCACACCTGATGGAGAGAAAGCCTTTGTTACTCATTCGGGGGTTGATTTTGTTACAGTCATTGATCTTCATGCAATCCGGACACTGCTTGCTGAGTCAACCGCTGAAGAACTCGATTATTATTCAAATCACCTCGGTATCAGCAGCCGGTATGTGATCAAACGAATTCCAACAGGAGCTAATCCAAAAGGCCTTGTGCTCTCTCCTGACGGGAAATACCTTTATGTTGCTGAGAGACTTGAAGACAGGATTGCTGTAATTAGCACGGAAGAGATGGAGACTATAAAAACCATAGATCTTAAAGGCCCGTCAAGGATTACTGTAGCACGAAAAGGACGCAGGCTTCTTAATAATGCAGGGTTTACTTTTCAAAATCAGTATGCTTGTTATACCTGCCACCCTGACTCTCATGAAGATGGACTGGTATATAATATGGCGGGAAAAGATATGGGACGTAATCTGGCGAATGTACAAACCTTACGTGATATTGGTGACATTCCTCCATATAAATGGAATGGAAAGAATTCAAGTATTTATAAACAGGATGGAATGCGTTTTTCAACGATATTGACAAGAACAGAGTCATTTGATTTTGATGAGCTGGATGCGCTTGTTGCCTATATTGTTACCGGTATTAAGAATCCACCCAATTTAAGATATAATCCTAACGGTGAATTGACCGCTGCTCAGAAAAGAGGAAAAACGATCTTTTACCGGACACATACTAATTGCGGAAAAGAGATCCCGGTTGAGAACCGTTGTTTCACCTGTCACCCTCCACCCTTTTTTACAAATATGGAAATGGCAGATGTCGGCACCCTCTCAGAAACAGATGACCCTATGCTGTTCGATGCACCTCAGTTAAATAACGTTTATGAATCAGCGCCATATTTGCACGATGGACGTTCTGCCACACTTGAGGAATTATGGACAACATTTAATGATGAGGATAAACATGGTGTTGGCAATGATATGATGAAAGATCAGTTGAATGATCTGGTTGAATATCTTAAATCTTTAAGGGATGCCAAATACTATAAAGATAATATTGAAACCTATAAAGCCGATATTAATCCTGAATAATCGATAAACTATGAACAATTTAAGCCGGATTTTTCATAAAGCAATCAAAGTGTTATCTGCAATACTGTTAACCATCTATTTGACAGGTTCCTCTTTTGTTGAGAAAGACATTTTCCCGGAAGCCGGATCCATGCCTGTATATGGCAATTGGGAGACATTTACCAGGAAAGATGGATTGCCTGCCGATAAAGCATACTGTGTCCGTATGGACGGTGACCGGGTGCTGGTTGGAACCAGTGCCGGACTGGCGGTATATGAGAATGATGAATGGCGGACATATACAGTAGAAGACGGACTGGCACATCCGGGTGTACTTTCAATTGATGTGAGTGAGCTTACAGGCGATGTCTGGATAGGTACACTTGGAGGGTTAAACCGCTGGTCAGCCGGTAGATTCGAAACATTTACACAATTTAACAGCGGCCTGGCCAATGATGTGATCTATTCGGTTATTTGTGATGGGAAAGATGTTTGGGTGGCAACAGGTGGTGGAGCCGGACATTACAATACTTACACCAGAGAATGGGGTATTTACACGGAAAGAAATGCACCCATGCATGAGCCATGGACCTATGGGGTTTGTGCAGGAGATAAAAAGATATTTATTGCAGCATGGGGTGGCGGGGTAATTGAATATAATACCGAAACGGAACATTTCAGGGATTATATTGATCCGGACGGAGAGATGGAAATAGACCTTTTTGCTGATGACGGCGTGGTTCATGATATAACAACTGGAGTTTCTCATGCCGACGGTATTCTTTGGGTAGCAACTTACTTTGGCTTAAGCCGTTATGACGGTGCACACTGGAAAGGTTACTTTGATCATGATAGCGGACTGATCAGTAATTTCATTAACTTTCTTAAGGCAGATGGCCCTGTAGTATACCTTTGTACCGATTTAGGTTTATGTGGTTTTAATGGGGAAACCTGGGTTACATATCAGAGAAATGAAAACGACAAAAAGGGAAAAATACTAATAACCAATGGTTCCGAAACAAAAAAATTGGTTGCATCCACTTCAATTTCTCATAATTTTGTAATTGGAGTCGACTTCCAGGGCGATGAGATATGGCTTGCAACATCCAAAGGTGTATGCCGGGGCGAAAGAGTTAAATAATAACCTAAAAAACTGACATAAAAAATGATTGATTCAAAACAACTGCTTATTAGTTTGGATAAACTGACTGATGGTGAAAAAGAAGAGATGATTAAACTGGGATTCTTAACTGAAAACAATCAGTTGAAAGAGTATGTTTATCCCACCATACATAGCGAACGGCCACCTATTCCCAAGCATTCAGTGCATGCCCCTGATATTATCAATGAAGCATACGATTATCAGAAACCATCCTCTTTTTCAAGAGCTTTGCGCCTTGACCTCGGTGGTCATAAAGTGTTACTGATTTCAGGTACCGCCAGTGTGAATACGCAGGGCAAACCTGAACACATTGGAGACTTTAAAGCACAACTCTGGCGGACCTATCGAAATATAACAAATTTGTTAGAAGCTGAAGAGATGAGTTGGCACGATGTGGTCCGAACAACCAACTTCCTGAGAGACATTGAGCGGGATTATACTGAATTCAACAAAATCAGAACATCATTTTTCCAATGGTTGGAACTGGACCCTCTGCCTGCCAGTACAGGAATACAGTCAAGGCTTTGCTGGGAAACTTTACTTGTGGAGATTGAAGTTATTGCTATTTGTAAATGAACATTAAAAAATCTTATTATGAAGTTTACACATTATGCATTGGTGTCAACTCTTGTTATACTGTTTTCGGTACTGGAGTTAAGCGGCCAGGAAGAAAAATTGAACTATGGCAATACAACTGATGAATTGGTGCCCTATGGCCGGTTTCAGAAAGCGCACAAGAATTTTTTTGATGATAACCAGCTCTTTACGGGAGCAGGACGTGAAAAAGTTCCACCTACTGATCTTACCGAAGTCAGGATTGGGCTTTTGGGACCTTTGGAAGGTTCGATATTGTCTCCTCAAGGTAATCAAATGTTACAGGGAGCAATACTTGCAATGGAGGAGGCCAATAAAAAAGGAGGGTACAATGGTATTCCTTTCAGGATATTGCCACATAATGATGTGGGCCTATGGGGTGCAGCTGCCAATGAGGTGGTAAAAATGAATGATGAGAAGGTTTGGGCCTTTATTGGCACCATTGATGATATCAATACCCACGTTGCATTGCGGGTGGCTCTTAAACTGGAACTTCCTATGGTTAATACGGGAGATCCGGACCCTACACTTACTGAAACACGTATACCCTGGATGATTCGCTGTATTGCCGATGACCGGCAGAGCAGTTATGCATTGGTTAACTATGTTTATAGACAAAAAGGACATTCCCGCATAGCCGTATTACGGGCCAACAACCGCTATGGACGGGTGGGGATCATGGAATTCAGGGATGCAGCGCTGCGCTATGGTTATCCTCTGGTATTAGAGATACGGTATAACGATGGTGAAACGAGTTTTACAACGCAAATCGAGCGCATGATAAAATCATCCCCCGATGCTGTAGTTCTTTGGGGAAACGCCAAAGAGACCGCCCTTATATTAAATCAAATGCGAGAAATGGGGATGGACCAACCTGTTTATGGTTGTGACAGACTTATGTCTCCTGTGTTTCTCGAGATTGCAGGTAAGGAGGCAGAGGGTGTAGTAACTACCTGTCAGTATAACCCTACACTCGATATTCCAAATTTAATAGCCTTTAACAGGAACTATGAAAAGAGGTTCGGCCTGGAACCGGATGTGTTTGCCGCTCATGCTTATGATGGGATGAATATAATAATTGATGCTATCCGTATAGCGGGCCTTAATCGCGCCCTGATGCGCGATGTTATGACTGACATGAAAACTTTTCAGGGTTATCAGGGTGTAACCGGAGAGATTATCTTTGATGCATCCTGGAATGATATCGGATCCATTTGGATGACTGAAGTACGCGATGGTAAGTTTGAATTTTTTCCTCCTCCACCGCTGACATCTGAAGTATCAATGACAATAAAACAGTAAGTACTGCTGATAAAGAACAGAATAATGGAAATACATAAAAACAATCGCCACAGTAATTTCGGAAGTTCTGCTCCCAACCTGGTCCATCGCCAGACAAAAGCAAGTGATACAGTAATCAATGTTAATGGGATAGAAATAGGAGGTAAGGAGATAGTAATCATTGCCGGCCCTTGCGCTGTTGAGAATAGAGAACAATTACTTGAAACTGCAAAAAAAGTGCATTCCGGAGGTGCAAATATTTTGCGGGGAGGAGTCTATAAACCCAGAACTTCCCCTTATAGTTTTCAGGGCCTTGGGGAAGAAGGACTTAAGTACCTCAGTGAGGCCAGAAAAGTAACCGGTTTACCTGTTGTTACGGAAGTTATGGATACACGCAAGATGGAATTGGTTTGTGAATATACAGATATCATACAGATTGGTTCCCGGAGCATGCATAATTTCCCTCTGTTGAAAGAAGCTGGTAAATGCAGGAAACCTGTTTTATTCAAGCGTGGATTAATGGCTACCATTGATGAGTATCTTCTTGCTGCAGAGTATATCCTTAGTGAAGGAAACCAGGAGGTTATATTGTGTGAACGAGGTATTCGTACCTTTGAAAATTATACCCGGAATACGCTTGATTTGAGTGTTGTTCCTATCTTGAAACGGCAAACCCATCTTCCGGTAATTGTTGATCCCAGTCATGGAACCGGACATAGCTGGTTGGTGCCAGCTATGGCTAAAGCTGCAATTGCTGCCGGAGCCGATGGAATTATGGTTGAAGTTCACAACAAACCTTTAGATGCCTTAAGCGATGGTCAGCAATCCCTGTACCCTGAAGAGTTTACTCAGTTAGTAAAGGATATTGAGAAAATAGCGCTGGCAGTAGGAAGGAAAATATATCACTTTCAGCCATCCCCGGCCTGATTCCTTTAGTGAATGATTAATAATTCATGATTCAATTTAGATTTATATCTCTGGTTGTCTTACTGATGGCATTTGGTACCGGATCGGCTATCATTGGAGCTCAAGATGCAGTAGTTAAAATCGGACTTCTGATTCCTGATCCGGAAGCTTCAGCAGCAAAACACGGCGCTGAGTTAGCCATCCGGGAAGCAAACGAAAAAGGGGGTTATTCAGGCCATCCATTTCATCTGGTCGTTCGTTCGACTGAGGGGCCATGGGGAGCAGGCTCAAAAGAATCGGTGAGTCTGGTGTTTGAGGATGAGGTTGTTGCCATCATGGGTTCCCTGGATGGACGAAATGCACACCTTGCAGAACAGGTAGCAACGAAAACCAGAATTCTCTTTTTATCTTCATGGGCAACTGACATGACCCTTTCACGGGCTTTTGTTCCCTGGTATTTTCGATGCATACCCAATGACGATCAGCAGGCAACCTCATTGATTCAGGAGATTTATAAGAGAAGAAAGATGACCAATGTTGCGATCATTGGAACGGATGATTACGATTCTATGAATGCAGTTCATACCTTTGTCAAAACTGCTGCTTCGATGAATGCTGCAACACCCAAACAGTTTCTGTACCGATTGTCCGGCAAGAATTTTCAAATGGTTCTAAAGGAGATCAATCAATCTGATATTGAGGCTATTGTATTATTCGGTAAACCTGCATTGGCTTCAGATATCCTACCAATGTTACAGCAGAGAAATATGAATCATACTATTTTCGGTTCATTATCGATTATGGATGATCAAAAAGCATCTGATCCCGATTGGGCCATCTTCGAGGAGATGAACCTGGTATCTTCCGGCCATTGGTTTACAGAAAAAGGTATTGCATTTCAAAAATCGTTTCAAAGAGCTTTTGGTTATCAACCGGGTGCAGCAGCAGCCTATGCTTACGATGGTATGAATGTGGTCATTGAAGTTATATCGAAGAGCGGACCGGATCATGATAAAATTATTGATGCCTTTGCTGAAACAAATTACAAAACCGGAGTTACCGGTGAAATCCAATTTGATGCTAATGGAAACCGCATGGGTATTTCAGGGCTTATGACAATTAAAAACGGAAAACCGGTTGTTATTTCAGCGGATGAATAAACAGATAAGAGTTTGATGTTTTTTGTATATTGGGGAAAGTGACTACAGATTCTAAATCATGAAATTCAAAAACGTTTTATTATTGATTTTGTGGGTTCTCTCTTTACTCTTCTATGGCTGTAATCAACAGAAAAGTAAGAATGCAGCTGCAACTGAAGGAGAGATGATCACCGCAAAAACACTTGGATTGGCTTATCTTGAAGAGAACCAACTGGAGGAAGCCGAAGCTGAGTTTTTGAAACTTGTTGATTTTGATCCAACAGAAGTATTGGGTTACGCGAATCTGGGAATTGTCTATTTAAGAATGGGCGAATACCAGGAAGCGGAAGATTGGCTGCAAAAAGCCATTAAGATGGATCCAAAGGATCCGGATGTCAGACTGATATTGGCAAAAGTCTATGAAATGAGCAATAACGCCGATAAATCAGTGAAAGAGCTTGAAATGGCAATTCAGTTTTCCCCCGGGCATGTTAAATCACTATATAACCTCACGGAGTTATATGCATCATCAACAGATAATGAATCTTTAAGAAAGCGTCTCAGATACACGGAAGAACTGGTTAAGAAAGTCCCTGGTAACATTGTGTCCCGGTTAAACTTAATTGAAATATTGATTCGGGGAGGCCATACCGATAAGTCGCTGGAACAAATGGAAAAACTGCAGCAACTGTTCCCGGAATTTCCAAAAGAGGCCATTGAATATCATGATAAGACAATCGCTGCTCTGCAGGTGGGGGATGGTGATAATGCTGCTGTCTCATTCATGATCTTCCATAATTACTTAAAGGTGACCTCTCCATACCAGGCAGGTATCCTGGATTTAAAAGGGCCCGGAGGCTCTTTGGTTGGATCTCCGGTAATAACCTTTGATCAGCAACAGGACAAATCCCAGGTTGACGACTGGAAGACACTCCTTGAAGCAATAAAATTCACCGATATCACATCATCTGCCGGGTTGGATTTTCTAATGACCGGTCAGGGTCGAACACACCTGACAGCATCTGATTATGATGGTGACGGGGATATAGATCTGTACGCAAGCCATTTTGATCCGCAGTCTCAATCCTACAAGCGCTATTTACTCAGAAATGAATGGGGGTTATTTAAGGATGGTTCTAAAGAGGCAGGCATCCTGCATCAGGGAATTGAATCATCAGCTATATTTGCCGATTACAACAACGATGGCTTCCTCGACCTTTATATTGTGAGGGAAGGATCAAATATTTTATACAAAAGTACCGGTGAGGGGACATTTGTTGACGTTTCAGATGAAGCAAAAGTTGGAGACATTTCAGAAGGAAGCAGCTCTTTGTTTTTTGATTTTGATCACGATGGAGATCTTGATCTATTTGTTACCAGGCGAAACTCAAATTTACTTTATCGAAATAATTCTGATGACACTTTTCTTGAGCAGGCTGAAAAATCTAATCTGTCTGGTGGAAGTGTAGTTAGTACTGATGCAGGGTTTGGCGATTTTGATGAAGATGGTGACATTGATCTTTTTGTAGTAAATAATGATGCCTCTAACACGCTCTATTCTAATCAGAGACAGGGGATTTTTAAAGATGTCACTGAAGGAAGCGGCCTGAAAAGTGAGGAGGGATCAAGTGCTGTTACAGTGGGTGATTATAACAATGATGGATTTTTGGACCTGTTTGTAACGTCACTTAAAGCTGGGAATTGCAGATTATTTCGCAACCGGGGTAATGGCAGCTTTGAGGTAGATCATACATCAGAAGAGTTGGTTCAGACCCTTCAAAGCGTTCGGGCGTACGATGCATCTTTTCTGGATTTTGATAACGATGGGTTTCTTGATCTTCTGGTAGTTGGTGAATCAAATACAGAAGGAGGTGATGGCGTGTTTCTCTATCACAATGATGGAACAGGAAAGCTCTGGGTTGTAACGGGTATTTTACCTGAAGATTTAACATCCGGCAGAGACATTCTAACTTTTGATTACAATGATGATGGTGATATGGATGTTGCGGTTACCGGGATGAATGGGAGTATTCGTCTCTTACGCAATGATGGTGGAAATAATAATCATTTCGTGAAGATGAAACTGGTTGGTCTCAGGACCGGTAGCGCAAAGAATAACTATTATGGGATCGGAGCAAAAGTTGAAATCCGGTCTGGGAATTTATATCAGTCAAAAGTTGTAACCGAACCCAATATTCTTTTCGGACTGGGTCCCCGTACAAAGGCTGATGTGATACGTATTTTATGGACCAATGGGGTTCCGCAAAATATATTTTTTCCCGGAACCGATCGGGACCTGGTTGAAGAGCAGATTTTAAAAGGATCATGTCCGTTTCTCTATACATGGAATGGAGAAGAATATATATTCGTGAAGGATATCATGTGGAGAAGCGCACTGGGTATGCCCCTTGGCATTATGGGTGAAGCTACAGCATATGCCAGTCCGGATGCTTCTGTTGATTATATTAAAATTCCAGGGGAATTATTAAAACCGTATAATAATAAGTATTCCATTCAGATTACCGATGAATTATGGGAGACAATATTTTTAGATAAAATAGAGCTTATTGTACTTGATCATCCCGATTCGGTTGAGGTCTTTGTTGATGAACGGATTATACCTTCGTCCGGTTATCAGGTTTACCAGGTGGGAGAAAAGCATATTCCGGTGTCAGCAGGCAATCACAATAGTGCGGACCTCCTTCCCCTTATTGCTGAAAAAGATGACAGGTATGTTTCAGGTTTTAAATCTGGTAAATATCAGGGTTTGACGGAAATGACGGATATATTCCTTGATCTGGGTGAAATTGATCATTCAAAAGATATTCACCTGTTTCTTCATGGTTGGATATTTCCATCCGACGCAAGTATTAATGCCTCAATTTCACAATCTGCCGCTGTTGAAATGATCTCACCATATATTCAGGCAATAAATGAAAAGGGTGAATGGGAGACGATCGTTGATAATTTAAGTTTTCCCATGGGGAAAGATAAAACCGTCATTGCTGATCTTTCAGGAAAGATTCCTGCGTTTGATTCACGGATCCGGATCCGTACCAATATGGAAATATACTGGGACCAGATATTCTATACCAATGACAATCCTGATGCTCCAACTCAATTTCACAAACTGAAACCATCATCAGCCGATCTTCATTACAGGGGATTCTCCCGCACATACAGGAAAGGAGGCAGGTATGGGCCACATTGGTTTGATTATAATCATGTTACGACGGAGCCAAAATGGAGAGACCTGCTGGGGAATTATACCCGTTACGGTAATGTGTTGCCTCTTCTCACGGAGGCAGATAATAAGTACATTATAAAAAACGCGGGCGACGAGACAACCATTGAATTCAGCACTGAAGGATTACCTGAACTGCCAGAAGGATGGAAGAGAGATTTTCTTATTCACAGCATTGGATGGGTGAAAGATGGGGATCTGAATACAGCAACCGGACAAACTGTATGGCCCCTGCCTTTTCATGGGATGACATGTTATCCATATGGTGCTGATGAATCGTACCCTTCTGATAGTGAGCATCAAGAATATCTAAGGGAATATAACACCAGGAAAGTCACAACTGAGAATTTTTGCAGGGCCATTATTGAAACAAAACGGTAAATACCTCTGCCTTATCCCTGTTGAATCCTGCTACTATAAGTGGTGTATCACCATCGAAGTAAAGCAATGACTCCACCATTCCATGAAGCATTATTCCGCTTTGTGAAGGAGTCTTTAGTTCGGTTAATGGCCGACCATCTTTACTCAGTAAAATGATCCCCTTATTTGCATCATAATAACCGGTACTAATATCATATGTATGGTCATTTCCAGCCAATAACACATCCGGATAGGTATCATTATTAAAATCACGTATGATCATTTTTTTGATGGGTGATACCTGAGCAGGTTCAGGCAATTTCTCCCACTCGAATGTATCTCCGTTATTCCATAAGATATAGCTGGAGGTAGTATTGGTATAGAAAGTATAATCAACTCTATTCATCATGGCAGAGTCCAGGATATCTTCGATAGTTGCATAACTGAAGGATGTATAATCATTAAATATTTTAAAAAAGAAAGAGGATTGGCCGCCAAGTTCGTCGAGATAATTGATGGGATATTCCCTCATCACATCATGTTGATCTTTCCAGTATCCGGTTGATATGGGATCTAACGTACCATTCAGATCCAGATCGAAGGCATAAATTCTGAGCGGGTATTGATCGCTGACAGTAAATCTGTGGTTTTCTCCAAGGTTCCCCAGGATATAATCCTGATCTCCATCCTGATCAAAATCTCCTGCTGCGATCGAATACCAGATTCCATGCATGGATTCAATTTCAGGCAGAATCTGACTTTTAAGTCTTTCTCCCTCCATATTCTTTAAAATAGCCATTGAATTCCACTCCCTGGCAATGAGAAGGTCTTCCCATCCGTCACCATCATAGTCACTCCAAATGGCATCAGTTACCATTCCTAAATTAAAATTCATTGCACTTTCCGGCTTAAACTCTCCTTTATCATTGATGAGTATCCAGGAATCATCCGCAAACGGGAACATGCCCATTTTTATTCTTGCTCCGATAAAAAGGTCAATATCTCCGTCATGATCAAAATCAAACGGTCTCACTACAGAGGCGGGAAATGGAGATATGGGAAGCTCTGTTTTTATAAATGCGCCGTTGGTGTTTTCATACAGATAGTGAATATAGTTTTCTTCCAGGTTCTCATAACCACCTGCCAACGCTATAATATCATTGTCCCCATCGTTATCAACATCTATGATGGCAAAGTCTGATTCAGAAAATTCTTTTGGATTGGTTAAGCCGTCAATTTCGGCCTCTTTAAACTGATCGCCATCCCGTAGAAAAACTTTGGTAGGCAATAGATTTGTTGCTCCCACAATTATGTCTTCAAAACCATCATTATTCAGATCTCCCTTTTGCATACGTGGCCCAATCTGTGAAAACTTATGGGGAATAATATTTTGAGAGTAGTGAAAATCTATAACATCATCCTGCTGATGCGTATATTCTATCACGTTATCCTTGCTTGAAAAGAGTAATTCTTGTTCTTTTGGATTTTGTAAACCTTCATGGAATGGAATGGAGTTCTTTTCGTCAATTTCCACAAGCTGATTGGCCAGGATATTTGTGATGCAAGAAGATCGATCACTCGAAGGCCAGGTAACTTTAATTGAATCAACCGATGTATGATCCGAAAGTCCAAAATGAACAATGGGATCAACTGATGAGATATACCCTCTTGATAGAAAGTGCTCCTGAAATTGATAATTACCACCACTCCATAACTCTACTTTTGCGCCAAAAGCAAAAGTGTTGTCTTCTTTTCCCTTAAGTTTTATCCTGATGAAATTACTTTGTTCTTTGGACTTCTCAATGGTATTGTTTCTGTAAATAAAGGCTTCGTCGTTCAGATTATTCACTACATAATCGAGATCTCCATCATTATCAAGGTCTGCAAAAGCAGCACCATAGGAGTATGAAGGAGTTTCGTCAAACCACTCCCCCGTGCTCTTTTTGACAAATGTCAGATCTCCTAAATTTTCATAGGCGTGATTAAAGGCCTTTACTGCAGGTGCTTTATTGATCACATGTTGAGCATCGGCGACATGACCAAACACCTCAACTTTATAATTTGTCCAGTCCTTATCTGTCATATCCCTGGGATAACCATTAGCGACCAGCAGATCTTTATCTCCATCATTATCGTAATCAGCGAATAGGGGAGACCAGCTCCATTCGGTTTGGTAAATGCCCATAATCTGACCCACTTCACTGTAGGGTATCAATTCACCGTTTACAAAACCATTGTGCATATGCAGCATATTTCTTAAGAACTGATGCTCATATCCATATTTCGCATCATTGATATAATAGATGTAACCAAACCCATTGATGGTTTGATTTTTCTTATAATAGTACTCAGGCATCATATCAAGTGTGAACATATCCGGATTTCCATCATTATTGATATCGGCCATATCATTGCCCATGGAAGATTTTGTCTGATAGGACATATATGTATCAATCTCATTTTTAAAGGTCCCATCGCCCTGATTGATATATAACAGATCGTTGGATATATAGTCGTTCGATACATAGATGTCGGGGTACCCGTCTTTATTCACATCACCCAGGGCCAGTCCCAGTCCAAAACCTTCATAGACTATTCCGGATTCAAGTGTTACATTGCTGAATGTGCCGTCACCGTTGTTTCTGTAGAGGTCATCATTACTGGCAGCGGTTCCATCATTAATTTTTTCCCTATAGCTGGCAGATAACCTGTCATTCACGAAGTTGTTTAATAAATAGAGGTCTAAATCCCCATCCCTGTCATAATCAAAAAATGCAGCATGAACAGTAAAACTATCATCTGCAATGCCATAGGTCTCTGCCATCTCTTTGAAGATCAGCTGGCCATCATCCTGTACACCCTGGTTAATAAAGAATCTGTTCTTATTCTTTTCAGAATCTTCATAGGCAGTGCATGTGAAATAGATGTCTATCCATCCGTCGTTGTTGATATCAATGAATGTAACACCACTGTACCATTGCCCATTGTCCAGACCTTCAAAGCTTGAAGAGATATCAGAAAACTCAAAATCACCCTCATTCAGGTAGATGCTTGGGGCCACCTGATTTGCTGTAAATATGATATCCAGTCTGCCATCATTGTTGAGATCTGCTATTCCTACTCCGGCCCCATTGTATATATATTCAAAATTCATCACATGAAGGCTATCTGTTTCGACCACCCTGTTTACAAACTTTACTCCTGTATGATCTGAATCGAGTAACTCAAAACGTGGTTTTTCGGAGCAGGAAAATAGAGTGATGGCAAGAATTAAAAGTAAATGGTTCTTCATTTCAACAGCTTAATATTAAACACCAGGGGATTCAAAGAAACAAAAAAAAAGGTTGTCTCAAATGCGGCGACCTCTTTTCTTTTCGCCTTTCGCAGATATTAATTCCTTATGCGAATGTCAGTACTCATCTGCATCGTTTTCTGCGAAAACGCGCTAAAGTCTCGTGCCTGACATCCGCTCCAGGAAATGTATTCTATACTATGGGTGGGATTTCTACCTGTTCTGAATTAAATTACCATTACTCACGTCAATCTGACGCTGAGGTATTGGGAAGTTCACGTCTTCAGGACCAACTGTTGCGATACTATAATGAGAAGAACCCCACTCCATTGTCTTTTCATAGTCAAGGATTCGATTCAGCTCCGACTCAACATCACCCCATCGTTGCAGATCATAGTATCTGTGACCTTCCTGTCCCAGTTCAAGCTTTCTTTCGAACTTGATAGCTTTTATCGCAGCCGCCTGATCAGCAAATGCAGCATATATGCCAATCACATAATTAGCAGCATATGTAGCGCCGTCCTCTTCTTTTACAAAGCCATCCGGATTCGCAGCCCTGGTTCGAATTGCATTTACCTCACCAAGTCCCATATCATCCTGGCTGAGCATTGCTTCACATTCAGCTTTAAGCAGCAATACATCTGCATAACGGATCATCCGATAGCCGTTGGCTGTATAACCCGATGTCCAGTTACCTACTTCTGTATATATACCTTCCTGGGATTTCTTATAGACCTGCTTTTTCGGGCTGTAAGGCCCTGCATGGCGTTGATCACGTATCCAGTCTGACCCGGTATGCTCACACCAATCCCAGTAAGGAATCCCTCTCCTGCCTACAGCCCAGTCGAGGCGGGGATCAAGCTGACCTGTATATTCTATGAAAGGATCCTCAGGAGCCAGACCCTGGTCATTGGTCACCTTCTCATCATTGTATGTATCAAGGAAAGGCAATCCGTTGGCATCCGTACGGAATGAGTTCACAAAATCCTGGGTGGGCTGGAAGAAACCGCAGCACCCTCCTGGTGATTCACCTGACTTATAGGGGAAGTTTAAAACTTCACCCCTACCACCGTTCCATCCACCGGAACCATCATTTACGGAATACTGAACGGTATAAATTGACTCGGTGCCATTTCGTTTTTCAATATCAAAAATATCACCATAGAGAGGTTCCAAACCGGCTGCCTGACCGGCTGGATTAGTACCGTTGGCTGCAGCGTCAGCCAGCAGTATTAATGCAGCTGCGTAATCACCATACATTTGCATCTGTGCTTTAGCCAGGAACACCTGTGATACTGACCTGTTAAATCGACCTACCTGAACCATGTTATTGGGGAGCATTGTTCCTTCTGTCAGATCCTCAATAATGTTTGCCCTGATATCTTCAGTATTGGTTATCGTAAACAGGTCTGTATGCTCATCCACATAAGGTACAAAAGCACCAGTAGTTCTGTCTGCCCATAATCTCCATGCCTCAAAGTGGTAGAAACCGCGCAGCGCTCTTGCCTGCCTGATGAAAGACACCGCTTCCTCGCCACTAATGGTTCCTGTTTCTTCTGCTGCCCTGGCTGTTATAATCGTAGAATTGCAACGTGAAACACCTTCATAAACAGCCCTCCATTTTATATTCAGGTATGGATCCGTAGCCCTGTCAACAAAATTCGTGATGTAGTGGGTTGACGGGTTATCGCCGCTATCGCCACCCCTGTTGGCTTCCATCCCCCTCATACTTCCGAATAGCCAACCGGAAGTTGCTGATTCCCACCCGAAACCGTATGCAACCCCATCAACCATCGAATAAGCACCTATCAGAAGTGCATCGACTCCCTCATAGGTCGCCAGTACCGCTTCATCCAGCAGACCATTTGGAGTTATCTCCAGAAAGCTTTCCTGACAGGCATCCAATAATATGAGTCCCGCCATGATCGCTATTACTGAAGCATGTTTTATACTTTTCATATCTCCAGGATATTTTAACGCAACCCATCCAACATCCTTTTGACAGGTTGTTTTTAACACATACTCCAGGATGAAAAACCGTTTTCTTGGAGGGATATCCGATGAGCCACCTTAATTATTTGCGGAGTAAAGAATTTCAGTGGCGATTGGATATCCCGGAAAGAAGCGCTGTTTGAATATCCTGTCGATAAGGAAAACAATACGTTGCGTTCTGATATATGCGTAAAAGAAGTGTCCCTCAGAAAAACAGAGAGGCTGCCCCTTTTGAGACAGCCTCTTTTTAAATCTATTTAAGAATGATAATTACCTGTTCTGAATCAGTTTACCATTGGTTACGTCAATCTGACGCTGAGGTATCGGGAAGTTCACATCTTCAGGTCCGATTGATGCAGATCCATAAAGGAGCCCACCCCACGGCATCTCCCTTTCGTAGGTAAGGATACGGGTAAGTTCAGTCTGAACATCACCCCATCTCTGCAGGTCATAGTACCTGTGGCCTTCCTGCCCAAGCTCGATCTTTCGTTCGAACTTAATGGCAGTCATCGGATCAACGGCTCCCCAATCAGCACCAGGATATACGTTAATCACATAATTAGCTGCAGGTGTGACCCCGTCAGCTAACATCACAAAGCCATCGGTATTGGCAGCCCTTGCCCTTATCATATTCACTTCTCCAAAACCAAGGTCACCGGAAGTTGTCATAGCTTCGCACTCGGCTTTAAGCAGGAGTACATCTGCGTACCGGATCATTCGATAGCCATTGGCGGTGTAACCGGAAGTCCAGTTTCCAACCTCGGTAAGCGTTCCTTCCTGGGATTGCTTGTACACCTGTTTCTTCGGGCTGTAAGGTCCGGAATAGCTCTGATCACGTATCCAGTCCTGTCCGGTATGTGGGCCCCAGTCCCAGTAAGGAATACCTCTTCGTCCTGCTGACCAGTCAAGCCGGGGATCGAGCTGACCTGGATAGGTTATATAAACAGCATCAATAGCGATTCCCTGGTCACTGGTTACCTCCTCATCATTGTATGAATTATCAAGGAATGGCAATCCGCCGGCATCCGTACGGAATGAGTTCACAAAATCCTGGGTAGGATTGAAGAAGCCACAGCATCCTCCAGGTGATAAACCTGACTTATAGGGGAAGTTCAACACTTCACCACGGCCAGCGTTCCATCCACCGGAATTATCGTTTACGGAATACTGGACGGTATAAACTGCCTCTTTTTCATTCCGCTTTGAAGCATCAAAAATATCACCATACAGATCCATCAGGCCAATTTCCCCGCCAGCAGGATTGGTTCCGCTGGATTCAACATTTTCCAGCAATGCCAGGGCGGCTGAGTAATTACCGAACATTTGCATCTGGGCTTTGGCCAGGAAAACCTGGCACACAGTTTTGTTAAAACGGCCAATCTGCTTCATATCAGTCGGAAGATTTGTACCTGCAGTAAGATCCTCAATGATCTTCGTCCTGATATCATCTGTATTGGTCAGGGTTGACTGGTCTGTAGTTTCATCCACATAAGGAACGAATGTGTTTGAACTTCTGTCTGCCCACATCTTCCAGGCCCAAAAGTGGTAGACACCGCGCAGCGCCTTTGCCTGCTGGTAGAAAGAGGTGGCTTCATCAAGAGTAATGGTACCGGCTGTTTCAGCTGCCATAGCTGCTACAATGGTAGAATTACAGCGTGAAATGCCCTCATAACAGGCCCTCCATTTAAAATTCAGATATGGATTTGAAGCTGTTTCAGAATAGGTCTGAAGGGGATTGATATCCGGCTGGTCACCAGAGTCGGTGCCCTTGTTGGATTCCATTCCCCTGATACTGCCGTATACCCATCCGGAACTTGCTGCTTCCCATCCAGCACCAATTCCGGCGTCATACCCGTCAATCATAGAATAGGCACCAATAAGAAGTGCATCGACTCCCTCATAGGTTGCCAGTACCGATACATCTAATGCACCATTTGGAGTAATCTCCAAAAAGCTTTCATTACAGGAATGCATAAGCAAAAGCCCCGTAATGACCGCTATTACTGATAAATATTTTGTCTTTTTCATATCTCTTATGATATTTTATTGCTCTTAATAATTAGAATCCAAGGCTTACACCAACAAGGAATTGTTTCGGAGCCGGAAGACTTCCCTGGTCAACTCCAAAGGCCTGATCACCGGGCTGATCACCTCTGTGGTGCAGTTCAGGATCCAATCCGGTATACTTTGTGATGGTAAACAGGTTTGTAGCCTGGACATAGATCCTTGCATTGGCGAATACATTTCCGAGCATTGATCTGTCGAATGTATAACCGATCTGAAGGTTCTTCATCCTGAAGAATGATCCGTCCTCAACGTAATAACTGTTCCATTCAGCATTGGTGGAGAAGTTTGACTTATTGGAAGCTTTTGGTGTCTCTGAGCTTGTGTTTGAAGGTGTCCAGCTATTCAGAAGATCTGTACTCTTCTGTCCCTGGAAAGAAGGCCAGAAATCAAGCCACCACTTGTTTTGGTTGAGGATGTCATTACCCTGGGATCCGTAGAAGAATGCCGTCACATCAAAACCTTTATACCCAAATACAAGGTTCAGACCATAGGTGAAATCGGGATTGGGATTCCCTAGATGCATCCGGTCTTCATCGTCAATAGTACCACTTTCATCCACATCTTCATATCGGAAGAATCCGGCTTCTGCACCGTCCTGGACAGCAGCTCCATCCACTTCTCCCTGACTCTGGAACAAACCCAGTACATTATATCCGTAGAATTCACCCATCGAATAACCAACCTCGTTCCTGGTTGTATTTCCGATCCTGTTACCTCCATCCTGGTTGGAAGGGAAGGATTCATACCCTTCGGCAATCTTTATAATCTCGTTATTGTATGTGGTAAATGTTGCATTGGCTTCAAAACTGAAATCGCCCGAGATATGGCGGAAGATCAGCTGGAGGTCAATCCCTGTGTTTTTCATTTCCCCAACATTCACAAAAGGCCTGTCAGCACTTCCTGCAGTACCGGGTAATTCCGGGTCGTAGAGAAGATCCAGATTTTTCTTCATATACCAGTCAAAGACGAGTTCTAATTTACGGTCGAGCAGGACGGCATCGAACCCCACATTGGTAGTCACGTTTGTCTCCCACTTGGCATCGGGATTACCGATCCTGGTAGGACGAAAACCCTGAAGGGAAGAGTTAGTGGTACCGTTCAGGTCGTAGAAAGATCTGTCAGGTGTGCCTCCGTAGAGGAAAAACTGGTTGGCTGTTTCTACAGCTAATTGGTTCCCCATGGTACCGTATCCACCCCTGATCTTCAAATCGGAAATGAAGCTGGCTCCTGCAAGGAATGATTCTTCGCTGACCCTCCAGCCTGCAGATACGGATGGGAATACACCATAGCGTGTCTCAGACCCAAATACGGAAGAACCATCTCTGCGAACTGTTCCACTCAGATAATACTTAGCGCGGAAATTATAGTCTGCTCTTAAAAATTGGGAAACCAGGGATCTCGGTGTATCGAATTCGGAAGCTCCTCCCAGTAAGCTCGATCCGGAACTTACCGTTCTGTAAGTATATGTCTCGGAGAAGTATCCGGCGCCTGTGGCTTCCACATTGCGGCCCAGATTCAGCTTTCCGGCTTCATAACCGGCAACAGCCAGGATGCTGTGGTCGCCAAATTGTTTCGCTAAGGTCAACGTATTGGTCCATGTCCAATTTCCACCAAGCCATGCCTGCTCCTGGTAAGTTGCAGTGGCTACGTTTTCTGAGTCTTCATAGGTTGTCCCGGTCCAGTTTGTCTCATAATCATTGTTAATGGATCCACCGAAAGAGGTTCTGAAATTCAGACCTTCAAGGATCTTCACATCTGCGAATACATTACCCAGGATCCTCAGGCTCTGAAATTTGTCGTCCGCTTCCCTGCTTCGTGTTGCCACATAGTTACTTCCGTTACCCAGTCTCGATGAAATACCGGTGCTTCCCCAGTCGCCATCTTCAAATGTATGGGACAGTCCGACATGCGTACCATCATCCCAGATAACTGGAATAATGGGCTGCATACGATATACTCCCCCTGTTACAGCGGTTTGTTCAGCCTGGTTTTCTACACCATTGTCAGAGCGGTGAACGATATTGATGTTTTCACCGATGGTCACCCTGTCCTTGATCTTGAATTCAGAATTGAAACGGGTACTGAAGCGCTTAGCCCAGCTCTCCAAGGTTGTACCCTGCTGGTCAAAATATCCGAAACTGGCATAGTACTTGGAATTGTCATTTCCACCGGACAGGGACAAGTCATGGTTCATGATCGGGGCATTCTGGGTCACCTCATCCCACCATTTGGTATCAGCTGCCCAGAAAGGCAATGTGGGCGAACCACCTGTAGGATTGTAAATGGGGTGATTCTCCACTAACTCATCATTGTCATACACCAGCCATTGGAGATCCATATACTCCTGTGCATTCAACATATTGTCTGGTCCTGACCCAGGTCTCTGAGTACCTATATACATGTTGTAGTTTACGTTCATTCCCGGCTTGCCCTTCTTGGTTGTAATCACAATAACCCCGTTGGAAGCCCTGGATCCGTAAATGGAAGCAGCACCGGCGTCCTTCAGCACGGAGATGGACTCTACATCTGCCGGATTGATGGTATTGACGTCGGATGTCGGTACACCGTCTACAATATATAACGGATCGTTGTCCTGGAAGGAACCGTACCCCCTGATCCTTATTTTTGCTGGCTGACCAGGTCTTGCGTCCTGTTGAACAGTTACACCGGCTACACGGCCCTGCATCTGCTGGGTAATATTACCCTGCGGCATCTGGACCAACTCATCGGAATTTATAACACCGACGGCTCCTGTCAGGTCTTTCTTTTTCTGAGTTGCATAAGCCGTTACGACGATTTCTTCCAGTGAAGTTACATCAGGATTCAGCACAACGTCGATTGTAGATTGACTACCGATTGTTACAGCTTGAGTAGTGTAACCAATAAAGGAGAATACAAGGGTTGCATCCGGGCCGGGAACTACAATACTGTAGTTGCCGCTAACATCGGTCACAGCTCCTTGAACAGTTCCCTGGATCACAATGTTAACTCCGGGAAGGGATCCTTCCGAAACGGAAGTTACCTTTCCTGTAACCGTTCTATCCTGAGAATAGGCCATGCTGATCGCAAAGCCAAAGAGGAGAAGAGACAATATGCCGCTTTTCCATAGTGTAGAATTACGCATAGTAGAAGATAGTTTTAGTTAGATAATAGGTTATTTTAGTTAAAAAATCGCAAACAAGTTAGCTTAAAAATTGGCTTAAACAAAAATTTTTGTTTCAAAATCTTATGTTTAGATCTTCCATACATCACATAAAAATAAGTTTTAATACAGATTATAGCATATATGTTTTATAATATGACCTGAATGATTCAATTCGAAAACCTTATTTAGAATCAGTAAAAAAATTGATTTCAGTCACTTAAATACTGAAATATTTGCAGGTTTCCGTCATTTATAACTGTCACCAAAAAATGTTTTCCTATTACCTCAATTGGATGTATCCTCCTTGCATCTCCGTTTATCCTAAGACCACTTTCCACCGGCATCAATGCACAAAATCCATCACCTGTCCCCAATAAACACCAGCCATAACTGGCATCATAACGACCGACAGAAGGTCTCACGGAATAGTTGTTGCCGGCCAGAACAAGGTCATGCTGACCATCAAGGTTAAAATCATGAACAAAAATATCGCGAACCGGGGAAAACTGGGCTATTTTGGGAAGTGCATTTATTTCAAATGTTCCATCTCCATTATTCAGGAACAGACAACTTTCAAAAAGCACTGCTCTTCTTATGATGGATTGGCCTATTTTTTTCTTTCCAAAGATATCCTCTGCAGTTTTTCCTCCAAAATCAGAATAGTTGGGATACTTCTTTTTTAAGCCAGCCATCTGACCAGACAACTCATCCAAAGAAGCCATGGGGTAACTTATACCGTTATGATAGGAACAGATCACCTGGTCAAGCGAACCATTATTATCAAAGTCATTCACATACATTTCGACGGGTTCTTGCTTTGAAGCCTTTAGCAATGAATTCAGTCCTAAATTCCCGCCTATTAAATCCAAATCTCCATCCCGGTCAATATCAGCAACTTGTATGCAATTCCACCATCCTGATGTTCCATCCAGACCTGTTTCGCCGGTTATGTCAGTAAAATGCCCCTCATCATTCCTAAACATACATACTTTCATCCATTCACCCACCAACACCAAATCCGGGTCACCATCCTGGTCAAAATCCATCCAGCGTGCGTCAGTCACCATACCAGCATCTTTTAGCCCTTTCATTCGATGATCTGTTGCATCCTCAAATACGCCATTTCCATTGTTTTCAAGAAGAAACTGACTGGGCGACAATCCATAGGCGCCCGGTAGAGATCTCGAACCCACAAACAAGTCCAGATCACCATCGCCATCAAAGTCGGCAGGCCGCACGCAGGATCCATTATAAGCCATAAAAGGCAATGATCCTTTTTCACACCTGTTAAAATCTCCTTTTCCATCGTTTATAAGCAGCCTGTCAGCCAGCAACGGATCCCCAACGGGTACCTCATTGCCTCCCCGTACTATATAGAGATCGAAATCACCGTCTCCATCAGCATCAAACAGGGCTGCATCCACATCTTCGGTAAAGCGGTCCTTTCCAAAAAGAGGCACATGCAATGGCCTGAAAGTTCCGTCATTTTGTTGTGTAAACAACATGGCTGCCTGCCCTTTTGCCCCACCCACAAACAGATCTTCCAGCCTGTCACCATTTACATCACCAACAGTCAGAGCCGGTCCCTCCGCTGATAAATTATGAGGCATCAGGAGCTCACGGTTTAGATCCACATAAGCATCTTCTTTGTGCCTGTACTCAAGTCCCGGGATTCGGAGCGGGGAAAACAATTTCACGTTCTCATTTTCCTGCTCAGTTCCTGGTACAGGCTTCCCCGCCTTTTTCATTTCTAATGTTATCACCTGATCAACCGGCACATCATTGAACATTTGTTCCGACCGGTCCGGCCAACGCACAACAAGTGAGTCAATTTCATTCGCCGGTCCCAATCCAAAATGTAACACATCGGAGGTGGCAGACATAAATCCTCTTGTTGCAAATTGTTCAGCGACTAGTTTTTGACCATTACAAAAAAGAGTAACACGGCTACCAACTGCCCGTGTGTTCAAACCTTCTCCTTTTAATACAACAGATAAATAATGGTTATTCAACTGCGTTTCGGCATTATTCCTGTAGATAAATGCCGGGCTATTGATATTGTTGACAATAAGATCCAGATCGCCATCATTATCAAGATCAGCATAAGTGGAGCCATTGGAATAAGACCGGATGTCAAAACCCCATGCTTTGGCCATATTCGAAAATGTGAGATCGCCGTTGTTTTTATAGATATAATTGATATTTGGATAGAGGGGCATCTTCTCGTACAACACCTGATCCGGAACTCCGCTATTATCCCGTGTCGGAAAATATCTGTTCCCTCCTGTTAGAAATTTGATATAATCCAAATCATTGGCCCTGCGGAATATTCCATTGGTAATAAAAATATCTTTCCATCCGTCATTATCCACATCACAAAACAGAGGCGACCAACTCCAGTCAGTGGCGTAAATCCCGGCCAACCGCCCAATTTCACTAAACATTCCCCCACCCAAATTGAGTTGGAGCGTATTTCGTACAAACTGGTGATAATAACCGTATTTTAGCTTAATTTCAAAGACTTCATAATCATCTTCTCCTCCCGATTGTTTCAAAATCTTTTCCTCATCCGGCAACATATCCAAAACTATCACATCCAATAGGCCATCGTTGTTGATATCTCCAACATCGTTACCCATCGAGGATCTGCTCGTATGTGCTAACATTTCTGTCAATTGCTCTGAAAAAGTGCCATTGCCGTTGTTGATATATAAATAGTCATTTTCGTGGAAATCATTCGATATATAAATATCGGGAAAACCATCGTTGTTGATGTCACTGATATTCACTCCTAAACCATAACCAATCTGACTGCTATATATACCTGCCAGATGAGTAATATCAAGAAAAACACGCCCTCCCTCTGCCTCATCATTTCTGTACAACCTGTCGCCTGCGCGTGCATCATGACCTAAGCGCAAAGCAACACCACCATAGCTACGGGAAGTGTGTACCGAATGGTTCAACAGATACATGTCAAGATCCCCATCCATATCGCAATCAAAAAAGGCTGCCTGGGTAGAAAAACCCTGAAAATCAAGCCCGTAGTCATGGGCCTCCTCTTTAAATGTCAGGTCACCCTGATTAATGAATAGTTGGTTTCTCCCCTGAAGACTCTTGTAATTCCCGACCTGACAAACATAAATATCCAAAAAACCATCCCCATTCACATCTGCCATCGTAACTCCCGTCGTCCAATCACCCTTTCCTGCCACCCCGGCCCCATCTGTGATCTCTTCAAATCTAAGATCTCCCTTGTTTAAGTATAATTTATTGGGTGTTTGATTGGAAGTGAAATATAAGTCTGTCAGACCATCGTTATTGATGTCTCCGGCGGCAACCCCTGCACCGTTATTGAAGTAGAGATATTCAATGATATTAAATTGCTCGGTTTCTGTCAGTTGGTTTATAAAATCAACATGGGTGGTGGAAGGGGATAACAACGAAAACAAATAATCTCTTTCTTTTTCATCAGGGCTACAGGAAAAGACCAATAGAAGTACAAACAAAATAGGCGCTGTACCATTCAAATAAACTCTCATGAAATTATTTAGTTAAATAATTAAATTATTGCTTTAATCTACAGATTCGATTCCCAGATAAATCTCAGCCTTCCACTCCAGCTCATTACCACCTGAATGTGGATCATTAAGATAAACTTCAATCAGTTTATGATTACTCCGGTATCCCAGCTTATTCGCCTGTTCAGCTAAATTGCGCCAGGTAATATCTGTAATACTGTAGTTTCCATAGAAATCGGTTTTTATTGCATCCATCCCTTCAACCGTTATAAACTTAATTTCAGGGTGTTCCGGAACAGCATCAGTCTGGGTGATTGGAAAGCAAAAATCAAAGCTGATAGAATCATTAAATTCATTCCAATCATGAACAACCACGAAAGGATTGCCGTCCAATTCAAAGCTATTCTGCCTGACAAATTGATTCAACTCTGTAACATTTGATATCATAGCCCTTGCCTTACCTCTTGGTGTGCTTTTTAAGCTAATGCAAACACAGGATTTTTTCTCAAATTGATCATAACCGGTAAACTCATAATGAAACGTTTTCAACATTAACTCCAGCTTTGTCTTAATGTCAAGCAGATTGCCCCTGACACTGTTTTTAAAAGGAGTATTCATGAATGGCACAGTTAAACGGTTATAAAGCTTTCGGTCAGGGTCAGAGACACAAGCCCTGACCATGGTAATTGAATCATTTAACTGTTTGAATTCCCAGTTGAAAATCAGAGTTGTATCATTTAGCAATACTTTTTTTGAAATATTTTTGACCGGGTTTTTGCTCGTGATTTCAATTTTTGAGCTTGCTTGTTTTCGATTCCAGATATTCCAATTAAGAATGTTAAAATAAGCAATATCAGGAGTGGTTTTCACTGTAAAATGAGCCTGGTAATCACAGGGTCTGATAAGAAGGTACGCAATACCTCCAATCAGGGATAAAAGAATGATCAAAGCGATAGAGACAAATATCTTTTTCATTCATTTAGTTTTTGATTTTATACCATAACAGATAATCATTATTTGGCGCAGCCAGCAAATAGTTTTCATTATCAACTGCTATTCTGGTTATTCTCCTGATCTCTTTCTGGCTGAAATTTATTCCGGTTTCTAATCCATCCAGAATCCTGCCATCACCTGAAAGTATGGTTCCGGTGTTCGACACAAACCGTCCATGGTACGGACTTACGCCAAGAAAATTAGCAGCGATAAGAATATCTTCTTTTCCATCAGCATTTAAATCATCTACTAAAAAACGATTGATCGGAGAGATTTGAAATTCGTCCTCAAACGGAACAAAACTGAAGGTTCCCCCATTGTTACTCAGGTATCCCGAAGCCAGAGTGTTTACTTCCAATAACGATGCTTTTTCCAGAGCCTGTTTCCCAAAAACCTGTTCCATGGTTTTGCCTGCAAAATCACGATAATAGAGAAATCGCTCTCTGGTCATACCTTCCAGTTGGCTGTCAATTTCATCTTTTGAATTAACCGGATAATATTCACCCTTTTTTTCTAAGGCAATGAGCGTTTCTATCTGGCCATTTCCATCGAAATCGTCAACATACATTTTCAATGGAAACTCTTGAGAACCATGAAATTTACTGTTTAAACCCCAGTTGCCCAGCAAATAATCGATATTCCCATCCTCATTTATATCGGCAGGTTGAATGGTTCTCCATAATCCTTCAATACTTTCAGGAAGATATTTTTCAGTGACATTGGTAAAGGTTCCATTTTCGTTGCAAAAAAACTGAGGAGACATCCATTCACCAACCAGAATCAGATCGGCGATTTGATCCCCGCTGAAGTAGACCCACACAGCATCGGTCACCATCCCGACATTTTTTAATGCCGGTTGGTCGCTTAGTGAGAAATTACCCTGTCCGTCATTTTCTAAAAGATAGGAATTTGGAATTTCTCCAAAACGGTAAGAGACAGCTCGTCCGGCAACAAAAATATCTATATCACCATCATTGTCATAATCAACCATTCGTGCAACAGAACCGTTTTCAAAATAATCCGGGACAGCCTGTTCGTTTTTAGTGAAAATGCCTTTTCCATCGTTAAAATAAATACGGTCTTTCAGCTCCGGCATTTGATTGAAGAATTCACCACCGGCTGATACCACAAACAGGTCAAGGTCGCCATCCCCGTCAAGGTCATTGAAATGTGCATCAACATCTTCCATGATCCTGTCGGCAATAAAATCAGGTGTTTCCATTAAAGAAAATCCCTCTTTGATCTGGATGTAAAGTCTGGCTGCGTAGTATTTTGACCCGCCCAGATATACATCCTGCAATCCATCACCGTTTACATCCCCAACCGCCAATGCCGGACCTTCAGCTGAAATTTTATAAGGGATGAGTTTTTCCCTGTTGAAATCTTCGTATCTGTTTTCCTCATGAGCTACTACAATGATTTTTGAAGTATCAGGCGTGTCAAACCATTTTTCATGGACTGGTTTTAAACGTGCCCAGTCAAATTGCTTCAGGTTTTCTGAAGGGCTTATATTCAATGTCTGGTTGGCATCTACCTGTTCATATTTTTGGTAACTGTTGTCGGGCCAGATGATAATCAGCGAATCAATAATTTTTGAAGTGCCTAATCCAAAATGAAGAACTGGTTCAACCGAAGATTGGAAACCACGGGTGCAGTTTAACTGGCGTGTTTGTAATTTATTCTGGTTATAAAGCAAAACTTTTGTTCCGATGCCAAATCTGTTTTCATTTCGGTAAATGAATCTTAGTTTCAGATAGTTGTAGGCTTTGCTGTTCTTGTTATTGTAGATAACAGGAGGATTACTGAAGTTATTGATTACTAAATCCAGATCACCATCATTATCAAGGTCCGCATATGCAGAGCCATTGGATTTAAATGTATCAATGGGCATCCATTCCCCTGACATATTTGTGAAACAATTCCCGTCACCCTGGAACACGTAATTGTGAACAATACCCGAAGGCATTGCATTTAATACTTCATCGTCCACTAAATGAGTTTTGCTTAATTTATTCCGGATCTGTTTACTGGAAATGAATTTGATATAATCAAGATCATTAGGTCTGCGGTGAATACCTGTTGTAATGAACAGATCTATAATACCATCCTGATCCAGATCAGCAAACAGTGGAGACCAGCTCCAATCCGAAGCAGCGACCCCGCTGATGAAAGCTCTTTCAGTGAAGAATTCGCCACCCTTGTTAATCTGAAGCATATTGCGCATATACTGGGGATGATAGCCCAATTTAGTGCGTCTTTTCTGTAAATCAATAGGTTCATCACCCCTGGAAGCTTTCAGTATTTTTTCTTCTTCGGGTAATATATCAAGTGTTATGATATCAACAAAACCATCTCCATTTATATCTGCGATGTCGTTACCTATTGAGAAACGGCTGATCATGCCGAAATGCTCCTTAAGTTGTTCCGAAAAGGTGCCGTCGCCATTGTTGATATAATAATAGTCGTCTTCGTGAAAATCGTTACCCACGTAAATATCATCCCATCCATCATTGTTAAAATCGGCAATTCCCAGTCCCAGTCCATAACCAATAGGACCACCCAGTATACCGGCTTTTTCACTGACATCAACAAAGCGGCCTCCCTGGTTCTCCATTAACCTGTCACCTGATTCGTAATTACGCTGGTAACGCAGAGTGGCAGGTCCGTATGAGTTAGTGGTGTGAACGGCCTGGTTTAGGAGGTACATGTCAAGGTCGCCATCTTTATCGTAATCGAAAAACGCTGCTGATCCTGAATAACTATCAAAATCAAGCCCGTACCTGCGTGCTTCTTCTTTAAAAGTTCCATCTCCCTGGTTGATGTAGAGTTCATTGCTTCCATCAAAACCGCATAAACCAACAACTGCCATTACATAAATATCCAGAAGGCCATCGTTATTTACATCCGCCATTACCGAACCGGTATTCCAATCGGAATGACCAGCAACTCCAGCTTGTTCAGTAATATTTTTGAATTTTAAGTTACCCTGGTTCAGATACAGGGCATTGCTCTGTTGGTTAGCAATAAAAAAAAGATCCGGAAGTGAATCATTATTGATATCACCAACGGAAACTCCACCACCATTGTAGAAATACAGATAATCCAAGATATTGGCATCATCACCATCCACTACCTTATTGACGAAATCAATACCTGATTCAGATGAAAGAATCATGTCAAATTGCTTGTTGTCATTTCGGCTGCATGCAACAATGGCAACAAACAACACTAAAAAGTAAAATATATTACTTGATGACTTTATATATTTTTGACCTTTCATTGTTGATTCCCAGTATTAAGTATTGCTGATCATTCATTGTTATCTCTTTGATGCTTTTAACTACTCCC
Organism: Bacteroidales bacterium; assembly: GCA_023138875.1. Lineage (GTDB taxonomy): Bacteria > Bacteroidota > Bacteroidia > Bacteroidales. Next base: position 83,877 of record JAGLOO010000011.1, read on the forward strand.
TGACCGGAGGTCCCTATTCGTTCAGGTTTCATAAATCCACTTTCACTTCCCGAAAGTAAATGTGCAAAGCCAGCATCAAGTCTTCCAAACTGTGGTTTATAACTATGATTATTTTCACCTAAAATGATATCAGTATAATTATCATCATTCAAGTCAGTTGTTATAATCACATTTACACATGTAAACTGAATTTCCTGTGGCAGGGCTTCTATTCTATATTGGTTTTCGCCTTCATTGTAAGCCAGAACACTTTCAGAGATAATAACCTCTTTTAAAATGGAATTTGCAATTATATCATCAGGTAACAATTCATAAATAGATTTTTCAGCATATTCAGCAAACTTCAGGTTATCTTTCAGGAGAGAAGGAATTTGGACTGTGATCTCTCTTTTTAAAGAGATAGGTTTGTCTTTTCCTTCAATGTATCTCGTACATATCTGTTCGATGGTACCATTGTTGTCGAAGTCGTTCACAAACATTTTCACCGGTGCCGCTCTGCTTACTTTGATGTATGAACTGTTGCCCCTGTTACCAAGTACCATGTCCATATCTCCATCATTGTCTAAATCGGTAACTGATACAGCATTCCACCATCCGGACAGGGAGTCAAGCGAGGTTTCGATCGGACTTAATCTGCGCCCTGAATTTTGATAGATCACAGGAGCCATCCATTGGCCTACAACAACAAGATCTTTCAAACCATCCTCATCCATATCCTGCCACACTGCATCTGTAACCATCCCCATGTTACGGAACTTGTATGCCCTGGCTTCAGTAATATCTTTGAATTCTCCCTCTCCATCGTTTTCGAGCAGGTAGTGTCTGGGATTAATGCCGTATATGCGTGAAACACTTAAACTGCCTACAAACAGGTCCATATCACCATCCTGGTCGAAATCATAAGGTGCAACCACAGAAGTATTATACCTGAAATCCGGTATTGCAGCATCCGCTTTTTCAAATGCACCTTTACCATTATTGATATACAGACGATCGCGTAGCAACATAGATTCATCTTGTTTATCGTTTCCTCCGGAGCCTACATAAAGATCCGGATCCCCGTCGCCATCTGCATCAAAGAACCTGGCGGCAGTATCTTCATATTTTTTATCCTTCTCGAAGCAGTCATCCATCTGAATGATCATTTCTCCCTTGGCTGACTGAAGATAGATCTGTCCCGGGTAGTTGGTGGCTCCTCCAATAAATACATCATCAAGACCATCGTTGTTTAAATCGCCCACATCCATTGCAGGTCCTTCGCGAGACAACATTTGAGCAATTAGACCTTCATATATAAAATCGACATAAAAGTTCTCTTTATGCGGATCAAATGGTGAATTGTATTCAATTAATTTTTCGGTTGCTGTATTACTGCTTCTGATAAAAAGCTCCCTTTTTGTTGCGTCTTTGATGTCGAATGTTATCAACTGGTCGGCCCCGATATTTTCAACCACTTCTCTTTTATGGCAGGGCCAGATAACTTCAACAGAATCAACGTGTGTTGCAATCCCTAAACCAAAATTCAAAACATGATCCACAGAAGATTGAAAACCCCTGGATGAGATCAGCTCTTGCTTATGAATTTGATCATCAATATAAACATTCACAACACTTCCAATACCGAATGTATTTTGACCTTCACCTTTTAGCTTCACTTTCAGATAATGAAACCCTGTTTTTTCATTGGTTCTATTCTTGTAGGCAAAACAGGGCTGGTTAACATTGTTTACAATTAAATCAAGATCACCATCATTATCAAGGTCGCCATAAGCTGTACCATTTGAGAAACTGGGAATGTGAAATCCCCATTCGGTGCTCATATTTGTGAAAGTTAAATTTCCATTGTTCCTGAGAGCATAATTCGGAACAGGGTTACTTGGCATTTTATTGATGATTGTGTCAACTACCTCTTTTTTTCCTGATATGGTCATCTTCTGAACAATTTCGTTGGCAAAAAAATCAATAAAATCCTGGTTGGTAAGGTCGTGGTAAATTCCGTTCGCCACAAAAATATCGACATACCCATCATTGTCCATGTCGAACATTACAGGTCCCCAGCTCCAGTCGGTTTCTGCCACACCACTGTAAAAAGCAATTTCAGAAAATGTCTCATTGCCATTATTCAGCTGCAATGAGTTTTGCATATACTGGTGATAAAAACCATCATTCAACTTGAGCAGGTAAATGTCGTAGCGTTCAAAATCGGTGGTGTTTTTTAATCGTGTATCTCCTTCCGGTAACATATCTGTTACATAGATTTCAGATAAACCGTCGTTATTAATGTCGGCCATATCAGCTCCCATCGAGGCAAGGCTCAAATGGGCCATCCAATCTTTTATGTTTTCTTTAAAAGTTCCGTCTCCGTTATTGATGTATAGATAGTCCCGTTCATAGAAGTCGTTCGATACATAGATATCCGGCCACATATCCTGGTTGATGTCACCAACCGTTACGCCCATTCCAAATCCAATAAGGCTGCCATAAATGCCGGCTTCCTCACTTACATCCACGTATTTACCATTGTCGTTTCTGAGAAGTTTATCACCGCCTCCCTTTACCAATTCGGGAACATCCCAATTTTCGCTTCTCACCATGCGTTCGTTGGAGTAATCAAGGCTGTTTACGGGAACAAAACTGTTATTCAGGATGTAAACATCCAGATCACCATCCCCGTCATAATCAAAAAAGGCAGCGTGTGTAGTAAAACCATCATCGGCCAATCCGTATTCTTCAGCCTTTTCAGAAAAGGTCAGGTCACCATTGTTGATGAACAGTTCATTTTCGGGGTAATCACCTTTAACGTTCCCTGCATTGCAAACATATATATCCAGTAAACCATCGGCATTGATATCAACCAATACTACACCGGTAGACCAGGCATGGTCACCTGCTGTTCCTGAACTGGCAGTTATGTCCTGAAATTTGAAGTCGCCCAGGTTCAAAAACAATTTGTTTTTCTCCATGTTAGCTATCATATAAACATCAGCTAAACCATCGTTATTGATGTCTCCAATTCCAACTCCTCCACCGTTGTAGAAATTTCGGTAGAGAAATATATTCAGGTCTTTCTCATTGGTTATTTTGTTGATGAAGCCAATACCACACTCCTCAGGGGGTATCAGCTGGAACAGGGTGTCTTTGGGGATGTCAGCCTTTCGATCATTTTGACAACCGGCGATCAATAAGGCAATGAAAAATGATAGAATTTTAATCCTGTTCATAGATTGGATGATTTCCGGATCATATAAAAACCTGGAGGCATATATTGTGTTAATTAAGGGGTGAATTTAGCCCTATTCAATCAATTTTAAAAATACAAAGAGACTGCCTCAGAAAGGCAGCCTCTTTAATCACTGTTGCGTACGATTGTCTGAATTTGCAGTCTCTAAGGTTTAATTAATATCCCGGATTTTGCTGTAAATCTGGATTTGCCACAATCTGGGATGAAGGGAACGGGAATAATAAATAAGTTGGATCAGAAACTGTTTTATCCTGCCATGCGTCAAGAAATTTGCCATAACGGATAAGGTCATTGCGTCTCCAGCCTTCCATGTACAGTTCACGACCTCTTTCGGCCAATAATGATGCTTCGTCAATTGACGATAGTGCAGAAGCACCACGAACTTCTCTTAAATCATTTACTATGGTTAAAGCAGGGCCATTATCACCAGAACGCATTAACGCTTCGGCTTTCGTTAACAGCACATCGCCATATCTTAAGAATGAAAATTTATTTCCGGGTGTATCCTCATTATCCATGTTCGGGATCCATTTCATTATACGGACACCACTGACTTCAAGAAGATCACCTGAAACAATAATTGGACTTTCCAATGTAAATGATAATGGATTTCCCTGACGATCCTGAAGTGCTTCTCCTGCTGCATTATACTGTTGTCCGATCATTAACCCGGCTATTAAACCGGTTTGTTCTTTTAATGTGGTTAATTCAGCGCTCCTGCGCTGGTCATCAGCTTCAAACGTATTATAAAAATCAGCCAGGGTGCTAAAACCATTCCATCCGCCCGGAGTTTGATTATAGTGCAGTGCTGACATCCAGAATCCCCGCATACTGTTTGACTGAATACCTGCAATATTGTTTGAACTGAAAATCAATTCCGAGGAGTTTTCACCATTATCGGCAGTGAAGTTTTCGAAATACTCAGCCTCCAGTTCAAAATCACCTGGATTGATGATAGCATCACAGTTTTCAATCACTTTACTCATATCACCGGTATTGAACGAGAATGTCTGACGATCATCACTTTCATACACTGCCTTATTCAAGTATGCTTTTGCCAGTAACGCATATGCAGCAGCCTGGGTGGCCACCCAGGGCACATCATCTTCAGGCAGGTTACCAACAATGGCTTCAAGCTCAGAAATTACAAAAGCTATAGCTTCAGGGCTGCTCAGAACATATGGTAAATCTGCAAGTGGTGCTCCTGGTTCACGCATTGGAACCTGTCCCCATCCGTCGCAAATCCAAAACACATAAAAGGCTCTCAGGAAACGTGCTTCAGCTTCCTGCTGAGTATTTGGATTGAATTGAAGAAGGTCAATTGCCGAAAACAGACCGGTAGTGTACCTGTTAAAGAAATTACGCAAATTTCCGAAATCTGCATCCCATGTATGCTGGTGTAATGCACGCCATGCACCATTGTCATCCCAGTCACCACCACGTGTTGGTGCAATAAGGGCATCAGAAACATGATCAGAAATGATATCAGCCCCACTACCGTGAAGTTCACGGAGGGTACCATAAGCTTCAGTTAATAAATTTGAAACATCTGGCGTTTCACCCGCGGTAGCTTCTTCTACCTGTTCTAATGTTAACCGGTCTTGCAATTCTTCATCCAGATCTGAACAACCAACAAATAGAAAAGTGATGATTGCAATTACAGCCAGTAGTTTTGTTCTTATTTTTTTCATGATAATAATTTTTCAATTTTTATTAAAATGATACGTTAAGCCCGAATGTAAATGTTCTGGCCGATGGATACGGAGTATATTCAATACCATAAGAAGGCACGTCGTCAATATTTTTGTCTATGTTCACTTCCGGATCAAATCCGGTAAAGTCCGTGATCACAAACAGATTCTGACCAGTCAGGGTAAAACGCATTGAACTGAAGACCCAGGGTGCTTTTTTCACAGTATAACCTAAAGTCAGGTTGTTAAGGCGTAAATAATCACCTTTCTCAAGGTATCGTGTAGAAGCTTTAAGTGCATTGTCCACGCCTTCACCTTCAAGAGTGTAATCAGGTGATGTATTTCTTCCTTTGCTGGGATTACCTACCACCAGTACACTTGTAGCCGTATTATTATATACATATTGTCCATATGCACCATTGAGGTTAGCGATCAGATCCCAGCCTTTATAGGCCAGGCGGGCATTGATACCAAGAATGGTTTTTGGGTTAGGATCTTGCAAATATTGCTTTGCATCACTGTAAATCCCTAAACCGGCAGCATCCAGACCCTCAAATTCCAGCATGTAAAATACATTAAGTGGCTGGCCGCTGACAAAACGTTGACTTGGAGTATCTGAAATACCCTGACCGTGCAACATGCCGGTTTCAACAACACCATCGAAGTTTTCCAGTATATTTTGAATGAAACTGACATTACCACCCAAACTGAAGGTAAGATCGCCCGCGTCAACAATCAGTACATCCAAACCAATTTCAACTCCTTTGTTCTCCACATTGGCATCAAGGTTTGTCCATCTCCTGGCTCCTGAAGGCCCTGGTAATGCTGCCTGTGCGTTAAAAAGAAGGTCTACCGTATTCTTGTTGAAATATTCGATTGTACCAGAAAGTCTTCTATCCAATAATGAAAAGTCGATACCAATATTTAATGAAGTTGAAGTTTCCCATTTCAGGTCAGGATTATCATACTGAGATCTGGTTAAACCGTCACGGGTAATTTCGTATTGGGCCTGAGATGAACCGGGAGGGAACTCCTGGTTACCGGTTTTACCCCAGCCAACACGTAATTTCAGATCATCGAAAGCGTCGGGAATAAAAGCTTCATCCGAAATACGGTAAGCCAGTGCAAATGAAGGGAAATAACCATATTTATTGTTGGTTCCAAACTTACTGGAACCATCAGCACGTATGGTGGCAGTCAGCAGGAATTTGTCAAAAAGACTCATGTTTACCCTTCCAAAGAATGACTGTAATTCACTGGTAGGATCTTTGTATGAAGACACTTCTCTGTTATCTTGTGAGATCGATTGCAGTTGGTTAACGTAGGGAACCTGGTCGTATTCAAAATCACGACCCCAAATACTGCTCCCGGAGCGATCGACTGTCTGGTACGAGTATCCTAACAGACCATTGAAGCGAATATGATCGCTGAAAATCTTATTATAGGTTAATGTGTGCTCAAGTAACATACCGTTACTGTGCATGTTGTCTACTCTGGCAAATCCCCTGTCAAGGATATCTATACGGTTTAAGAACCTTGACATTTCATAACTTCTTTTTGAATTTGAATCGTCAACCCCTACGTTAATTTTATAATCCAGACCTTCAACAATTGTTAATGTGGCAGAGAGGTTTGCGAGAAGCCGATTCGTTTTGGCTCCATCGTCAAAATAATCCAAAAGAGCCATTGGGTTGGTGTCACTCTGAGAGAATTGATCCCAGGATCCATCACCAAGTTTGAATGCCCTGGTGGGATTCCAAACCAAGGCATTACCAATAAGACTACCTTCGAAACCAGCACTTGTGGAAACAGGAGCATAAGTGTCATTTACAGTTGAATAAATCATACTGGAATTTATTTTCAACCTGTCTTTAAAAAACTCCTGGGTTACATTCAGGTTTGCCGTATATTTTTCCAAACCGCTTTCTTTGATGATACCCTCCTGGTTATGATAACCCAGTGAAAGGCGATATTTCAAATCATCATCCCCCCCCCTGAATGCTAAATTGTGGTTATGAGAAAAGGCGGTCTGCAGAATTGCATCCAGTGCATCGACATCACCACCCTGATCCTGTGCCGGGACAAGTGCAGCAAATTCATCAGCTGAATGAAGTTTTATTTTGTTTGAGATGGACGCTGTACTGAAAGAGGCGTTATACTCAACAGTATTAGCGCCTGATACACCCTGTTTGGTTGTAATGATAATTACACCGTTCGCCCCCCGTGAACCGTAAATTGCAGTTGCAGAAGCATCTTTCAGGATGTCTATACTTGCAATGTCATTGGGATTGATAAAATTCAATGGATTACGTGCACTTGAGTTGTTGCCAAGAGTCTCAAGGTCAGCATTTGCAGAAGTATTCCCTCCTGCAAGGGGAACGCCATCTACTACGATAAGCGGGTCATTACCTGCCCTAACGGAAGAATTACCGCGAATACGGATGGTAGAATTTGCCCCGGGGTCACCACTGCTGTTGGTGATCATCACACCGGGAGCCTTACCCTGGAGCAGGTCGCTTGGAGATGTCATTGCTCCACGGTTGAAGTCTTCTGTTTTTACTGATGTAACCGATCCGGTTGCATCCTTTTTCCTGACAGATCCATATCCAATGACCACTACTTCTTCAAGTTCTTCTAATGATACCCCAAGAGCAACATCTATAATTGTTACATCCCCTACGGTTTCTTCAACTATTACATAGCCAATAGACGAAAAAACAAGAGTTTCCCCTTTGTTGACAGTAATACTATACTTACCGTCCAGGTCAGATATTGTTCCTTGAGTGGTACCTTTTACAACGATTGAGGCACCAATCAACGGTTCGCTGGTACTTTCCTCAACAACAGTACCTGTAATTGTGACTTCCTGTGCATAGGTTAAGCTGATCGCAAAACCCAATAGGATTAGCGACAATATGCCACTTTTCCATAGTGTAGAATTACGCATAGTAAAGTTAGTTTTAGTTTAGAAACTGAAACAAGTTAGCTTAAAAATTGACTTTAACAAAAATTTTCGTTTCGAAATTTTTATTGTTTAGGTCTTCCATATATCACTTAAAAATAGGTTTCAATACATATTATAGCATATATGTTTTATAATATGACCTGAATGATTCAATTCGAAAACCTTATTTAGAATCAGTAAAAAAAATAGATTTCTGTCACTTAAATACTGGAATATTCGCAGATTTCCGTCATTTTGTTACGTGAACGACATGGCTGGCTGCCCTTTTGTCCCACCCACAATCAGATCCTACAGCCCGTCACCATTTACATCACCAACAGTCAGAGCCGGTCCTTCCGCCAATAAATTGTGAGGCATCAGGAGTTCACGGTTTAGATCCACATTATCAATTCGTTTTTTCTTATTTTTGAGCAGATGTTTTACCCAAATGAGTACCATCAATATTATCAAGCTTTTAAATGAATAAGATGATGAATCAGGAATATGTAAACCGTGTGGTGGATCTGACAGATCCGTCAAAAAATATTATTTATAATATGTCTCTGGAAGAGGCAATTCAGGTTGTTAGAACAGGGAATACAAAGGCTGTAAGAAAGATTGATGGCCAGTTTGCTTTAATTGCAGTAGAAGGAAAAACCATACGAATGGCAAGATCCATCGGGCGTCCCCTGCGTTTTTTTATTGCAAAACTAACAGAGGGTCCCTGTCTGGTCCTTGCCGAGCGTATTGATACCATCCACGATTATCTTATAAAGGAAGGACTGGACGATCAGTTTCATCCTTCCTACACAAGGATGGCTCCTGCCCACCATGTTACGACCATTGAACTATTGGGTTGTCCTGATCCGGCTCCGGTTTACAAACGTTTTTTTACTCCGGAGAGAAACAGGTTCAAAAACAGTGATGTGGAACAATTGGGCAAATATTATATTGGTACTTTATATGAAGAGATTAAAAAATGGCTGAAGTTCAGGGCCAAAGCAGGACCCATTGGGGTCACTTTTTCAGCCGGTATTGACAGCGGCTCCGTTTTTTTGCTTACTTACCATGCATTATTGGAGCTTGGAGAAAGCCCTTCAAGGTTAAAAGCATTTACCCTGAGTGTTGATGGCACGGGTGAAGATCTTAAACAGGCTCGCGAGTTTCTGAAAGCGCTGAAACTGGAGCTTTTTCTCGAACCCATTGAAATTAAGTCATCCGAATTAAACTGGAAGAAAACGATTAAAATTGTTGAGGATTATAAACCTCTCGATATACAGGCTGCCACAATGAATTTAGCACTTCTTGAAGGTATCCGCCAGCGTTATCCTGATTGGGAATATATGATTGACGGTGAAGGTGGTGATGAGAATCTCAAGGATTATCCGATTGAAGACAATCCCGAATTGACCATTCGAAGTGTTCTGAATAATTTATTGTTATATCATGAGGGCTGGGGTGTGGGTAAAATGAAACACTCATTAACCTATTCCGGCGGATTAAGCAGGGGGTACATGCGTACATACACCCCTGCCGACAGCCTGGGTTTTGAACCTTTCAGTCCTTATACACTGGAAAATGTGATTGAAATAGCCGAAGGCATGCCCTTTATTGAACTGACAGCATGGGATCACGATAGACTTTATAAACTCAAAGGCAAGGTGGTTGCGAGTGGTGTCAAAGCCATAACGGGCATGGATATGCCGGTTTTTACAAAAAGACGCTTTCAACATGGTGTGACTTCTATGGATACCTTTCATAAGCATTTTCCTGAAAAAGAGATCGATTACCGACGGGAATTTCTGGCGATCTATGAGTAAATATCCGCATTTTAAGCTTGATAAACAATGGATTACATCCAATCGTGGAGAAAAGAATACGGTTGATCCTTCCAGACCTTATGGTTACTTCGTAGAAAAAGAGCGGTTGAGATCAGGAGAAATCGAGGATGTTTCAACCATCTTATTAACGAATAATGAATGTCCTTTTTGTTGCATCATGTGTGATCTCTGGAGGAACACAACCGATAAACCTGTACAGGAGGGTGACATTCCGGAACAAATTAAATTTGCACTATCCGGATTGCCATCAGCAAAGCATTTGAAGTTATATAATAGCGGTAGCTTTTTTGATAATCGTGCCATACCCGTAAATGACTATGAAAAAATTGCTTTGCTGGTTGATCATTTTGAAACAGTCACCGTAGAGAGCCATCCGGGTTTCATAAACAAAAACAGCCTTCTTTTCCGCAGTCTTTTAAACCCGGAGTTACAGGTGGCAATTGGCCTTGAGACCGTACATCCGGAGATTCTTCCAAGACTGAATAAAAAGATGAAATTGGCCGACTTCGAGCATGCTGTCAGCTTCCTGAGTTCGCACGGAATATCAACGCGTGCCTTCATTCTGCTTCGTCCTCCGTTTCTTTCTGAACCGGAAGGCGTATACTGGGCAGAAAAGTCAATTGATTTTGCTTTCATGGCCGGGGTTGCATCTTGTTCTGTGATTCCTGTCAGATCAGGGAATGGAGCCCTGAATGTTCTGACCGAGGGCAATTTTTTTTCCCAGCCAGGTATCAAATCACTGGAGCGTGTAATTGAATATGGTATTGGGCTGCAAGCAGGTCTCGTGTTTGCCGACCTCTGGGATATCGATCGCTTTTCATCCTGTGATAAATGTCTGAAAATAAGAAGAGAAAGGCTAATTCAAATGAATCTTCACCAAAAAGTATTGCCTCAGATAAATTGTTCCTGTTCGACTTGAAGTCTTCATGGCAATTATAACTAATTCAATTTAAATAACATTATTTTTGCAAGAAAATAAACAGAGTTATGAGATCATATATATTATCGGAGACCAACTGGAAATTTGTGAAGGAGCAGGATTACCAGCTTGCCGTACTGCCCTGGGGAGCCACCGAAGCCCATAATTACCACCTGCCTTATGGTACGGATAATTTCGAAACGGATGTACTGGTGCACGAATCGGCACGAATCGCCTGGGAACAGCATGCAAAGGTTGTTGTCCTGCCTACCATCCCTGTGGGTGTGAATACCGGACAAGCCGACATTAAACTGACCCTGAACCTTCATCCCGGTACCCAGCAATCCATTCTGAAAGATATTGTGGAGAGCCTGTTCAACCACGGGATTATTAAACTATTGATTGTGAACGGGCATGGCGGGAACGATTTCAAACAGATGATCAGGGAGGTAGGACGACAGTTTCCTGATATGTTCATTTCAACCTGCAACTGGTTTCAATCCGTCGATAAAGGAACTATTTTTGAGAATGAAGGTGATCATGCGGATGAAATGGAAACCAGCTTGATGATGTATACATGGCCCGAACTGGTCCTTCCGCTTGATCAGGCAGGCAATGGTACAGCGAAAAAGTTCCGTATTGACGAATTAAATGAGCGCTGGGCATGGACCGAAAGGAAATGGTCCAGAACCACTTCAGATACAGGGATCGGTAATCCCAAAAAAGCCACCAGGGAGAAAGGTGAGAAGTATTTCAAGGAAGTCACCAGTAAGCTGGCCAACCTGATGATCGGGCTAATAACCACCGACTTAGAGGATATTTATCAATGATCCGCCGGATGTCGTATGGTCCGGATGGTACACAAAAAGAGCAATTAACCCTCTTTTAATTTCCCATCAAATGATTGAATAAGAACTGCAAAATGAATATTTTTGCAATTCTTGTTTTTCATCAATAGCGTTCTAAATCAATTTTCTATGAATTTCAAATCAAAAGTTGAATCGTCCTTTTATAAAATTTCAGGTTCTCCTGAGATCAACACCAACATTCCCTACATCGTTGTTGAGAACTTCCCTCTGATGGGGCTGATGACCGCGCTGCGTTTCCTGGAGTGGGCAAAGGAGAATCCCGAGGGGACCATCAGTCTGCCTACCGGAAAAACCCCCGAATATTTTATCAAGTGGACCAGTTATCTGATGGAGAACTGGGAGAGTAAAAAGGTGAAGGAGCTGAGGAGTAAATATGGGATCGGTAAGATGGGTAAACCATCACTGCAACATCTCCAATTTGTACAGATCGATGAGTTCTATCCCATCAGTTCCCGGCAGCACAACAGTTTCTATAATTATGTAAAGAAATACTATCTCGGAGGATTCGGTTTGGATCCTGCCAGTGCTTTGCTGATCAATTCGGATGATATACCGCTGACCGATGGGCTCCATTTTTCTGAAGTATTTCCAGATAAGCTGGTTGACCTTTCCCTGAAGTATCGGGAACCTAAGAATCATATCGAAAAACTGAAGCAGGACTCCATCTTCTCCATTGATAACTGGTGTAGCGATTATGAACAGAAGGTAAGGGATAAAGGCGGGATTGGATTTTTCCTGGGCGGGATCGGCCCTGACGGACACATTGCATTCAATACAAGGGGTTCGGATCACTATTCCACCACAAGGCTGACTGAAACCAATTTTGAAACCCAGGCTGTTGCCGCTTCTGACCTGGGAGGGATCGACATCTCCCGGAACCGGCTGGTGATCACCATCGGCCTGGAAACCATTGCCTATAATCCGGATGCCGTTGCCATAATTTTCGCAGCAGGTGAAGCCAAAGCACCCATGGTGAGGGATGCACTTGAGAAGGAACCCTCCAACCTCTATCCGGCCAGTGTCCTTTCCAACCTGGAAAATGCCAGGTTTTATCTGACCACCGGAGCGGCTTCCTCCCTGCAAAGCTCTGTAGATGCTTTCTACAAGCAGGGTGAGTGGACCCAGGAGAAGACAGACAGGGCTGTTATTGATCTCTGTACGAAACTGGATAAATATGGCCATCATCTTACTTTAAGCGATCTGAAAGAAGATCAGTATTGTAAGTTGATACCCGGATTGGATGACCAAACAGTTCCTTCGGTAATTAATTCTACCGGGACAAAGTTCGAGCAGGGCATGTTCCCTGAACATGATCAGGTCTATTACCATACCGGACCCCATCACGACGACATCATGCTGGGTATCCTTCCACATATCCACAGGCTTATGAGGAACGAAACCAATACCAATTATTTTTCGGTTCTCACCTCAGGTTTTACAGCTGTTACCAATGAGTTCATCATTGAAGCACTTGAAGACACCAAGCACTTCCTGGAAAGGGGCCTGATCCAGATGACCGTGTATCCCGATTTTTTTGAGTCAGGGTACAAGCATAAGCGTGACAAGGATGTGAACCACTACCTTCTCAAGGTGGCTTCAGGCGAGGATTATGAACTTCGAAGGGGTTTGGCGCATCGATTGGTGAGGGATATTGTAGGTTTGTATGACGTGAAAAGTGAGGGCCAGCTCAGGGACGAGATCAACAGCATCCTGATGATCCTTAAAAAGAGTTATGACGGGGAGATGAACCTTCCTGACATCCAGAAGTTGAAAGGCATGCTCCGGGAATTCGAAGAGGAGCTGGTATGGGCATGCTTTGGGATCCAGACCAAAAACGTGCACCATCTGAGACTGGGCTTTTATACAGGAGACGTTTTCACCGAACAGCCGAAGCGGGACAGGGATGTGGAACCAATCCTTGAGAAATTGCGGGAAATTAAACCCACGGTGGTCAGTCTTGCCTTTGATCCTGAAGGCAGCGGACCCGATACCCATTATAAAGTATTGCAGGTCATTGCTGAGGCCCTGAAGATGTGGAACCAGGAGGAGGACCTTTCCAACCTGAGGGTATGGGGTTACAGGAATGTGTGGTACCGTTTCCATCCGGCGGAAGCCAACGTGATTGTACCCGTATCCCTGAACGCAATGGGGGTTATGGACGATGCTTTTACCAACAGTTACCTGAGCCAGGTGGAAGCTTCATTTCCCAGCTACCAACATGATGGAAAATTCAGTGATCTGACCAAAAAGATTTGGGTGGAGCAGCTTCAAACAGTCCAGCTGCTTCTGGGAAAGAACTATTTTTATCAGCATGAGAGCCCCAGGGTAAGGACCACACACGGACTCCTGTTCTTCAAAGAGATGAGCCTGGAGGAATTCCTGACCCATGCAAGGGAGCTGGAAAAATCAATGGAGGGAGTCGTTCTGTAAGCCTCTTGTTCATAATCTCCAGGATATTGTTTTCGTTGCTGAAATCCGTCGCTTCGCAACTGATTAAGGCAACTCAGTCAATATCCTTTCGATACAAAAAAGAGGCCATCCAAAGGACGACCTCTTCATATGCATGTGGAACTGTGATCCTTACAGAATTACAGCTCCTTGATCTTGATATTTCTGAACCAGACCGCGTTGCCGTGGTCCTGCAATCCAATATACCCTGTTTTGGCCACATTGGCAAAATCGGGATTGAAATCGGGATACTTGCTGTTTTCGATCATTTCTTTCCACTCGGGTGTCCACAGGTGATACTCAATAACCGTTTCACCGTTCATCTTGTACACAATGGTCCCCTGATAGGACATGATTTCAACGCTGTTCCATTGCATGGCTCCTTTTGCATTCTGGGGATCCGGCGCAATCAGGTCGTAAAGGCTTCCTGCCCTCCGGTTCCCGTCCTTTCCCAGCATGTTATCCACATGGTCGGATTCATTGTCCAGGATCTGCATTTCAGGACCTGTGTACCAGATCTGCTTGTCTGGGATCTCCTGTGCTAAGTAGAATATTCCAGAGTTGCCTCCTGAATCGATCATCCAGTCTACCTTGAAATGGAAATCGGTAAACTGTTTGTCATAGATGACATCACCTCCCAGACCGGCTTCACCCAACCCGGAATGAATGCATTGAAGCTTTCCATCCTCAACAAACCATCCAGTGTCTGGGAAAGCCTCCTGATTATAAGCACGCCATCCGTTTGTGGTTTCTCCATCAAACAGGAGCATCCAGCCCTCTGCCTTTTCCTTTTCGGTGAGGGTGTTGTCAGCAACTGCCACCTCTTCTGTAGCGTCCGCCTTTTTCTCCTCCTTGGGAGTGGATGTACAGGATACGGTACCGAAGATCAACACCGCAGCTAACAGATATAATAAATGTTTCATTTTATTCAGGTATTTGTGTTTAACAATTGTTATGCAGGCATATCGGGAAGTTCCCAGCCTCCTTCTCTCGGGGTATGTTTCACAAGCTCTGCTGCAAACTCTTTGGCAGAGAACTGATCCGTCCAGTCCTTAGCGAAGGTGGGATGTCCGTCCTTGATCATAAAACCATCCTCAATAACCATCCGCAACTCTTCGCTGTCCGAAATGTTGGTGAATTCCATCTTCTGGCCATCCCATTCCAGCTCCTTATTCAGGCCCTGGAGGCGTACAGCATTCACACCCATCACAACCATTTCATTGAAGGGACCAGCCTCGTTGAACGAAGAAGCGGTCTCTACACGGTTCTCTGGACTCTCCTTGCAGGCCCTTACCCAGTCCATTTCATGGCTTGTTTCAATGCGGCGCCTGACTTTCGGAGCATCTGGTGTCCTTCCGGACAGTAACCATGGATCTTTGCCGTAGCAACCGCAGATAAGGGTATCCTTTGTTCCGTGAAACAGAACACCACCGCCGCCATCATTCATGTTTTTACCATCGGGCCAGCCTTCCGGCTTCATGGGCTGCAGTCCGCCGTCATACCATGTAACATCAACCTCGGGAAATTCCACCTTCCCGGCCGGTTTCCGCTCGG
Organism: Bacteroidales bacterium; assembly: GCA_023138875.1. Lineage (GTDB taxonomy): Bacteria > Bacteroidota > Bacteroidia > Bacteroidales. The sequence goes on from JAGLOO010000011.1 coordinate 99,384, forward strand.
GGTAGGTCAGCTTAACCATCTGTGCATTTGGAGCGCACTTAGTCAGCAGGAGGGTGGAACTACCCTGTACCTTGGTGGGATATTCCAGCTGCAACCCTACAAATACAGGATGCAGGATGTGGCAGGCCATGTCGCCTAAAGCACCAGTTCCGTAATCCCACCATCCGCGCCAGTTCCATGGAGTGTAGATCTCGTTGAAATCATTCATTTCGGCCGGACCGGTAAAGAGGTCCCAGTTGAGGGTATCGGGCACCGGCATCTTCTCTTTGGGCACATTCAGCCCCTGGGGCCAAATGGGACGATCGGTGAATGCCTCCACATTTTTCACTTCACCGATCTCACCATTCAGGATCCATTCAACCACCAGGTTGACTCCTTCACCGGATGATCCCTGGTTGCCCATGGAGGTGGCAAGTTTGTGCTTCGCGGTAAGATTGGTCAGCAAACGTGATTCATATACCGAGTGGGTGAGGGGCTTTTGTACAAATGAGTGCATACCCATGGTCATTCCGTGGGCGGCGATCAGTGCATGGGTATGGTCGGCGGTTGCCACCACTACTGCATCGATTTCTTTGCCCATCTCGTCGTACATCTTTCTCCAGTCCCAATACTTCTTGGCCTCTGGATACTCGTCGAATGTTTTCTGTGCATATTTCCAATCCACATCGCAAAGTGCCACTATGTTCTGGTCCGTGATATTCCGAAGGTTGGAGCGGCCCATTCCGCCTATACCAACACAGGCGATATTCAGTTTATCACTTGGGGCTGTATATCCCAGTCCGCTGACCACATGACTTGGAATGATGGTAAATCCTGCGGTGGCAGCCGCTGTGGTACCAAGAAATCTTCTCCTGGAGACACCACTGTCCTTTTCTTTGCTCATAATGAAAGTTTTTAAGTTAAGTTATTGTGTGCTAATTATTGAATTCGCCTCACAATTTACTAATAAAAATTTATAGATGAAATTCACAGGGTGTATAGTTTGACTCATTGCTGAAGTTATGCAGGCTGACTCTAAACGCTGTATTGAATGACTCTATTTAAAGATATAAGGAACAATTCTTATATTTGACGTTGGGCAGCAAAGACTACTACTACGTATATGCCATTACTCTCACAATCTGCGCGGAGTTTCTCTGTGAGCCTGACATTTATCTATTTATTATCGAACTGAGATGATTAGACAAAAACCAATTGTCATGCTTTCTCTCTTAGGGTTGCTACTGTTGAGTTGCGATCCTGAACTCAAGAGAGAAGATAAGTACGCGCGACCTGATTGGCTTGCCGGGAAAGTGTACACACAATTGCTGGACCAACCCGATCTTTCAACATTTGCGAAGTGTGTGGAGCTCAGCGGCTATGATACCATCATTGACAGGTCGGGGAGCTATACTGTATTTGCACCCAACAATGAAGCCTTTTCACTCTATTTTCAAAACCACCCCGCCCATAACAACGTTGAGGACATCCCCGTTGCCGAGCTCAGAAAACTGGTTAAATACCATCTCGTCCAGAATCCCTGGACAAAGACCCAGCTCAGGACCCTGGATGTATATGGTTGGATTGATACACTGGACCTGAATAACAATAAGCCGCGTGGTTTCAAGAGGCAGACACTTCTTCTTGACGACAACCGTAAGCTCGGTATCATGTTGAACAATGATCAAACCATTAAGATCGTAGACACCCTTGAGACAACCTGGCACCGCGTGGTGGCTACCGATTCACGGAAATATGCCCCCATTTTTTTCCGGGAGTATTTTGATATTTACGACCTGAGTGCTGATGACTATTCGTTCTATTTCGACCGAACCCTCGATGATCCGCAAGACCTTTATTTTGCCGGTGGGAGAGTGATTGGAGACGAAATTTTTGCTGAGAACGGATTCGTATATGAGATTGACCGCGTGACAGACCCGTTATCCAATGTCTATCAGATACTGGAGGACAAAGAGGGACCTGAGTCATATACCGAATTCCTGGATCTGGTGAACCTTTTTCCCAACTTTGAATATAACGAAGAAAAAACCTATGACCAGCCCGGTGCTGATCAGGGACTTGAGGTTGATTCTCTCTTTGATATGTCGTACACGGACCTGGTTTTTGATATCCTGAATGAGAGGACCTCACCACCTTCCGGGACCTTTGGGTTACCCAACAACGTGACCATCAGGTATCATCATGGAATAATTGCCCCCACAAACACGGCTTTCGACGAATTTCTGAATGAGTATTTCGTTGGACCTGGCCGGTGGGGCACCCTGGAAGGCGCACCCGATAATATCAAAAGAATTATTGTGAACACCCATATGTCGCCCAACACCATCTATCCCACAGATTTTGAGAATGGATTCTCCAATGGAGAACAGGACAGGATAACCCTCGATGCCGGGGATATTGTTGAAAAGCAGTTTGGCAGTAACAGTACATTCATCGGCGTTGACAATATGGTGGTTCCTCGTTTATTTTACACTGTTGCTGGTCCCGCTTACCTCCTTAAGGGTTACTCAAAAACCATGTTTTCCATTGAGGACGCCGGTCTTTTGTCTGCACTTAAGCGTGAGGATGACCAGTACCTGTTTTATATTGAGTCCAATGTGAATTCTTCAACCGACTCCTCCTTATTGTATGAATCTTCTACCGAACAGTTTTCTCTGTTCCAGATCGCCCAGGGTGAAGGCCGGGAATACATGTTGGGTAACAACGCCTTGAGGACATTGCTCATGAATCACATTGCCATTGGAACGCCTTCGGGAATGGCAAGGAAAGAGTACTTCAAGAATCTGGTGGGCAACTTTATCATCATCAATAATGAAACCGGTGAAGTCAGGGGTACCGCTCCTACATCTATCGGGTACCAGGGACTGGTTCAGCAACCCAATTTTCCGACTGAGATAACCATTGAAGCGGATAATGGGATCACCTATGATATTGAAAATTATTTCAGCTTTTCCGCTCCAAATATATATCTGAAGATACAGGGCAACTATCCTGTATTCTATGATCTTCTGATCCAGGCCGGACTGGCAAACGCATTTGAGATAACATTTCTGTCTGCGAATGAAGACTACACGGTCTTTATACCCAGCGATTCTGCGCTGATTGCATCCCGGGTGGATACCCTTGATAGAGAAGCATTGCAGAGTTTATTGAAATTTCACTTCGTCCAGGGTGACCTGATCTTTACCGATGGGGTCAAGCCGGCCCTTTATTATGAAACTTCAAGGATCGATGATAAGTCAACAACCTTTACCACCATTTATTCTAAAATGTATATTGATCCCGGATATGATCTGATCACCATCGGTGATGCCGAGGGAGGAAGTTATTTAGGTGTGAAAGAATCCGATGCATCCAATATTGTGACCGGAAGAGACCTTGGGGAAGGCAATGAAGTTTTCAGAAATCTTGTCATCAATGGTGTGATCCACGAGATAGACAAGGTGCTCATATTTGATGAAGTTGATACCGAATAATAAATTCAAGGCTTTATAAAGAGATGAAAAAAACGAGAACAGCCCTTTTGCTTGCACTTTCGCTATTTAGCCTTGTTGAGGTGTGTGCCCAGCAGAGCAAAATTATCAGGGGAAGGGTAATCGATAGAGATGATAAGACCGCGGTGATTGGTGCGAATGTTATTGAATACGACAAAGATAGCAGGATCATTAACGGTACCATATCCAATGTGAACGGTGATTTCGTGCTTGAGATGAAGAGTCTGGATAACATTTTGAAAATTAGTGTGATAGGGTATGACACCAAGGAGATTCCTGCCGATCCGGCCCGTGTATTATCCATCGAACTTGATGCCTCTAAAATGGAACTGGAGGAAGTGACCATTACAGCAAAGGCACAGTCTAATTTTAACCTGACCAATATTGATGACCGCGATAAAGCATCCTCCTCTGTCAAGGTGGACCTGATCGAAATGCAGGAATACGGGATCCTGTCAGCTACAGATGCATTGCAGGGGAAGGTCAGCGGACTGGATATCATCAGTGCTTCCGGTGACCCGGGCTCCGGTTCTCAGCTGGTCATCAGGGGCCTCAGTTCCATGGGTAACAATCAGCCTTTGATTGTAATTGACGGGGTTCCGCAATTCCGTGTGGACCAGAATTTCGATCTCAGTTCTGCAGATTTTGAAGATATCGGGAACCTGATCAATATAGCCGTCCAGGACATTAAGTCCATAGAGGTCCTCAAGGATGCAGCATCCACAGCTGTTTACGGTTCACAGGGTGCCGACGGGGTGTTGCTCATTGAAACACATACCGGAAGGCTGGGTAAAGTGCAGTTCGATTACCAGTACAAACCCAGTTTGAACATTCAGCCTGCCGCAATTCCTTTACTAAGCGGGGATGAATACATAATGCTCCAGCTGGAAGAGTGGCATAACAGCAGGGGCGTATTCGATATCCCGCCGGAAATAGCCTATGATAAGGATTACTACGATTTTTACAACTACTCGGCCAATACCGACTGGCTGGGCGAGATCACCCAGAATGCCACAACCCATGACCACTATTTTAAGATTGCAGGCGGGGGACAGAAAACGAGGTATTTTACTTCCTTCAGTTATGTGGATGAGGGGGGTACCACCATCAATACCGGCTCAAAAAGAATCTCCACCCGGGTGAACCTTGATTATTACCTATCCCGGAAACTGCTATTCACCGTTCAGTTCAATTATACCAATAGCAGCAGGGATGGCAACCTGGAGATTGACAAGAGAAATATTCGGGAGATGTCTTTGATCAAAGCACCAAACATGAGCATTTGGGAGTATGACCAGTATGGGAATCCCACCGGGGAGTACTTCACACCCATCAACAGTTACCAGGGCAGCGGAGGTACATTCTATAACCCGGTAGCGGTAGCCAAACTGGGAAAAAATGACCGCGTTGAAAACGATCTTCAAAATACCTTCAGGTTGCGTTACAACATCAATGACTGGCTTACCATCCGGGAGACGGTCTCCTTCCAGTATGTCGGACGTAAGTATCAGAACTTTCTTCCGTACAACGCCCTGGGGACTGACTGGCTTGCCTGGACAGTCAATAAAGCGGAGGAAAGCAACAATATTGAATCTCGCATCCGGACGGAGACCCAGCTGGCTTTTGATACTCCCTTTCAATCGAACGACCATGAGCTTACCGGGGCATTGACATGGATCACCAACCAGTCACGCTACGAATGGATGAACATACAGAGCAACAAAACTCCCAGTACGGATATCCAGGATCCGGCCATTGATGCCCATATCAACTGGATTGGTACCGGCTCGGGGGAAAGCCGGGACATTGGCGCACTGGCCAATGTGAATTATAAATACAAGGATCGCTATATGCTCCAGACCGTATTCAGGGCCGATGCAAGTTCAATATTCGGAGTCAACCACAGGTGGGGCTATTTCCCGGGGATTTCCCTGGGATGGAGGTTTTCCGATGAGCCTTTTATGCAGTTCTTTGAGGGGATGGATGAAAGCATGCTCCGTTTCAGCTGGGGTATTTCCGGCAGGCAGCCGGGGGATGCTTATGCCCGGTTTGCTTCCTATGAATCCACCGGTAATGGTAACTACATGATCTATCCTGCCATTGGTCCCTCAAGCATTCAACTTGATAACCTTAAATGGGAGTCGGTTACCTCCTACAATCTTGGCCTTGAACTTAATTTTATGGAATACAGGTTGTATCTGGAGGCGGAGGTTTATCTGAAGACCACCACAGATCTACTGTTTGGAGGTACAAAAGATTGGCAAAAATATAAAATACCCACCTCTTCAGGCTATGAAGCACTTAATTATTTAAATGGTGGTGAGCTCGAAAACAGGGGATGGGAGTTAATGCTGGACTATAAGATCATCCAGGGTCAGAATTTCAGATGGTCTGTCAATTTCAATACCTCACAGAATGTGAACAGGTTTCTGGATCTCCCGCCTAATTTCAACAACGAGCGGTCAACTTCCATTGGAAACGGACAGTATCCCCTGCGTGTGATTGAGGGAGAACCCATCGGTTCCTTCTTTGGATTCAGATACAAAGGTGCGTATCCTGCCGATGCCGATGCAGTGGCCAGGGATGCCCGCGGGAATGTGATCAGCGATGAAGCCGGAGTTCCTCTGCCCATGACCTACCTGGGAACCTATATTTTTCGTGGAGGAGATGCCATTTATGAAGACATCAACCACGATGGCAAGATCGACCTGAATGACGTAGTATACATCGGCGATTCGAATCCGGATTTTGTAGGTGGTTTCGGGACTTCTGTCAACTATAAGAATATCGACCTTGCCTGCAGTTTCCACTACCGGCTGGGATTCGATATTGTGAACCAGGTGGCCATGAATACGGAAGGAATGAACGACAGGAACAACCAGAGCAAAGCGGTATTGAGCAGGTGGCGGGTTCAGGGACAGGATGAGGAAGGTATGCTGCCCAGGGCCTATATGGGTCATCCGGCTAACAACCTGGGTTCTGACCGGTATGTTGAACCTGGTGATTACCTGCGCCTGATCAGTCTGAAACTCGGCTACAAGCTACGAAAAGACCTCTGCGACAGGTTAAATGTAAGGAGCCTGAGCCTGGCATTCAGTGCCCGAAAGATTATGACACTTACCAGGTATTCCGGCCAGGATCCTGAGGTGGGACAGGATGCCAGCGATCCTTTCTGGATCGGTGTTGACGAGGCGAATACACCACCGCCAAAGATATTTACAATGAGTATTGCAGTTGGATTCTAGCATCAATCTTAAATGAACGGAAAAATGACACATAAGGCAAAACTTCTCACATTGATCGTTGTACTTTCGGTGACAACTGCCTGTGATGAATGGCTTGACCTCATCCCGCCGCAGGGATTGATCCGGGAGGAGTTCTGGCAGACAAAGGAGGATGCTCATGCTGTGGTGATGGGTGCGTATGAAATCTTTACACAGATGGATGACAGGCTGTTTAAATATGGTGAACTCAGAGCCGATATGGTAGTGGGAGATATAAACCAGTCGCTGGACGACCAGAAGGTTGCAGAAAGCAATATCTACCCCGATAACTGGCTCTGCAACTGGAGCCAGTTTTACGAGGTGATCAATTACTGCAATGAGGTTATTAAAAATGCGCCTCTGGTGCAGGACAGGGATGACACCTTTACTGATTATCTTCTTCAGAGTTATCTTTCAGAGGTCTGTTTTCTACGGTCCCTGGCTTATTTTTACCTGGTGAGGGTCTACAGGGATGTACCCTATGTCACTGAACCCACTGAAACGGACGATACGGATGTTTACCCGGCCAAAATGGATGGTGAAGAGTTGTTGCGGTTGCTGATCCCTGAACTGGAAGAGGCCCGGAAATACGCCACCACCGATGGTTACCAGACCCTGGATGAGATCAAGGGACGGGCCACCAAAGTTGCAATCGATGCATTGATGGCGGACATCTCGCTCTGGCTTTTTGAATACGGGGATGTCATCACCTATGCGGAAAGAATAGAGTCTTCGGTTGAGTATTCTCTGATGCCTCCTGGCAGGTGGTTTGAGATCTTTTACCCGGGAAATTCGCTGGAGGGTATTTTCGAGTTCCAGTTCAATGACCAGTTCAACCAGTCAAATGGATTGTATGGGCTCACAAGGCGCTATGGTTATAATTATGATCCCAGTCAGAAAGCCATTGAGATGTTCGGGCTCGAATTTGGGAACAATGAACAAAAACGGGGTGAAAAATCTTCCATAGCGAAATTCGGAGATGACGATTGGGGTATCTGGAAGTATGTGGGCAGGTCGGCTGATGGTGTCACAGAGCGGACAGGCACGGAACAGAATAGCTGCAACTGGGTGGTTTACAGGCTGGCCGATGTGTTGCTGATGAAAGCCGAAGCCCTTTCCCAACTCTCCCGGTTCACTGAAGCACTGGAGATCATCAATGATATCCGGGATCGTGCCGGTTTATCCGATTTGAGCCTGCCCGATGCTCCGGTTGCTTATGAGGATGCCATCCTTCAGGAGCGCGCCCTTGAACTGGCTTTTGAAGGCAAGCGCTGGTATGATCTGGTGAGGATGGGCAGAAGGAACGATTACAGCCGGAAAAACAAACTTATTGAGATCATTGTTTCCAATGTTCCTTCTACCCAGAAAAGAATCCTGGCTACCAAACTGACAAACCCTCAGGGTTGGTACATGCCGATCGCGGAATCGGAAATTGAACGTAATCCCAACCTGATCCAGAATCCATACTACATTTTTTAAACGATGAAAAAATTAATGATTTTGCTGGGGTTGAGTGTGATCCTGATTGGAACCAGGTCCTGTGATCCCATCGTGGTGGAGGCCAATTTCGAAGATATGATCGATATGACCATTTATGATTATATCATTGATAATAAAGAAGAGTTCTCCAGCTTTCTGCGCATTCTTCAGGAAGGTGGTATTGACAGGACACTTGGTGCTTACAATCCCAAGGGCCTGGGATATACGCTCTTTCTGCCCACAAATGATGCAGTTGACCAGTTCATCGAAGAAAATGACCAGTTTTCGTCGCTTAATGATCTTTTGTCGGACAAGGAGTATGTTTTTACTTTCAGTCGTTATCATGCGGTCAGCCAGGCCATAAACGCAGATGATTTTCCCTTTGGCGCCCTTCCGGAATATACCCTCTCAGGCGACATCCTTACGGTGAGTTTTATTGTGGAGCCGGATACTTCCTATTACAGTATCAACAACCAGGCCCCGGTTGCTGAGCCCAATATTGAGGTGTCCAACGGGTATGTGCATGTAATCAGCCAGGCATTGGAACCGGTCACCTTCACCACCTACGGATGGTTTGAGCAGAATGAGGGATACTCCATTTTCATGAGTGCAGTGGTGGCCACGGGATATTCGTCGGACTTCGATATCAACATCAAGGATGAAGAGGAAGAGGCGAGACCATTTACACTGCTCCTGGAGCATGATTCCGTTTTCAACAGACGGGGTATTTTCACTTTTGAGGAGCTGGTGGCTGACATCAGTCCCGATGACAACGACTATACAAACGATTTGAACCCATTGAACAATTTTGTGGGGTATCATATGTTGAACGAGATCAGGTTCCTGGATGACTTTGAGGATGTAGCCACCAACTACAGCACCTATTCTGACATTCCCCTCAATATTAATGGACTTGGTCTCGATATTATGATCAACAAAGAAAAGCAGGTCTTTGATACGATCATACATGGGTCAGATACCACCATTGTAGATTACATCGGATTCAACTATGATGACAGCAATATCCTGACCCAGAGCGGAGCCATCCATTTCATCGGCCAGATATTGAGGCAGGTTCAGCCCTCAAGGGCTGTCCAGACCTTCGGATTTGGCGAAGAGCCGCTGTTTGATGAATTGAGGCAGGAGCCGGGGGAGTACCTGGTGGAGGATTCTTCCGCCCTGCTATACATTAAATGGTCTGGTTCTGACCTGTTTTTTGTGGAAGAGGCAGATGAGGATCATCCTGCCTGGAATGGCGACTATATTGTATTGGGAGGTGACTTTTCAGTTACCTACACGATCCCAAAAATTGTGCAGGGCACTTACCTGGTACTGTTTGGCGCCGAGGCCTTCAGTGATCTGAATGCACTGGTTGAGGTTTCTATTGATGGCAAGAAGCTTGGTGGCCTTATTGACCTTACTTCAGAGGGATCAGCCGATAATCCTTATGCTCAGATCGAACTTGGGAAGATCAATTTTCTCAAGTATGAACATCATACGATTCAGGTAAGGTCCCTTATCCCGGGCACGTTCTTCTGGGATTATATAAGATTTGAACCCAATTAAACAGCGCAGCGATGAATCTTAAGATTAGCACCATAACACTTATCATACCCTTGTTCCTGCTCAGTTGCGAGAAGAAGGCATGGGATGAGCATTATAATGACCAACCAGTAACTGTTGATCAGGATATTTGGGAAGTGATCCAGGCCATTGATGACCTTTCCCTGTTCACCGGTTTTATCAAGGAATTCGGATATGATACCCTGTTCAAAGGAGATGATCCATACACACTTTTCATCCCAACCAATGGTGCATTTAGCCAATTGCTCGATACCGGGATGGTTACACGTGCCATGCTTGACTACCATATCTCTCTCCATTTTATCCAGTCGATGAATGTTTCAGGAAAGCGCAAGATCCAGACCCTTGGAGAGAAATTTGCTCTTTTCGAAAAGTCAGGGAACGGCATATATCTGGATGATATAGCCCTGGATTTTGAGAGTCCGCTCTATAGGAATGGTAAATATTTCACCATGAACAAGGTGGCGCTTCCCAGGCCCAATCTGTATGAATTCTTTGCTGTAAACAATCCCGTTCTGCGCAATTATATCGATGACCAGGATTCCATCATTCTTGACAGGGCGTTGAGCCGGCCTTTGGGTTTTGATGAGTTTGGCAATACAGTCTACGACAGCGTTTTGATTAAATTTAACCTGTTTGAGGAGGAGTTCTTTCCCGTTAGTGAAGAGTTCAGGAACAAGACGGCCACCATCGTATTTCCGCTCGCGGATGACTACAACGCTGCATTGGATGAGATGGCTCAGATGCTGGGCAATATATACCAGGATCATACCGATATTCCACTCGAATGGCAAAATGATATCCTCATTCCTTACCTGCTGGAACATGGTGTCTTTGAAAACATGTTGGAGGAATATGAATTTATTCCTCATCCAAGCCTGGATACCCTTAAAATGAAGAATATCCGGGGAGACAGTGTGGTGATCGAATATGAACCGGCTGATAAAGAGCTTTGCAGCAATGGTTATGCCTATAACTATACCAGTTTCGGCATACCCGACACCCTGTTTACCGGGTCATACAGGCATGAAGGTGAATGGTTGTTGCAGGAGAGGGGCTTTAATACTTATGCCTGGAAGGATGAGGTTACGGTCATCAGTGATGTTACCTTCCCCACCATCAGGGAGCTGGTGCCCTCTGCTTCCAATGATTCTATCCTGAAGGTGAACTTTAATCTTGGATATACCGGTGATTACAGTGTGGAATTCAATTTGGAAACGCTTTTTCCCAGGAAATACCTGATGGTGGTCAGAACCCATATGTACGTGGGTGGCATTTATGACATATACGTAAATGACGAACTGGTCATGACTATGGATTACTATGATTACGTGAGGAACAGGGAGATCTGGTGGAGTGTTCATGAGGGCAGGTATCTGCCCGAACACGGATTCAACAGGTTTGATTGCTGGATCGAAAACAGACTGGATTACGGGGAGACCCGGATCAAATTCGTATACAGGGAACCCGGATTGGTGTCCAACAACGGATTGGTGATAGACTATATTGAGTTCTTTCCCTTTGATGAATAAGCTTAAAACAGGATTACATGAAACGAACATCGAAGATACCGACCTTTATGAGATTTAAGGCTTTATTCATATTGACGCTGGTGATGGCATCCGGAATTTCCCTGATGTCGCAGGATACCACTGTGGTCAGGGGGGTGATCAGATCCGGCTCGGGCCAACCCATTCCAAATGTATCGGTGGGCATTGAAGGATCCAGCCTGCTTCCGGTGGTGACCGATGACTCGGGAGCATTTGAGATCCCATCCGTTACCGGTGATGAGTGGTTGATTGTCAGTCCCGCATTCGATTATAAAATGAGAAGGGTTTATTTGAATGACCGGGAGGATCTCGTGCTTATTCTGACATCAGATGACCTGGAATCCGGCGATGACCTGGTGGCATTGCTTTCCGGACAGGTTCCCAGGAGGGATGTCGTACCTTCCTATTCAGAATTGAATACCTCGGATCTGCACCACATCGGCGCACTATCCATTGATCAGCACATGCAGGGCCAGACACCGGGCATGTATGTGGTCAACAGGTCAGGGATGCCGGGAACCGGTGCGGTTACATCCATCCGGGGTGTGAGTTCCATTTATGCCAATAACCAGCCCGTATATATCGTTGATGGCTTCCCGCAGATCTCTCATGGCCTGTTTGGTACCAATATTTCCGGACATGCCTATAACGGCCTGATGGGGGTGAATCCCTTTGATGTGTCAAAGGCCACCATTATGAAAGATCCTTCAGTGGGGTCTGTTTTCGGATCCAAGGGGTCAAACGGGATCATCCTCGTGGAAACCCTTGATCCAAGTGCAACCCAGACTTCCATTGAGCTGAACATGAGAACCGGGTATTCGCTGGCTCCTCCAAACCAGATTCCACAGATGGACGGGGGGCAACATAAAACCCTGATGAATGAAGTGTTGTTCTCATCCGGAATGCATGAGGAGGATATCAGGGAGTTTTATCCAAATCTGTTCCTCGCAGAAGAGGATGCACGCTATATCGATTACCGGCATAATACGAACTGGCAGGATTATGTGTTTAACAATGCCCTGTTTTACAACCTGAATGTGAAGGTAAAGGGGGGAGATGAAATTGCCCGTTACGGGCTTTCTTTTGGTTACCTGGACAGTGACGGGATCATCGAAAATACCGGGTACAGTGGTTACAACCTGCGGTTTGTGAGCCGGCTTAATATTTTTACCTGGCTGAAAATGGATGCAGGTGTCTCCCTGAATTATAACAATTCTGCATTGAAGGATGCGGCCGTTACCAAAGAGACAAGCCCGATCCGGACCAGCCTTGCGAAATCTCCGCTCCTGAATCCTTACCAGTATGATATTGAGGGTAGAGAGCTGACAACCCTGGCAGAGGTAGATGAGATTGAGGTGAGTAATCCCCTGGCCACCATAGAGAACTATGAGGCCTTCAACAACAATTACAGTTTTACCTCATTCCTGGGAATGGAAGGGACCATCAGCAAGGAGTTATCTGTGGTCAGCAAGTTCAGTTATACTTATGATGTACTCAAGGAACAGATTTTTCAACCCAACCGGGGTATGGAACTCTATTACAACAAGGAGGCTTTCAACGTGTCGAAGGCGATGAACAATGACCTGACTTCGCTCTACAACAATACATATTTAAAGTATGAGAAAAAGATAGGAAATAACCACCACATCACTTCCAATACCGGACTGTATATGCTGAACAATAAGTTCCAGATGGACTGGGGCCTTACTAAAAATGCCCATGAAAATGATGAATATCGAATGCTGCAGGACGGACAGAATAACCTGAGGGAGATCGGGGGTAATAACAGGACCTGGAACTGGCTATCTCTTTATGAGTACCTGACATACAGTTACAGGGACAAGTACCTGGTGACGGCCAGTATTACCCTGGATGGATCTTCGCGCATAGGTGAAAATGCCATCAATACAGTGAACCTGGGTGGATTACCCTTTGGCCTTTTTTATTCAGGTGGATTGGCCTGGCGCATCTCCAGCGAATCATTCCTGAAGAACCAGGCCTGGCTGGATGACCTGAAGCTCAGGTTTACCGCTGGAAAATGTGGTAATGATGATATTGGGGAGTCAACTGCAACAAATTACTACCAGGCGGTGAAATTCAGGGAAACGGTTGGACTCTACCCGGCTATCCTTACCAATGACGAGCTGAGTTATGAAACAGTTACCATGTTAAGTGGTGGGATAAACCTGGCCATACTTGGAAACCGGTTCACAGCCAACATTGAGTATTTTGCCTCTACCACCAATGATATGATCATCAACACACCTGTGGAGGCATACCTGGGTTATGACTACCTCATTGAGAACGGAGGCAGCATAGAGAACAAAGGATGGGAACTGGGTACATTTATGAGGCTGGTCAACGCCGAATCCTTTAAATGGGATTTGAATGCGTATTTCTCTACGGTCAGGAATCAGGTTACTGCCATTAAGGGCAACAAGCTGGTCTACTCCGTACCTGGTGCTGAAAGAGTGAATCAGGTCGGTTCCCCGGCAAACAGCTTCTATGGATATATCTACAACGGGGTCTTTGCCACCCAGGCAGCAGCTGATGCTGCCAACCTTTATAATGACCGTGGTATCCCCTATAATGCCGGGGATGCCTTCTTCTCAGACCTGTCTGGTCCTGAGGGTACACCAGACGGGATTATCAATGGCTTTGATAAAACGGAGATTGGCAATCCCCTGCCGGACTATTATGGCGGATTAATCAATTCTTTCTCATATAAAGGATGGACCCTGAGTGCTTCACTGCAATTTGTATTCGGACATGAGGTCTTTAATTATGTGCGTTATCAGAATGAGAGGATGACGGGTCTTGATAACCAGAGCAGCTACGTGCTGAACAGGTGGCAGTATGAAGGACAGGAAACGAATGTCCCCAGGGCCTTATGGGAAGATCCTGTCGGCAATTCGGACTTTTCCACCCGCTGGATCGAAGACGGTTCTTATATGCGGGTGAAGTATGTGAAGCTGAGTTATACTACCCCCTCCCAGTTCCTGATGTTTAAGAATGCGGAATTCTATGTTTCAGCCAATAATATTTTTACGGTGACCGATTACCTTGGGTATGATCCTGAGTTTGCCTATTCTTATTCACAGCTGTATTCGGGGATTGACTATGGCATGATGCCGCTTCCAAGGCAATTCATTGTCGGGATCAATATAGGATTGTAATGAACATTTAATGAATAAATTGATGAAGAGGATTACTAAATATTCATTCTGGTGGATTACCCTGGGTCTGTCCATCCTTTTTATGACGTCGTGCGAGAAATTCCTGAATCCGGAACAGGAACTCAGGATTGTTGAGGACAATCTTTACAAGGACTGGTATGAATACCGGTCCGTTGAGATGGGGATGTATGCGTTACAGCAGAAGCTGGTGGAACAGCTGTTGGTCCTTGGCGAATTGCGTGGAGATCTCCTGGAAATAACACCCAATGCTTCGGCTGATATGGTGGAGGTCTATAATTTCAATATTTCAAAAGCCAACGCATTTGCTTCCCCAACCGGATTCTTTAAGTTAATCGCAGCATGTAACAATTTCATACGTATCCTGGAGACAGAGAAACCCTATGTGCTGGATCCTGACAGCCCGGTCAACAATTATGACAAGTTATACGGAGAAGTGCTCTGTATGCGGGCCTGGGCCTATTTTAATGCGGTCAGGATTTATGGTAAGGTCCCCTATATTCATGAATCACTTACGACCATCGGGGAGATTGAGGCCTATCTTGAATCGCCCGGGACCTATATTGACAGTGTTCATGTCAACTTCGCCCGGGATGGGTATTATAACGATACGGTTTTCAATGAGCCCATTGAGCTGGAGAAGCAGTATTATGATACGGACCTGGTCGTCGACACGTACACCAACCAGCTCAAAAATAGGGTAAAGGCTGTGGGAGTGAATCACTTTATTGAGAACAATGATGACACCTGGGAGGTGACCATCTGGAATGATTATGCCATGGATGCTCTGATGGGACAGATGTACCTGACACAGGGTGATCTGGTTCAGGCCTCCACACATTTCCTCAGGATCATGAATAATCCTTCTGACACCTACAGATACCATATCGATAACAGTTTTAGTTATAGTGCTTGGAGGCGTATATTTGCCCTTATCGACAACAGGGAACACATCTACACCATTTGGTTTAACAAATCCAATTTTCAGCAGAATGCCTTCCAGAGCTATTTTGAGGATTGGGGTCCCCATCAGTTCAAGCTGAGACCCACTTACCAGGCTGTCCTGAAATGGGAATCTGTATTTAGAAACGCAGTAATCAATGAAGATCAGAATAATCCGGACAAATCGGAGGTCATATTTCCCGGGATTCCCTCCGATTTTTACCGTGGGTTCGGGTCCTCCTATCTTTACGTAAGAAATAGCGTGAGCATTTCAGGAAATGAGTACATGGATATGCTCATGCTGCGGAGGGATGGTGATGACCGGAGCTCAAGGGCCATCATGGAAAACATGGATACGGTCGTGATAAAATACTCCGTCGGCAGGAATTCCTTCGGCCAGGATGCTAACTACACGATCTACAGGGCTGCTGGCATTCATCTTTATATGGCCGAGATCTATACCTACTGGGTCTATATACAGAATGACCTTCCTATCACCAATACCAACGCAGCCCTGGGTATTCTGAACGACGGCAGCAATTATACCCTGGATGCCGGAAGACCAGAAATGGGTATACGCGGGCGGGTCGGATTGGGAGGTGGTAATGACGTGGTTTCCGTCAGGAACATCAACTACACCCATGATCCGTTTACCAATGAGATCACCGGTTATATCGATCTGACAGGAAATTTCCTGGGCAAACAAGAGTACCTGGAGGAACTGGTTATGGAGGAAAAGGCAAGGGAACTGGCCTTTGAAGGAGAGCGGTTCTATGACCTGATGCGGGTGGCCAAACGCAGGAATGATCCTTCGTACCTTGCAGAAAAGGTAGCCTCAAAATTCCCGGCAGATAAGCGGGACCAGATCTATAACCACCTTCTGGACGAGAACAACTGGTATATTAATTATTTTGAATAGCACTCCCGGCTGATCAATCATGCAAGTGCCTTTAACGACAGGGTTTTCGTGTTTGATGACTGGCTGTGAAATATTGTTTACTCATGATCCAATGTAGGTTTTAATGTTTTTGAGATGGTCCTGTGTATGAACCTGAATGATATAGAGACCAGTACTTATCCCGCAGGTGGAAATCCGGGCCGGGTGACCGGGATGATCGATGATCTGAATGAGTGTTCCGCTCATGCTATAAATCCTGATCATCCGGATCTCTGCCGTGTCATCCTGTGTGATGATCAATTGTCCACCCGGATCCTTTGAGATCCTCAGTCCATCTACCATCCCCGGGTTACGCATTCCTGTGGTATTGAGGGTGAATTCAATTTTATCGAAATTAAACAGGGGTTCATCGATGACACTGAACCGCATAACCTGTGTGCCTTTGCTGAGGTAAATGGGGACGGAGACCTGGTTGGTCTGGAGCCAGCTTCCGGAAGATAGGGTGAACAGGGTGTCAGAGGAAGATTCTCCAATAGTAACCAGGAACTGCCCACCGCTTTTCATGGCAGCCAGGTGAACATCCATCAGGTACTCTCCCTCCTGTTCAACAGCCACAGTATATTCATACCATTCACCGGGCATTGCGTCACCAATATGGAAGCCTTCTCCCAGGCGGTTATAAATATCCACCCCCTCATCCGGCCGGTATTCACCGGCCCGGTTAATGTCGTCTGTATCATGGTATGCCAATCCTTCCCCGCCAGTATCAAAATGCTCTGCTTCTACGATCCCCGGGATGGGCAGCGGTTCACCCAGGAACAATCCCCTTACCTGGGGAATATATTTGGTCATTAAGATCCTCACCGGTTGAGAATAGAGACCTGTTCCGTTATTGTGAAAGGCAATGATCCTGTAGTAGTAATAGATATTGGGAAAGACATTCGTATCCATGAGATCGCCGGCATCAGGAGGAAAGGTGGCATACATCGAAAAACTACCAATGTGAGTCTTCCTTTCAATCACAATACTATCGCAGTCATCTAACCTGTTGCTCCATTCCAGCCGGATGAGGGTATCCTGGTAATTGGAGAGCTTTGGATTTCCAGGAGCATCAGCTGTAGTATGGATCAGGATATCTTTGATCTCATTCCATCCGCTGGTTGCTCTTTCCATCACACGGAAAGTTCCCCCATCATCCCATACACACGGTGTAAATCCATATTGCTGGATCAGTTCCACGTAAGTTCGGTAATGCAACATCCGAAGGTTATACTCGGCATCTTTATGGCAACCAAATTCACCCAGGAAGACTGGTATGTTATTTGATTCCGCCCAGGTTTTTACTGCGCTGAACTTATTCTTCAAAGCATTAATTTCAATGGGTCCAAATGGCCCGTGCCCTTCCAGACCGAAAGGCCAGGGATCATAGGAATGAAAAGAACCAATTAAATAATCGTCTTCGGGAATAACCATGGTCATCAGCTCTTCGGCACCACCCCAGTTATTCCCCTGGATGATGACATTCCTGGTTGGATTGGTTTTGCGGATGATGGATAGGATTCGCTGATGAAGTTCATCATTCTGTTCTTTGGTAAGGCCTTTGGGTTCATTGATAATCTCGAAGATAAGTTTCTCGGATTTATCCTGGAACCTTACTGCAATCTGTGACCAGATGCTGTCGAAACGGGCCCGTTTACCTGCATTGGAGTAATCCTCTTTGATCCATTCCTCGTGATGTGCGTTGACCACGATGAACAGGTCTCTTTCCAGTCCCCATTCCAGAATCTCTTCAATACGATCCATCCAGCTCTTGTCAACCATATAGGGCGAACTGTTACCAGTGTGTTCATCCCACCGGACCGGCACCCTTACCACATCAAAACCTGCCTCCTTGTAGAGATCGAAATAACGTTCACGGGCAGGGCCATTATTCCATCCTCCCTCATCGGGTGGTTCCAGGGTATTCCCCAGGTTGATCCCTTTCTTCATCCGGGACACAGCTTCGTGAGGGGTGATCTGGGCTGCTGTATTCCCGGCCAGAATTGTTAATACACAAAAAAGTAACATCCTTAACCTGCTGTTCAATTCCATACGATATGTATTCATATTAATGCTCCACTAGTGTTTATGCTTGAAAAAATAGCCCCTCGCTGTTTCCTGAGAGGTTGCATACCGGTATGAAGATCTGTTGTCCTGTCCGAGATGGTATAGGTGGGACTCAGGTGTTGAAATCCCATTGTATGCATTCTGACCGGGGAGTAAAAAAATAAGAGCCTGCCTGTGCAGACTCTTATTTTCAATTATCAAAGGTAAAGTTATTGCTTAATGACCTTATACCGGCCAATTACTTCATCCCCATTGCTGATGGTGATGAAGAACATGCCACCGGGCTGGTCATCCAGTGAGAGTGTCTCAATTCCGCTGAATACAACGACCTCACGAACTGCAACACCAATGCTGTTGTAGACACGGATCCTGCTGCCCATTTCGGCACCGGCAATATTCAGTTGTCCGGTACTTGGATTGGGGTAGATCCTGATATCGTCATTGGTCAGATCGTTAATTCCGGTATAATCCAGTTCTACGGTATAATAAACCACATTAACTCCGTTTCCGGCAGTTACCTGAACCAGATCATCTTTTGCCATCATGTCGGTATCCGCCTTGGCTGCACCTGTGGCATCCTGTACCTCCATGGTTGCTGCCTCGGCTGGTGTAACATTGGCGCTGAAATCAGTTACAGATTCAGTACCCACTACACCTGAAATGGTGAGTGCCTCCTGGTCAATCAGGTAAACATCAGAGATTACATAGGCCAGGTAGTTGGCTATCTCTTCCAGCAACGACAGGAAGTAGGTTTTGGTGGTTTCACCATCTTCGGCAGTAACAACCAACCTGTCATCCAGTACTACAAGTCCGCCTGTACGTTCGTAACCAAGTTTATCAAGGAGAACCCAGGTAGCGCCGGTGGCGGGGACCAGATTGTCAAGCATTGCCTTAACAGTGGTTCCTTGCGGGATCAGTTTGATCAACAATGCATCCTGATCAACTTCAAATACAGAAGAAGTTACATAAGCATCAGATGGATCTGAATCAGGCATGAGCTGGTATACAATCTTGGTTGCACCATCTTCGGCAATAACTTCGAAGTATACCTGGTCTGTAGCCAGCACATTCACATACAAGGTATCAAAGTTGATGGTTACCAGTGGTACGGATGCATCATTTGCGTCGATCACGTTCATCATAGCGCCAGCAGGTACAGTCACACCTTCAACCACATCTTTCAGCAGGGTTTCGATCTCAAATCCGCTGACAGATGGAGGATCGGTCGCAACGGTGTATTCTGTGGAAGTAAGTACGGCGTCATCACTCAGTCCCTCATCAGTAATCTCAATGAAATACCTGGTGGTATTGCTCACATCGGCACTTAGGACAACCAGTGAATCCCCATGGGTTAGAACAACATCTGCTGTGATCTCAGCTCCTCCGGATTTCACCGTCAGGCTCTGTCCTTCGTCAGCCTTGATCAGGTTGGCTATAAACTGGTCAACGGTGGTACCGGTGGTGGCACCCCTGATCTCCTCATCCATAGAGTATCCTCCAGATACTTTATAAACCAGTGATGCAACGGTGGACCTGTAGATGGATACATCGTTCATGAAGTGAGAACCAATTCCATCTGTGATCCTGAGGATATCCATGGGCCAGCCTACACCAATTGAATTGAACCATGGCCTGTCGACTTTGATCCAATGGCTGGTTTCAGCATCGGTTCCAAATGATTCACCAAGTGTGGGAGTACCAATGTAGTGCTCAGCCTTCCTGGTGTAACCTGTGGTTTGCTGCATCTCTTCACCACCGACTACATGTGTAAGTCCGGTACCTTCGCCTCCCCATGTGTCAAGCAACAGGAAGTCATTGGGATCATTGGCAGCCTTTTCGCCGTTCCTTACGGAATCTCCGCCTTCACCGATGATCTTAAAGAGGAAGTAGTGTGTGTTCCACTGCTGGAGCGCTGTCCAGTTGTTGGGTGGTGAATCCCACGGGCAGTTTTTGCTAAAATGAACATCACTCTGGTTCTCAGCAGGCCAGTTACCTTCACCAAATCCGCCGCCACCGTATGCCTGGCCGGTTGAGATGATATCACCCAGCACAAATACATCACCCGGGAATACGTTGGTAGCCACATTCAGGTCCTGGATACACTTGCCGGGATCGGCAGCCCAGACGCTGGTGTCAGGCCATATGCGACCCGGGATGTACTTATGATACCTGTTGTCGAAATCATCCACCCCGGAGGAACCGGTGATGGCATCGGCCCAATTGTCAACATCTCCGAAGTAGATCATATAATTGCTCATATCGATGGCATCGGTTCCCGGGTTAACGATTTCCATAAAAGCGTTGGCCCACTGATCCTGCCATACGATCTGTGAGAAGAACGGTTCGCCATTCCAGGGTTGGACATGGGCGGGCATTTTCTCTTTTTCAAGCTGAACGGTGTATTCAGTAATGGTTGTGTCGTTTTCCGCTGTGACAGTAAAGGTCACGGTCTTATCGGCAACAGATCCGAACAGGTTCACGGCCCTTTGTACTGCAACGCTGGCGTTTGTATCATCTGCTTTTCCAACGAGCGCAGGAATCCCATCCACATCGGCAGGTACCTGTACTACATAATTCTCAACGGCACTTGCGAAACTGGGTATGGTATCACCCAGCCATCCGTAAATACCCTTGTAAATCTCGGGAATGTCCGGCCAGGTAATCGAGCTCAGGTCAGAATTCCTGGATTTCCTGTACCTCTGAAGTTTAAGATAGTAGTCCTTCACGGAGCTTCCGTCTTCGGCAGTTACCCTGAGAATATCCCCGTTTTTCAGGTCTGTTCTTTCATTTCCATCTACCCATACAAATTCCCAGCTTGCGTTGGGAGCTTTCTCCAGGTACTTGAAGAGTGAATCGACACGACATGCAAATGGGATCTCGCTGATGGTATCCATACCTGGCACCGCATCAGTAACCTCGTAAGGAACACCAGCTCCGTCATAATCACCTTCTTCGGTCATTTCCCTCATAGGAATTACGATATTCGCATCGGCAGTCGCATCCATAACCTGTATGGTGAACGCCTCTGTTTGCAGGGTATTACCACAGGCAAATATGGTAAGTATGTCACCACTCCTTACAGACACATATGCGGAGTCCTCATGGACCGGCGCATAGTCGTAATGCCATGCAAAACCAGGAGTATAATCGAACTGGTACATGATGGAGTCGTCATTCCTGACGCCCCAGGGTACAGAAATGGTATTCAGATTCCAGTCGATCTCAATGGTGGATGAAGTCAGTGTAGTTTCGTCCAGGACGGCATTCACATGATTACCAATGGTCCAGAATGCTGCACGCTGGCGTTCATTATACTGATCGTCCGAAAGGAAGGGAATGGGTATCCACTCCGAATCAGCAAGGTCAATACCTGTGACAAAGGTTGTGTTTCCCTTTTTCACATCAAACCTCCGGATGAGGTAATGGTTGCCGGTAGCACCTTCAACACCTGCAACATCTACCATCCCGCCATCGGGATTGGATCCGTTTTCATCGGTGAAAAGTCCTCCTACCTGGTCAATAATGGCTGAATCGGTGGGTGAAATGTGGTGCCTCAAATAAAAGACATCACGCCCCCCCCAGGTTGTCATCGCATTGGGATAGTTCAGACGTGGAATGTCACTGCTTGATATGCTGTCAGTCGGATCTCCCGTAGGGGATTCGGAGATATGAACAGGCAGGTCAATAAGTTCCCACATCTCGGGCTTGGTAAGAAAGCGCTGTGCCCAGTCCTGTGAATATCCGAACTTGGCTACATCCCTGGCATAGGCCTCTTCCGTATAATCACCCACTGCACCGATCAGGTAAGATTCACCTGGAGCCAGTACAATGTCCGGAAGTCTTTCAATGGACTGGTTGTCGACCTGTGGCCCTTCCGGCCAGCCTGGATCAGGGGGATTGTTCCATGGAGTGAGCATTCCAAACTCGAAGTCTGATAGGTTCAGGGCTACATCGCCCATGTTGGTAATCTCCACATAGGACTGCTCTGCACGGTCCATTTTTGCTTCTGTAATTACCAAGGTTCTGATGGTGTCCTGGGCATACATCATACCAAAAGAAACCATCATGAAAAACAGTAGTAGTTTCTGCTTCATAATGAGTAAGGTTTTTGTTTGTAAATAGGTGAATTGATAAGTAATTGATTTTGATACAAAGCAATATAGTGAAAAAAAACGATAGGCCAAGACAATCAGGCACGTTTAAATAGGGTCGACGCATTTAAATTTGAAGGATTTTTAGAGGTGCCATAATTAGTTATTAATCTTTATGCTAGAGGATTGTAATCACATTTCGTGTGGTTTTTCAGGGAAAGGCCGGAGAAATGATTAAATTTATGGATCGCAATACAGGTAAGTACAATTTTTACCATATCTGAAATAAATATCTATGACACTCAAACCAAAACTGACACGCAGGGAATTTGTCGGAAACACGGCTGCTGCCACTGCATTTGCCATTGTGCCCAGTCGTGTTCTGGGTGGCCTGAACCATGTTGCTCCCAGTGATAAACTGAACATTGCCTATATTGGATGCGGAACCCAGGGGATCAGGGAGATGGCCAGTCTGATCACAAATCCTGATGTTCAGATCACCTCGGTCTGTGATCCCAATAAATTCAGCACGAATTATGTTGACTGGTCGCTGCACGGGATCCGGAATATAGTCCGCAAGGTCCTGGATGAACCTTCGTGGGGATCGGGTTTGAACGGGATCCCCGGCGGCCGGGATCTGGGGCAGGAGTTGGTGGAAAAGTTTTACGCCAAACAATACGGGTCGGGCAGGTTCAAAGGATGTGCTTCCTACAACGATTTCAGGGAATTGCTGGAGAAAGAGAAGGAGATTGATGCCGTGAAGATAATGACCCCCGATCACCTTCATGCGGCAGTTTCCATCGCATCTATGAAGAAGGGAAAACATGTGGTCATCCATAAACCCATCGCTAACAGGATGCATGAGGCCAGGCTGACCATCGACACAGCCCGCAAAACCGGTGTGAGCACCCACCTGCTGGCCTGGAGTGAAAGAAGCGGGCTCGGAGCAGCACTGGACTGGATTACAAAGGGAGCCATCGGTGAGCTCAGGGAGATCCACAACTGGTCCAACCGTCCTGTATGGCCGCAGTGGACTGCAAATCCCCTGGAGAAACCACCCGTCCCGGATGGATTTGACTGGCCACTGTGGCTTGGACCGGTGCCCGACCGTGCGTACCATCCTGACTATACTCATGCTGTATTTCGTGGCTGGTACGATTTTGGCGGTGGGAGCATCGCCGACATGGGACATTACAGCCTCTGGCCCCTGTTCCTTAAGTTCGGGATCAATACGGCCCCGGTTAGTGCCAGGGCCTATGGTACCACAACGTGCATCGTTGAAGACCATGTGAGTAAAGGAGTGAGAAACAATGTGGCTTTCCCCTACTCCAGTATCGTGGAATTTGATTTTCCAAAACAGGAAACCCTGCCTCCATTCAAGCTGTACTGGTATGACGGTGGAATGAAACCTGTAACCCCGGATGAACTGGATGCTGATGATAAGGAACTCCCCAGGGAAGGAATGATGTTCACAGGCGATAAAGGCAAGATCCTGGCCAGCTTCCATGGCAGCAGTCCCAGGCTCCTCCCTGAGAAGAAAATGGTTGAATGGACCGGGTCTGCTGAACCGTCCGAGGAGAAGATCAACCGGGATGAACGCACCTGGATTGAAGCGTTTAAAAGTGGAGACCAGTCGCCCGGAAGTTTCCTGAAGGCCACACCTGTGACGGAAACCATCCTGCTGGGGGCTGTGGCTCTGAGGGTTCGAAAAAAGGTGGTGTATGACCAGGAGTTGATGAAGATCACCAATATGCCCGAAGCCAATCAGTACATGGTCCGGGAGTACCGGAAGGGATGGGAAATGTAATGGGGAAAGAAGTTAGGAAGTTAGGAAATAATAAGAGTAAAGTATGAAAGGAAGGATATTCTCGTTTGCCCTCATGGTTTTATTATCTACGGGGGTTGCAGCACAGGATTTTTCAAAATTTATTGTGACAGACCAGTTTGGCTATCTTCCTGCATCAGGGAAGGTGGCTGTGCTGAGGAATCCTCAGGTGGGATTCGATTCGGAGGAATCCTTTTCACCCGGCACTTATTATTCGGTGGTGAATGCAACCACCGGGGAAAAGGTTTACAGGGCAACCAGGACGCTCTGGGGTGGTGGAGCCACCGACCCTTCCTCGGGCGATATGGCCTGGCAGTTTGATTTCTCGGAGGTAGAGGAAACGGGGACTTACTTTATTCTTGATGAGGAAAAGAACCTTCGCTCCTATGACTTCGTGATCGCTCATAATGTGTACAACGAGGTACTCAGGCAGGCCATGCGTTCATTCTTTTATCAGCGTGCAGGATTCCGAAAAGAAGCAGCATATGCCGGTGTAGGGTGGGCCGATGAAGCAAGCCATGTGGGAGACCTTCAGGACTACAACTGTCGTTCCTTCTTTGATAAGGACAACCCGGATTCCGAAAGGGATGTGAGTGGTGGATGGTATGATGCGGGTGATTATAATAAGTATACCAACTGGACGGCCAATTATGTGGTGGAGTTGATGAAGGCCTACCTGGAAAAGCCCGATGCCTGGGGAGATAACTACAATATACCGGAATCGGGGAATGGGATGCCTGATATACTGGATGAGGCCATCTGGGGCATGGATCACCTGCTCCTGATGCAGGAGGAGAATGGGAGTGTTCTGACCATTGTGGGCGAGGCTCATGCCAGTCCTCCATCATCAGCCACAGGACCAAGTTATTACGGTCCGGTCAGCACTTCAGCCACCCTGAATACTTCAGCCGCTTTTGCCATTGGATCCAGGGTTTATCGTGCGGAGGGTTTGGAATCCTATGCGGATACACTCCTGGCAAGGGCTTTAAAAGCATGGGAATGGGCCGAAGCCTATCCCGACTCGCTGTTCAACAACAATGACCCGGTTTATAGCTCCCTGACCCTCGGGGCCGGCAATCAGGAAGTGGATGGTTATGGCAGGTTCATGGCTAAAATGGAAGCAGCCTGCTACCTGTTAGGGGAAACCGGGGATGCCCGGTTCCGTGATTTTTTTGACAGCCATTACCAGGAGTCCCACATGTTCCAGTGGACCTTTGCTTACCCCTTTGAGGCATTGAACCAGGAGATATTGCTTTATTATACCACCCTGGCGGAAGGAACTCCTTCAGTCCAGACCCATATAAAGAGTGTCTACAAAGATGCCGTGGTGAACGGAGCTGATAACCTGGCAGCTTATACGGGGAACAAAGATCCTTACCTGGCATACACCAGGACTTATACATGGGGCTCAAACGGGGTAAAGTCGTCACAGGGGAGCATGAATTACAACCTGATTACTTATGGGATGGACGACGGCATTACCTCCCTGGCAAGGGATGGAGCCGAAGGTTACATCCATAACTTACATGGGGTAAATCCTCTGAATTTTGTCTACCTCTCGAACATGTATGCATATGGCGCAGAAAGCGGTGTCAATGAATTTTACCACTCCTGGTTTTCCAATGGTAATCCGCTCTGGGACAGGGTAGGATCATCGGTTTACGGGCCTGCTCCGGGGTACCTGACAGGCGGCCCCAATCCGGGATATGACTGGGCTGGATGCTGTCCAAACGGATGTGGCTCTGCTTCCAACAACCAGAAGTGCAATGCGGAATCCATTACCCCTCCAAAGGATCAGCCACCCCAGAAATCTTACAAGGATTTCAATACCAGCTGGCCCCTGAACTCCTGGGAGATCACCGAAAACAGCTGCGGCTACCAGGTGAGGTACATCAGGTTGCTATCTAAATTTGTGACTGCAGGTATGGACTGTAACGGGGATATGGATGGTGGCGCTTTTTTTGATTCATGTGGCACATGTGCCGGTGGCAATACGGGGATTACTCCCTCCTTCAGTGCCGGCGATTGTGATCATTCACCTGCAGGACCGGGTAATGGTACCATGTTCACAGAAGGGAGGCACCTTTACACAGCCGTTGGGGAAAAGGTTATTTTGCGCGGCGTGAATGAGATGTTTGTGTGGTCGGACGATACAAGAGGCATACAGTTGCTTCCTGAAATTGCACAGACAGGAGCCAATTGTGTTCGCCTGGTCTGGACCGAGGAGTATGGGAACAAGTACGCCCTGGTGGACCTGATCGAAAGGTGCATTGAACATAAAATGATTGCGATGCCCGAATGCCATTCTGCCACAGGGGAGTGGGATAACTTGGATGTTTGCATCAATTTCTGGAACCACCCCGGGCTATTAGAAGGTATCCAGCGAAATAGAGCATGGACTCTGCTGAATATAGGGAATGAAGTGGGTGACCACACGGTGACTGATGAGCAATTCAGAACGGAGTACATGGCAGCCATCGATTCTCTGCGCACCTGGGGCTATACCGTGCCTATTGTTATTGATGCAACTACATGGGGCCAGAATGTGGATATGATATTCAGGAACTGGAGGGAGATTGAGGAGCATGATCCCCTGCATAACATCCTTTTCTCGGTTCACTCTTACTGGTCAGATATTAACAATTATAACAGGGTCGCCATGGAAGCCATCAATGAGGGCCTGCCTGTGATCATAGGCGAAGGCCCTTCTCCAACGGCATATCCAACCTGCAGTATCCTGGATTATGAAACAGGGCTCGAAGTGACCGGAAGGAATGACATCGGGTGGCTCTCATGGTCCTGGGGCGGGATGCCCAATGGACATTGCGTACCAAACTTTGATCATACAAAAGACGGGGAATTCGGCAATTGGCGAACCTCCCATGCTGCCAACATGATGCTGGATCATGAATTCAGCCTGATGAGGACCGCAGAGCGCCCTGCTTCTTTTTTTGACAATGACACGGTCTCTGCCGGAGGTATTTGTTTTTCTCCTGTTGTGGGTACCATGACAGTAGGAGATACCCTGATGGTGGAGGTGGTGGTCACTCCGGTAAATGCTTTCAACAAAGCTTATTCATTGGAGGTTACGGGTGATACAGGGGCGGTATTTCTCGATCCGGTTTCTGGATTGCTGGTTGCCAGGGCAGCGGGAAATTTTCAACTTATAGCCATCAGTGACGATCTTAAAACTGTAACATTTACCAGGGAAATCCGGGTATTGGACATTCCGGTGACCAGCATCACAATTACTCCATCCGAAGCCCGGATGCTGGTGGGCGATACCATATACATCTCTGTGGAGCTGTTGCCGGAAAATGCTACCAACAGGAGCTATACTTTTGAAGTGGTTGATACATTTTCGGTCATTGAATTTGATTCTTTGGCAGGCATGGTGGTGGCGACCAATGCCGGAGAGGCTCAAATCATTGTAACGTGGGTAAATGGCGAAATTTCGGGAAGTCTTGATATTACAGTTTCGGATGAGACTTTCACCGGCTTCGCGGAAAAGGCACCTCAGATCACACTGTACCCCAATCCAAATGATGGCCTGCTCTATATTGAATGCGATCAGCAGATCCCTCTTACATCGAAGATACTGGACCTGGGCGGAAAGCTCCTGCTGGAAGCACGATTTACAGGGAACACCACCCTCGATACGCGTCGGTTATCGTCCGGCACCTACCTGGTGGTCCATACAGGTCAGGACCTGGTTCTGAGACATAAATTAATCATTCAATAAACTGGAAAAGATGAAACACATGAAAACAACAATCACCCTTGTACTTTTCCTGGGACTGGGCCTGAATCCTGCGAGCGCATTCCCCGTAGCTTGCTGCGGGGTTAGCGAGCGCAAAATAATAAACAAAAGCCGAGGATCTTGAACTCCTGAAACTCTATGAAGGCCTTCGGGTGGCCGATGTGGTCGTGGCCAATCATGCTCAGGAAGACGGAGCCTTTACGAAAAGCTGCTTCGCAGGATAGCATACCAAGGTAAACAGTTACGATATTTGAAAGGTCGGAAGGGGTGGAACCGGTACCTGCTGGTTGATACAACGATGAGTAATACACTGACAATAAGGAGAACAATCAGTAGAACAATCAGGAGAACAATCAGTAGCATTGGGATGCCAGGTTACATGAGTATGATCCCTGATTTGCGACAATGATCGTGCATCTGGCCCGGCCAGAGACTGGCCTGGACTTCACCAATGTGGGCCTTCCTGAGGAAATACATACAGAGCCTGGACTGGCCGATTCCTCCTCCTACCGATTCAGGATACTCGCCGTTGAGCAGCCGCTTATGAAACAGGAGTTCTTTTCGCTCAGACTTTCCCTGGATCTCCAGTTGCCTGATCAGGGCTTTCTTGTCCACGCGGATCCCCATGGATGATAATTCAAAAGCATTTTCGAGGATCGGGTTCCAGATCAAAATGTCACCGTTAAGACCCCTGTATCCCTTTTCTGTTTCGGTCGACCAGTCATCGTAATCAGGTGCCCGTCCGTCATGAGGCTTACCACTGGCCAGGTTGCTGCCAATCCCAACGATAAAAACCGCACCATACTTTTCGGCTATTATATGTTCCCTTTCTTTTGGATTCAGGTCCGGATAACGAGCATATAACTCCTCTGCATGGATGAAGTAAATGTCATCCGGAAGTGCCGGGAAGATCTCGGGATGGTTCTCATATACGATAAATTCGGTTCGTTTGATCACAGAATATATCCTCCCGACAATGTCCTTCAGGTATGCCAGATTCCGCTCATCGGGCAGAAGAATCTTTTCCCAATCCCACTGGTCCACATAAATGGAGTGGATGTTATCCAGCTCTTCATCGGGCCGGAGGGCATTCATGTCGGTGTATATCCCATAGCTGTTGGCTATTCCATAATCAGCCAGCATCATACGTTTCCATTTGGCAAGGGAATGCACAATCTCAGCTACTGTATTATCCATGTCCTTGACCTCAAATGAGACCGGTCGTTCAATACCGTTCAGGTCATCATTGATTCCCGTCCCCTGTTGTACAAAAAGTGGCGCAGTTACCCTTCTCAGTTTCAATTCAGCAGCTAGGTTCATTTCGAAAAAATCCTTCACCATCTTGATGGCTCTTTCTGTCTCCTTCAGGGTGAGTTTGGTCTGATAGTTTTTTGGGATAACGAGTTTCATGTAAATTTCATTTTGTAGTTAAAACGCTACTACAAATAACAGATTAAAATATTAAAATTCAAAATGATTCCAGATTGAATAAAACCACAGGAGATTAATGTAAAAATGTTACATCCCCAGTGAGTACTTCCTTAGCTCCGCTTATGTAGGTCACAAAAGCCTTATAGACATATACGCCCGGACTGGCTAGTTCTCCGGATTTAAGGTAACCATCCCAACCAATATACAACGTTTCAGTTTCCCAGATCATTTCTCCCCAGCGTGTATAGATTGCCATCCGGAATTCAACAGCATTGATCACATTGGGGTGGAACACTGTATTGTCTATGGTGCCTTCTGTCCAACCTCCTCCGGAGGGACCAGTCCCGTTCCAAACAAAAGCATTGGGGAATTCCATTTGCCCTTCACCGGCAATTACAGTGATAAGGGATTCCCGGACAATGGTATCCGGGCAATCATTCTCACTCCATACATACAGTGTCACATCATAGGTTCCTTCCACACCATAGATATGGGACGGATTCTCATCCGGAGAAGTATTCCCATCTCCGAAATCCCAAAGGTAATAACTTGCATTTATGGAGTTATTCACGAATTTGAAAAGCTGTTTAAGGTTTTTGGCTTCAGTAGGGTAAGCATTGAAAACAGCCTGTGGGCGCTCGTAAATATACACAATCTGTTCTGTTGTATCAGAACCGGATAAACCAAATGCAGCTAGTTTTACATGGTGCTCTTTGCTCTGGTAAAAGATGTGCGAGGGATTCCTTTCGGTAGAGAAAGTCCCGTCATCGAAATCCCAGACATAGGAATCGGCGTACTCACTTGTATTTGAGAAGGTTATTTCGAGAGGTGGGCATCCTATGGAATCAGGCTCAAAAAGCGCATTGGGTTGTGGTGGTAATATTTGAACCCGCTGGGTAATGCTGTCCCTGCAAAATGGACTGAAAACTTTAAGTTCTATATCATATATTCCCCACACATCATAGATATGCTGGTTGGGATCTTTTACATTGTCTCCAGTCGCATCACCGAAATCCCACTCATATGACCAGTTACCGATAGAACTCAAATTAATGAGGAAGATTACCGAGTCCGGATGATTCTGGATTTCCGGAGTAACAAAGAAATTTGCAGCTGGATTTGCATGCACCCTGATACTATCACTGATGGTGGCAGAACATCCATGAATTGTTTCGACAACGAGCTGGATAGCATAGAGCGTATCAGTTTTAGAAAAGTCATAGATGGTATCCCCTTCCACGATGGAGAGGATATTATCTGTAATGTCGAATTTATAAGTATGCGTAG
This sequence comes from Bacteroidales bacterium, assembly GCA_023138875.1. GTDB lineage: Bacteria > Bacteroidota > Bacteroidia > Bacteroidales. The sequence goes on from JAGLOO010000011.1 coordinate 130,288, forward strand.
TCAGGTGGGTGTCAGTTACTCTCGATTTACCATCTCCGAAATCCCAGGTGTAAGTGTTATAACCGGCTACAGCTTCAAAATTCATTTCCACCGGGCTGCAAAAACCATCATAATTGGTAGAGAGGTTCATAACCGGCAGGGGGTTGACGTCCATGATCAGTGTATCACTCAGATCCGTTTCGCAAGAATTATTATCGTGATGTTCTATGATTTTAACCAGTGCATAGGTATTGGTACCCGACTGATTGTTCAGGAAGATCGAAATTGTATCATTGGGAAGATTAATCAGCGTATCCAGTGTTCCTCTGATTTCAATGATCAGATCAAAGGTGGAACTATCGGTTCCGGTAATCAGAATGTCAGCGGTAGACTGGTTATTAATTTGCTCGCACCAGGCAGAATCGGGGGTTAAAAATTCAGCCATGGGAATGTTCATAACATGCACATCCAGGGTGTCAGTCCCGAAACATCCGTATTCATCCGGATCAGTAACAAAGGCAATGCTGTGGGTCCCGATGCCGGCAACTGCGGGATCAAATATTCCTGTGTTTACATTCGTTATTCCATTCCCCGACCAGGTGCCCAGGGCCGTGGATGCTTCCAGGTCGTAAGGTGCATCATAAATACAGAATGGATCAACGGGTGTGATTGAGCCATCCGGGGCATCTCTTACAAAGATATCTATTGAATCAACATCTGTACATAAGTTCCCATCTGTGATTTCATATTTGATTTCATGGGTTCCGGGTCTGGCCACATAGGGTGCGAATTCTCCGGTGACTGCATTGATGATCCCATTACCACTCCAGGTTCCTCCTCCGGTTGCAGCTGATAGTAAAATGCTGTTGTTGAATTCACAGAGTGTGTCAACCGGCGTGATGGTGGCATCGGGAAGATCCACAATACGGATCACAGACCGGTCATATACATATGGGCCCGGATAGGGTTTGCAATAATTCCAGTACCTCAGTTCCACTTCAAATTCCTCTCCAATTTGATTATCATCACCCACGGTGATCGGAAGGCTTTTTGAATTGGGCCCCCAGACCTTTGCCGGAGGGCCGGGAAGGGAGTCCATCGGTCCTTCAAAAGGGTAGGTCCTTACAATACCGTCGACTTTGACTGCTGTACCCGACATGTTGTTGCTGGTACCGTAAATCCACTGGAACCAGCGGGTAGTCTCATTGGGAACATCGTTCTCCTGTGGCGGAACACAATTATAAAGTGAACCGTCATCAAACTGCATGGTTGCTCCGTTACCTATACAGATGGGAAACACATCGGGTTCGGCATTCACTTCACCGCCATTTGAGTCCTCATCGTCCCAGATGGTGACAATCTGTTCCTGTGAGGAGGAGGTACAGGTTACTCCATCCACTATGAGGGTGGCTATGGGATGATAGTTACACCTGTCATCCTGTGAAGTGTAGGTATGAGTTGCAGTTGTAGCAAAAGTGCCTGCAGGACTTTCTGTGGCAGTGATCGTCTCCTCCGACCCGTCGTCCCAGTCATAATGGATCTCAACGGTAGTGCCTGCATTGTTCACACCCACATAGGTAACATCCCAATCTACTTCAACAGGTGAACAAAACTGGTCCGGGACAATCGAATTGGCTTTGGACAGGATGGCACAACTCTGACCGGCCGCATTGAACGGCAGGAAGAAAAGGAACAGTATGCAGGGTATCCATACCCGTTTCATATGGGTAATTTATGAAATATTATACGGGACCTGTCCAAAAATGTTAGAATTAGCGAGCATCATTAAAAATCATTGAAATCCCATTCTCCCCGGAATGATCTTGTAAGCATGCGGTTAGCATCATCATCATCGATGAACTTCTCGTGCGCAGGTGCCCATTTCAGGGGTCTTTCCAAATCATACGCGATGTTCACAATGTTGCATAATGAGGCTGTCCTGTGCCCGGTTTCCACATCCGATACGGGGCGGATACGGTTTTTTATACCATCAATCCAATTCTGATAGTGATCATCGCTGCGATACAGGGCTTTATCACTGCCTTTCAGTTCATTCTCCGTGAGACCTTCAATGTCCGAACGGTAAAAACTCCGGCTCACTTCGATCTTTCCTTCTGTACCCAGGAACTGAACGGCGTTTGAATCTCCCCAATCCTTATGATTCATCACTACACCATTGGCATATTTCATTTGAAGGCCCCTTTTCGCCCTTTTTTCAGGAGGGATAAACTCAATGGGTCCGGAATTGTCCATGCCCAGTGCCCACTGACCGATATCAAACATATGTGCACCCCAGTCTGTAATCGCCCCGCCGCCAAAGTCACGGTACAGCCTCCACATGGGCCAGTCAGTGATTTCTATAGGTGGGGACAGGATCTGGTTGTAGTTCCTGTACATGGAAGGACCAACCCATAAGTCCCAGTTCAGATAATCGGGAACCGGTTCTTCAGGTAGCTCACAAGCCATCACAGGATCACCCACACTTACATTGATCTCTTTTACCTCGCCGATGTAACCATTATACACCATCTCACATGCATGTCTAAAATCTCTCCAGGAACGTTGCATGTTACCTGTCTGAAATATGCGGTCGTATTTCCTGGTGACCGCAACCATGGCCCTTCCCTCTGCCACGGTGAGTGCCATGGGTTTTTCGCAATAAATATCTTTTCCGGCCCTGGCGGCATCCACAGCCATCATGGCATGCCAGTGGTCGGGCGCGACGATTACCACGGCATCAATATCTTTTCTTTCAAGAAGTTCCCGGTAGTTTTCATAAGTGTCTACCAGCTGGGTTCCACCATTTAATTTTTCGGTATTGGCTATTTCTGCTTTATTTTTGAACCGTGCCAGTTTCTTCTGATCCACGTCGCTTGCAGCAAGAATAATGGTCTCCGCACAGCCATTGATACTGTTCATTAATCCAAGACTCTGTTTCCCAACGCCGATAAATCCAAGGGTGATCCTGTCCCCGGGAGAAAGATATCCCGGGCCTCCCATGACATGCCTCGGGATAACGGTGACAGCGCCTGCACCGAGTGCTGTTTTTCCTATGAAATCTCTTCGGTTCATATGTATTAGTTTAATTAAATCCGGTAGAATCAGATCATAAAAATAGCAGATGATTGCTTAATTCCAATAAAATAGGGAAAGATTAGTAGAGGATTTTCCTATCCATCCTGTTCCATTCATCCAGGAGGCTGGCCATTTCCTGCAGGACAATCCGTGCAGATTTCATCTTCCGTTTCTCCATGGGTAATGAGATCTCTTCATAAAGGATTTTGTCCATAAACCCGATTTTTTCTGCTTCATCGTGCCCCGCACAGAAGTAAAGGGTGCGGATATCGGCCCAGTATATGGCCGCCAGGCACATGGGACAAGGTTCAAAATTGCTGTAGATGACCGCATCGGTCAGGTGATGCTCTTTCACGTTTCTGCATGCATTTCGGATGGCATTGACTTCAGCATGAGCGGTAGGATCATGTGATTTCAATACGGTGTTGTGACCTTTTCCAATGATTTTCCCATCCTTAACAATAAGCGCTCCAAAGGGACCTCCCTCTCCGGCCTTTATTCCCACGGATGCCTCATCGATGGCAAGTTTCAGGTATGCCTCATGTTTCGACATCAGCTCAATTTGTAACTGCAAGATAATCTTCAATGTTGATTTATAGTATATTTATGACTGCTAATTGAGCAAATACATAAAAATCTTCCATGAAATGAAATTCGGATATTTTAATGATAGCAGGAGAGAATATATAATTACCAATCCCAGAACACCTTACCCATGGATCAATTACCTGGGTTGCGAGGATTTTTATTCCATCATTACCAACACGGCAGGGGGATATAGTTTCTATAAAGATGCCCGCTTAAGACGGATAACCCGGTACAGGTATAACAATGTACCTGTGGATGATGGGGGCAAATATTTTTATATCAATGAGAACGGGAAGGTGTGGTCGCCCGGGTGGAAACCGGTAAAAACCCCTCTCGATCGATATGAATGCCGGCATGGCCTGGGATATAGTGTAATCACAGGTGAGGTAGACGGGCTGGAAGCAGAGGTTCTCTATATGGTGCCCATTGGTTATCAGGGAGAGGTTCAGCGGGTAAAACTTAAGAACAATAGTGACAGGAAGCGTTCATTCTCGCTTTTTTCATTTGTAGAATGGAGCCTGTGGGATGCACTGGATGATGCATCCAACTTCCAGCGGAATTTCTCTACCGGGGAGGTTGAGATCGTTGGCTCCACCATTTACCATAAAACGGAGTTCCGTGAGCGTCGCGACCACTACGCTTTCTATACTGTCAATGAAGATCTGGAGGGTCTGGATACCGACCGTGAAGCCTTCCTGGGATTGTACAATGGATTTGATGCTCCCGATGCGGTAATGGAGTGCCAGTCACGCAATTCACATGCCCATGGGTGGTCGCCCGTTGCGTCGCATCATCTGAAGATCGAACTGGAACCGGGTGAGGAAAAACAACTGGTTTTTGTTCTGGGTTACGTGGAAGTTCCTGTAAAAGAGAAATTCGCTGCGCACCAGGTGATCAATAAGGAACCCGCAGAGGAAATGATCAGCATGTTCAGGTCAGCCGGTGATGTGGACAGGGCTTTCACCGAACTGGGTAAATTCTGGGATGAACTGTTATCGGTCTACCAGCTTGAGCATCCGGAAGAGGAACTGAACAGGGCGGTGAATATCTGGAACCAGTACCAGTGCATGGTGACCTTCAATTTTAGCCGCAGCGCTTCCTTCTTTGAATCGGGGATTGGACGCGGCATGGGATTCAGGGATTCCAATCAGGACCTGATCGGATTTGTTCACCAGGTTCCCGGGCGGGCCAGGGAACGCATCATTGACATTGCATCCACCCAGTTTGAGGACGGGGGAGCCTATCACCAGTACCAGCCTCTGACCAAAAAGGGCAACGATGCAGTGGGTAGTAATTTTAATGATGATCCGCTCTGGCTGATTCTTTCAACAGATGAGTATATCAGGGAGACGGGTGACTGGAGCATTCTGGATGAAATGGTTCCGTTTGATAACGATGAATCCAAAAAAGCCTCCCTGTTCGAGCACTTAAAAAGGTCGTTCTATCACGTGGTTAATACCCTGGGACCCCACGGACTGCCGCTCATAGGACGGGCCGACTGGAACGATTGTCTGAACCTGAACTGTTTTTCGGAAACTCCCGGAGAGTCATTCCAAACCACAGAGAACAGGGAAGGGGGCGTGGCTGAGTCGGTATTTATCGCAGGGATGTTTGTGCTCTATGGGGGTGCATTTGAACGGCTCTGCAGGAAGCTGGGTAAGAATAATGAAGCAGATAAGGCTGCCGGGCATATAGCAGCAATGAAAAAGGTGGTTGACCTGCATGGATGGGATGGCGAATGGTTCATCCGGGCCTATGACCATTTTGGGGAAAAGGTGGGGAGTAAGGAGTGTGAGGAGGGAAAGATCTTCATTGAATCCCAGGGCATGTGTATTATGGCCGGCATCGGTCTTGATGATGGTCGCGCCAGGAAAACACTTGATGCTGTGAACGAACGCCTGGATTGTGAATATGGGATCGTTCTGAACAATCCTGCTTTTACAACATATATTGTTAAATACGGGGAGATCAGTTCCTACCCGGAAGGCTATAAGGAAAATGCAGGGATCTTTTGCCATAATAATCCATGGATCATGATCGCTGAAACACTCACCGGAAACGGGAATGCCGCATGGCAGTACTTCAGGAAGATCTGTCCGACTTACCTGGAAGAGATCAGTGACCTTCATAAAACGGAACCTTATGTCTATTCCCAGATGATTGCAGGCAAAGATGCCCATAAACCCGGTGAGGCCAAAAACAGCTGGTTAACCGGAACGGCTGCATGGAATTTCTATGCCATTTCCCAGTACATTCTTGGCATCAGACCTGATTTTGATGGTTTGCTCATTGATCCTGTTATTCCGGAGCAATGGGGAGGGTACCGTGTGACCCGGAAATTCAGAGGCGTCACATACCATATCGAGGTCTCGAATCCCGATCACGTTTCAAAAGGCGTGAAGGCGGTTCTTCTGAATGGCGAGAGGTTATCCGGTTCACTGGTCCCTATCTGTGAAGAAGGAAGCACCCAGGAGGTGAAGGTGGTTATGGGGTAGCAACTCTTTTGCTTTGCAGTCCCTTGGTTAGAGCGCCTTGTTTTTATTAATCAACTGGTTAATAGCCTGTACGGAAGCGGCTGACCGAAGTTGGTCCTCAGGGGTATTGATGCAGTAATCCACCAACTGTTCGATGGTGGAAGTGGCCACATGCATGCGTGTATCGGAGGAAGCATAGTAGATGAATACCTTGCCATCCTCATCAGCGATCCACCCATTGGTAAAGAGTACATTGGATACATCGCCCACACGTTCGTCCTGTAAGGGTCCCATGAAAAGTCCACTGGGTTTATGGATCACCTTTGAGGGATCATCCAGTGCAGTCATAAACATATACAGGGTGTACCTCAAACCCGCAGCGCAATTGCGGACACCGTGGGCAAGGTTCAGCCAGCCCTTGTCCGTTTTTATGGGTACAGGACCCTGCCCGTTCTTTAACTCATAAATGGTATGGTACCTCTTTGGATCCATGATATTCTCTTCCTTCACTTCGGCATTGATCATTGATTCTGACAATCCGAAGGCGATACCTCCTCCTTTTCCGGTATCGATAAAACCATCCTGGGGACGGGTATAAAATGCATACTTTCCGTCAATAAATTCTGGATGAAGTACTACGTTCCTTTGCTGTCCTCCATAGGTGATCAGGTCGGGCAAACGTTCCCACTCCACCAGGTCTTTGGTCCGGGCGATGCCGGCAGCAGCCAGCGCGCTGCTGGTATCCCCTGCAGGAGCATCCGGATCTTTTCTCTCTGTACAGAATACTCCGTATATATGTCCATCCTCATGTTGGGTTAACCGCAAATCATAAACATTGGTATCGGGATCTTCGGTTTCGGGCATGGTAAGGGGTCGCTCCCAGAATCTGAAATTATCTATTCCGTTAGGGCTCTCCGCGATGGCAAAAAATGATTTCCGATCATTTCCTTCACCTCTCACTGCCACCAGATATTTCCCGTTCCACTTGATGGCGCCGGAATTCATGGCCGCATTGAATCCGATCCGTTCCATAAAGTATGGATTGGTTTCCGGATTAAAGTCAAAACGCCACTCCAAGGGAAAATGGTCCCGGGTCAAAATTGGATTTTTGTACCGGTTGAAGATCCCGTTCACGCTGAAAAGTTGCTCATTTTTTCTTGATATCAACGCCTCATGTTTCTTTCTGATGGTGTCCATGCGTTCCTGAAACAATTTCTCTTTCATCTTATTCTTTTTTTTTTATTATTTTGCGCTAGCAGGATTCAATTCTGCGGCTCAATTCCATGCAGGCCCGGCCATTGTGGTAGGGGCATTTCCAGAAACCGGCTTTTTCTTTTTCTGTATTGGGCTTGCCTTCCCTGTTCACGCTCCAGTACCATTCACCGTATTTACGGTCAATGATCTTATCCTGAATAAACTTCCAGCTATTGATGGTTTTCCGGGCGAATTCTTCATCGCCCGACAGCTGGAATGCGTTGAAATAGCCCACCATCGCTTCTGCTTGTGGCCACCAGTGCTTATCCGTATCAAGCCTGTTTTCCAGGGGAAATAGCTCATAGAACAGGCCATGGTCACTGTCCAGACCCATAAAATTCTTACGGGCCATGTTCACAGCTACCTGTTCGGTTTTCTCAATCAGATCCGACTGTCCCAGAACTTCTGCTGCTTCGTGAAGCAACCAGGAGCATTCAATATCGTGCCCGTAAGAAATTAAAGATGATTTCAGGTTCCAGTCGTCATCAAAAAAGAGATTCAGGTGATGTGTCTCCGGGTCAACAAATTTTTCGATAAAGAGAACAATGATATTTTTCAGGGCACGTTCCAGCCGGTGGTCTTTCCATACCCTGTAAAGGTTTGTATAGGCCTCCAGGATATGGAGGTGGGTATTCATGGTTTTGCTCTCATTGTCATCTTTTTCACTGAGTCGAAGATCAGCGACAGGTGTCCAGTCCCTCGCCAGGGCCTCGGTATACCCATTTCTTTCCGGGTCCAGAGCATGGGCTTCGATCTCTTCAAACAGTGTAATGGCCGTTTTAAGCGCCTGTTCATTCCCGCAGGCCTGCCGGTACTCTGTCATGGCGTAGATCACAAAGGCTATGGCGTAGATCTGCTTCCGCGAGTTGGCAACTTCTCCTTTATAGTCGAGTTCCCAGAAAACACCGCCAAGTTCCCTGTCCATAAAATAGTCCTGGATATATTGGTAGGCCCTTTCGGCCGTTTCCAGGTAGGCCTGTTCCCCGTACATCCTGTATGCGGCAGCAAAGGTCCAGAGAATGCGCGCATTCATGATGGCCCCTTTGTTCGCTTTCTCCAGGGTCTGGTTAAAGTGTGTGACATGACCGTGAAATCCCCCATATGCGTGATCCGGGGTATACTTCATCCAGAATGACAGGATGTTCGATTCCAACTCCTGTTCAAGTTCTTTCTTCAGTCTCCTGAACTGACCTGTGATCATTTTGCGGCCGGCCTCTCATCCGGCAGCCTGTCCCACCACGTCTTCTTCATAATGATAAAACAAACCACGATAATAGCGATGGAGATACTTAGTGGTAACATTTTTTTCAGAACAATATAGATGGGGAAAATGACTAGGGCGGTCTGGGCAATGATGCCTACCAGGATGTTGAACATATCCCTCCTGAAGTCGGCATTTTTTCTGAAGCTGGGATCTTCGGCAACCACCTTATCGTGGATGGGTTTCCAGAAGCCCCAAGGTCTGACATTCTTATAGAAGTTCTTTAAAGTCTCTTCATCCGTTGGAGGTGAGGTATAGGTGCCGATCAGACATCCGGCCAGAGAGATCACAAGAATGAGGGGGAAATAGTAGAGATCGAGTGTATCGAAAACGGATGGGAAGATGAGGGCCGGGATGATCCCTGAAACCATGCCCCAGAAAAATCCCGAACCGTTGAACCGCCACCAGTACCATTTCAAAATATTGGCAGCCATATAACTGCCCCAGAGGGCGGAGACGATCCATTGAAGGATGCTGTTCACATCCAGGGCAAAGATCCCAAATACAATACTGATGGCCACCACTACGATCCCGGAGATGTAATTGGTACGGCTTACCTGTTTCCTGGAAGCATTGGGTTTAATGTACTTGATATAGACATCATTGACAATGTAGGCCTGGGCTGCATTCAGTGTGCCCGCAAAGGTCGACATGAATGCTGCCAGCAATCCGGCCAGGAGCAGTCCCATCATCCCGACCGGTACGAACTGACTGATGGCCGAAGGAAGGATCTGTTCAAAATCGATTCTGCCACCCACCATCAGGTCGAGCTGGTCATAGAACACCAGTCCCAGTACCGCAAATCCGGTGATCATGAAATACCTTGTTGGCATCAGCACCACAGAAACAAATCCGGACATCTTGGCGGCATCTTTGGGAGATTTGGTGGAGAGGATCTTCTGCATGTCATAGTTGGGAGCCGGACCAGCAGCACTTACCAGGATCCCTTTGAAAAGCATCATGGAAAAGAAGATACTGAACAGGGAATACCCGTCGCTGGCAATCTTGTCATTCACTTCATCAATGATCCCTGTCCAGTTCATATCCAGCCTGACTCCGAAAAAGGGATTCATCCAGCCATCGGGTACATTCAAGGGGTGGACAGACAGGGCATTCATTGCAATGACGCCAATGACAATGGCAGAGATGGTCATGATGGTATACTGGATCACATCTGCCCAAACGATGCTGGTCATTCCGCCAAGGATGGCATAGAACATGGCGAATAGGGTAAAGACGATCCCATACATATGGGCTACATATTGGGGAGCCACCTCAAAAGGAATGTAGGGGGAGACTATTTCCCAGGGGATAAAGATCTCCACAAATTTACCCAGGCCGATGAATCCGTAGGCAAGAAACCCAAGGCAGCTGATCAGTGCAAATACGATGACGACCCCATGTGAAAGCTTCCCGTCCTTCCCTGAACCAAATCTGGTTCCGATCCACTCGGCTCCTGTGGTGGCATTGGAGCGGCGCAGCCATATGGATAGGAATACCATGAGAAAGATCTGGTTAAACACAGGCCATAGCCAGGGTATCCAGATGCTTTTTAAACCATATACAAAAGCCAGTGTAACCAGCCACATGGTTCCGGAGATATCAAACATTCCGGAGGCATTGCTGAGTCCCAGCATGTACCAGGGGAGCTTGTTGCCGCCCAGCATGTAGGCAGTTTTGTCTTTTTGCGCACGTTTCTTTAGTAACAGGCCTATCACAATGGTCGATGCGAGGTAGGCACAGATGATAAGGATGTCGATGGGGGTAAGTTTCATGTGTAGGCTTAAGCAGAGTTATTGGATGTAAAGATCGGGTAGTTCTGAAAGTGATAACATCAGGCTGTCATTCATAAATTTGATAAAATCCGGAGCGCTGGTATGTCCCGGGTAGGGGGCATAGAAATGGTCCGGCCGGCCGTTTCGCCAGAACAGGATCCATGCTGCTTTCCGGGTTGAGGTGTTGGTCTTCAGGGTAGACAACACAACATCGGTAAACCATACCGGGTTGGGAATGGCTTCCAGTCCGGTTTCAGAAATGGTCATGAGTTTCGCATGGGCAGTGGACAGGGAGTCCAGTGTTTCCAGCATGAATACAGTCTGATGAGTCGCTTCTTTTCTATTGAGTCCTTTGTAATCGTCAAATCCCATCACATCCACATAGTCGTCGCCCGGGTAAAAGGTCATATACTCCTGGGTTGAAGTAAAAAGGTCTGTAGAATATGCAATGATCAGGTGATGAAGCTGTTTCTCATTTCTGAGATAATCAATTGTGAATCGGAACAGTTCTATATAGCTGTCGGGAGTACAGGATTTGGTGCCCCACCAGAACCATCCGCCATTCATCTCATGGAACGGGCGGAAGATCACAGGTATGGGGAGCCCGTCGTTGGTTTTCAGGCTGGAGAAGAATTCAGCAGCCAGATCCAGTTTTTCCAGGTAGGTTTCGTGTGCACTCCCCCCGGGAAGCACTGCGTCCACGCAGGGAGCAATGTCCCAGCTACTTCCTCCCGATGCATAATTCCGCATGTGCCAGCTGTAAGTGTTGATCCCTCCATTATTAAAAGCTGAGATGGCCCACTGCTTCATCTCGCTGAAGGGTACTCCGTCAATATTTTCAGTATCACCCATGTGTCCCAGGTCCCATCCAAACACTGCCGGATGATCTCCGGATACATCATGGATATCGGTCCGGAATTCATCGCCTTTCCAGCCCATACCATAGGCCAGCGCATCCTGGTGGCCCAGGAGGACATGGTCGTTTGAGAGTTGGTACAGGTTGTAATAGAGTGAGCTGGCCATGGGAGTGGCCAGGGTATCGCTTAAAGCTATTGTTGACACATTCTCCGCGATTTCATTCTGGCTTTGCGTGTCTGTTCCGGATGTACAGGAGGAAAGAACCACCAGGATGAGCAGAAATAGACCGATTATCCTGAACATGGAAATCAAGGGTTGGTTACAGCGGGTAAAAATATCATTTTAATGCGAAAGTAAAAATGCGCGTCCGTAGGTAAGCCGGCGCCAGATCCATTCAAGTGGTCCGAATCTGAAATACTTTAGCCAGAGGGGACTGAAAATGAGCTGGAATAGCCAGATGCCTGCAACCAGGTAGTACAGCTCATAACGCTGCCACTGCCCATACTGCCTGAATGCGATGAAAACGATGGTAGCAATGAACGAATGCATCACATAGTTGGTGAGTGCCATCCTTCCCACAGCTGCAATGGCCCGTTTCAGTACCTTCAGGAAGTTCAGTTTGATACAGATCATAATGAGACCCACATGACCCATTGTCAGAGTAAGCCTGCCAAGGTCATAGGTTTGATTGAGCCGGAAGTATGTGATGAGATCAAATTGCGACTGGATATATGTTGTTGTTTCGTACCAGTTCACAGGGATGCCGATTCCATATCCCAGCAGTACCATCAGGCCGTAGAACCGGTACTTCTTTTCGCCATGAAAGATCCGCCACCTGAAAAGGGCCATGCCAAGCAGCATCATGCTCAGTGCATCCAGGAACCCGTTTCGGTAAAAGTATTCTGTCTGCATGAAACGGACATAGGGAGCCATGGTTTTGAATGCCGGGAAGTATCCCGAACGCATGGATGAGATGACCCGTTCCCTGGATGCGGCATCCGGTTTATAGGAGGCCAGTTTATAATACCATGTGTTCATGCTTTCGTACTGGTCTGCCGTGATCTCTTCCCCACCGGCAAGCATTTCTTCTGCAACAATAGTTTCCTCATAGATTCTTTTAACATCATGGTAATCAGCTATTTTGATCAACACCAGAACCATTATAAGGAAAGCGGAGAATAGGACCAGCCTTGCAGGAGGGACTTTCCTGACCGGGAACAGGAAAAGGCCTACAATACCGTAATAAAAGAGGACTTCACCCGGAAAGATGAGGAAATAAGCATGAATGATGCCAAACAGGATGAGCCAGATGGTCCTCCGGTACCAGGCATTCGCAATTTCCAGTCCACCGCCTTTCTCCTCTTTGACAGCCGTAAACAGGATCACTCCTGCTCCAAACAGCATGCTGAAGATGCCCCGCATGGTCCCTTCGATCAGCAGGTTGTTGATGAAGAAGATCCGCAGGTTCCATCCGGAGTCTCCACCATGTCCGGATGGATCCCAGTATGCAGGATCGGGCAGGGAAAGACTCACCACATTCATCAACAGGATACCGAGAAGTGCAACACCCCTGAGGACATCCACCGAGTTGATCCGTTCTTGTGCTCGAACTGGTTCCATCTATTAAACGGGGAATTTCACGTCATTGAAATTACAAAAATATATGCCCCCTGGCAAAAAGAGCGCAGGGGCATATAATATACTTATCTATGAAAAACTGAGGATGTTTTGATAATCCCCTCGATTCTCCTAAATTGCGTATTCCGAAAAAGTTAAGGTAAATCAAACATGTCTGTTCTTAAGAGTGTCAATCCGTATAACCCCTCCAGGATCGTGAATTATCCTCAGGTTACCGATATGAACCTGGTGGTGCTTTTGGGAAGGGCAAGGACAGCCTTTAAGACCTTCAGAAACACATCTTTTAAATACAGGGAACAGCTGATGATGCGGGTTGGTTCCATCCTCAGGGACCGCAGCAGGGAATTTGCAGAATTGATTACCCGGGAAATGGGTAAGCCGGTGAATGAAGCAGAGGCTGAGGTCAGGAAATGTGCATGGGTTTGTGAGTTTTACGCTGAACATGCAGAGGAATTCCTGGAGAGGAGGATTGTGGAAACTGAAGCGGAAGAAAGCCAGGTAATTTACCAGCCACTCGGACCAATCCTGGCCATCATGCCCTGGAATTTCCCATTCTGGCAGGTATTCCGGTTTGCGGCTCCCTCCCTGATGGCTGGCAATACGGCGCTGTTGAAGCATGCATCCAATGTACAGGGTTGTGCCCAGGCCATCGAGGAGATCTTCACAAAAGCGGGGAGCGAAGTGGGCGTTTTTCAGAACCTGGCCATCAGTTCAGACCGTGTCGCCGGCGTGGTGGCTCATGAATACATCAAAGCGATAACACTAACAGGAAGTGAAACAGCCGGCATTGCGGTAGCATCAGAGGCTGGCAGACACCTGAAAAAGTGTGTACTGGAGCTGGGTGGGAACAATGCATTTGTAGTATTAAATGATGCAAACCAGGAGCTGGCTCTGAATATTGCCCTGTCGGCAAGATTGCAAAACGCGGGACAGAGCTGCATTGCAGCTAAACGTTTTATCCTGGAATCGTGGATCGCTGAAGACTTTGTTCCTCAACTTATGAAACGTGTCGGACAACTTGTGGTTGGAGATCCCATGGAGGAGGAGACTGATATTGGCCCGCTTTCATCAGTAAAGCAGGCAGAGGAGGTGGAGAAGCAGGTAAAAGACTCGGTGGAGAAGGGTGCGAAATTGATTACCGGTGGTCACCGAAATGGTGCTTTTTATGAGCCCACCATCATCACAGGTGTGCAGCCCGGGATGCGGGTGTTTGATGAAGAGGTATTCGGACCGGTTTTTGCCGTTCTGGAGGCAGACTCGCCAGAGCATGCACTGGAGCTGTCCAACCAGTCCAGGTTCGGCCTGGGCCTTCAGGTTTTTACCCAATCTGAAAGTTCAGCTCAATTATTTATAGCAGGGGCTGATGAGGGGGCGGTGTTTATCAATGCCATGGTAAAATCGGATCCCAGGTTACCCTTTGGAGGGGTGAAGAACTCGGGATATGGCAGAGAGCTTTCTGTGGAAGGTATCCGGGAATTTGTAAACATTAAAACAATCTGGATAGATTAGGGGCGGATGCACTGTCAGAGAATAAATTATTAACACATGAAACGAACACTATTTGTCGCAGCGATGCTGTTTTCCCTGATGGGTTTAGTGGCACAGAGTGGATTATATACAAAACCAGCAGATTATTTTGGATTTGAACCTGGGTCGGACCGGAACCTGTTTACCTACGAGCAGTTGATCGGGTACCTCCAGGAACTGGATAAAGAATCTCCCCGTGTCAAGCTGGAGGAAATAGGGACTTCACCTATGGGAAGGCCTATGTATATTGCATTTATCTCCAGTGAAGAGAATGTCAATAACCTGGATACCCTTAAGGTTATTAACAGGGAGCTGGCGCTGAATGCAAAACTTGGTAAGGCTAAACTTGAAAAGATGACAAGTGTCGGAAAGGTTTTCGTGCTGGCTACCCTCTCCATGCATTCCGGGGAGGTGGGTCCTTCCCAATCGGCACCCCTCATTGCATATGACCTTGCCACCACAACCGATAAGAAAAAGCTGGAATGGCTCGACAATATGGTCTATATGATGGTTCCCTGTCACAATCCCGATGGGATGAACATGATCGTGGAGAATTATAAGAAACACGTGGGGACCAAGTATGAGGGTGCATCTCTGCCGCAGGTGTATCACAAATATGTGGGACATGACAATAACCGCGATTTTGTGATCCTTACCCAGGCTGATAACAGGGCCATTTCCCGCATATATAGCCAAATCTGGTTTCCCCAGGTGTTGGTAGAAAAACACCAGATGGGATCTACAGGAACACGGTATTTTGTCCCACCCAATCATGATCCCGTTGCAGAAAATGTACCGGCTGGAGTTTTTCACTGGGGGGGGATATTCGGACAGCACATGGCCACCGACATGACAGCCGAGGGCCTGGCCGGGGTATCTCAGCATTACCTCTTTGATGATTACTGGCCCGGATCCACCGAAACCTGTATCTGGAAGAATGTGATCGGATTCCTTACCGAGGCAGCCAGCACCCAAACGGCTACTCCCATCTTTATTGAGCCCACCGAGCTGTCTGTACACGGCAAAGGATTATCGGAATACAAGAAAAGCATCAACATGCTTCTACCCTGGGAGGGTGGATGGTGGCACCTGGGTGACATCGTTGAATATGAGGTGGTTTCCACCATGTCGATCATCAAGACGGCTTCTCTTTACAGGGAGGATATCCTGAACTTCAGGAACAGAATGTGCAGGGATCAGGTGGAGAAAGGAAGAACAGAAGCCCCGTATTATTATATCATGCCTGAACATCAGCACGATGTGGGTGAGCTGGTTAACCTGGTCAACCTGATGAAGGAGCATGGTGTGGAGGTGTACGAACTGACCGAAGAACTTGTACTGGAAGGAAAACTTTTTAAATCGGGCGATGTGGTCATTCCCCTGGCTCAGCCGTACAGGGCTTTTATCAAAGAAGTTATGGAGACTCAGGAATTCCCGGAACGTCATTACACACCCGGCGGAGAGCTTATCAAACCCTATGATATCACCAGCTGGTCGTTGCCACTTCACAGGTATGTTACGTCCCATGAAATCGACACCCGCAGCAAGGAGCTTGAAGGTAAGCTTAGTCTGATCGATGGGGAATACGACCTTTCGAATCCCATTGACATGGAAGTACATGCCATGGTGTTACCGGTTGCAAGCAATGAATCATTCAGGGCGGTATTCAAGGCATTGGAAGAGGGTCTGAGGGTGGAACGACTCAATGTGGATGTTGAGTTGAAAGCAGAGAAGTTTGAACATGGAAGTTTTATCGTTTACTATGATTCAAGAAAAAAGAGCGGCTGGGATGCAGTGCTGGATGAGGTTCCCTTTCAGCCTGGTTTAATTTCCAACAAACGGGCGCTGAATGCCGATCCGCTGGAAATGCCCCGTATTGCCCTGGTGGAGACCTATTTTCATGACATGGATGCGGGTTGGACCAGGTACCTGTTTGATACCTACCACATTCCATTCACAGTATTGCATCCCGATCAGTTCCCGGAAACCTCTCTTGCAGGGAAGTTTGATGTGATCATCATACCGGATACTGACAAATCCATCCTGATGACCGGTAAAAGGAAGTCAGGAGATTCATATTATATGGGAAGTTATCATCCCGATTATATAAAAGGAATGGATAAAAAGGGATTTGAAAATCTGATGACCTTCAGCGATAAGGGAGGGATCGTCATTGCGTGGGGAAGGTCCACAAATCTTTTTGAAGGAATACTGAAAATCAAAGGGAAGGATTCCGAGGAGGAATTTCAGCTTCCATTCCGGGATATCTCATCCAATCTGGCCAAAGATGGTCTTTATGTCCCCGGAAGCCTTGTCAAGGTGAATGTGCTTGAAGACCACCCGCTGACTCTGGGAATGCCAGGCAGCATCGGTGTCTTCTCACGTGGGCGTCCGGTTTTCCGGACCTCGGTCCCCATATTTGATATGGACCGGCGTGTGATCGGTACATATCCTGAAAAGGATGTGTTAATGAGCGGGTACAGCGCAAAAGACGAAAAGATGGGCAACAGGGCTGCTATGATCTGGATGAAGAAGGGGAAAGGTCAGTTTGTGTTCTACGGTTTCAATCCGCAATTCAGGGCATCTACCCAGGCCTCATATAAATTGCTGTTCAATGCCATATTGCTGGACAAATATACATTTTGAACATAAAATATCCGGTAATGAAAAATATTCACAGTTGGCTCATGGTTGTTATTCTCATCTCCTTTCCATTGTCTCTATTTGCCCAGAAACCGGCATATGTACTTTTCAGGGAGGATGGGAAAAAGGTGAAGTATGAAAAAATGGTGGAAGCTGCCTCCGGGGCAGATGTTGTGCTATTCGGCGAGCTTCATAACAATCCCATTGCCCACTGGCTTCAGCTTGAACTAACAAGGGACCTGCATGACAACAGGGGTGAAGACCTGGTCCTTGGAGCCGAAATGTTCGAGGCTGACAATCAGCTGATCATGGATGAGTACATGTCCGGATTGATCTCTGAAGCAAAATTCGAGGAGGAAGCCAGGTTATGGAAGAATTATAAGACGGATTACAAACCGCTGGTCCTGTTTGCAAAGGAACATGACCTGATGTTCGTTGCAACCAACATACCCAGGCGATATGCCAATTCGGTGCTCAAGCAGGGTATCTCAGTGCTGGATAGCCTGAGTGAGGAGGCAGAAGCATTCATTGCCCCGCTTCCCATAAAATATGATACATCGCTCAATTGCTACAATCGGCTGATCCATGGTGGAGAAATGACCGGTCGTCCGGGCAGTATCAACCTGGCCGATGCACAGGCTGTCAAGGATGCTACCATGACACATTTTATTCAGGAGAACTGGAAGCCGGGGAGATTGTTCATCCACTATAACGGGGCTTACCATTCCGATCATTTTGAGAGCATGAACTGGTTCCTGCACCGGAACAACCAGAAGCTCAAGATCGTCACAATCTCCACAGTCTCTCAGGATGTACCGGATGAACTGGAAGAGGGATCCATGGGGAAGGCGGACTTTATTATAGCCGTTCCTTCCTCCATGACAAAAACGCATTAAGAGTTAGTCAATTGGTCGAGTGGTTACTCAGGAAATACGAAATCGACCAGTTCCCAGATCTCTGCGCTGACTAATTTTCTGGTTTCATTTACTTTTTCGGAGACTTCGTCCCAGCTTTTATCGGGATGCACTATGGGGAGAAGATCCTCTCCCACTCCTCCAGTCAGTTGCTCCACAGTATTGAAACCATCGACGGCTGTGTATGTGGCCTGTCCTTCCTTGAAGGGCCAGAATGACCAGACACCCCAGTGGGCTTTATACCCCCGCTTAATGGCCTCTTCATGAAGGGGCTTGAAAATATCCTCTTCCATCTTCACATACTCAGATTCCTGGCCTGGTTTCACCTTCATGTGGTTTATCACGATGTACTTTACTGGTCCGTTGTTTTCAGCCGAGAGTACCTCATGAACCACATCTGTGGCAACCAGGACCCTTGAATCTAATGTCTTTGCAAGGATCTCAGCATCCTCCCCATTCCAGAATTCATCGTAAAAACCCTCCGGGTTAGGAGTGAATGAGTGGGCCCAATCTTTGTACCAGTGAATGGTGACGTACTGGAATTCATCTCCGTAGCCTGCATAGCGGTTTCTCCACAATTGCCAGCCTACTGACAGACCATCCTCAATCCTTTTTTGATGGATCTTTTTCCAGGCCTTCTCCACCTCCAGATAGGTGCTCTCAGATTCCTGAGTGACTTTCATATACTCGATTACAAGCGTTGTATTCTGAGCCAGAAGAGTACAGGGAAGCGCTGCCAGTAGCAGAAAAGATAAAATTTTCATTACTGATTTCATTGTGCTGGATTTAGATGAATATAAGTTATTATCGTACATCAAGTTACGACATTATCTGAGCCACCGCGCAGATAAAGGCATGTTTAACAAACGTTTATGATTTTCAATGATTGTGCATTCAGGACTAAAGGGGTGAATCATCCTTTTCGGCCGGCCGGGTGTAAAAGCGCTGGGTGGGGTAAGCGAATTCAATATCTTTTCTTTTTGCAAATGCCCTGAGTACATCCTCCCAGATCTCATGTTCGGTGACCCGGCGCTTGCGAGCATCGCAAATGTATCTCATGGTCAGCAGGATACCGCTCTCCTTTACAGATGTATAAACAATGGGGGTCAGGTACTGGTAAAAGATCATGTATTTTTTGCTGGCTTCAATGATCTTTCTTTCCGCATCAGCAGACAGATTTTCTGTATGTTCGCTGACGATGTTTTGCAGAAGATCCCTGGCCATTCTCCAGTTGCTCTCGAAGGTAACCAGAACGGGCATTTCATTCCAGATAAATCTGAACCCTGCACTGTAATTGGCCTGGGTTTGGGTGAATACCGTCCCGTTGGGAATGTGGATGATCCTGCCGGTGCTCTGATCGGCATCCACCCAGTTACCGATCTCAAGAAGGGTGAACTGGAAAAGTCTGAGATCGATTACATCTCCTGCATGTTCACCGATCTGAACCCTGTCGCCCAGAGAAAAGGGTTTGCGTGCAAGAATAAATATCCAGCCTGCGATGTTAGTCAGCATATCTTTCAGGGCAATGGCAAGGCCTGCCGTGAGCAGACCCAGGAACGCACCAAACTGACCAATGGCCTTGATCCAGACACTGCCTATGAGGATGATCGTCAGGAAGCCAACTGTAAACGAGACTGAACGCCTCCAGGTATACCTTGATTTGGGATCTTCAGTGAACCTCCAGACGATTTTCAGGATGGCAAACCGCATCGCGCCAAGCACCACCATGATAACGATCGAATAAAGGATCTTGGTCTGGTTCTCGGGGCTTATTCCGATGGAATTCTTAAAAAAATCGGTCATCTGGTGCATGACAGGGGATCATTGATCTTACCTAAAAATAGTGAATAATCTTCAAATACTCTCAGGATAACGCACAGATTATTAAAATGTTTATCCACCTTACATCCGTGCAAGGGCCATGGTGGAGGCATGGAGGGAGATGGTAATGAACAGGTAGAGATTCCTGGAAGTGGCAGGTGAAAACCGCAGGAACCTGTATTTAATGGAACCGGCATGGCAGGATGAAACACAATCACCGCACAGGGTGCAGGTAAGTCCCGGTTTCCTGGCTGCAATATCAGACTTATTCAATGCATCGTATTTACAATAACGGGTGCAGACCATGCAATCGGTACAGCTGTTGTTGTCAATATACATCCTGAATGGATTCACGAACCGGGTCAGGTTTACGATGGTACCAATGGGACAATAGGCAGTGCACTGCACCATTCGTCTTTCTTTTCGGGATATCCACAGGATGATACCCAGCCCTGTAATCCCGAAACCGCCTGCCATAAGTGTAGCGGTTATTACGGGAGCTTTCATCCACCTGAGTATTATTGCAGCTGCTACCACCAGGATGATCACCGTGGACTTCAGTGCCCATTTGTTGCGGATGGGACCCTGCCGGGTTTTACCGTCTGCAGCCAGAGAATCAATAGCGCCAAAATAGCAGAGGTGGCTGCACCAGGCTGGTCCCGAGAGGATGACTGTACTCACAAACAGGATGGTCATTACCGATAAGTGTCCTCTGTAAACGGGACCTGTAAGGATCATCATGGGAACAGGCAGGTGCAGATTCCCGGTCATCAGGAATGTATCAAATCCAAACAATCCCAGGATTAGCTGTGAGAAAAAGAGAATGGAAAAGGCAAACCAGGTATATTTTCTCCAGGACTGGACCTTTCGGGGATCCTGCATATTGTAAGCAACCAGCGCACCATAAAAACCAATGAGTGCGATCTCAATCCATCCCCCTCCTTTCATCAAACGTTCAAGCAAGAGCATGGGATTGTCCACTTTTACCTGGACAAATGAGAGCAGGGAAACGGTGAAGAGAAATACCAGCAGGGGCAGTCTGAATGTTTTAAACCGGGTCATTACGACTCCATGGTTTTGATGGCCAGCAGTTTTAGTGTTTCGTTTCCGCTGTTCTGCCACTCCCTCATCAGGCCTGGCCTGACAGCGATGGACTGATGTGCTTTCATATAAAACTCTTCATCCCCGATGATCAGGGTGCCTGTTCCATCCAATACGTAGAAGATGATCCGCCAATCATTGGCATGTTTCTCAATACATTCACCCGGTTTCAGGTCAAGCCGGATGATCTCATGATTACCGGCCTGGAACATAAGCCAGGCATCCTGCGGTATAGGCAATTTCCGGGCATTGCCCGTATCGGTCAGTTTCTGGTACATATTAGATCCACTCTTCCTGCAGGATTTCCCCTTCCACCCCAACGATCACCGATTTTATGGGTACCTTTCTTTCGGCGTGTCCTGCGGCGGTCTTAACCATTTGCAATAAACCACCGCAGCAGGGAACCTGCATCATCATCACCGTTAAGGTATTGATTTTTGCATCATCTATCAAAGATTTGATCTTGGAAACGTACGTTTCAAGGCCTGAATCCAGTTTTGGACAGGCAATGGCAAGGCTTTTTCCTTTCAGCCAGGTTGAGTGAAAGTTACCAAGCGAGAATGCCACACAATCTGCTGCCAGCACCAGATCTGACTGCTGGAAGTAGGAGGCGCCCGGGTTGATAAGGTGCATCTGCACCGGCCATTGCTTTAACTCCGAGGGCTGTTCACCCTGCACCTGGCTATTCAAAGTTAGCGATCCTGCTGCCATAGCTACTGGCATAGCGGCTACCGATTGTGGATTGAAACTACGTGCTTCTGATCCCGGACAGCCACACGCCAGCTGTTCCTCCTCAGTATTTGCATTGTGTACCCTGTTCATCACTTCATTTAAGTTAAATTCCAGTTCATTTTCGTGGTCTTTTAAAAATTGAACACCCTCCTTGAGGAACTCCATTTCATTGTGTTCTTTCAGGTGCTGCAGGTGGGCAACCACGGTATTCTCACCCTTTTCCACCATGATCTCCATCACACTGGTTTCATTGTAGGGCTCAGCTTCCCTTTTTTCAATGGTAATGGCACCCTGTGGACAGTACCCCAGGCATGCCCCCAGTCCGTCGCACATAAGGTCACTAACGAGCCTTGCTTTTCCGTCGATCATCTGCAGGGCTCCTTCGTGACAGTTGGGGATGCATTGTTCGCAGCCGTCACATAATTCTTCGTCGATTTTTACTACTTCACGCAACATAAGATAGAATGTTAGAATGTTGGTGCAAAGATGCAGGATAGTGTTGATTAAAATCGGTAACAAATGTTACATGGGGAAAAATTCCGGTAAGGTTTTTGCTATATTTGAATTTGCAGATTTAAAGACCACATCATGTATCCTGTTAGAGAGTGGAACAAGCCATCCTTCGGAATGGCTATTCTTTTATTGATATTCATCATGGTTTTCCTGCTTCCTTCCTGTAAAAAGGAGGAGGGGCTGGGTGGTACAGGGGCCATCTCAGGGACCATCATTGAACAGTTCTACAATGATGATTATTCCAGCCTGGTTTATCAGAAAGCAGCGGTTGACGAAGAGGTTTTTATGATGTTTGGCGAGGATAAGAATCTGGGGGACCGTACATTCACCAGTATTACAGGCAATTTCAGATTTAATTATCTCTTCCCGGGGCGATATTATATCTACTACCAGTCCCGGGATTCAACTTCGATCCTGGATGAGATACACGAAAAGCTTTACCTGGTGGATATGGACAGGGGAGAGGAGGTGGACCTGGGGAACCTTGTGAAATTGAGTACACTTGATTACAATGATGGTGCGGCGATTATTAAAGGTGTGGTGAAGGTCATCAAATATGTGGACGAATCCAGGTGGCCGAACCTGGTAATCGAATACATTGATTTTGCTCATGAGCATGAGGTTTATCTTAAATCGGGCAATCATACATTTTACGATGAACGGATAAGAACCCAGCATGACGGATATTTCGAATTCAGCAATTTGATTCCGGGGGATTACCTGGTGTTCCTGTATTCGGATGATGTAACACGGGTAATCAAAAATGTAGTCCTGAAATTTGAAGTCACTATTTCGGAGTTTGACCAGGTGGTTGACCTTGGAGAGATAACCATTGAAAACCTATAAGAATCACAGAAAATATGTTTGACAGGAAGATATTCACGCTAATGGTCCTTTTATTGTCCGTGGTAGTAGCAGGTTACGGTCAGAGTAAAAAGAACATTAGAGAGAAGGGAATTGTTTCGAAAACAGTCCATGAATATTTCATAGAGGAAGGGATGGATGAACCGGTTGTTGAATCAATAGAGCGATTCAATGAGGAAGGTGATGTGATCGAAATTCAGGAATTCAACAGGAAGGGAGAGGTCAGAAAGTGGGAAAAGTATATGTATAATGATGATGGAAAACTGGTGGAAGAGGTATTCCTTGATGCAAAGGGCAGGATCGACAGGACAGAAAAGAGTATTTATGAAGATAACCTGCGGGTAGAGAAACAATATTACAACAACAGGGGAAAACTCTACAAGAAGAAGAAATACCTGTATGAGTATAGCCAGTAGCATAAATAGCAGCCTGTCAGGTTTCAAAAGCATCACCCTGGAAGAGGTGCAGCGGGCAAGTCTGATGAGGAGAAAAGACAGTAAGTATATATATAGTTATATCCATGTTCCCGGTATCCTGTCGTCGCTGAAAAAGGAGTACAGGGTACTGGAGATTGATGGCCGGCGTTCGCACAATTATCAGACCTATTATTATGATACCCTGGGCCTTGATATGTACCATATGCACCACAGAGGCAGGGTAAACCGGCATAAAATCAGGTTCAGGAAATATAAATCCACCGATGCGGTTTTCCTGGAAGTAAAGAAAAAAGATGCCAAGGGGGTTACCATTAAGAACCGCATGCAGACGATGAGTAATGTAGCGTCCATAATGAGTAAAGAAGAGGAGTTTCTTGCTTACTATACTCCCTACGAAAATGAAAAAATGCGGCCTGTACTGGAAAACAGCTTCAACAGGATCACCCTGGTTAACCAGAACCAGGCCGAAAGGATCACCATCGATTACCAACTCTGGTTTTCCAGTCAGGTTTCAGAGGAAAGCCTGGAATTGCCTGGAATTTCAATAGCAGAGATTAAATTCGAGAACCATCTTTCCGGTTCCCCGTTTCATGCAGCAATGCGTCAAAATCACATCATCCCCCGGCGATTCAGCAAGTATTGCATTGGGATGGCTATGCTCAACCCGGAATTGAAGCAAAACCTGTTTAAAGAGAAGGTCCGCCGGGTATATCAAATAAATAACCACTATTTGCAATCCATAAAAAACTAATGCCATGCCGGAATTTCTGAATATTGAGTTGATGAACTGGGAAGATTTTCTCGACCTGGTTATCAGGACGGTCTTTAATCTATTGGTGGTCTTAATCATGGTACGGTACCTTTATTACAAAACAACTCCCCGGAAGGACTACCTGTTTACCTATATATTGATCAGTCTGGTGGTTTTCTTTATGGTCTTTCTCCTGGAGAACATCAAGATCGAACTTGGATTTGCCCTGGGACTTTTCGCAATCTTTGGCATCATCCGGTACCGGACAAGGCAGATCCCCATCCGGGAGATGACGTATTTGTTCCTGGTGATCGGGATCTCTGTAATCAATGCGCTGTCAAACAGGAAAGTAAGTTATGCAGAGTTACTTCTCACCAATGCAGTGTTATTATTTGTCACCTACCTTCTGGAGAAGGTATTCCTGCTGAAGCACGAAACGAAGAAAGTGATCAATTATGAAAACGTTGATTTGATAAAGCCCGACAGAAGAGCAGAGTTAACACGGGATCTTGAAGAACGCACGGGGCTTACTATCAATAGGTTAGATATAGGACGAATCGATTACCTGAGGGATTCTGCCAGGATCATTATTTATTACTTCGAGGATGATAACTGGTTGAATGATGGTGATGATGTCCTGCAAATGCCAGGGAATGACAACGATGACGATTAGAAGATATTCCCTGTTTTTATCCATCCTTATTCTGTTTACAACCGGAGAGTTGATCGGACAGCGGAAAGATTTTAGTTCATGGTACGAGTTTGAAATTGATAAAGGATTGAACAACGGAGTTGATCTTTCTTTAGAAGTCGAACAGCGATTTAAAAACAACAGTCTGAAATATGACCGCACTCAACTCACGTTGGCGGGCGAATACGATATAACCGATTATTTCAGTACTGCTGTCGGTTTTAGGGCATTGCTCACCACCAACCGGGAATTGCAGTTACAGAGAAGGTACAGGATGCATGTGGATGCAACAGGGAGTCACTCTATATCCGGATTTGATCTCTCACTGCGACTGAGATTGCAGTATGGTTTTGATGACCAGGTTTTCGTTGGATATTTCAGAGACAACAACCTGGTGAACCGGAACAGGTTAAAGATTGAACACCATCTATTCGGATCCAGACTGGGATTTTTCGCAACCATAGAAAGCTGGCATATGTTCATCGGTGATCCCGGCCGTCTGTTTTACAAGATGCGGTATTCAGCAGGGGCGCAGTATACCTTGAATTTCCGGTCCGAGTTCAGTCTCAGGTATATCCTGGAGGATGAATTCAATGTGGTTAATCCACTTCAGTCCCACATCCTTGTATTAGGCTATTCTCACAGTCTTTAACAGGAGCTATTGCTTGATCAATTTACACACCTCCCTTATTTTCAGCCCATCGGAAATCTCAAGGGTGTACATTCCATCGGGCAGATAAGACAGGTTTGGAAGTTCAAAGCTGAATTCATATTCTGTTAATCCAATGTTTGACTGGAACACCATTCTCCCGTTCATGTCATACAAACAGATGCGTACCTTTGAGGAGGAGCTGTGGGGCAGGGAGACAAAGGTGCGGGACAGGTCTGAAGGGTTTGGATACACCCTCACTGTTTCCGGTTTCGGTATCACCAGGTCCCGGGCTAAACTTACCGGGATGCATAAGCCTCCCCATTTATCATCCATCCAACCAAGACGGTCATTGATCCAGGATCGGAGATACAACATTTCTGCGCCATAGCTGTGAGCCACATAACTGTTGGGCCAGACATACATCCCAAAAATCGGCCATCGCCGAAAGTTCCTCCCAATGGCATCATCGAGTTCCGTCAGGAAGCTATCTATCAGTGTGGAGACTTCCAGGGGATCAAGAACGGTACCAGACAGTTCATCCCACCGGCAATACAGCTGGTTTCGGAACCATGGGTCCTGCATTGCCCTTGCCCACCAGTAGATGGTATTGGAAAGGGTGTAAGTCCAGTTTTTGGTGAGGTGGACATCCTCGGTATAGTCATTGTTCCCGTAGGTGAGGTTGTAGTCCCACGGCGGACCGTTTACCAGTTTGCCTCCATTGGTATCTTTTTGCTTGTAGAAGTAGTGACTGAGCCTGAATCCGTCCACATCCTTGGCAAATTCATTGAGTATCATCAGGTCAATGAATGATGGGATATCCAGGTAAGAGCGGTAGCCACTCACTGGGTCTTTAAAGTTCGGGGAGACCAGCGCCTGTTCAAATTTCAGAAGGTGTCCCCTGATGTAATTTCTCTGATCAACAGTGAGTTCATCGTATTCAGGATCGAAATACTGATAGGTGATGCGCCCATAACCTGATATGGGCGGCTGTACAGGCGATTCCCAGTAATGGATGGGATCCATTCCAGAGGTTTTGTCGACCCGCATCAAATACCCCCCCGATATATCAACAGCCGTTGTGTCCTTCGGGGTGAGTTTTGCCATATCCACCCGGTTCTTATCCCGCTTGATCTTTTCCGTGAGCACGTAGAGCCCTTTGTAACCATCGTTGATCACCAGTTCTATAAGCCTGGTCCGTGGTGCGTAGTGACCAAATTTTTCAAAGAGGCGGTAGGTGATGACATTCCTGATGAGGCTCTTATCTCCGTAGGGACCGTACAGTACAAAGTCGTTTTCCTCTGGCAGGTCCAGCAGGGAAACATTGTTGTTGGTACCGCTGTCGGTCTGGGTCTCGATGCTAAAGGATTTCTTGGGGTATAGCCATAGTGACGACTCACCTCTCAGTTCGATGGATATCTGTCCGTCGTATTCGTTAAAAGGATCCTCTATTGAATTATACCTTCCATAGTCTTTGTAAATCAATCCCATCCGGGCCGTGATCCGGGGTTCATTTGGAATTACCTGCCCGTCAGTATCTATCACCATCAGAGGGAGGAGGGTGCTGTCTTCATGGAAAGGGAGATAAAACCATGAGGGCGTTTCATGGAAATAGTGATCTTCCGTGTGAATCCCTGCATGCAGAAAAATATTGCTGGAAAGATCGGAAGAGCCTTCGGATATGTTGTGAACCTCTATGGCCAGCACATTATCGCCTGCAACCAGTTCCTCCTGTATGATCTCATTAATCCCAATCCTTAACGGATCCATTCCCTGGTATAGGCTGGCCTCATGGTGACCTTCGGCCGACTGATACCACAGGGTTGTGCTGCCCTTCGCTCGCATATTGTACCTGCCCAGTTCAGTACCATTCAGGTAAGCCACGAAGCCATCGTCAAAATCCACATCCAGGATAAGTTCGGCGATCACTCCGGGATCGGTTATCTCAAAATGGTACCTGCAATATACTGAGATGGCCGGGTCAATGATTGTAAGATCATCACCATCACCATACCCCACACCCCCCTGTCCGCTGTCCCAGGTTGAGTCATCATACCCCCTGTTGATCCATGCAGGGTCCACCGGGGCGCCCGGGATAAGGTAGCGGCAAGTACTACCCACCCTCACAATGGATTCCCAGTGATCGATATCTCCTCCCATCAACTGGAGAGGAAGAACAGAAAGCATTAGAACCGTCACATATTTCAGAACTGTTCTCATTTATATGGGCAATTGGTTTTGGAACATTCTGCTATGAATAAGGACAAAGATAATCTTCGAAGGGTTGTAATCACAGAAAGGAATGAAAACTTTTTTTATGAAACCGGGTTATTATGAATGTAATGGAAAAGGTTTCAGAGGATATTTTATCTATACTAACAGAATGTTCGCTATTCAATGGATTGAACCAGGATGAACTTTCAGAGATCCTCTCCGGGATTTCTAACCAGGTAAGGACCTATGCAAAGGGCGATCTGATTGCTTTGGCAGGTGATGAAGTTTTTTTTCTGCATATCATATTCAGGGGGAGCGTCAGAGGAGAGATGGTGGATTTCGCCGGCAAGGTCATTAAGATCGAGGATATTATTCCGCCTCGTCCACTGGCTCCTGCCTTCGTATTTGGGAAGCAGAACAGATACCCGGTGAATATCATAGCCAATGACCATGTGGAAATCATATCAATCCCCAGGGACTCTTTCCTGATGATGATGCAGAGCAGTGAGTTGATTCTAAGGAACTTTGTGGACAATGTATCGAGCCGGGGGCAGTTTCTCTCCAATAAAATCAAATTTCTCTCTTTCTCGACCATTAAAGGGAAGCTGGCCCAGTACCTCCTGGACCTCTCCGGGAAAGTAGATTCTGACCGGCTGACCCTGCCGTTTTCTCAGTCCCAGCTGTCGGAGCTATTTGGTGTCACGCGCCCTTCTGTAGGTCGTGCCATCAGTGAAATGAACCAGGACGGGATCATCAGGAGTGAAGGGAAAGAGGTGATTCTGCTTGATAAATCAAGACTCTCAGCATTGTTAAAGTAGGTAATAATAAGAGGACTTTTGACAGCCTTTAAAACTCCTTTATTCCAAAGGTGCTGTCCACTGTTCCTTTAGCAAATTCTGGGTAATTGCTCCCCCGAGATCATGTCAATAATGCGGGTGGTGCCAATGGTCGTTTCCAGATGAAGGATACCCGGATGTGTGGCTGTAACCCTGCCAATGATGCGGCTTTCCCGTCCCTCATCGTGCGACCGCATGATGGCCAGCACCTCCCCGGCATGTTCTTCCGGCAGGATCACCAGGATCTTTCCTTCATTGGCAATGTAAAGCGGATCAAATCCCATGAGCTCGCAGGCACCGCGAACACCGTTGTTTACGGGAAGGACATTTTCAAAAAGGGTTATCCCGGTACCGGAAGATTGACAGATCTCATTCAGGGCACTGGCCAGTCCACCTCGTGTCGGATCCCTCAATACATGAATGTCAGGTTGTCTTTTAAATACCTCCTGCATCATGCCATTCAACGGCATGGTGTCGCTCTCAACCGGAGAATCAAGGGCCAGTCCTTCACGGGTCAACATGATGGAGATCCCATGATCTCCTATTGTCCCGTTGATGATCACCACATCACCTTCTTTGCACCGGATTGGTGCAATATTCAGTCCTGGAAGAACCTGCCCAATTCCTGTTGTATTGATAAAGATCCGGTCCCCTTTGCCCTTTTCCACCACTTTGGTGTCGCCGGTAACAATTTTCACACCTGCTGTAAGGGCTGCATTCCCGATGGATTGGACAACTTTCCACAGTTCCTCCAGGAGGAATCCCTCTTCCAGGATGAAGGCCAGTGAAATGTATAAGGGTTTTGCCCCACAACAAACCAGGTCATTGACTGTTCCGTTGATGGCAAGATCGCCAATATCACCTCCCGGGAAAAAGATAGGATTCACCACGAAAGAATCGGTTGTAAAAGCCAACTGTCCTTTGATTGCCGGAAGGAACGCTCCGTCATGACCCTGCATCAGAAATTCGTTTCCCAGTCCGGTATAGAACATTTTCTCGATCAGCTGGTTCGTCAGTTTCCCCCCTCCACCATGGGCCATCAGGATGTGTTCATGTTCTGACTTTGGAATGGGACACTGGAGACTGTATGTACCTGTTCGGGCCATGGGGTCAATTTCTTTGGTTGGGGATTGCTGCCCTGTTGTACCTGTAATAAGCTGCACACGCACCTTCCGATGAAACCATGGGGGCTCCCAGCGGCTTCTCCGGTGTGCATGAGGAGCCAAACGACATGCAATCAGAAGGCTTTTTTTGTCCGGTCAGGATGGCACCGGCGATGCACGATCCGGATTCCTCTGATTCCATGTGCTGGAGATTAAACCTTAATACTGCATCAAATTTCCGGTACCCGTCAGCCAGGCGAAATCCACTGATGGGAATGGTCCCGATACCCCTCCAGTTCCTGTCGGTGGGTTCAAACACCTCGCCAAGGATTTTCTGTGCGGCTCTATTCCCCTCGGCCCTTACTGAGCGGGGATAAGCATTTTCAACCCCGTATCGTTGCTGCTCCAGCATCTGCAGGGTCCTGTATATTCCCAGCAGGATATCCACCGGTTCGAACCCGGTCACCACGATGGGCACCTTGTATTTCTCTGCTACGGGAATATATTCATAAGTACCCATAACGGTGCATACATGTCCGGCAGCAAGGAAACCGTCAATCCGGTTATCCTCGGAACTAAGCAGTGCTTCAATGGCCGGTGGAACGAGAACATGCGAAATAAGTACAGAGAAATTTTCCAGGTTGCGTTTCCGGGCTTCTTTAATGGCCATGGCCACAGCGGGGGCAGTAGTTTCAAATCCCACAGCAAAGAATACCACCTGCTTTCCCGGATTCCCGGCAGCAATATCAAGGACGTCCAATGGGGAATAGACCATCCGGATGTCTCCTCCCAGGGCCTTAACCCTGAGGAGATCTGTATGTGATCCCGGAACCCTTAACATGTCACCAAAGGATGTGAGGATCACTTCAGGATATTCACCCAACGCTATCGCCCTGTCGATCATTTCAACCGGTGTGACACAGACCGGACAGCCCGGGCCATGGATCAGGGTGATCTCCGATGGGAGAATCTGCATCAGGCCATATTTCATAATGGAATGGGTCTGACCACCGCAGATCTCCATGATGGTCCATTTCCTGGTCACCTCTTTCCTGATCTTCCGGGAAAGGTTGTTCACCAGGTCCCTGTTCCTGTATTCATCAATATGCTTCATCTGTTTCCCCCATCTCGCGAAGCGCATTCAGGGTATACTCTGCGTCTTTCTCATCTACCTTACTGAGCGCAGTACCCACATGGGCCATGATATAATCGCCCACCTTCACATCGTCCAGCCATTGAATGGAAATATCCCTGACAGCCTCTCCGAACTGAACCCTGGCCATCTTTATATCGGGATTACTTGTATCGATGGATAGAATTCTACCCGGTACTGCCAAACACATAAAATCCTCCTATTTGACTTTAAATATATGTCAAATAATCTTGCGGGTCAAAGTATTGATATTTCTTTTTAAATTACATGGGTAATGAAAGAAGTAACTTACAGGCTCCTGGTCACCGGACTGGTTCAGGGGGTCGGATTCCGGCCCTTCATTTACAGGCTGGCAAGAGTACATGAACTTCAGGGTTGGGTTGAGAACCGGAATAATGGTGTGGTGGTGAAAGTTACCGGAGCCGGTAAAAGGATACAGAAATTCCATGATGACCTGGTGAGCCGGGCTCCTGATGCCTCATCCATCGAGGCGATTGAATTTGAAAGAGCAGACCATGAGCCGTTTAGTTCTTTCGAGATACGGGAGAGTGCCGATATTGCCATGGGTGTTACCGAAATCAGTCCGGATATTGCAGTTTGTCCGGATTGTCTTGCCGATATGAAGGCCCAGGTCCACAGGATCAATTATCCGCTGATTAATTGTACCCATTGTGGTCCAAGGTTTACCATTATCCGTGATCTGCCTTATGACCGTCCCCATACCACCATGGCTCCATTCCGGATGTGCCCTGATTGCCGGTCAGAATTTGAAAACATCATGGACCGCCGGTTTCATGCGCAGCCGGTGGCATGCAACCGATGCGGCCCGGTATACAGGATGCAGTCAGGAGAAGGGATCACAGAAAACCTGCATGAGATCCTGGTCAGAATAAAGGATTCCATTGCAGAAGGCGCCCTGCTGGCAGTCAAGGGTACGGGGGGATTTCACCTGGTGAGTGATGCTTTCAGCAGGGAAGGGGTAAAGAAACTGAGGCGGATGAAGCAGCGGGACGGGAAGCCTTTTGCACTCATGTTCAGAAATGTGGAAGAGGCCCGCCTTTACGTTGAGATCAGTCCTGTCGAGGAGGATCTGCTTTCCTCATGGCGCAGGCCCATTGTATTGCTCAGTAAGAAGCAGGAGATCACCGAAGGAATTTCAGACGGTCTGTCGACCCTGGGTATCATGTTGCCCTACATGCCGTTCCATCACCTGATGTTTGAACATTTGGATACTCCTGCGCTGGTAATGACCAGTGGGAACTTCTCAAACGAGCCCATCCTGATATCAAATGGAGAGGTAACGGATCAGTTTTCCGGACATGTGGATGGTATCATCACCTATAACCGGGAGATTTTTAACCGGGTGGATGACTCTGTAGCTGCAGTGATCCGGCAAACTCCTGTGGTGTTTCGGCGTGCACGCGGATACGCACCTGCTCCCATCAGGACTGGGCTGAACCTTGAAGGGATCCTGGGGACAGGCGCCGAATTGACAGGTTCTTTCTGTATGGGAAAAGGTCAGCATGCCATCATGAGCCAGTATGCAGGTGATCTGAAAAACCTGGAGACATTCGATTTCTACCGGGAAATCTATGAGCGGTTCTGCCGCATGTTCAGGTTCACCCCGGAGCTGGTGGTGAGCGATCTGCATCCCGATTATCTCTCTACCCGCTTTGCACTCCAGTTGGTTGAGGAGCATTCCGGCATAGAACACCTCAGCGTTCAGCATCACCATGCTCATATTGCATCGGGTATGCTTAATTCCGGTCTTGAGGGAGAGG
Source organism: Bacteroidales bacterium (assembly GCA_023138875.1). Lineage (GTDB taxonomy): Bacteria > Bacteroidota > Bacteroidia > Bacteroidales. Next base: position 162,920 of record JAGLOO010000011.1, read on the forward strand.
TGATCGGCTTCTGCTTTGATGGTGCCGGATTGGGGACGGATGGCAGCCTCTGGGGAGCTGAGGTGATGAAAGCCGGTTACCTGGATTTTGAACGGTTATTTCATTTTGAAAACATATCCTTGCCGGGGGGTGACAAGGCCACGGACGAGCCCTGGAGGATGGCAGTATCCTACCTGTACAGGAGTTTTGGAGATGGGTTGTGGGACTTGAAAATACCTTTGATTGAAACATTTTCGGGCAAGGAAATCAGTAACATCATGTCATTGATCGATAAAAAGATCAATTCGCCCCTGGCATCCAGCGCAGGCAGGTTGTTTGATGCAGTGGCGGCCATTACCGGACTCAACTACAAATCCACTTACCAGGCCGAAGCTCCCATGTTGCTCGAATCGGCCATCGATCGCTCCGAACAAGGGTGTTATGCTTTTGAATTAGTGGATCGGCAGATCTCATTCCTTCACATGATCCGTCAGATCGTGGATGATATTCACAGCGGCATATCCACCGGGAGGATCGCTGCAAAGTTTCATCATACGCTTGTTGAACTTATCCTGCGGCTGGCCACCGAGATCAGGAGCCAGTATGGATTAGACCGGGTTGTACTTGGAGGAGGGACCTTTCAAAACAGGTATCTGACAAAAAAAGTGCTTGATAAACTGGAAAGTGAGCGATTTGAAGTGTATCTTCCGGACAGGATCCCGGTGAATGACCAGGGAATAGCACCGGGACAGCTGGCCATCGGGGCCCACAGGAGGGGATCCTGGTAAATAATTAACAGATGCACGAGCTATCTATTGCCATAAGCATCGTGGATATTGCCTCCAGGCAGGCTGAGGCAGCATCGGCAATGTCAGTCAGCCGGGTTGAGCTCGATATCGGGACCATGTCGGGGATTGAATACGAATCACTGAAATTCGCCCTCTCGGTGGCTGTGAAAGACAGCATTCTTGAGGGGACAGAATTCAGGATCAATCGCGTTGAACCCCTTTGCGAGTGTCTCTCCTGCACCCACCTCTTTATTCCCAACGGATTATTCGGACAGTGTCCGGAATGCGGTGAAAAAAATACATCCCTGATCCGGGGGAAGGAATTGCAGATAAAATCGTTGTTAGTTGAACAAAAGGAATAATTATGTGCGACACATGCGGATGCGGTCAGGAAGGAAATCCGGTAAAGATCTCACGTCCGGGCGAGACTGATCACCACCACGATCATCCACACGACCACGACCATGATCATTCACATGACCATGACCATACCCATGACCATACCCATGGCCACCACCATGATCATGATGACCATGTCCACGGTACCACTCAGAGACTGATCAAGCTGGAGGAGGATATCCTGGGAAAGAATAACCTGTTGGCCAGCCGGAACAGCGGGTACTTTGAAGCGAAGGGAATTGTGGCATTGAACCTGATGAGTTCCCCGGGATCGGGCAAAACAACACTCCTGGAGCGAACCATCCAGGCCCTGGAAGGAAAAAGGAAAGTGGCAGTGATAGAAGGGGACCAGCAGACCCTCAATGACGCTGAGCGAATCGATCGCACCGGAGCACCCGTAGTCCAGGTGAACACCGGAAATGGCTGCCACCTGGATGCTGAAATGATCAGGCAGGCTTTAAAAACCCTGGAGCCCGAAGAGGGGAGTATACTCTTTATCGAAAACGTGGGCAACCTGGTATGTCCATCGCTGTTTGAACTGGGTGAAAGAAACCGGATCGTAATAATCAGCGTGACAGAAGGGGAGGACAAGCCGGTGAAATATCCCACCATGTTCCAGCATGCCGATGTTTGCATCATTAATAAAACAGATCTGCTCCCTTATGTGGACTTTGATGTGACAAAGGCCATATCATATGCCCAATCGGTCAATCCGGCATTAACTTTCATGGAACTATCTGCAAAGACCGGGGAAGGTGTGGAAGACTGGATCCAGTGGATCCTTGACCTTCAGTGATCACACATTTTTTAAGATTGATGAATCAGTCATCAATGGCCTGGTTTACCAGCAATCGAAATTTCCAGCCGGTTTCATCATTGACCGGCCCCTGGGTTTGCTTCATGATGACGCCGATCGTCTGTTCCTTTGGATCTGCAAAATACTGGGTGTTGAAATAACCTCCCCAGGAAAATGTACCTTCGCTGCCTTCACCACCTGCATCCTGACCTTTTGATGTAACAACACCAAAAGCCAATCCATAATATGCAACTGCATCTCCATACAAATCACCTGTTTGATTACCCATCAGGACCTGAACAGTCGTTCTGCTAAGGATCCTGACACCATTCAATTCACCACCATTCAGATACATTTGGAGAAACGTTGCATAATCTTTTGCCGAACTGGATAACCCTGCTCCCCCTGAGAAGAAGCGTTTGGCCCCTTTGACTGGATAATCTGTATCGTAAAAAGTGACAGGATAACGAATCCAATCCCCATTTTCCTTTTTTTGAACAGAAACAAGCCGGTCTGCTATTGAACCGGGCAGGTAAAACCAGGTGTCGTCCATGCCCAATGGATCGAACAGGTGCTTTCTGAGATATACATCGAAAGGCATCCCTGAGACAACTTCAATAAAATACCCCAGGACATCCAGTCCTTCACTGTAAGTAAATTCCTCACCAGGATTGTGATGCAGGGGCAGTTTTGCCAGCTTCTTTACACTCTCCTCAATGCTGATCTTTTCTGTTGTAAACAGATCCGTGATCCCTGCTTTATTGTAAATCATTTGAAAACGCTCATCCCCATCGATAACGCCATAGCCAATTCCCGATGTATGGGTAAGCAAATGCCGGATTGTAATTTCTTTAACAGCAGGCACAGTGGTATAGGTGGTGTCGCTGTATTTAAATGATTCCAACACCCCGGGATTTTTAAACCCGGGTATGTATTTGGAAATGGGGTCATCCAATCTGAATTTACCCTCTTCCCAGAGCATCATCACTGCTGTTGATGTAATGGCTTTTGTCTGGGAAGCAATTCTGAAAATGTCATCTTTTTTCATCTTTCTGTCCGATTCGGTGTCAGCCATCCCATAGGCTTCATGAAATACAACTTTCCCATTTCTTGCCACCAATGCTACAATTCCCGGTACATCACCGTTATTAATTGACTCCTTGAATATCGCATCCATTCGGTTCAGTCTTTCTGTTGACATGCCAACACTTTCCGGAGTTGCCGTGGTGAGTGGAGCAGATGTTTGAATGGATCCGGTTTGTGCATTTGCTGAGACTGCCAATGCAATGATGATGATTACAATTAGATTTCTCATCTTTTTAATATTATATAATTACCTGAAAATAATTAAAATCATATGTGTTTCATCATAAGGACTAGGGAAATTCTATCCCGTGATCTGAAGGGTCAATGCTCCATTTCTTGAAGAGCCATTGGATCACCCTGGCATCGTAGTCGCTTCCCATGTTCAGTTCTTCATATTTGTCCCTGATGATGGAAACGCAATCTGACATGAATTCTTCAGGTTTGCCATTAATATGGTCTATGCTGTTCAGCGCGTGGGTCCTGGCCATGGGCTCATCGCATTGCAATACCCTGTTGTATGCTTCAATAGCGCTTTTTGTCTCTCCCAGCAGATATAGAATTTCAGCACCGGTCACACTGACGTTCCAGGATTCATCATAAGCAGCTCTCTCAATCACCTTAATTGCAGGCCGTACCTCTTCACCCAGCAGCAGCAGTCCCTGTGCAGCCCAGTAGCGAATGGCACTGTCGTCATGGTCCAGTAGCTCAATGAAAGTATCCAGGTGATCCGGATCGTTTTCTGAGGCCAGCACCGCTGCAGCCATAATCTCACCGTAGGGCACATCATCACTCCTCATATAATCATAGATGGGGGTGCTTCCAGCGCGGATGTTCCTGTCAGCTTCAGGAATAAATCCGGCATCCAGGATAGATGCACCCATGGCAAGGCAGGCTTTGCGCATGGTTTCCAGCTTTTCGGCGTATGCCGGATCATCCGCAAGGTTGTTGACTTCCCATGGATCGTTTTCCGTATTATAAAGCTCTTCAGCCGGTTTTGAATTCCACCAACGTGACTGGACCTCATTGCATTGTCCTGATTTAAATGCTTCTTCCCAGGATCTCATGGAAGGTGCGCGCCACAGGTAAGCCAGGTGTTGCAGGTAGATCCTGGAAGAGTTGTAGTTCCTGGTATATCTGAAATTCCTGTCAACGATGGAGCGGGACATGTCATAGCGTCCGTCCATGCGGTCGCGAAACATGTAGATGTAGCCCGGTTCATCTTTTTGATACTTGCCAAGGAAAGCTTGACCCTGCATATATTCCGGGGCTTCCTGGCCAATCAGGCTCAAAAGGGTGGGGGCCAGGTCCACAAAACTCACCAGTCGATCAACTATTGAACCGGTTGTTTTTGAGGGATAGAGGTGTTTATACTTTTCCGGGATGTGTATGATAAAGGGGACATGGGTGCCTGTTTCATAGAGAAACCGCTTGCTACGTCCCAGTATTCCGCCATGGTCACTGTAATAAAATACGATGGTGTTTTCTGCAAGGCCAGCTTCTTCCAGCTCCTTCAGGACCTCCCCGACCCTGGTATCCATATCCTCCACTTTGTCATAATACTGAGCCCAGTCGTGCCTCATCTCAGGTGTATCCGGATGGTAGGGCGGGAGTACAACCTCATCAGGGCTATGTCTGAGCTGATCATTGGGTATGGAAGTATGGATGGAGCTTTCGTGACTGGTGCCGATATTAAAGATGGCGAAAAAGGGTTGATCTTTGTCGCGGTTCCTGTAGTGTGCTTCCCTTCCACATTCGTCCCACATGGCGTTCAGGTCCACACTGCTGGTGTTGTAATCTGTTTTGCTGTTGTTGGTGCAGTAGTATCCTTTGCCCATAAGGTATTCCGTATAGTACCTTACAGTTTCCGATTTTGAATACCTGCTTCGCATCTGCTCATTCCCGTTCGAACAGGCATATACCCCGGTGATAATGGTATTTCGTGCAGGGGCACAGACCGGAGTATTGGCATAAGCATTGGTATAAAGGAAACCTTCGGAGGCCAGCCGGTCCAGGTTGGGGGTGGTGGCAAATGTATCACCATAACAACCCAGGAACCTGCTGTTATCCTCGCTGGTGATCCAGAGAATGTTGGGCAAATCGGTCTCTTGTTGGTTACATCCTGAAAACAGGAGTGCGAGCAGGAGGAGTGCTGGTAAGAAAAATATTCTTGTATTCATTTGTTGAAATTAGGATTAATTTTCCTGATAATACAACCCAGGTTTTATTTTCTTGTCTTTGATATCAAAACAGGTTTATTAATTGAAAAATCTACATCGAATGAAACGAATAATCCCAGGTCTTTTGATCTTAATATTGGTAGGGCAATCAGCCCAGGCACAGAGTGATACTGCAGCATATGAACACCGTCCTTTCCAGTTTACTTTCATTTTCCCTCCGCTTAGCACCAACGGAGTGGACAATGTGAATATCATCAATGATGTCTCCCTGAACCTCTTTCTCGGGGTTTCAGGAGGTGTTGAGGCATTTGAAGCAGGAGCATTCATCAATGTGGACAAGTATTATGTAGAAGGGTACAGCTGGCAGGCTTTGGAAATACGGTAGGAGGTTATACTTCCGGATTCCAGGGAGCCGGTTTCTTCAACATAGCCAATGGATGTTTGGCGGCGGACTGGGAACCGGGTTTGACCTTTCTGAGAATATGATGCTTAACATTGAGGGGACTGTCCACCAGGAACTTTGGATTGGGAATCCGGCCAATGCTTATTTCCTGTACATTGACAGGTTGAACCTGTACAATTCGGTGAAATTCCTGTTTGGCTGGAATATGGATGACAATGTTTCCATCCACGTAGGTCCCACTTTCAATGTATCGGTGAGCCATTCCAACCCGGATTTTGGGGTCATGTCATGGCATGAAATATCGCCATACTCCATCTATAACCACACCAGTAATAATTACGAGCAAACCAACGTGCAGATGTGGGTCGGTTTGCAAGGCAGTATCAGTTTTTAATCAGCATCATCAGGGATCGCATTTTATTGGCTCCCAGGCTCCTCCTTTTCTGTGCTTGTCGTCAAAGCAGTGCATGACCTCGGGGGGAGGCGGGAGCTTTTTATTGATTATGCGTACTAAATACATTTAAAAGATTTTAAAAACTTAATGCATTATTTGTAAAAGATATATCAAGTATATAAAAAAATAGTTAATTTAGCGATTCTTATTTAAAAATATGTTAAGCTATTTTCAAAAAGAATCCTCTAACAGATTAAAGGGGGTTGAAAAGAAAAAACATCGTTTTAAACAAAGGATCATAAGGTACCTGTTTCTGCATGGAGAAAGTACGTGTAATGATATTGCCCGACATATAAAACTCAGCAACCCGTCAGTTCAGACAAATCTCAATGAACTGATATCGGATGCTGTGATTGAGGACAAAGGTCAGGGAAATTCTACAGGAGGCAGACGG
>JAGLOO010000012.1 GCA_023138875.1 Bacteroidales bacterium
ATTAACATTTATAACGAACTATTGTTAAGATAAATCTAAGAATAAAGCTTAACAGATTGGAAGAATGGCAGCAAATGTTTGAGGAAGCATGGAGGTATGAACGCGATTATTTCTATGATCCGGATCTGCATGGCCGGGATTGGGATGTAGTATATGACCGCTATGCACCACTTGTTCCTTACATAAAACACCGAACTGATCTTACCTATATCCTTGACCAGGTTAATGGTGAACTATCGGTCGGACATAGTTTTGTTTTTGGAGGTGATTTTCCTGAAGTTGAAAAATCCTTGGCTGGTCTTCTTGGTGCAGATATGGTGGCTGATAATGAGCATTGGAAAATTCAAAGAATATACACGACTGAAAGCTGGAATCCTGAATTATCAAGTCCATTGGACAGACCAGGGGTAAAGATCCAGGAAGGTTATTACCTCGTAGGTGTTAACGGGAAAGAGCTGACAGATACTGATAATCCATTTCAGTTTCTGGATGGTACTTCCGGACGGCAGACAACGCTCCATATCAATAAGAAACCAGAATTTGAAGGAGCATGGAAAGAGATCGTAAAACCAATCAGAAGTGAAAATGCTTTGCGTCAGAGGGCCTGGGTTGAAGACAACAGGCGCCTCGTTGACAGTTTATCTGATGGCAGACTGGCCTATGTATGGGTGCCCAATACAGGAACCCCGGGTTTAGTCTCATTTAATCGATACTATTTTGCTCAACAGGATAAAGAAGGTGCTGTAATTGATGAACGCTTTAATGGAGGCGGATTACTGGACGATTACATGGTTGACCTGATGACCCGCAGTCTAAGGGCAGGAATTACCAATGAAGTTCCCAACGGTAAAGCAATGAAGCTCCCGGCAGGAATATTAGGCCCGAAAGTATTACTGATTAATGAATTATCAGGATCAGGAGGTGACTTCTTCCCCTGGGTGTTCAGACAACAAAAAATCGGTCCACTCATCGGAACCACAACATGGGGAGGCCTGGTAAAATCATCTGTTCACTATAGTCTGGTTGATGGCGGAGCACTTACTGCACCTGATAATGCAGTATTTGATCCTGCCAACAATAGGTGGATCGCAGAAAACATAGGAGTAGCCCCTGATATTGAGGTGCGACAGGATGCAATCTCTCTCTCCAGGGGAATCGATCCTCAACTGGAACGCGCTGTTAAGGAAGCTTTAATATTGCTCAAGGAACAGGGAGAACTTGAAGTTACACCTCCACCTTTCCCTACTCCAACCAGGCAGAAGACCGGACCGCAGGGGGATTGAACAGATCAAAATGAAAAAGTAAAGGGCCACAATGTAGCTTCCATTGTGGCCCTAAAGCTAAAGTAGTAGCGAGTTTAGAGTTTAAAGCTTAAAGCTAACACCCAGGGTCAGGTAGGCAATTCCATATCCCAATTGGGCAAAGGCTGCAAAGTTGTCAGAGAAAAAGTAGCGCGCTCCGACAAATCCTGAGAAGACAAATCCGCCTGAGGAAGCTGAATAGTCCCAGCCAATGGAAGAAGTACCGAATTCATTTGCAGAGACAATCCGATAACCAAGCAATACGCCCGCATAGGTATCCAGTTTATCCAGGACCGGGTAATGGAATGTTCCACCTCCACCAAATATAATGTTTGAATACTTGTAACCCCAACCAAGGTAATCATACTTGTAGGAGGTATAACCCAAATATCCAACAATGCCAATGACTCCCTTTTCAAGGACATCGTCCTTCACACCTTGTTCATAAGCGATTGATACAGGTGGAAAACCCCTGGAATAGTACGATCCGGAATAGAGGGTTGTACCCAGTCCGAGACCAAGGCTAACCACTTTGTCTCCTAAATTGAACATGTTCTCCTGAGCCTGAAGCATCGGGATTGAGAACAACGCTACCAGGGTTAATGCAAATAATTTTTTCATTGTTATAGGTTTAAGGTTCATGATTGTGCAATGCGTGATGATTGGTTTTCTAAATATAAACCTTATTCGTAATGGATTTATTTAAACCACATCAAATTTTGGCTAAAAGTGAAAAAACAATGACAAATGCCCTTTATCTGTACATTCTCCATGATGAGGACGTTATCGCCAATGCTGTAAAAGTCGTTTTCCTTGCCGTTAATTCCAAATTGGTGTAAAAAAACAATCCTGCCCTTATACAGGGCAGGATGTATACGTAAAGTAGAATTAATTACATTATTGATCTTATAATAAGCAGACTCAAAATAGTAAGGATTATCAAAAACCAAATGATATAGAAGAGCCTATGGCTTCTCAAATTCTGCACAAGGTCTTGAGAGCTGTTTATATTGATTCTAAAAATATGAGTAATGTAGAATACCAGTAAGTATAAGAGCAGAGGCAATCCAATATATAAAAATGGAGTCATCTCAACAGTAAAGCTTTCTGAAAATACCTCTGTTAAATGTAATGCTATTGCAAATGCAATGGTGAATCCGAAAACAGATTTAAATACCTCGGCTCTGATTTGCTCAGTTAATTCAGATTCAGTCTTCTCCTTTGAAAAAACAATAATGAGTAAACCGATATATAATAGTAACTGATATTGAGGATTCATGAATAAGAATAATCCTAAACCGATCAGACATACCAGTAGCCCGAAGTATTTAAAATAATAGTGATACAAAGGTAAATATGTGATTCTCTTCATAATCAAATTCCTAGTGGATTGTTTTTTATTTATTTATTTCCTTATTTCCTCATTCGTGGCTACTGAAAACGCAGTTGCTGTGACAATAGATCCAACAGGCCCGAATACCATCCCTATTATAGCACCAATTCCATCATTGATAATCACCCAGCTGTTACGTCTCCAGTTAGTGCTTTTTAATTGGGATGCATCCATAGTTTCCCAGAAATCGTATGATCCACTAAATATATTAACAAATAATTGTTGAGCAGCTTTGTCTTCATCATCTTCAAAATTAATATTTATAAAGGTAGATTGCACATAATCCCTGACTGTTTGCCTATCATCATGGATGTGTGCAAAAGTCAAGACCTTATTTATCTCTTCCAGAAAACACGGACTATACATAGCAGTCTCCGATAATTGCGACATGAAACTTGCAATATTAATCGAATAACCATCATCTGTTATACTTTTCAGACACGATATATCAATCTTCCTTTCAATTGAAAGTTTAGTCTCCGGTATATCCTCTGAATCATATCCATTTTTATCCAGATATTCCCATGATAGATCCAGTACTTCAGATAACATATCTTCAGAAGAAGCACTCTCACTCATCCGATTAGAGTAATAGTAAGAAATCATTTCGTTGTGAATTTTACCGGCATTTGTTAAAATTTCATCACTGTCCATTTGATTTGGAACAGGATTCATTTCTTGTTGACAAGCAACGATGAAGATCATTGTACACAATGCTAATCCAGATAGGATTTTCCCCAATAGATTCTTTTTTGGTTTCATAATTTTTTTGTTTTTGTTGAATAAATCATAACACTTGTTAATGTGCCGGGGGACCAGAAATCGGTCAGTGAAAAGTGCTTTTGTTTGTGGAGGGTTATTCGATCCAGACAACGCAAGGACGGTTCATATCCCGTCTGTCCCGGGAGGGATCCCGGCCTTCTTGCTTTTTTAAAACCAGAATACCCTGCCGGTCAAATAGTTCTATTACCCTTGCAGGCAGGATTTCATTGGCTTGAACCGCATTGTAATCCTTTTCCTCAAAGAGGCTCAGGATCTCTTCATCAGTCAGACTGGTGAACTGGTTAAGTACCGACTTATCGGCAATGGCAGGAACAATGGTGTCGGTGTTGATGATCAAAACAGAATCGTTAAACACTATGTTCCTGATTCCAAAGTTGGAAGAAACCAGTTCTCCCTGTGTTCTTCCTTTCTCGACCAGTTGTAGCTGCAGGTGGTAAAGTTCGGGGTGATGGGGTGACCAGTGCCTGGGATCACTAATGGTCTGGTCGAATATGACCTCAACCTCCTGCCGGAAAGCCATTGGAAAATCCAGCACCCTCGTTTGATCGCAAATGGTTTCACCCGAGGGATCTGAAATGGTCATGGTCAGTATCCTGCCCCTGTTCTGTTCGGTCAGGTAACTTTTTATAAAAAGATGTACCCTTACCAGTGTTTCTGGTGACCCTGCCTGGGTGTAATCAGTTACCAGGAAATCCCTCACGTGGACTGGATTCCTGACAATCATGGATATTTGATGAGCATCCTGATCCCTCTGGCTATCTGTCGGCTGAAGCTCTACCCTAAGCGTGTTCTTTTCTGGATTCAGGAACGGAGTAACGTTGAACTCCACCGGTATTCCCAGACCTTCACCGGAACCATATTTGAAGCTGTTGATCCAAAGGTGAAAGGGTGATTGCATGCCTGATAGCCTGATAAACAACTGCTTGCCTTTCCATTCAGGCAGGAATTGGAAATCATGGTGGGATGTCATTTGTCCGGATTCATCCCGGTTCAGGGGCATGTTGATCTCTCTTCCATTGCCAACCAGAAAATGCGCATGTGAGGGTTCAGCGTTGGTCACGAAAGGCGGTTCAACAGATTCTTGCTGGCCATTCAGGGTGAATGGAAGCAGAAAAATAATGCAGAATACGCCGGTTATATAAAGTTTGCCATTCATAGCGAAAAAATTAAGACAAAAGGTAAATATATGATTTACTGGTGTAATAATTTCTATCTTTATTTTCACAATTAAAACAACATCTCAATGAACATAGAGAAGCAGCTTTTTGGCACCATTCCCGGAGGGAAGGAAGTCTATAAATTTATCCTGAAAAACCATCATGGTATGGAGGTGCATGTGATCAATTATGGGGCGATCATTACTGCCATACAGGTTCCCGACAAGGACAATGAACCCGGTGATGTGGTACTTGGATTTGACAGCCTTGATGAGTACCTGGGGGAGCATCCCTATTTCGGAGCCATGGTAGGCAGGGTTTGCAACCGGGTGGGAAAATCACGGTTTGAGATGGATGGTAAGGTGTTTCACATTACTGCCAATGAGGGCAAAAATCACCTTCATGGCGGAACCAGGGGATTTGACAAACAGGTGTGGACGGCCTGCAGTGATAAAACTTCTGACCAGGTTAGCCTTAAACTGGGTTATGAGAGTCGGGATGGAGAAGAGGGTTACCCGGGTACCCTGCTGGTGGAGGTAGAGTATTCCTTAAATGACCAAAATGAACTGGGTATCAGTTGCAGGGCGAAAACAGACAAACCCACCCATGTGAACCTGACCAACCATAGTTACTTCAATCTGAATAATTGCCGTGGATCCATTCATCAGCATGAACTATTTATTGACGGAAACCAATATACGGAGTTGGACGGGGAGAGCATACCCACAGGCAGGATCCTTCCGGTTCAAACTACCCCGTATGATTTCAGACTGACAAGGCTCATCGGAGAAAAAATCGCAGAGGTGGAACCTGGATTTGATATTAACTATGTGCTGGATATGAAGTCCCGTGAACTGACCAGGGTAGCAGCCTTGCATGATCCTGAGTCGGGAAGGTCCATGGAGGTGCTGACCACCCTTCCGGGAATTCAGTTGTATACTACCAATCATGTGGATGGAATCAGGGGAAAAGAAGGACTCATGTACGAGAAACATTGTGCTGTCTGTCTTGAAACGCAGTATTTTCCCGATGCTGCAAATCAACAATCTTTCCCATCCACTGTTTTATTACCCGGAGAAGAGTATTCAGCTGTGACAGTTTACAGGTTCAGTAAATAGCATGCGGGGAGTAGTCTCATACCTGTTTATTATTTCTATCTGCTTATCAGCGGGAGCTCAGGTATACCATACATGTCCGTTGCATGGTCATGAGCAACCCGGTTATGAGAATCCATTGTATGATCGTTGGCTCTCTGCCTATGATATAAAGTTCTATGACCTATATCTTTCCGTATCCAATAAGAGTACAAAGATCAATGGTGTTGCCACCATTCTGGTAGAACCGGTCAGGGAGATGGATACGGTGGTCCTTGAACTTCAGGATGCACTTGATGTCACAAAAGTTGGTCTGTCGGATGAATCAATCAGCCCGGTTTTTGATTACCGTGATGACTACGAACATACCGGTGATGCAATATATATCCCGCTGGACAAAACACGACCGGAAGGGGAGAGGTTTTATGTATCCATTGAATATGCCGGGGAGGCAGGTCAGAACAGGGGTTTCTTTGCAGGCATTACAACAGCAACCGATCCTGATTATGGGTTTGATGTAACCTACACCCTGTCGGAGCCCCATAACGCAAGAGACTGGTTCCCTGTGAAGCAGGTACTTGAGGATAAAATCGATTCGGCATGGATCAAGATTAACTGTGATAACCACCTTATGGCTGCATCCAATGGAGTGCTGGTGGAGGTAGAAGAAGGAGAAAAGAATACACATACATTTAAATGGCGCACCAGGTATCCAATGGCCTACTATCTGCTCTCGTTTGCAGTGGCCGATTACAGGGATTATTCTTTCAAAGCTGCACTTTCCAAGGAGGGTGATTCGGTGCTTGTGCAGAATTATATTTACAATTCAGACGATGCGCTAACTGACTGGAAAGAGGGGATCCTGGAGACAGGTCCCATGATCTCCGTCTTCTCCAGGCTACTGATGGATTATCCATTTGCCGGAGAAAAATATGGTCATGCCATGGCACCCATGGGAGGGGGGATGGAACACCAGACCATGACTACCATTAACGATTTCGGTTTTTACCTTGTAGCCCACGAACTGGCACATCAATGGTTCGGTAATTATATCACCTGTGGGAACTGGCAGGACATCTGGATCAATGAAGGGTTTGCTTCCTATATGGAATATGTGGCAGCACAGCAACTACGCGGTCAGGAGGCAGCCGATAGTTGGATGTCACACGCCATTTCCATTGCTCTGGGAGAAACATCCGGATCCGTATTTGTTCCGGAGGATAAGGTGGAAGATAAATACCGTCTGTTTGATTACGGACTCAGTTATAAGAAAGGGGCCATCCTGTTGCATATGATCAGGTATCGTCTCGGTGATGATGATCTTTTTTTCAGGGTGCTTCGGACCTACCTGGATAAGTTTGGCTATGGACATGCCACCGGTGAAGAATTCAGGGGGATCCTGGAATCAGAAAGTGGTGTGGATTTCTCATGTTTCTTTGACCAGTGGTATTACGGTGAGGGATTCCCCAGGTTTAGTGTATTCTGGGTTCAACAGGGGGATTCTCTGAACATTCGAAGTGAACAGACATCAACATCCCCGGTCATTACTCCTTTTTTTGAGACTCCGTTTGATATAGAGATCAGGTTCACTGATGGCCAGATGGAGCGTATGCAGTTGATGCAGGATGAACAGGTGGAAGAATTCGGTATTGTTGTGGAGGGCCTGGTGCAGGATGTTATTTTTGATCCCGACAATAAACTGCTGAAAACAGCCAGTGTGATCCACCAGATCCCATTCGACAAGTTTTATATTTTCGGTCCAAATCCGGTGACCGATGAACTTTATATCCGGTTTAAGAATACAAGTCATATTGATGAAATCTTGATTACCAGCATGAACGGGAAGGAGGTGCTCAGGCACTCCGATGCTGAAAATCCTGTGATGATGAACCTGTCCACACTGGCTGATGGACCTTATCTGCTTGTATTGTATGATGCTGACAGAACATATATGGAACGCATTGTCAAAGTCTCCAGCAATTAAATGATTATTTGAGTCCTAACATTCTTCCTAAACTTCTAACTTATTTACCATGAAATTCTTCGTCCTGCTCACAATTTCTTTACTGGGCATACTTGTGTCCTGCCATGCCCCGATCAAAAATCCCTATCAAAATACGAAACTTGATTTTGAGATGAGAGTGGATGATCTGGTTTCGAGGATGACCCTCGAAGAAAAGGTGAGTCAGCTCACCCATTATGCAGATCAAGTTGAACACCTGGGTATTCCTCAATATAACTGGTGGAATGAATGCCTGCATGGGGTTGCCAGGGCTGGAAAGGCCACGGTGTTTCCCCAATCCATCGGCATGGCTGCCTCCTTTGACAGGGATATGATGTTCCGGATGGCAGACGTTACCTCCACTGAAGCCAGGGCAAAGTACAACGATTTTGTTTCCAGGGACAAACGGGGTATGTACCAGGGACTTACTTTCTGGTCCCCCAACATCAACATTTTCAGGGACCCCAGATGGGGAAGGGGACACGAGACTTATGGTGAGGATCCCTACCTGACCGGTGAAATGGGGGTACAGTTTATCAGGGGATTGCAGGGAGAAGATCCCCGTTACCTGAAGGTGGTTGCAACCTCTAAACATTATGCGGTGCACAGCGGGCCTGAACCGCTCAGGCATGAGTTTGATGCAGTGATTGGAGAACGGGATTTTCGTGATACCTACCTGCCAGCCTTCAAAAAAACGGTGGAAAAAGCGAATGTGTACTCGGTGATGTGTGCCTACAACCGGTATATGGGTGAGCCTTGCTGTGGCAGTATACCACTGCAGGAAGAACTGCTGCGGGGAGAACTTGGTTTTGAGGGATACATTGTTTCGGATTGTGGAGCCATCCGGGATTTCCATACCGGACACGATGTGGTAAGCACCAGTGAAGAGGCAGCTGCCCTCGGAGTATTATCAGGGACAGATCTTAATTGTGGAAACCAGTATCCTGCTCTGGTGGCTGCCGTTGAACAGGGTCTCATTGCCAGGGAAGAGATTGACGTAGCGGTGAAAAGACTGATGCTGGCCAGGATGAAATTGGGCATGTTTGATCCTGATGAAATGGTTCCTTGGTCAGGAATCCCCATCGATGTGGTTGCAAGCAAGCCGCATAGGGAAGTGGCACGGGAAATGGCCCGGAAATCAATTGTGTTATTGAAAAACGACGAATCTACACTGCCCCTGGGTAAAGAACTAAAAAAGATAGCGGTAATCGGTCCCAATGCTCACAACGTATATGTGCAGAACGGAAATTACAACGGATCACCGGTAGACCCGGTGAGTGTTTATGAAGGGATCAAAGACAAACTGGGCGGTGGAGCTGAGGTACGCTATGCCCTTGGCTCGCCCCATCACGAAGGATTGCCCTACCTGGTTCCGGTACCGGGGGATGTGCTCTTTGCAGATCAGAACCTCTCCCAATCCGGATTGCATGCCCGTTACTATTCTAACCTGGATTGTGAGGGGGAACCGGAACTGGAGAAAAATGATCCGATGGTTGATTTTTACTGGTGGGACGGAGAACCACCCTTGGATGGATTCATTGACGATGACTATTCAGTTGAATGGAGCGGATACCTGGTACCCCGGAATAGCGGTACCCATGCCATAGGTGTGGAAGGGAAATACTTCCAGTTCATCTTTGAAGGGGATACCCTGATCACCCACAATGTGATCCACCATCCCAATAAGATCTATCGAAAATTAGAACTTAAGGCTGGGGAGTCATACAAGATCAAAGTGCTCATGCGCGATCGTCATGGGGATGCCAGTTGCACATTGCATTGGGAAGAACCGGACCAGCCTCTTGTGTGGGAGGCAGTCCAGGCATCTGCATGGGCCGATCATGTGGTCCTGGTTATGGGTTTAACGGCTCGGCTTGAAGGTGAAGAAATGAGGGGACTGGAGCTGGAGGGATTTAACCGCGGGGACCGCACATCCCTCAATCTGCCAGATGTTCAGCGCCGGCTGATCCGCAGGATCGCTGCCACTGGGAAGCCGGTTACCCTGGTGCTCATGACCGGTTCGGCGGTTTCTGTCAACTGGGAAAACGATCACATTCCTGCCATTATTCAAGCCTGGTACGGGGGCGAAGCCACCGGTACAGCTGTGTCAGATGTTCTCTTCGGTGACTACAATCCTGCCGGCAGGTTGCCAGTGACATTTTATAAATCGGTGGAAGATCTTCCAGACTTTGAGAACTATGATATGATTGGAAGAACCTACAGGTATTTTGACGGGGAGGTGCTGTATCCATTTGGACATGGCATGAGCTATACCACCTTTTCTTATGAAAACCTTATCCTGGAAAAGAATAGAATCTATGGATTGGAATCATTGATTGTCAGCGTGGATGTGACCAATACAGGAACGCTGGATGGGGAAGAAGTGGTACAGATGTATATTCGCGATGTGGAATCAAAAGTGGTCAGACCCATGAAAGACCTACGTGGATTTGAACGGGTTTATATTAAAGCCGGACAGACCATTGTGGTCACCATGAGCCTTGGTCCCGATGAACTGGAATATTATGATCAGGATAAAGGAGACTATGTGGTGGAACCCGGATGGTTCGAAATCATGGTTGGTCCCTCATCGGATGAAACATATCTCCAGGTAACAACTCTTCAGGTCAGATAAACTTAGAGGATCTCTTTTGATCCGTCCCCGATTTCAGCCACATAGAAATCGGCAATCAGGCCGGTTTTCTCATTGTAACCTTTACCTACCTCGCGGATGAAATCTTCCACTGCATCCTCTTTGACGATGCTAACTGTACAGCCGCCAAATCCGGCACCGGTCATTCTGCTGCCCAGGGTCCCGTCAATCTTTCTGGCTTCATCCACCAGGGTATCCAACTCTGAGCCGGTGACTTCATAATCATCCCTCAGGGAATCATGAGACTGGTTCATCAGCTGGCCAAAGAATTCAATTTTCCCCTTGTTCAGAGCATCGATAGCTGAGAGGGTACGGCCGTTTTCTGAGATGACATGCTTTGCCCTTTTCTTCTCGACTTCGTCGGGAATCAAATGGGACAGGGCGTTGAACTCATCCAGGTTCAAATCGCTAAGATGTCTGATGTTTTTTTCCTTGCGAATGGCCTCAACCGATGACTCACATTGCGCTCTTCGCTCATTGTATTTTGAATCAGCCAATCCCCTTCTTTTATTGGTGTTGGCGATTACGATCTTCATTCCGTCAAGCTTAAGAGGTACCCGTTCAAAATCGAGGGTATCACAGTTCAGGAAAAGGGCATGATCGGCTACACCCATTGCCGAGGCAAACTGATCCATGATCCCACAGTTCACGCCCACGAACAGGTTCTCAGCTTTCTGCGAAAGCTTGACCAGTTCCATGCGATCCAATCCAAAGCCAAACAACTGGTTCATGGCAAATGCAGTTACCATCTCAATCGATGCAGAGGATGAGAGTCCTGCACCGTTGGGTATATCACCGGAATATAAAAGGTCAACACCTTCAATCTCCTTTGTACTTTTCCGAAACTCGTTCAGAACTCCCACAGGATAGTTGATCCAGGATTTGCCTTCTTTTTCGAATGACTCATCCAGGTTTACCTCCCCCCTGTGGTCAAAATTAGTGGTAGCAAAATGTACCAGCCGACTCTGATTTTTCCTGACCAGGAGGTAGGTACCAAATGAAAGGGCACAGGGGAAGACATACCCTCCATTATAATCGGTATGTTCACCGATCAGGTTGACTCTTCCAGGTGAGAAATATACATGAATATCATCTCCTGTCTCTTCATATAAACTGATAAATGATTCTTTCAATTCGTTAATGTTCATTGGGTCTTTATTATGTTTGACTGCCAAATGTAGAAAAAAAAATCCGATACAATTTCTGTAAACCAATTTTAGTACATTTAGAAGATATTGTTCTCCCGGCAACATTGCCAGGGTGAATACCAGTATTATGAAACATAGATTTACCGGCTGGTTTCTTGTCCCATCTTTATTGGTGTTGCTGATAACATGCATCATCAGTATCGCCTTTCCCCGGGAACTGATCCATATGGAAATCAACAGGTGGCATACCCCTTTCCTTGATCAATTGTTCAAACTCTGGACCTTGCTGGGTGATGGATGGGTGGTCCTGATATTGGTGCTGATACCCCTGACGATCAAGATCCGTTATAGCCTGGTGTTGTTTTCAGGATATATTATTTCAGGACTTTCGGCACAGCTGATAAAACGATTGTTTTTCGGTGGAGCAGCCAGACCGGCCAAATATTTCGAATTGTACGGTATTGATTATGATCTCTACCTGGTTCCCGGAGTGGATCTGCATACCTGGTACAGTTTTCCATCGGGCCATACTGCCACAGCGTTTGGAGTCTTTTGCGGATTATCGCTAATTTTGAGATCCGGATGGGGTCAGCTTATGGCATTTATTATGGCCGCTGGTGTCGCTTATTCAAGAATGTATCTTTCCCAGCATTTTTTAATGGATGTGACTGCCGGAGCAATTGTCGGGCTGGTGGGAGGATACATCGGGTGGTGGTGGATTAACCGTTATGAGAAGGATTGGCTCAATTTATCTTTACCAAAGTTGTTGATCAGATGAGGACTTCATACAGAACCATATTCGTATACCTGGGAATTATTGCTTTTGCAGTATTATTTCTCTTGCCTTTCCTGGGATCTGTTCATCTGTTTGACTGGGATGAGATCAATTTTGCTGAATCAGCGAGGGAAATGATCATCACAGGCGATTATATTACGGTTCAGATCGATTTTGAACCGTTCTGGGAGAAACCACCTTTGTTTTTCTGGTTGCAGGTTCTTTCCATGAAAATGTTTGGCATCAATGAATTTGCTGCGCGTTTCCCCAATTTTTTATGTGGGATTGCGTCCCTGGTTATGCTTTATTATCTGGGAAGGCGTATCTATGGCAACCGGTTCGGACTACTGTGGATCCTTTCCTATGGCTCTGCCATCCTGCCGTTCTTCTATTTTAAATCCGGGATTATCGATCCCTGGTTTAACCTGTTTATTTTTATGGGTATTGCCTGGTTTATCTTTTACCAGGACCCGGAAAGAAAGAGATCAAGGATCTTCAATATAGTTTTATCAGCATTCTTTTTCGGGTTGGCAATTCTTACCAAGGGCCCGGTAGCCATACTCATATTTGTAGTATGTTTCATGGTTTTCCTGGCTATAAAACGTTTCAGGCTTTCTACTTCGGCCGGACACGTGGGGCTCTTCATCCTTGTACTGGCACTCACCGGGGGAACCTGGTTCTTTCTTCAGGTGCTGAATGGAAACAGTCACATCATGAAGGATTTCATTGACTACCAGCTCCGCCTGTTATCTACTGAAGATGCCGGACACAGCGGTTTTTTTGGATACCACTTTGTTGTGGTCCTCCTGGGCGTATTTCCAGCCTCGGTGATTGCCATGAAAAGCTTTACAAAGAAGACCGAGAATACAGAGCTGCAACGGCTCTTCAGACAGTGGATGTATATCATGTTCTGGGTGGTTATCATTCTGTTTACCGTAGTAAAAACAAAGATTTTACACTACAGTTCTCTGACCTATTTCCCTTTGACATTCCTGGCGGCGTGGGTATGGGAAAAATGGATTGACAGAAAAATTGAGATCTCGGGCTGGCAGGTGGTACTGATCCTGATCATAGCACTGATTCATGCCGGACTGGTCATTGCAGTGTCCCTTATGGCCACGCATCCAGACTGGTTGCTTGCAAAAGACTTTGCATTTCTGGATTCTTTCGCCAGGGGCGCTCTGGAAGCAGGAGTACACTGGAGCGGATATGAATGGTTCATCGGTGTATTCATGATCCTGGGTGTAGCATTTGCTGCCATTCAGATCCTGCGGCGAAATCCTGCCGGGATGCTCATCCTGCACCTGGTTACATTGTTGTTTGTAGCGGCATCCATATACATATTTACTTCGCGCATTGAAGGATACTCCCAGCGGACAGCTATTAAATTTTATAAAGGACTGCGGGGGCAGGATGTGTATGTCAATACCCTGGGCTATAAGAGTTACGCACAACTATTCTATTTTGATAAGCAACCTGGTGATGAGGGATTTGATGATAGTGTTGACCGGTTGATGACCATTGACCTTGACAGGGATGCATATTTTGTGATCAAAGTGAATAATAAAGACAGATATCTTGAAAGGTACCCTGAACTGGAGGTGCTTGACGAGAAAAACGGTTTTGTATTTACAGTAAAAAGAGCGGTATTGAGAGATGATAAACGGGAATAGGGTTACGGTAGTATTACCCGCATATAATGCAGCAAAAACACTTGAACAAACCTACAGGGAGATCCCTTTTGATATTGTAGACCACGTGATCCTGGTGGATGACCTCAGCAGTGACGATACCTTACATGTTGCCGAAGAGCTGGGGATCAGTCATATCATCAGGCACAGGGAGAACCTGGGCTATGGAGGCAACCAGAAAAGCTGCTACAATAAAGCGTTGGAACTGGAATCCGATATTGTGGTCATGCTCCATCCCGATTATCAGTACACTCCGCGGCTGATCCATTCCATGTGTTATCTCATTGCCAATGGGGTCTATGAAGTAGCCCTTGGTTCACGAATCCTGGGAAAGGGAGCCCTGAAAGGTGGTATGCCCTTTTACAAATATGTGGCTAATCGGATACTGACCCTGACCCAGAACATTCTCATGAACCAGAAGTTGTCGGAATACCATACCGGATTCCGGGCCTTTTCGGGCCGGGTTCTTAAATCAATTAATTATAATCTCAATTCCGACGATTTTATTTTCGACAACCAGATGCTGGCACAGATCTTTTATAAGGGATTTGACATTGCTGAAATCACCTGTCCGACACGCTACTTTGAAGAAGCTTCTTCAATCGACCTGAAGCGGAGTATGGTATATGGATTGGGAGTGATGAAAGTATCCCTGCAATATATGCTGCAGAGACTTAAATTAAGTAAGTTTGAGATATTCGAGAAACAAGTAGATCCCAACTCGGAATTCTTCAAAGATTGACCACTTTTCCCTGCTGGCTGCTTTCATAGGCAGCTTCGATGATCCGGATTACATCCCGGGCCTGTTCAGGTGTTACCTGGAGCGGGCTCCCCAGGCGGATGGCTTCATATACATTGTCGTAGAATACCATATAATTTCCCGGTTGGGTCGGATAGGCGCCTTCAAGGCGATTTCCATTGAAGTTTGAATTGATCTTTCCCCAGGCAGATTCAGGTTCTTCACCCCACGCTTTAGAATCAGGAAATTTTCCCGATTTCAAGGCCTCCTCCTGGGGATCATTCCCCCATTTCAAATAACTGCCTTCGGTTCCGTGCAGGATAAAACGAGGTCCTGGTTCCCTTACAAGGTAACTGCTGCGTAACAAACATTTGAATGCCGGGTAGTGGAGGAAAAGATCATAACTGTCATCCGTTCTGGCCCCGTCACGAAGCATGCGGCTATCGCAGAACAACCTGTCAGGCATTCCAAACAGCTGGAGAGCCTGGTCCACCAGGTGTGATCCCAGGTTATACAGGACTCCGGTTCCAGTAGATTGTTCTTTCCAGGACTCCTGGATATAATTTCGATAGCGGTCGAAGTGAGATTCAAACTCCACCAGTCTGCCCAGCTTCCCGGTTTCAATGATCTCTTTGACCGTTAGGAATCCACCATCCCAGCGCCTGTTCTGGAAAACGGTAAGCAGGACACTTTTTTTTCCTGCCAGCCGGATCAGTTCATCGGCATGAGCAGACCTGAGTGTAAAAGGTTTTTCAACAACAACATGCTTTCCTGCGTTTATGACCTTCGCGACCATTTCATAATGCAGGTGATCCGGAGTATTTACCACCACAAGTTCAATATCCGGATCATGCAGGATGGAATCAAAATTCCGCACTAAAATCGATTCCGGATGCTTTCCATCCGAATCTTTCCTGTTCCTTTCAAGGATCTTTGTAATTTTATATCCCGGATGTGTTTCGAGCAACGGACCATGAAATACCAGTCCTGACATGCCGTAGGAGGATAGAGCAACGTTTATTTTCTGCATGGTGTGAGGAATTATACCGGCAATTTAGAAAAAAAAATGATCCGAATTTTGTTCATTACCTTTGCAATGATTTTATAAAACGGACGAAGCACGATTCAATGGGGGAGGAACACAAATTATTTGAAGGCGGAAGAAAATTACCCCTGGTGGAGGAATTCTATACCATCCAGGGCGAAGGATTCCATACCGGGAAAGCAGCCTATTTCATAAGAGTCGGAGGATGTGATGTGGGCTGCAGTTGGTGCGATACCAAGTTTTCTTGGGATCCGTCCCTGCATCCTGTGGTTCCAGCTGAACAGATCGTGGAGCATGTCTTATCGCATCCGGCTGCAGCTGTGGTGGTTACAGGGGGTGAGCCATTGATGGTCAACCTGGATTACCTGACCACGCTGTTGAAAAAGAATGGAATTGAGACATTCCTGGAAACCAGCGGAGTTTATCCGCTGAGCGGTTCGTGGGACTGGATATGCCTTTCTCCCAAAAGAAACTTCCGTCCGGTTGAAGAGATCTTTGACAGGGCTCATGAATTGAAGGTCATCATTACTTCGGAGGAGGATTTTAGCTGGGCCCTTGAAAATGGTTCCCGGGTGAATGCAGGGTGTAAACTATTTCTCCAGCCGGAATGGAGTCAACGGGATTCCATCCTTCCTGCTATTATTGAATTTGTGAAAACAAATCCACGCTGGATGATCTCCCTCCAGGCCCACAAATACATGAAGATCCCCTAATCCGCATGGTATGAAACACGTATGGCTGATCATTATTCTTCTGGCATTTGCAGGGTGTTCCATTGCCCAGCAGTATAGCTCCGGTTCAAAAAAAGCGGTCAAAAGGTTTGAAGAGGCCCGGACATATTTTCAGGATAGGGATGATGTCAATGCCGAAGAAGCGCTTTTAAAGGCCATCAATGCCGACCGGGATTTTGTGGAGGCTTACCAACTACTGGCCCAGATTTGCTACGATCATGGCCGGATTGAGGATGCCATAGGGTATTATACGACATCGCTGGAGATCGATCCCAGTGGAAATCCTGACGGATACCGATTGCTTGCGGGACTCACCATCAGGGCAGGAGATTATCACCGGACCCTGGAGCTCGTAGAAACATTCCTGTCATTTCCACCGGAGGAAGTCAGGATGCGGGAAGCGGGTGTAGTATTAAAAGAAAAATGCCATTTCGCACTGGATGCCATTGAAAAACCGGTGCCATTTCAGCCCGAGAACCTGGGCGATTCTGTAAACTCAGCTTATAATGAATACTGGCCTTCCCTGTCTGTGGATGAAAACATGATAATGTTTACTGTGATGTTGCCGGGAAATCCGGAGGCAGGGGAATCACCTTTAAACCTGCACGAGGATTTCTTCTATTCCCGACGGACTGAAAATAAGTGGAATGGAAGAATAAATGCCGGGGCTCCCCTGAATACACCTGATAATGAGGGAGCACATACAATGACAGCAGATGGCAGATTGCTCTATTTTACCGCCTGTAACCGCCGGGATGGAAAGGGCAAATGTGATCTGTATGTATCCAGGTGGGAGGATGGAAGCTGGGGTGTCCCTGCAAACCTTGGTTCGCCTGTGAATTCCAGGTACAGTGAAAAGCATCCTACCATTTCTGCTGATGGGAGAGTGTTGTATTTCACTTCCAACCGGCCCCGGGGGAAGGGATCTTATGACATTTGGCTTTCAGTAAAAAGCGGGAATAAATGGAATGATCCGATCAACCTGGGAGATTCTATCAATTCACCGGGGATGGAGCAATCCCCGTTCATTCATCCGGATCAGCAGACGCTGTTTTTCTCATCCACGGGCTGGCCGGGCATGGGACAGGGTGATCTGTTCCTGTCCAGGCTGACCCCGGAGCGCACGTGGTCCGAACCGGTGAACCTTGGCTACCCCATCAATACCTATAACGATGAGATCGGCCTTACCGTCAATGCCAGGGGAGACCGTGCCTACTTTGCATCTGACAGGCAATCGGGAAGGGATACAGATATCTATACGTTTGAGTTGCCACCGGAAGCAAGACCGGTACTGGTCTCTTACATGAGGGGCAGGGTCTATGATTCCCGCAATATGAAGGGACTAAAAGCCGTATTACAGCTCATTGATCTGGAAACGGAAGAGACTGTGATGGAAGTGGAGTCTGTTCCCGGGGAAGGAGATTACCTTATTTCCCTGCCTACTGACAGGGATTATGCACTGAATGTTTCTGCGGATGGTTACCTCTTTTATTCGGATCATTTTACTTTTTCAGGACTGCATAGCAGGAAGGATCCATTCCGTCGGGATATCCCGTTGGATCGGATCATCGTGGGAAGCAGGGTGGTATTGCATAATGTCTTTTTTGATACCGATTCCCACGAATTACAGCCGGCTTCCATTGCCGAGTTGAATAAAGTGCAAGAGTTTCTTGATCTCAATCCATCCATCGCCGTGGAAATCAGTGGTCATACCGACAATACCGGGACCACCGGGCACAATCAGAAGCTCTCGGAGCAAAGGGCACATGCAGTGGTTAATTTCCTGATGAATAAGGGGATCAATGTTGAAAATCTGAAGCCTGCTGGCTATGGGGACCGCGAACCGGTGGCTGACAACACAACGGAAGAGGGACGCGCGCAGAACCGGAGAACCGAACTGAAGATCATACGCATTCATCCTGCATCGGTCGAATAAAATATTTGAGAAAAGTTATCTTTGATTGCTGTATTAGGAAAGATGAAGGTTTTACTGCGAGAAATACCTGATTATCTGAAAGATAGATCGACAATCATCACACAGGTGATGTTTGTGTCCATATTTGCACTGGTATTTATAAATATCTATTCTCCCTTCAATGCATCTTCGTGGTTTGAAGTAGGCAGGATTGAATTCTTCTTTTATTCCAGTGCATTCATCCTTTCAGGTATGCTGATCATTGTACTCAGCAAATTGATCTTTATCCTGCTCACGGGAAGGATCCGGTTTACCTACCTCCTGTTTGGGATCTGGCACCTGATGGAAATAGTTTTGCTGGCTGTGGGTTACCTGATTGTGGACCTCTCCCTGCTGAAATCGGGAGCAGAACTGGTGGAGCGGTTTACCGGGCTGCTATTTATTACCCTGCTGGTCCTCGCCATTCCATACTCTCTATCCTGGTTAGGGCTTTCATTGAAGGATAAACGGATAAAACTTGCAGGCCTGATGGAGAATACATCCCAGGAATTCAGAGAAAGAAAAATGGTCACATTCAGGGATGAAACTGAAAAACTACGCTTCTCCATCAAGTCCAGGGACATCCTTTTTGTGGAATCTACGGATAACTATGTGACAGTTCACACCAATGAGAAGGGAAAACTCAGGAAGATCATGTTACGGAATACCATGAAAAGGCTGGAGAAAGAGCTCGAGGGTACCATGATTCAACGCTGCCACCGATCGTTTATGGTCAATTTCGAAAACATTAAGCTGGTGAAACTGATCAGTACAAACCTGTACATCTACATAGATTTCCCGGAGGAGATCCGCATTCCTGTGTCCAGAACCTATGCAGAGCATGTCCATGAATTCCTGAACCGGGTTTCCCTTTGATCTGTACCGGTGTCCTGACATAACAGGAAACAAGCTTCTACAACAGGTTATTCATATCATTCGGGTTTATTTTATAAATTCATGATTTCATCCTGACAAATATGAAGAATCGCACAACGCACATGGCAATTTTACTGGCAGGTGTTATGGTTATGGGCCTCAGACTGACCGGCCAGGAAAATCAGAAGGAAACGCCTGAAGGATACCAGTTTACCATTGACAAAAACATCCCCGTTACATCCATCAAAGACCAGCACCGTTCAAGGACCTGCTGGAGCTTTGCTTCGGTCAGTTTCCTTGAAGCTGAATTGTTGAGGACCGGACAGGGAGTATTTGACCTCTCCGAAATGTATTTTGTTCGCCAGGCATATATGGAAAAAGCAGAGAAGTATGTGCGGATGCATGGCAAGAACAATTTTGGAAGTGGAGGACTTGCAATGGATATGATTCATACCTGGAAAACTCACGGGATGGTTCCGGAAGCAGCGTTCACCTGTCTTACCATCGGAGATTCTCTTCCGGTACACAACGAAATGGACGCTGTCCTTAAAGGCTATATTAACCAGGTCATCAAAAATCCTAACCGGACCCTGACCCCAGTATGGAAAGAGGGATTCAAGGGTATCCAGGATGCTTATCTGGGACCTGAACCCACTGAATTTAATTATCAGGGAACATCATACACACCACGTTCATTTGCTGACGGACTTGGACTGGATCCGGATGATTACGTGGTAGTGGGATCTTATACCCATCATCCATTCTACGAGGAGTTCATTCTTGAAATACCGGATAATTGGAACTGGAGTTCCATTGAAAATGTTACGCTGAATGAGATGATGGATGTACTGGACCATGCACTTGACATTGGGTATACAGTCTGCTGGGATGCCGATATAGGTGAGAAAGGTTTTGACTGGAAGGGTGGTATTGCATTGATCCCTTCAATGGAGATCGAGGACCTGAGCGGACTGGAACGTGCCAGATGGGATGAACTTTCAGAGAGAGAAAAAGTGATCACCCAGGAGATACGCCAGGAGGCTTTTGATAATTACCAGACCACCGATGACCATCTGATGCATATTACGGGTACGGCCAGGGATCAGCAAGGGAACAGGTACTACCTGGTGAAGAATTCCTGGGGTACCGGCAATCACATTTACGATGGGTACCTCTATGTATCAGAGGCTTATATGAGGGCCAAGACCATTTTTTTCATGGTCCACAGGGATGCGGTCCCATTGTCAATTGCAGACAAACTGGAACGTTAGGTCAGTTCCAGCAGATGCCCTGTTCACGATAGATACGGATAAAATTATCTACTGAACGGTCATATCCCGCTTCGATGTCGTTCGGGAAATAGCATGCTGGTAGTTCTCCTACCCGCCTGTGAGATGCGATGCAATCGCAACAGATCCCCTTTTTTCCGCAAGGATAGCTGCAGTTGCAATGTACCAGGTTCTGGTCCTTTTTACATTCCATGATCTTAATGTGCTGATGTCATATACAGATTATTCGGAAATCAAAATAAGCAATTTTTTCATCGCACCGCTGTTAATAATTTGATTTTTCTGATCACTCCATCCGTATAACTTTGTATGCAGTAGCACCCATAGACGATTTCACTTCGTGAAGAGATGAACGAACATGAATAATAACCTGTTACAGATAACGGTCCTGGCTCTCTTTTTGCTTGTTTACAGCTATTCCTGGCCCGGCAATCAAAACCCGCTATCTCACTTTGATCCGGCTTTCCCGGAATCGCCACCCTTTCTTGAATCCGATGCTGTATGGGTCGATTCCATCATGGATAAGCTGACACTGGAAGAGCGGATTGCCCAGATGATCATGGTACAGGCTTATTCCAATAAAAGCGAAGAACATGTCAGGGCTGTTACCAGGCTTATTACACGCTACCATGTGGGAGGTGTGCTCTTTTTTCAGGGTGAGCCTGTTTCCCAGGCCAGGCTGACCAACAGTTTTCAGGCAAGTTCCAGGATCCCTTTACTAATTGCCATTGATGGAGAGAACGGATTGGGGATGAGACTTGACAATACGATCACATATCCACCCCAGATGGCGCTGGGTGCCATCTCAGACAACAGGTTGATCTATCAGATGGGCCGGGATATGGCCAGCCAGATGAAACGTGTGGGGATTCATATGAATTTTGCCCCTGTGGCCGATATCAATAACAATCCTGCTAATCCTGTAATCAATACCCGTTCCTTTGGTGAAGAGCGCAGGAATGTGGCAGACAAGGTCGTTGCCCTGATGAAGGGAATGCAGGAGAATGGTTTACTGGTTGCAGCCAAGCATTTTCCCGGACATGGCGATACGGATAGTGATTCGCATCATACATTGCCTGTGATATCCCATGACAGAAGCCGGCTTGATTCCATCGAACTCTATCCTTTCAGGAAAGCCATTCAGAGGGGATTGACGGGTGTCATGGTTGCTCATTTGCATGTACCGGTACTGGATAACAGGGAGAACAGGGCCACCACCCTGTCCCGTGCGACAATCACCGGCCTGCTTAAGGAACAGATGGACTTTCGGGGACTGGTCATCACGGATGCGCTGAATATGAAAGGGCTCAGCAATTATTTTGAACCGGGAGTACGGGAAGTTGAGGCGGTGAAAGCAGGAAATGATATCCTTCTGATGCCATCGGATGTGGGCAGGGCCATTGCAGCCGTAAAGCGGGCTGTAAGAAGGGGAGAGATCCCCGAGGAGGAGATCAATGCCAGTTGTCGCAAGATCCTTCAGGCAAAGTTCTGGGCCGGTTTGCATACTGTTGATCCGGTCAGGACCGACTCCCTGCTGGAGGATTTGAACAGGCCTGATTATTCCCGGCTCTACCGGGAACTGGTAGCGCATACCCTGACAGTGGTTAAGAACAGGGGACCGGTGCTGCCACTTAAAGATCTGCAGAAAATAAAACTGGCAACCGTAACCATCAGCAAAAAAGCGGAGCGGGATTTTGGAGCAACCACAGATCTTTACCTGGAGGGGGCACATTTCACCCTTCCATCTTCAGCAGGCTATCCTGGCAGGTCGGAGTTGCTGACCAAACTGGAAAATTTTAACACCATTATTATCAATATACTGAATACCAGCTCCTATGCGTTTAGAGACTATGGTATTACCGAAGAAACCATCAGTTTTATTGAACAGCTGGATACAGCAGCAAACCTGATCCTGAATGTGGCTGGATACCCCTATGTCCTGAGCAGGTTTTCCAGCCTGGATCATATGGACGCCATTATTCTATCTTACGATGATGATCTCCTCAACCAGGAACTGACCGCACAGGGGATATTTGGAGGCGTATCATTTACGGGCCGGCTTCCTGTAACTGCCGGATCGGTTGCTTCTGCAGGTGAGGGCATTTCTTCCGGTGAGGCCATCCGCCTGGGTTACACCGATCCCATACAGGTGGGACTCAATGTGGATACCCTCAGGAAGATGGAGGACATTATAGATGACGCCATTCGGCAAAAAGCCATGCCGGGGTGCCAGGTGCTTGTGGCCCGGAACGGTAAAGTTGTCTGGCATAAAGCGTATGGACACCATACATATCAAAGAAGGAGGCCGGTAAAGCTGTCAGATATTTATGATCTGGCATCCATCACCAAAATAGCAGCTACGCTGCCTGCGCTGATGCGTCTGCGGGATATGGACAGATTCCATGAGGACTCGTTGCTGGGAGCCTACCGCCCTATACCGGATACAAGCAATAAGGCTGACCTGTTGATCAGTGATGTACTTACCCACCAAGCCGGACTGGTGGCATGGATCCCCTTTTATTATTCCACGCTGGAGCCTCTGGATACATCGCAGAGCCTTATCAGCACGAATTGGTCCCATACCCACCCGTTACAGATTGGTGCTGAAGCATATGCAAACCGCAATGTGAAATACATTGACAGCATATACACAAATACTTATACTCCCCGTTTTCCGATCCAGGTGGCAAAAGATCTGTACATGCGGAAGGATATAAGGGATTCGGTTTACCATTGGATCTACAATTCTGAACTGGTGTCGACAGAATACCAGTACAGTGGTCTCGGGTTTTACATGTTTCAACAGGTAATTGAAAGCGTTTCCGATACCATGCTTTATCCCTATGTGTGGTATAACTTCTATGCTCCGCTGGGCGCCCGAACCATGGGTTACCTTCCTTTGAACAGGTTTCCGCAGGAAAGGATTGTTCCCACAGAAAATGATCTCTTCTTCAGGCGCCAGCTCCTTCAGGGTTATGTCCATGATCCTGGTGCTGCCATGCTGGGAGGGATATCTGGCAATGCAGGACTTTTTGCCTGCGCCAACGACCTGGCAAAGATGATGCAGATGTACCTGAACAGAGGCTGGTATGGTGAGAGGAGGTACATTGATTCAGCCACACTGGCCACCTACAGCTCCTGTTTTAACTGTGACGATGAAAATCGCCGTGGTCTGGGATTTGACCGTTCCGTAACTGATGAATCTGATGCCGGACCGGCATGCGATGATGCTTCGCCACTGAGTTTTGGACATTCGGGTTTTACAGGTACTATCGCCTGGGTGGATCCTGCATATAATCTGGTCTATGTTTTCCTGTCCAACAGGGTCCATCCCGACCAGGGAAATAACAGACTGATCGACATGAACGTGAGAACAAAGGTCCAGCAGGTGATTTATGATGCCCTGGAAGAATAGCTGTTCGATAACACACCGTTCCCGGTGTGAGGATTTGATAATTATCATGCCTTATCCGTCATTGAATGCTTAATTTTAAC
Source organism: Bacteroidales bacterium (assembly GCA_023138875.1). Lineage (GTDB taxonomy): Bacteria > Bacteroidota > Bacteroidia > Bacteroidales. The sequence goes on from JAGLOO010000012.1 coordinate 24,127, forward strand.
TGATTAATATAACTGAACACGAATATATGAAACCAACATACATTGAACACATTGGGATTGCGGTAACCAACCTGGATGATTCCATAGGTTACTATGAAAAGGTCCTCGGCCTTGAGTGTTACGCCATTGAGGAGGTCCCGGATCAGAAAGTCAGGACCGCCTTCTTCCGTGTAGGAGATACGAAAATCGAGCTGCTGGAAAGTACTGATCCGGAAGGTCCCATCGGAAAGTTCATTGAAAAGAAGGGACCGGGTATCCATCACCTTGCCTTTGCCATGGATGATGTGGCTGAATCTTTAAAGCATGCGGCTGATCAGGGCATCAGACTCATTGATGAGACGCCCCGTAAGGGTGCAGAAGGGTTGAAGATAGGTTTTCTGCATCCAAAATCCACGTTTGGTGTATTAACTGAATTCTGCGGAGATGAATAGCCAGGATAAAATCAAACAACTTATCGATCTGCGCGAACGTGCCAGGAAAGGGGGAGGAGAGAAGCGGATTAAGGTTCAACATTCCAAAGGCAAACATACAGCCCGGGAACGTATTCAAATCCTGCTGGATGAGGGTAGCTTTGAAGAGTATGATATGTTTGTCACTCACCGTTCCCATGATTTTGGCCTGGAGCAACAACAATATCTGGCTGATGGGGTAGTGACCGGTCATGGAACCATCGATGGGCGCATCGTTTATCTGTATTCACAGGACTTCACTGTGTTCGGGGGTTCCCTTTCTGAGACCCATGCTGCTAAGATTTGCAAGATAATGGACCAGGCCATGAAGGTGGGTGCTCCCGTTATTGGTATCAATGACAGCGGAGGAGCACGAATACAGGAGGGAGTCAGGAGCCTTGCCGGGTATGCAGAGATCTTTGAAAGGAACATCCTTGCCTCGGGGGTGATCCCGCAGATATCGGCGATTTTCGGACCCTGTGCCGGAGGGGCGGTGTATTCCCCTGCACTGACCGATTTTATCCTCATGAGCGACCAGACATCCTACATGTTTGTTACGGGTCCTAAGGTGACCAAAACGGTAACCGGGGAAACCATTTCCACGGAAGCATTGGGAGGGGCACAGATGCATGCCAGTCGTTCAGGGGTAGCACACCTGGTGGCCGGAGATGAGGAAGAGGGTTTGCTTATGATCAGAAAACTGATCAGTTACATGCCTCAGAATAATGTGGAAGATCCTCCGATCACTGAATGCAGCGATCCCATTGACAGACTTGAAGACTCGTTGAATGATGCAATTCCTGATAATCCCAATGAACCTTATGATGTGAAGGATGTGATTTTTGCCATTGTGGATCATAACGAATTTTTCGAAATTCATCGCCAGTATGCCATGAACATTGTGGTTGGTTTTGCAAAATTCAACGGAATGCCGGTGGGGATCGTGGCAAATCAGCCCAATCACATGGCAGGGGTTCTCGATATCGAGGCATCCAGGAAAGCTGCCAGGTTTGTGAGGTTCTGTGATTGTTTCAACCTGCCGATTGTTACCCTGGTGGATGTTCCTGGATTTCTTCCGGGCAGCGCACAGGAGCATGGCGGGATTATCCTGCACGGAGCTAAGCTGATGTTTGCTTATGGTGAGGCCACAGTTCCAAAAATTACCATTACCCTGAAAAAATCATATGGGGGGGCCCACGATGTAATGAGTTCCAAGCAGTTAAGGGGAGATATTAACTATGCCTGGCCCACGGCTGAGATAGCTGTAATGGGGCCGAAAGGTGCTATTGAGATTCTTGAAGGTAAGACGCTGAAAACCATTCAGGAAAGGGAAGAGATGTTGCGGTTTGTTCAGGAGAAAGAGAAAGAGTACAAGGAGAAGTTTGCCAATCCCTATGAAGCAGCAAGGTATGGTTACATCGACGATGTGATTGAACCCAGGAATACACGGTTCAGGATCGTACGTGCATTGCAGACCCTGGCCTCAAAAAAGGATATGAATCCACCCAAGAAGCATTCCAATATTCCATTATAATGTTATTATCGTATGTTTTTTTGAAGAGCAACATTAACCTGGAATCCCTGGTGATTGCTGTTACCGGATACCTCATCGTATTTACCGCACTGGTATTGCTGTTCTGGTTCTTCAGCATCATTCCCCGGATCATTTCCATGAGAATAAAAAGGAAAGAATTATGGGATGGGAAGAAAGCTGCATCTGATTACCAGGATAAAATTTCCGGGGAGGAAACAGCGGCCATTGCCATGGCCCTGCATCTCTACCTGGACGAGTTTCATGATGAAGAGAGCGGAGTATTAACCATTAAAAGGATTTCCAAAACATATTCTCCATGGAGTTCTAAAATCTATGCTGTCAGGAATCAATTTAACAGGACGTAAATAAAACAGGAATGAAGAAATTTAAGTTTACTATCCATGGCAATGACTATGCGGTTGATGTGCATGGTATCGAAGATAATATCGCCCATCTTGAGGTAAACGGAACTTCGTATGATGTAGAGCTTCATCGCAGAATTAAGCCATCCAAAACGCCGACCATTGTAAGGCCGGTGATCAAAGTGCAGGCAATACCCTCCATCCACAAGAAGGAAGGTGGTTCATCGCATCCGATCCTTGCACCTCTTCCCGGTAATATTCAGATCCTGAAGGTTGGCAAGGGTGATATTGTGGAGAAGGGACAACTGCTTCTGGTCATGGAAGCCATGAAAATGGAGAACAGGGTGTTATCGGACAGGGCAGGTGTGGTGGAAACCATCAGGGTACAACCGGGTGATGCTGTGCTTCAGGGTGATACACTTATTGAAATAGTGTAATGATGAGAAGGGTATTTACATTAGCCGGCGTTTTTCTTATCATATTGTTTGCCAGGTGGATTGCGTTTCCGTCACCTGCTGCCGGATATGCAGCCCTGTCGGGTAGTGGAGACCGGATTGAATTACAGGGCGGTAATGAATTCCAGACCACCAGTAATGGAGACAGTGTTCTTGAACTGGCCGAAAAAGGGCTTAGGAGATTCATCAGGTATTCAGGATTTCGCAATGCGACGGCGGGACACCTGATCATGATTGGAGTCGGACTGTTTTTCATCTTTCTTGCCATTCGTTATGATTATGAGCCTCTGCTCCTGATCCCTATGGGAGCTGGGATCATAATTGGAAACATACCTTTTTTCCAGTCGGATGACCTCAATCTTCAGATTGGTATTTACCAGGAAGGGAGTGTGCTGAATTACCTCTATTTCGGAGTGCTCAAAGGGGTATACCCACCCTTGATCTTCCTCGGTATCGGGGCCATGACTGATTTTTCAACCCTCATCAGCAAGCCCAGACTCATATTGCTGGGGGCTGCTGCCCAGGTGGGGATATTTCTTACTTTCCTCGGTGCCCTTGCGCTCGGATTCCATGCACAGGAAGCAGGTGCCATAGGGATCATCGGCGGCGCTGACGGACCCACTGCTATTTTCCTCTCTTCCAGGCTGGCCAACGGAGTAAATATTATTGGAACAGCAGCAAATGGGGATCCCATTTTTGTGAAAAATTTGATCGGGCCGATCGCGATTGCAGCCTATTCGTATATGGCACTGGTTCCGGTTATTCAACCACCCATTATGCGCCTGCTTACTACCCGGAAGGAACGATTGATCCGCATGAAACCGCCTCGGGCAGTTTCCAGGCTTGAGAAGATACTTTTTCCATTGATCGGGTTGCTGTTAACCACTTTCATTTCACCCAATTCCCTCCCATTACTTGGTATGCTGTTTTTTGGAAACCTGCTGAAGGAATCGGGTGTGACCCGGAGACTTGCCGATACAGCCCGTACCAGCCTGATTGATATTGTTACCATTATGCTGGGATTGACAGTGGGGGCATCCACACAGGCGGATCGGTTCCTGACTACAGATTCGATGGTCATATTCGGACTGGGTGCTCTTTCATTTATGGTAGCCACTGCGGGGGGTGTGATTTTTGCCAAAGTCATGAACGTGTTCCTTTCAGAGGAAAATAAGGTCAATCCGCTGATCGGAGCTGCAGGTGTTTCGGCTGTCCCGGACAGCGCCAGAGTAGTCCAGAATGTAGGACTTCAGGAGGATCCCAGCAATCACCTGCTTATGCATGCCATGGCCCCGAATGTTGCGGGCGTGATCGGTTCGGCAGTCGCAGCAGGAATTCTTTTAAGCTTTCTTTTGTAATTGCTATATAACATAGCCTGAACAGGTGTATCGTGGGATTGACTGGTTAATTTTGTTAAAGTTTTAACTGCCACCATTATGAGTCAAATCGCTTCTGCCGGAAACAAAGGGGAAAAGATCAGGTCCGATTGCTTTGTCCAGATTGAATTAACAAACAGTAGTGGGATCATCGTGAACCTGAAAAGCAAGGTGGATCGCATGTTCGGTAATCAGATCAGGCAACAGGTCCGGGAAGTGCTGAATACCCTTGGTATTTTAAATGCTTCGGTAGAGGTGGAAGATTCAGGAGCACTTCCCTTTGTGATCGCAGCCCGGATTGAAGCAGCAGTAAAACAGTTCCAACCCACAATTCAGCCCTGCATACCACCGCTTATTTCACAAAATCAGTATGAAACAACAAGAGACCGGTTCAGGTTTTCAAGGTTGTACCTGCCAGGCAACTCTCCCAGTATGATGTTGAATGCAGGGATCCACCATCCAAATGGGATCATCCTGGACCTGGAAGATTCTGTGGCTCCGGATAAAAAAGCTGAAGCCAGGATACTGGTCCGGAATGCCCTGCGACAGGTTGATTTTTACGGAGCCGAAAGGATGGTGAGGGTGAATCAGTTGCCTGCGGGACTGGATGACCTGGATGACATCATACCCCATCATGTTCACCTGATCCTGATCCCCAAGTGTGAGCACGGGGCACATGTGAAGCAGGTGGAAGAGCGGGTCAGGTCCATTCTCAGGGAAGAGAAGCAGGAGAGGGAAATCTTTTTTATGCCCATCATTGAGAGTTGTCTGGGTGTTGAACACGCATTTGAAATTGCCACCTCCTCGGATCATGTGGTGGCCATGGCCATCGGGCTGGAAGATTATACGGCTGACCTCGGGGTGAAACGAAGTACCGGAGGTGAGGAGTCATTTTACGCCCGTACCAGGCTTGTCAACGCCTGCAAGGCAGCTCGTATACAACCCATCGATTCCGTATATTCCGATGTGGCAGATATGGATGGACTGAGAGACAATGTGAAGCGGTCCAAAGCACTGGGATTTGAAGGGATGGGGTGCATCCATCCCAGGCAGGTTGAGGTCATTCATGAAGGCTTCTCCCCTGAGGAGGAGGAGATAGTGAAAGCAGAACAGATCATCAAGGCTTTTAAACAGGCAGAAGCCAGGGGGCTTGGGGTAATTGCCCTTGGTACAAAAATGATTGATCCGCCGGTGGTGAAACGGGCTCAACAGACCATGGAAATGGCTTACCGGTTCCAATTGAGGGAAAGGCCCGACGCATAGCATTTTCAACTAAATCTATACAGTCGAAATGACCTATTTGACCAATGCAGCAGGACGAAGTGTGATCAACGAGATCAATGGAGAACCGTCCATCCTCTTCAAAGGTGTGGGAAAATTCAAGCCGGAAGGCAATAAACACGGCCCGTCCATAGCCAGTTGTTCTGATTATCCGTCCGATGGAAATAAACTGGTTAATGACCTGCGGGAAGCGCTGGAGAGAGCGGATTTACGCGATGGAATGACCATTTCAACCCACCATCATTTCAGGAACGGAGATTTCCTTGCCAATCTGGTATTTGACATTGCCCATGAGATGGGGGTGAAGGGATTGAGATGGTTCCCTTCTGCTTCATTCCCATGCCATGCTCATCTCATACAGTACCTGGAGGATGGGACCATCCAGCGAATTGAGGGGAGCATGAACGGACCACTGGGTAAATTCGTTTCAGAAGGAGGCATGATGGGTACAGGTGTGCTCAGGTCCCACGGTGGCCGTTACCAGGCCATCCAGGACGGGGAAGTCAAGATCGATATAGCCGTGATTGGAGCTCCCGCCGCTGATACTTTTGGCAATGCAAATGGTTTGTCCGGTGATTCTGCCTGCGGCTTGCTGGGATTTGCCCTGGCAGATTCACAATATGCAGAAAAAGTGATTGTAGCCACCGACAACCTGGTGGAATTCCCGTGCTTTCCGTGGCAGATCCAGGGCAATCTTGTGGATTATGTGGTTGAAGTTGAGAAACTGGGGGATCCTTCACTGATCATATCGGGTACCACGCAAATAACCAGGTCTCCGGACAGGCTTTTGCTTGCAGAATTAACCGCAAGGTTTTGCGAGACTGCAGGGATTATCCGTGACGGATTCAGTTTCCAGTCAGGTGCCGGAGGCACATCGCTGGCGGTGGGCGAGTACTTCAAGAACATAATGCGGGAGAAGGGGATCAAGGCCCGCTTTGCCCGGGGTGGGAGCAACAAATACCTGGTGTCCATACTGGAAGAAGGACTGGTGGACTATATACTTGACGGACAAACATTCGACCTGGAAGGTGTACGGTCCATGGCTGAAAATCCCGGTCATGTGTGGACCAGTCCGTTTACCAGTTACAACTACCACGGAAAAGGAAATTTTGCCGGGATGGTGGATGTGGTGATCCTTGGTGCCACCGAAGTGGACCTGCAGTTTAATGCCAATGTGGTTACCCACTCGGACGGGTATCTGCTGCATGGGATAGGAGGGTGGCAGAACTGCCTCTTCTCCAAGACAGTAATTCTCCCTATACCACTTTTCAGAGACCGGGTTCCCGTAGTCAGGGATCGGGTCACTACCCTTTGCGGCCCTGGTGAGCTGATCGATGTGATTGTTACAGAACGCGGTATTGCCATCAATCCGTTAAGGACCGATCTAATTGAATTGACAAAAAGCAGTTACCTGCCCATCAAAACAATAGAGGAGCTCAAATCGGAGGCTGACAGGATCTGCGGGATTCCCGATCCACCTGATCTTGAGGAGAGGGTGGTGGCTGCCATTAAGTGGGTGGACGGTACGGTGATTGATGTGGTGCACCAGGTCAGTGCCCGGCACCGGTAAGTTCTAAGGGGTGCCGCTTAATAGAAAAAGTAGCTTTCTTCTGATTTTCTACCCAGGTACACGGCACATTAAACATGTTAATCTCATTCTGCTCAAGAGCAGGAGTATATCCTCCAGATATCCAAGTTCCCCCGGTTTCTTGCTTAACAGCCCAGATATAAAAAACGATGGGTTCCACATTCGTGAATACTACAATTCCCTCACTGTCAGTTATTCCCGTAATTTGTGGTTCATTCAGGTTTTCCCAGTCAGATTCGTTATCATACACCCAAACCTCAGCATCTGATAGTGCAATTTTACCTGTGCTGTCAGATACAAAAAAACCCAGGACAGTGGGTTCATTGATGATCAGGGACTTGGTTTTTGCCTGGCCGCCTGCTTCGTTAAATGCGGTCAGTTTAACATCATATATTCCTGCCTCTGCGTAAGTATACATAGGATTCTCCTGACTTGAGGTCCCGCCATCTCCAAATTCCCATTCATAAGTATTTGCGTCGGCGGAACCATTTGTGAACTGGATGGCGTCACCTGCCTCCAGGTTATCCGTGGGGGTATAACTAAAATCGGGCTCAGGAAATCTTTTACATGATATTACGGTGAGAAGGGCAATGACAATTATTACTGAACTCTGAAATGATCTGAAAAAATGTCTGGTTTCCATGTATTTGGGTTTTCTTAATAGAAGAATAAAGGCCCAATTTACAGTATTCCATTTCAATAATCAAGTATAATTTGGGGAAGGATTATGGCTTTTTTATATCTTTCGTGCAACATTCCAATAAATCCTTCGTCATTGTGGCAAATAAGGAAAGATCCGAAACTTTCAGTCCGAAGCATCAGCAATTGATCTGGGCCTGTAAGCGGGGAGATCAAAAAGCGCAGTTTGAAATATACCGGTTGTACCATGTGGCTATGTACAACACAACCCTGAGAATAGTCGGGGATCCTGATGATGCGGAAGATGTCATGCAGGAAGCGTTCTTAAAGGCATTTACAAAGCTCAAAACCTACAGGGGAGAGGTTAGTTTCGGAGCCTGGTTGAAGCGGATCATGATCAACAAAGCACTGGATTTTCTCAGGTTAAAAAGAGAACGGATCTCCCTGGATGAGGTTGGTGAGATCGAGGAATCTCAGGACGACCCTCCTGAAATGATGGAGACTGAGTATATGGCGGAAACCATAAAAAGAGCCATATATTCCCTTCCTGAAGGTTACAGGATCGTTCTTTCTCTCATTCTGCTTGAAGGGTATGACCATGAAGAGGTGTCAGGAATTTTGAATATTTCCAATGCCACCTCAAGAACCCAATACCACCGGGCAAAAAAGAAGTTACTTGAGCTGTTAACGAAAACCGAAGAGGACAATGGTTGATCTTGAAAAACATATAAAAGAACAGAGGTTGTTGTTCGATACCGATAAACCCCGGGATGGACACGAAGAAAGGTTCATGCAGAAACTGGACTGGCAACCTGTCCGAAGGATTAACTTCAGGCATGTTTTGCAGGTGGCCGCCTCTGTGGCTATTATACTGACGTCCGCTTTTGTTTTGATCAAACAGAATAAAAGTGGAAGCAAGACTGCCCAGAGGGAAATACCAGCTGCTGTTCTTGAAGCAGATAATTACTTTGCCACTCAGGTAAATGCAAGGTATGACCAGATCCAGGATTTCAATTTTGAAAGTTCAGAGGAAAAAGCAGTGCTACTTGATGAGCTGAAAGACCTGGATGCCTATCATCAGCAATTGATGAGTGATCTTAAGGCAAATCCTGATGACGGCCGGGTGATCAACGCATTGATCCGGCAATACCAGATCAAGCTGGAAGTAATGGACCAGATAATATATCAATTGAATCTATTTAAAACAAAAACATCTGAGAATCATGAAAAAGAGAGTGTATAAATCAAAAAGTTTGCTCCTGTCACTGCTCCTGATTGTTGTAGTAAGCTTTACTCTTACTGCCCAGGATGCCAGGAAGGAATACTCCGAGACCTACGACATCAACAAGGGTGTTACCTTGTCTACCGAGACAAAGTATTCTGACATTGAGTTGTTGACCTGGGATAAAAATGTCCTGGATATCCTCGTGGAGGTGAAAGTGGATGCCTCTTCCAAAAGCAAGGCAGAAGAAACACTAAAAAAGATCCAGATATCCATTCAAAAGTCAGGGAATACTATTTCCCTGGAGACTAAAATGGACCAGGGATGGTCAAGAAACGTAAAGACCGAGATCAGCATTACAATCAAGGCTCCGGCTTATATCAACCTGAATATGGAGAACTCCTATGGAGATCTCTTCATCCAGGAAGTTTCCGGATTGGCTTTGCTGGATTTGAAATACAGCAATATCAAAGCGGGAAAACTCTCCAGGGGGAATGAGAAACCTTACAACCAGATTGACCTGGCCTATTCCAATGGAACCATTGATGAAGCGGGATGGATAGAGATGGAACTTGCCTACTCGGATATGGAGATCAATTCATCTCAGATGCTGTTCGTTGAGAGCAAGTATTCCAAGATGACCGGAGAATCGGCTGGTGGGATCATCACCGAAGGTGCTTATAACAAGTATTTCTTTGATGAGATAGATAGTTTCATAGCTGAATTAAAGTACTCCGGGTTGAAGTTCGGGGTATTGAACAAAAAACTGGACCTGCAATCCACCTACACCAATGCGAAAGTCTTAAAACTCTCAAAGGATTTTGAAAAGGTGGATGCTTCACTATCCTATGGTAATATCTTCATGGATGTAGAATCAGGGGCCTCCTTCAAATTTGAAGGTGAATCCAAATACGGAAAGATCAACGTTGCTCCTGAAGGGAAACTGAGCAAATCGAAAGAGGGGATAAGCATGAAAATCTGGGGTACAGTTGGCTCCAGTCCAAAATCAACCATGCATCTGATCACCAGATATGGCAATATCGATATCGAATAAGGCAACCATCATATAGCATGACAATCCCGGAATTTTTATAATTTCGGGATTGTTGTGTTAAATATCCATGCAATTCATAAATCCTGAAACATGAACCGTCCGTATTATCCCGTATTGGTTATCCTTGTATTGTTGATCGCAGCCTGCAATTCCCAGGCCGATAAATCAAAGATCGCTGAGCATCTGCCTGTTCCCTTTGAGTATGCCCTTGTGTTGCATGGTGGAGCGGGTTCCATGAACTTCGAAAATTTTCCCGAACCAAGGCAGCAACATTATAAACACTCTCTGGACAGTGCCCTTCAGCTGGGTCTTGATGTGTTGGAAAAGGGGGGGGGCAGCATTGATGCTGTGGAGTTGGTGATCCGCTGCATGGAGGACAATTCGTTATTCAATGCCGGAAAGGGGGCGGTATTTACCAGTGAAGGTAAAAATGAAATGGATGCATCGATTATGACCGGTGAGGATCTGAATGCAGGTGCAGTAGCAGGAGTGACCAACATTAAAAATCCCATCTCAGCGGCCAGGGCAGTCATGGAACAATCCAAACATGTGATGCTGGCAGGAGAGGGGGCTTCGGTGTTCGCAGAGGAGGTTGGGTTGGAAATTGTGGATCCTTCTTACTTCTATACTAAACACAGTTTCGAATCATTCCAGCGTGCTATAGAGAAGGAAAAACATGGAACTGTGGGTTGTGTGGCCCTGGACCGGAATGGAAACCTGTGTGCAGGGACCTCCACAGGTGGTATGACCAATAAGAAATACGGCCGCATCGGCGATTCACCTATTATCGGCGCTGGCACTTATGCCAACAACCGGACATGTGGTGTATCGGGAACCGGACATGGAGAGTTCTTTATGAGGTGGATAGTGGCCTATGATATTTCCGCCCTGATGGAATACAAGGGTATGGATGTGGAAGAAGCAGCACAACTGGTTGTTATGGACAAACTTGTGAAGGCCGGCGGAAGTGGTGGTGTCATCTGTCTGGACCGATACGGAAGACCTGCCATGGTCACCAATACCGCTGGTATGTTCCGTGCTTACGGAAATTCAGATGGCGATCGCGTTGTCGCCATCTTCAATTTGATGCGATGAAAAGGACCATTGCATATTTGTCAATATCTTTCATGCTCGCGGGCATTGCCATTCCGGTTTCCGCACAGCAGGAAACACCCGGAAGGCCGAAAGTGGGACTCGTACTCAGCGGCGGTGGCGCCAAGGGCATTGCCCATGTCGGCGTGCTCAAAGTCCTTGAAAAGGCCGGACTGAAGATTGATTACATTGGCGGAACAAGCATGGGGAGTATTGTCAGCGGCCTGTATGCCATTGGTTACGATGCTGATTCGCTTCATGAAATTGTAGTAACCCGGGACTGGGATAAACTGCTCTCTGACGAAATATCCAGGAGGGATCTCTCCATCGAGGAAAAACCGGACTATGACCGCTTCTTTGTGTCGTTTCCCCTCCAGGAAAAAAAAGTTAAACTGCCAGCTGGAGTGGTCACCGGGCAGAACATTGAAAATGAGTTTGCCGAATTGTGTTCCCACGTTAATAACATACGGGATTTCAATAAATTCCAAATCCCTTTTTTATGTATTGCGTCAGACGTTGAAACCGGTCAGGAACAGGTGTTTCATGAAGGCAATCTCGCTGCCTGCATGCGGGCCAGCATGTCTATCCCATCCGTTTTTAGCCCCTTGGAGATCGATGGAAAATATTATATCGATGGCGGAGTGATTAATAACTTCCCTGCCGATCATATTAAAGCCATGGGGGCTGATATCCTGATCGGGGTCGATGTCGGATTCGAGCCCAAAACAGTCGAAAATGGCTTCAACCTTATTAAGGTGATCGAGCAAACTATTTTCATGGCATCTCACGCGAGAATGGAAGCCAACAAGGAACTTTGTGATATCTTGATTAGGCCTGATATAACGGGTTACGGCGTATCGAGCTTTTCCTCCGGAGATTCGCTCATCGCCCGGGGTGAGTGGGCAGCCATGGAATATTTCGACCGCTTCAAAGCCCTGGCCGATTCACTGAACAGCATCGAGTATATCCCCTATGAAAAACCTTCCTTCGACCCCCGGGATTCGTTGTTTCTCCGGGAGATATATGTTGAAGGAATTGAGCATGTTTCGGGCCGCCTGCTCAGCGGTAAGCTTAACCTGAATGTTCTTAATAAAGTAACTCCAGCCCGGATATCTGAAGCCATCAGCAACGTGTATTCAAGTCTTTTCTTCGAAAAAGTAACCTATGAGCTGGAACCCATGACGGATGATCTGCTGGGAGAGGGCGTTAGGCTGAAGATTAAAGTCAGGGAAAGAACAGGGGGACAACTGAAGGTGGGATTGAATTACAACAGCACCTACAAGGCTTCCATTACATTGAATACAACGTTCCGGAATTTTTTATTGAACGGATCAAAATCATCCCTGAACCTTGCCCTTGGCGAAAATCCATACTTCCTTGCAAGATTTGAGAAAAACAATGGGTGGAAACCCGGATTTGTAGTGGAACTGGGGGCACAGAACTATGATCTCAACCTGTATGACGAAGGATCAAGGGATGCTATCATCGATTACTCGGATATCGTAACTCGAATATATACACAGTCAATCATTGAAAACTCCTATTCTTTTGGCCTGGGAGGGGAATTTGAAAGAATTGCATTGAGGCCGGAAGTCGGATCTCCCATTCTGGCCAAATTAACGGAAAACTACTACAATTTTCTGGCCTTCGTGAATCTTGATACCTATGATAACAGGTTTTACCCAAGGAAGGGGACACGGATCGATGGCCTCTTTAAGTTCATCAAGAATCCCACAGCTGCCCCGGAATGGTTCCTTCGCTTTAATCTGGAGCAGGCCACCAGTTTCGGCCGTAGGTTTACCTTGATTCCCCGTATCTATGGTGGCTTCACCTCGGCAGACTCCTCCCTTCTGATCTATCATTTTTATCTTGGAGGTTTAAATAAAACACCGAGGAAAGGTTTTCTGCCTTTTACCGGACTTAATTTTATGGAAAGATCCGGCCGGAATGCGCTGGCATTCAGCCTGGATCTTCAATATAATTTCTGGGAATCCAATTACCTGATTCTCAAAGCCAATATAGCTAATACCACATGGCATTTCGGAGACCTTATCCTTTTTGATAATGCTTTCTCGGGATACGGTTTGACCCTTGGAAACATGAGCCTTATCGGTCCCATTGAACTCACCCTGATGCGGTCGAACGACCGTAATGAGTTTATCTTTTACGTGAATATCGGGTATTACTTCTAGCAAAGATTCCTTTTTACTCTTTCCCGCTTTTCGACTTAAACGGTAGAAAGGTCATAAAATCTGCATGGTGAACGATGTAGGCCTCGGTGCTGCGTTTAACCATATCTCCCTCCCCGGCATGGGCAGCAATAATGTGGCACACCTCGGGGGGGATTCCGCAGCTCTCGGCCAGTGATACGCCGGAAAAGGGATGGCGAAGGTACTTCCCATAGGTACCCTGGATGGCCTTGCCGTCATCATCCAGTACATATTCCAACAGCTTTCCCACGTCGGCCAGGATAGCGCCTGACAGGAGCACATCCATGTCTACCGGAAGTTCCTTCCCGAAAAACTCATTCATTTTGTTACCACTGTCCCTGGCAATATGCACCACAGCACGTTTGTGGTCCATGAAGCTCACCTTCAGGTCGGGTCCGCACAGCAGGGTAAAGGGGATCCGTTTCAGGTCATCGGGCGACAGGACACTCTTTTCCAGTGCGGTTTCCCAGACCCTGGCTGTCTTTGCCCGCAGATCAGGGTCGCCGATCCATTCAATTTCGGGCCAGAGGGCAAGTACCTCTTGATTTATTTTTTCCATGATACAGTGTATTAGAGGTTTTCAATGATGGCATCGGTCATCTGCATTGTAGATGCAGCCCCATGGTTGATTACGTCTGCACTTCCTGTCAACTTCATCATGTCGTAGGTACGCACTTTTCCGTCAAGGATCACCTTTGAGATGGAGCTTCTGATCCTTTTTGCAATCTCAGTTTCACCGATATGATCCAGCATCAGGCAGGCCGATTCCATCATGGCGATGGGATTTACTATGCTTACCGGGTAGTCTGCATATTTTGGAGCCGATCCATGGGTGGGTTCAAATACTGCCACTTCCTTGCCCAGGTTGGCACTGCAGGCAAAACCCAGTCCGCCTATCAAACCTGCAAATCCATCTGAAACAATATCTCCGAACATATTGCCGGCAACAATCACCCCGTAATTTTCCGGATTCTTGGTGAGCCACATCATCTGGGCATCGATGTTGGTGTTCCATAGTTCAATTCCTGAAAAATCCGCAGCCTGGATCTCCTGGGCCATCTTGTACATCATACCGGAGGTTTCCCTGATCACATTGGGTTTTTCGCATACTGTAACACTTTTGTAACCGAATTTACTGGCATACTCAAAGGCAGCCCGGAGAATCCGCTCAGTGGCTTTTTTTGTGAATATCCTGGTAGAGATGGAGAGTTCCTCCACTGGAACATCTCCAAAGTTCTTTATGAATTTCGGATGGGTGGCCAGACCTTTATACACAATTTCAGGAGGATTACTCCACTCCACTCCGCCATATAAGCCTTCAGTATTTTGTCTGAATATGGCCACGTCGATTTCGGGTTCCTCGATGCTGTTTCCCTGGCCACGACGGATGAAATTGAGCGGATTACCCTTGTATGTCCTGCAAGGTCTGATGCAAACATCCAGGTTAAAGTGTTGTCTCAAACCCACGATGGGACTGGAATAGACCAATCCTTTTTCATGCAGGGAAGGATCCAGTTCGGAAGCAGCAGCATCTTTGGGTTTGCTGGTAATGGCGCCAAACAGGCTGATTTTGTGTTGTTCCAGCAGCTGTATCGTTCTTTCCGGCAGGGGATTTCCCTCGTGCTTCCAGAACTCCCAGCCAATATCTCCTTCCACATAATCGGCATTAAATCCTGCATTTTCAAGTACCCGGATCGTCTCTTCGAGCACGACCCTCCCAATGCCATCACCGGGAAGTGAAACTATGGTTCGTTTTTGCATGTTCATAAACAGTTTAGAGTGGGATTTCATAATTATTATCTTTGCTAAAATTAGAATTTTATTGTGTTTCAATAATTGTTATAGATCATATTTGGGACAAATATATTGCATAACATAAAGCCATAATATTCAATCTGTAGATGCAAAAAATAACTAACCTCCTGCCACAGGAGGTGTGGTCTTATTTTAACGAAATACTGGCCATACCGAGGATTTCCAAAAAAGAAAAAAAAATCATTAACTACCTTGTTGATTTTGCCCGTAGCAACAAGTTGTCTTACAAAAGAGACAGGGTAGGGAACCTGCTGATTTCCAAACCTGCCACTAAGGGGATGGAGAAGAGGAAAGGTATGATCCTTCAGTCGCATGTGGACATGGTGGGTGAAAAGCAGGCCGGGGTGGAACACGATTTTGATAGCGATCCCATTAATGCCTGCATTGAGGATGGATGGGTGAGGGCAAAGGGGACAACGCTGGGAGCCGATGATAGCGTCGGGATTGCTGCATCACTGGCCATTCTGGCGTCAAAAGAGATCAAGCACGGACCCCTGGAGTGCCTGTTTACCATTGATGAAGAGAGCGGGATGACAGGTGCACTGGGACTACAACCCGGATTTCTCAAAGGTTCGGTATTGCTGAACCTCGATTCGGAAGATGAAGGTGAGATCTTTATAGGATGTGCAGGAGGAATGGATACAATAGCCAGTTTGAGGTACAAGAAAAAACGGGTGAACAGGAACAAGATTGCACTTAGAATCAGTGTAGGTGGATTGCAGGGAGGTCATTCCGGCGACGAGATCCATAAGGGATTGGGGAACTCCATCAAGATACTGAACCGGTTTCTTTGGAATGCAGATCAGCGGTTCAAGATCAGGCTTTCCCACCTGGAAGGTGGAAAGGCAAGGAATGCCATTCCAAGAGAAGCAGAAGCGCTGATCACCATACCACCAGGGAGCCTGGAACTGATCAGGGTCTATTTTGAATCATTCGTAAACATCCTGAAGAAAGAGATGGAGGTGGTTGAAGCTGGATTCCATATGGCATTGGAACTGGCCGATCCCCCCGAGTTTGTGATGAGCAGGAAGCAACAGAAAAAGCTGTTCAATGCGCTTTATGCATGTCCCCATGGGGTTGTTGCTATGAGCCAGGAGATATCCTCTCTTGTGGAAACATCTACCAACCTGGCATCCATCAGGCATACCAGCGAAGATAGACTGGAAATCGTCACCAGCCAGCGAAGCAGTGTTGAGTCATCAAAGCGGGATATTGCAGACCGGATGGCTTCTCTGTTCAGGCTATTGGGGGCCAGGGTCAAACATTCTGATGGATATCCTGGCTGGAAACCTAACATGGCATCTGAGATATTGAACATATCAGAAAAAGTATACCAGGATCTGTTTGGTAGCGAACCGGAAGTAAAAGCGATACATGCAGGATTGGAATGCGGTTTGTTCCTGCAGAAGTATCCTGACCTGGATATGATTTCATTTGGACCAACCATTAAAGGAGCCCATACACCCGAAGAGCGGATCCGGATTGAAACGGTAGAGAAATTCTGGAAGTTTCTGCTGGTTATGCTGGAACAGGCACCCCGTTATTGAATGGGCTCAAATTCTGATTTAGAAACACCACAGACCGGACAGTACCAGTCTTGAGGTATATCTTCAAACGCAGTCCCCGGGGCAATTCCACTATCGGGATCACCCTCTTCGGGATTGTACACATAACCGCAAATAATACACTGATAATTTTGCATCTCTATTTCCTTTTAAGTATGCTATTCCGTCCCAGGAAAACAATAATGCTTCCGGTTATGACCTGTCCCGTTTCGTAATCCAATTCGGATCCATGCATGCTGTGCGGGATCAGGTATACGGCAAGCATGACCAGTGATGCACCCACGGCCAACCAGCGCGCATAGGACTTCTTCCTGAGGAACCATGCAATCAGGAATGCAATCAAAGCAAAGAGTACCTTGTTGTCGGTAAGGTCCTCTCCCAGCGGCCACCCGGTCCAGTACTGGCCAAAAGCAAATTTTTGGACTATGGGACCGAAAATGAAGCCTCCCAGCAGCAGAAAAATAACTGTCATGCCTACATATCTCCTGAAGACTGGCTGATTGGCAAGGGCGAAAAATATAGTGGCTGTGGACCAGATCACGGTCAGGACCATCAGCAGGATATGCGGGATCTGGGCCCAGGCGGGTACGGACCCTTTAAACCTGACAACTACATTTTCCGTATCACCAAGATCAATGGTTTTTCCATCAGCCATCAGTTCCAGGTGATACTCAAGTTTTCCGGCAGGAGGCTGGTGGGGCAATGAAGTGGAAAGCAGCCCTTCCTTACGAACCAGTGTAATGGTATCCCAGGGATCATTCGTATTAAGTTTCCTCCAGATGATCCTGCCTTCAAATTCTGCAGGTAACTCAATTTCAACCGGACAGTCTGTGTTGCCACCGTGGGAACGGGGAAGCTCAAATTTATATGCTGCACCCTTGAAGGAGATTTCGTAATCCTTTTCATAGGTGGGACCTGTAAACCTCTGATAAACCATTGTTCCCAGGGATATTACAACAGCCAGTATCCAAAAAACAACCTTTTTCTTCATTCTTCAAACAATTGGATTTAGATGAACCATCTTAAAATCAAAGCTGGACAAGGAGATCCAGGTTATCCTCGCCCCGCTTTACAGTAACAACAATACTCATACCTTCTTTCAATTGATCCAGGCGGCTCATATAATCATATATATTCCCCACATTTTTTCCTTCAATGGCAACAATGATGTCACCTTTCTGGATTCCGCCCACAGCTGCTGGTTTTCCTTCAGTGACGAACATAACCGGCATACCCTCAGTACCATCATAGTTCATATCGGGCATAAGGCCGAGGGTAATACCGCCCCGACGGCCACGGGAAGATCTGCTTACCTTGGGACCAGCTTCGGTATATGCGATCCTCTCCTTTTCATTGGCCAGTGCCTCTGCAATCTCGGCCACGAACTTAACCACTTCCCGGGTACCTTCAAGGTTAATTGCTGAGATGTGATCTGCAGGCGTATGGTAATCGGTATGTGCCCCGGTGGAAATAAACAGCACCGGTACATCATGGGCATAAAATGCCGCGTGGTCGGAGGGACCATACCCCTCGTTTGAGAATTTCAGGTTAAAGTCATAGGACCGGTTCAGGGAGTCTATCAACGTCTTGAATCCTGGTGAAGTCCCTATTCCGCCAATTTGCAGCTGTCGGTCCTCATTCAAACGACCCACCATATCTATATTGATCATGGCCTGAACCATGGAAAGGTCGATGGGCGAATTTTCGGTGAAATACCTTGATCCCACAAGTCCCATTTCTTCTGCTCCAAAGGTGACAAAAAGCATGCTGCGGGAAGGAGCCCTTGATACCATGTATTCCGAAATCTCCATGATACCGGCCACACCCGAAGCATTGTCATCGGCGCCATAATGTACGGCTATGGTATCCTGTTGCCTGGAAGATGTGCCAGGTCCACCCATACCCAGGTGATCGTGGTGGGCACCCATCACCACATATTCTGAACGCAGTGAAGGATCTGCACCTTTTAGTATCGCTACTGTGTTGGCTGTTTCTACTGTCATGGGTTGAAGATCAACGGTGATGCTGACCTCAAGTCCACTGGCAAATGAGGCGGGTTTCAGGTCTGAGGAGATCCTTGAATCATAGGCCGAAATACTATCGTGTCCGGCTGTTGTAAACAGATCATCTGCTGCAGAACGGCTTAAATGGATCACAGGGATGGACAATGGATGCTGTTTTCCCTTGAGTTCGACGAGCCTGTCATTCTCGTCAAATCCGGTTCCGGATACAAAAATTACTCCGGCAGCACCCTGGTCAGCCGCCAGCAATGCTTTGCCGCGGTCTTCGCTGTAGTTTATATAAGGAGAGGTAGCATCCTGCTTTCCAGGTACACCCCGCAACAGCATCACCCACTTTCCACTTACATCCAAAGATGCATAATCATCCCATTGAATGTCTGGAGCGTCGATCTGAAATCCATAGCCGGCAAATACAACTGCCGCTTCAGCCGATCCGGTGGCACTGAAGGAAAACGGACTGAAATCTGATCCTGGCTCCAATCCTTTTTCCAGGAAAGAAAAGCTGTTGGATGGGCCGGATTCAATGTCAGTAACGATATCAAATGGTTGTAATCCCTTCTTATCGTGCAAGAGGAGACCGGCCTGTTTGAACTGGGATGCAATGTATGCTGAAAGCAATTCATCTTCCGGTGTTCCCGGATACCTGCCTTTCAGTTCATCAGAAGCCAGAAAAGATATATGTTCTTCAATTTCATACACGGTGATCTCCTTCTCGAACCTGGGCTGGCAGGAGATAAGAACCAGTGTGACTATCAAGAAAAATGTATTGTTTCCCATTCTTAAATTGCAGTAAATCAATATTATACCTATCTTATTTATTTTGAGTATAAAGAGCGGCAAGATACAACTTAATTTTTTCCTAAAAAAAACTTGACTTGTGTTGTGAAAGGATTTACATTTACAAGATAGTTTGACAATAACGTTAAACAACTATGTATAACCATTTCGTTAATATATGACACTCAACACAGAAACCGAACAGAAAATTGTTGCTTCAGCCGAAAAGCTGTTTTACCGGAAAGGTAAAGCAGGTACCTCCATGCAGGACATTGCTGATGATGCAGGGATCAACAGAACCCTTCTGAATTACTACTTCAGGAGTAAGGACCAGTTGTTTGAGGCGGTCTTCAGGAACGCCATGGCAAGCTTTGTACCGAACCTGGCTGCCATGCTGAATTCCGAAATGTCCTTTGAGGATTATGTGCCCAGAATGATCGAAACGGTGATTGATGCCATGCTGGAGAATCCCCAGATCCCCATTTTCGTTCTTCAGGAGCTATCCTCTAATCCGGAGCGTATGCCTCAGATTATTAAAGAGATGGGCATTGATTCAACTGTTGCTGAGAGGAAAATGAAAGGGGAACAGTGGAAGGAGCTCGGAAACCAACCGGATCCCCGGCAGTTTATGTTGAACCTGTTGAGTCTGTGCATTTTTCCTTTTGCTGCCCGTCCTGTGGTCACAGAGATCCTCTACAATGGTGACAACGATGCATACATCGAAGCCATGAAACAGCGGAAACAGTTGCTCCCGTTGCTCCTTAAAAAATTCATGATTTAAAACAATTCAATATGAGAACGACGGCAGTTATTCTACTCCTGACGATGACAGGATCTCTGGCAGCGCAGGATTCCATTACACTGTTTGATTGCCACTTGCAGGCACTGGAGAATGCACCCAGGCTAAGTGACCGTGAGATCATCCGGCAGATTGGTGCCCTGAAGGTGGATAATGCCGGAACCAGCTGGTTTCCATCATTGAATTTGAACGGTAAACTCAGTTATCAGTCGGATGTGGTTACAGTTGCACTTACAGATCCCACCATTCCGGTCTCTTTTCCGGAAGTGCCACATGACCAGTATGGTCTGAACCTGGATGTTTCACAAAACCTGTATGACGGAGGGATCACCAGGCAGACAAAAGTCTTTGAAGAGGCCGCCACCGCAGCGGATCTGCAGCAGGTGGAAGTTGACCTTTATGGCCTTAAATCAAAGGTAAACCAGTTCTATTTTGCCATACTGGTTTTGCAGGAGAACCGGAAGAATCTGGACATTCACATGGATAACCTGATGACCAGGTGTGAAGTGATGAATTCAGCCATTGAACATGGTACCATGCTGGAAACGGACCTGAAGGTGGTCGATGTAGAAATACTAAGGGTAAAACAGTCAGTGGTGGAAATTGATGCACGCAGGAAGTCATTTCTTGGTGTTCTGAATGTATTATGCGGGGAAGAATTCCATGAAGGGATCCACCTGGCAGCACCAATCCTGGATGGTTTAAATGGGGAGCAGAATACCCGGCCCGAATACCAGTGGTTCGATTTAGAAAATGCCTCCATGGAAGCGGGGAAGGAATTGATGGGCAAAAAACGCATGCCGGTCCTGTATGCGTTTGGCCAGACAGGCTATGGAAAACCGGGATATAACATGATGAGTGAAGAGTGGGATTTTTATTATATGCTTGGTGCCGGTCTTCGGTGGAATATATGGGATTGGAACAGCAGCAACAGGGAGAGGCAGGTGATCGAACAGCAGCAGCAGATTCTGAGGAACCGGAGGGCCTCTTTTGACCAGGAGATCGAGTCTCTCATGGTCCAGGAGGAGGCGAAAATGGAACAATATAAAAAATCCATGGAGTTGGAAAAGAGGGTGTTAAAGATTCAGACAGAACTGTCAGAAAATGCAGCCATCAAACTTGCCAACGGCACCATCACTGCCACCGAGTATATTACGGAACTAAACAAGGAAAACGTGGCCCGGATCAATCTGGCCACACACCAGATACAGCTGATGCAATCATTTGTAAATTTTTTAACCATTCAAGGAAACCTGTAAAATTCCATATCATGATGAATACAAGACACCTTTTACTGGCACTTTTTTCAACCTTCCTGGCCTGTAACAACAGTGCTGACCAGGCAGATGCCTATGGTAATTTTGAAGCCATTGAGGTGATTATATCTGCCGAAGCCCAGGGAAGGATCATGGATTTCAAATCCCGTGAAGGGGAAAAACTTGGAAAGGATCAGGTAATTGCTGTTATTGATTCTGCCCAGCTACATCTTAAAAAGAAACAATTGCAGTCGGGAGAGGCCTCATTGCGCTCAAAGATTAAAACACTTGAAGCCATGGTCCATGCAAACCAGGTACAACTGGCAAACCTGGAAAGGGAGAAAGAGCGGATCGATCGACTGTTTGAAGGGGGGGCAGCCACCCCCAAACAGCAAGACGATATCAATGGGCAGATAGCCCTTCTAAAGGCCCGGACTGCAGCAACAGAATCACAAAAAGCTTCTGTATACGCTGAACGGAATACACTGGATGTACAGATCCTGCAGGTGGAGGATCAGATCTGGAAATGTGCTGTGAGGTCTCCTATGGATGGCATCTTGCTCACGAAATATAAGGAAGAAGGTGAAGTTGCATCCCCTGGTCAGCCACTTTATAAAATGGCCAATATGGATGAACTCAACCTCAGGGCCTATGTAACAGGGAACCAGTTATCAGATGTAAAAACCGGGGATACCGTGAAGATCCGGTTTGACATTTCCGATGGAATGGAAGAGACCACCGGTGTGATTGGCTGGATTTCTCCCCAGGCAGAGTTTACTCCAAAGATCATTCAGACAAAGGAGGAGAGGGTCAGCCTGGTTTATGCCATCAAGGTAGTGGTGCCCAATGACGGGCGGCTTAAGATCGGAATGCCAGGAGAAGTTGTTTTTTAAGAAAAACTCCAGCAATGTCATTGAATGTCAATCATATAGATAAATCATTTGATTTAACCCGGGCCTTGAAACAGGTGGATTTTGAGGTGAAGGACGGGGAGCTTTTTGGTTTGATCGGACCGGATGGAGCGGGTAAATCTACCCTGTTTCGCATCATGGTTTCACTCCTGATCCCGGATTCGGGCAGCTGCACTATGAATGGTTATGATGTGGTATCCCAATACAGGGATGTGAGGAAGATCATAGGATACATGCCGGGACGATTTTCGCTCTACATGGACCTTTCGGTGGAAGAGAACCTGGCTTTCTATGCCAGGGTGTTCGGGACAACGGTAAAGGCGAACTATGATCTGATCAAAGATGTGTATCAGCAGATAGAACCATTTAAAAAGAGACTGGCTGGAAGACTTTCCGGAGGCAT
Organism: Bacteroidales bacterium; assembly: GCA_023138875.1. Classification (GTDB taxonomy): domain Bacteria; phylum Bacteroidota; class Bacteroidia; order Bacteroidales. The sequence goes on from JAGLOO010000012.1 coordinate 46,936, forward strand.
GAAGCAGAAGCTGGCCCTCTCTTGTGCATTGATCCACAGACCTGATGTGTTAATTCTGGATGAACCTACAACCGGAGTGGATGCTGTGAGTCGCCGGGAGTTCTGGGATATGCTTAAAAAGATCCAGGGCGAGGGAATTACCATCGTTGTTTCAACTCCCTATATGGATGAAGCAGAAATGTGTGACCGTGTTGCCCTGATACAAAAAGGCACCATCCTTGACATTACCAATCCATTAGAGATGGGTGATGATGATGTTCCACTCTTTGCCCTGAGAAGTGACAGAGGTGTTTATACCCACCTTGATAAGATCAGGAAGCTGGAGGAATGCCGCAGTGCCTGGCTCTTTGGGGATGAGTTGCATGTGACCCTGAGGTCTCACATTGATGCCTCTGCAGTGGTCTCAACCATTGAATGTTGGAATGATCCCTCCATAAGGTGGACATCCATCACACCTTCCGTTGAGGACAGATTCATGGGTTTGATACAGGAGGAAAAATGACAGTTGCTTCGGAACATATTATTGAAGTGAAAGACATGGTGAAGAAGTTCGGTTCTTTTGTGGCCAACGACCGGCTTACATTCCATGTATACAGAGGGGAGATTTTCGGTTTCCTGGGTGCCAACGGGGCAGGAAAGACAACCGCCATCAGGATCCTTTGCGGCCTCTCTTATCCAACCTCCGGTGAAATCCGGGTGGCCGGACATGATGTGTACCATGAAAGGGAAAAGATCAAGCGGAAAATTGGGTATATGTCCCAGAAGTTTTCCCTCTATGAGGATCTGACGGTCTCGGAGAACATCAGGCTCTACGCCGGGATCTACCGGTTGAACCGCAAGCAAATCAATCAGAGGGAGGAACAGTTGCTGGAACGGCTGGGATTGCTGCCTATCAAAAACCGTTTGATCCGGGACATTCCGCTCGGATGGAAGCAAAAACTGGCGTTTTCAGTGGCCATTTTTCATAAACCTGACATCGTTTTTCTGGATGAACCTACCGGGGGCGTTGATCCCATCACAAGGAGACAATTCTGGGAGATGATCCATGATGCCACACAGGAGGGAATTACTGTTTTTGTAACCACCCACTATATGGATGAAGCTGAGTATTGCGACAGGGTTTCCATTATGGTGGACGGTCGCATTGAAGCACTGGATAAACCAGCTGTACTGAAGAAGAAGTTTGATTCAAAAGATATGAATGAAGTGTTTCTAAAACTTGCACGAAATTAATGAAGCGGTTTTTTGGATTTGTAAAGAAGGAATTTCAGCACATTTTCAGGGATGTGAGAACGCTGGTCATCCTGTTTGGGCTTCCGGTGGTCATGATCATATTGTTCGGATATGTAGTTACCAACGAGATCAAGGATGTGGATGTTGGGATATGGGACAAGTCCAGGGACCAGGTTTCAACGGAGGCCATCCAAAAGATCCTCTCATCAGGATATTTTGTGCTGGCCGAAACCATTGATCATGAAGAGGAGATTGAATCGCTGTTCAAAAGTGGTAAGGCCAAGGTTGTTGTGGTATTTGAGGATAGTTTTGAGAAGCGTCTCTTGCGCGAAAACCGGGCAGCCATCAAACTGATCACCGATGCTTCTGATGCCAATTCCGCAATGCTTGTTCAGACCTATCTGCAGGGTGTTCTGGCAAATTATTTCAAGTCAGTGAACCAGGCGGGAACAATCCCCTGGGAGGTGGAGATAAAGTCAAGAATGTTCTATAATGAAGAAATGACGGGGGTATACATGTTTGTACCCGGACTGATGGCATTGATCCTGATGCTGATATCTGCATTGATGACTTCCGTTACTATTACCCGGGAGAAGGAGTTCGGAACCATGGAACTGTTGCTGGCTTCTCCGCTCAGACCAAGGGAGATCATCCTGGGAAAGGTAACGCCCTATGTGTTGCTCTCTTTTATCAATGCAATGACCATCATCCTGTTGGGATTCCTGGTTTTTGATGTACCTGTGGTTGGTAGCCTGTGGTTGTTGATGCTGGAGTGCATGCTCTATATCACCCTGGCCCTGTCTCTGGGAGTATTGATCTCCACGGTTTCGAAGACGCAGCAAATGGCCATGGTGTTCAGCATGCTTGGTTTGATGCTCCCAACCATCCTGCTCTCCGGCTTCATTTTCCCCATCGATAATATGCCCGGGATCCTGCAATGGTTTTCAACCATTATGCCGGCCCGCTGGTTCATAGTGGTAGTGAAGAACATCATGCTGAAGGGAACCGGATTCGCCTTCATTTGGAAGGAAACACTTATTCTGCTGGGAATGACACTGTTGTTCATACTTGCAGCAGTGAAAAGGTTTAACATCAGACTGGAATAGAAGAATCAATTAACATGAACATTTTATATACCCTGTTAATAAAAGAGTTTAAGCAGATCTTCAGGAACAGGTTTATGCTCCCGGTCATATTTGTGATCCCGGTGGTCCAGATGATCGTACTCACCTATGCAGCCAGTCTTGAGATGAAGGATATCAGGATGGCTGTGGTGGACCAGGATTTTTCAAGTGCTTCACGGTTGCTGATTTCCGAATTTTCGGGATCACCATTTTTTGAGATTGAACATCAGACCAGTAACTATGATGAAGCAATGGATATGCTGGGCCGGGACCGGGTGGATGTGATCCTGCATATTCAACATAACTTTGAGAAGAAGCTCTATATCGAGTATGAAACCGACCTTCAGCTCGTGGTCAATGCCATCAATGCCACGGAGGCCGGATTGGTCAATGCATATTGCAATCAGATTATTACAGGGTTTAACAGTCAGATCAGGGCCGATTGGTTTGGTATGGAGCCTTCAGGAACAATTGTCTCACTGGAAATCATACCGGAGTTTTGGTACAATCCGTTGCTTGATTATAAAATCTATATGTTCTCGGGTATTCTGGTGATCCTTGTAACCCTGATCGGTATGCTGCTTACTGCATTGAACCTTGTAAGGGAAAAGGAGATGGGGACTACTGAACAGATCAATGTTACACCCATACGCAAGTATCAGTTCATCATTGCCAAATTACTGCCTTTCTGGGTTATAGCCATCTTTGAATTGGCGTTCGGATTGCTGGTGGGACGAATCCTGTATGATCTGCCAATGGTGGGGGATCTTGGTCTGCTGTTCCTGTTTGCCAGTATCTATCTTTTCGTGGTGCTTGGGATCGGACTGTTCCTGTCTACCATTTCCAATACCCAGCAGCAGCTGATGTTTGTGGCTTTTTTCTTTATGATCACTTTCATTCTGATGAGTGGTGTTTTCACACCTGTTGACAGCATGCCCCGATGGGCACAGCAAATCAATATCATCAACCCTGCAGCCTATTTCATGCGAGTGATCCGTATGATTTTGTTAAAGGGTTCCGGATTCCAGGACATCAGCCGGGAGTTTTACAGTATGGGCTTCTATGCTGTAATTATACTTACACTGGCTGTGACCAATTACAGAAAGACTACCTGATCAATTCATCAAATATTCTGTCGGCTGCCCTGGAGTCCCAGTTGACAGCACCGCTCTTTTTAGTCACGATTTTCCCATCCCTTGATATGATGAAGGTAGTGGGGATGGAACCGGCCTCAAATACCCCGGGGACAGGAGTTTCCTGGTAGTAAACCGGCAATTCATATCCGTGTTTATTAAGGAATGTCTGGACGATTTCAGGCTCCTGTGCGGTAACAAGCAGGAAGCTTACTTTATTGCCGTGTTTTTTATAGGCTTTCTGTATTTCAGGCAATTCGGCAACGCAGGGAGGGCACCAGGTAGCCCAGAAATTGAGAAAAACAACCTTTCCCCTGAATGTGTCCAGGTAAACGGGATTGCCCTGGTCGTCCTGTAGCATCCAGTTAAAATCCTGTTCATTAAGTTGAACCTGTTTGTCGGGCCGGGTAATCCCGGGATTTTTCAGGTGAAGTGCCACCCTGTTCACTGCTGTGGCTATGACCTTTCGGGGACCAGGAATGATCAGGAGAACCAGCAGTAACCAGAACATTACATCTCCTGCCTTCTGCAGCATTGAACGGGTCTCTTTCCATTTGCTCAGCCGTTCTAAAAGTGTTGCCATTATAATGAATTTGACGCAAAGTTAGTTTTTCCCGTATCCTATGAGCAAGATTTGTATATTTGTTTTGCTAAAGAGAATGGCATGCTAAAAAAGGTAAAGACCTTCTTTAAGGAGGAGATATGGACACATGATCTCACGTCCAAGTCCCGCCGAAAGGCTTTTTTAATCACACAATCCAGGATCTACATCCTTGCAATCAAAGGTTTTTTTGAGGACAGGGCTACTGTAAAGGCCGCTTCCCTGACCTATTTTACAATGCTCTCCATCGTTCCCATCTTCGCTATTGCCTTTGCCGTAGCCCGGAACTTTGGATTTGAGAACCGGCTGCATGAACTCATAAACAACAACATGCAGGGGCAAGGACAGGATGAGATTCTGAAATGGGTCACTGACATGGTTGATAATCTCTTGAGCAATACCAAAGGAGGGATCCTGGCGGGAGTTGGTGGGGTGATCCTGTTCTGGTCTGTGATTCAGGTACTAAACAATATCGAAGCCGCTTTTAATGACATCTGGCAAATAAAGAAGGCCCGGAGTCCCGTAAGAAAATTCAGCGACTATCTGTCCATTATGATTCTTAGTCCGATTGCCATCGGGCTTACGGGTAGTATGATGGTGAAGATCCAGTCTACGGCTGAGGAGATGGAGTTGTTTAAAGGCATCATTGTTTTGATGATTAAATCAGTTCCATATATCTCTATTTGGCTCCTGTTCACCATTGTATATATTGTCATGCCCAATACCAAGGTGAAATTCAAGTACGCTGTGATAGCGGGTATTTTTGCAGGAACAGTTGCCATGATCTTTCAGGGTTTATACCAGGATCTTCAGATAGGGGTTTTCAGATTCAATACCCTGTATGGCAGTATAGCAGCTATTCCCCTGTTCCTTCTATGGCTGCAGATCACATGGCTGATCGTATTGAGTGGTGCTGAGATCTCATTTGCCTACCAGAACATTGAGAATTATGAATTTGAAGAGGATGCCCTGAATCTGAGCGACAACAATAAACGGATCCTCACTTTGCTCATCGCATACCACATCATCAAGAATTTCGAGGAGGGCGGTGAGCCATGGAATACAGACATGCTCAGCCATGAACTGGGCATCCCTATCAGGCTGGTGAACCAACTGGTCTACGATCTCGTTAACGCAGGGATCCTGGCTGAACTTGCCTCGGATAATCCGAAGGACCGCTCGTACCAGCCATCTGTGGATATCAGCATCATATCGGTAGACTTTATTTACCGTCAGCTTGAACAGGTAGGTGGCGACACCATGCATGTAACCGAGTCGGACGAACTGAAACGGATTACCAATATACATGAGCACATATTGCACTCCATTCGGGAATCGCCATCCAATGTTTTACTTAAGGACCTCTAACTATCGATCTGAAAGCGAATCGTGTCAATAAGCGATAAATTAATCGTGCTATACATTGGTAATTACTAAATTATTATTTAATATTGCAGGATAAATTTGTAGAGATGAGGTTTTACAGCAGGCATCGGGTTCATCATCACCATCACCATTTGAGTGGTTAGGGTCCCTTTGCAGGTAGTTGTATTCCGAATTCGATGTTGATAGGTTTGCAGATACTGCAGACCTTTTTTCGTTTAAAAAAGTGTATATGGAAAAGCTTAGAATTGCTATTCAGAAATCAGGGCGGCTCAGTGAGAAATCATTGGCACTTTTGAAGGAAGCGGGAATTTCTATAAACAATGGTTCTCGTAAACTTCTGTCCGTTGCCCAATCATTTCCTCTTGAGGTGATCTACCTCAGGGATGATGATATTCCGCAATATGTGGAAGACGGGGTGGCCCATATTGGTATTGTGGGAGAGAATGAATTTGCAGAGAAAGCATGTGCTGTGGACCTGGTTGAAAGACTGGGTTTTTCCAGGTGCCGTCTCTCCATTGCCATTCCTAAGTCGGAATCCTATGGCGGGATTGAAGATATGGATGGCAAGCGCATTGCCACTTCATATCCTGTGATTCTGGAAAAATACCTGGGCGAACATGGAATTAAAGCCGATCTCCACGTACTCAGTGGATCAGTTGAAATTGCTCCTTCCATTGGTCTGGCCGATGCGATATTTGATATTGTAAGCTCGGGCAGTACGTTAATCAGCAATGGACTAAGGGAGGTGGAAACGGTAATGCATTCCGAAGCGGTGGTCATCGCCAACCGAAATCTGAAAGAGTTGGAACAGGGGCTGTTGACCGACCTGTTGTTCCGCATCCGTAGTGTGATGGCTGCTTCCAATAATAAGTACATCCTGTTGAATGCTCCCAATGACCGCCTCAAGGAGATCATTGATGTGATACCAGGTATGAAAAGCCCCACTGTGATGCCGCTGGCCGACGAGGGATGGAGTTCGGTCCATTCGGTGTTGAGTGAAAAGGAGTTCTGGGCGGTCATTGACAGGTTGCGGGAACTGGGTGCCCAAGGGATCCTTGTCATACCCATTGAGAAGATGATCATTTGATCAATTGAAAGTTTATTATTAACCAAAGAAACATCATTTACACATGAATATCATACATTACCCCGAACGGGAGAGCTGGTTAACGTTGCTTCAAAGACCGGAACTGAACTATTCAGTCCTGGAGGACCAGGTGCAACAGATTATTGAAGAAGTTGCCGGCAATGGAGACCGGGCAGTGAGGTCATATACAACGAAATTCGACCAGGTTGAACTTAACTCGCTGGAAGTGTCTGAAGATGAAATTCAAGCCGCCAGGAACGAGATCAGTGATGCATTGAAGCGGGCCATTGATGAGGCCCACTGGAACATTAAGACCTTTCATAAGAAGCAAATACACCATTCGGAAACGATCGTAACCACTGCAGGTGTACGCTGCTGGCAGAAACCGGTCCCCATCAGCAAAGTGGGACTCTATATACCTGGTGGATCAGCACCCCTGCTGTCAACTGTACTAATGCTGGGAATACCTGCAAAAATTGCCGGATGTAAGGAGGTTATCCTGTGTACACCTCCGGATGTTAACGGAAAGATCAGTGCTTCCATTCGATATATTGCCGACCTTCTGGGAATTGACCGGATCTTCCGTGTAGGAGGTGTTCAGGCCATAGCAGCCATGGCTCATGGTACGGAGAGTATTCCGTCTGTGAATAAAATCTTCGGTCCCGGGAACCAATACGTCACCATGGCAAAACAGATTGTCAGCCGTGAAACCGTGGCCATTGACATGCTGGCAGGTCCTTCCGAGCTGGCAGTTGTGGCTGATGCCACTTCCAATCCGGCTTTTATTGCATCTGATTTGCTGTCACAGGCAGAACATGGCCCCGATAGCCAGGTGTTGCTTCTGTCCGATTCCGGTGATCTGATTGATAAGGTTCAGGCTGAACTCAAAGTACAGCTATCCACTTTGCCAAGGAAAGATATAGCAGCAGAGGCTTTGAACAACAGCAAGATGATCCTGATGAAAAGCCAGGAGGAGATCATAGATATGATAAATGATTACGCACCTGAACACCTGATCCTGGTCACAGAGAATTATAAGGAGCTTTCGGAACAGGTAGTCAACGCCGGTTCGGTATTCCTGGGGGATTATACCCCGGAAAGTGCCGGCGATTATGCTTCGGGGACCAACCATACCCTGCCCACCAATGGCTGGGCGCATGCCTACAGTGGAGTGAACATGGACAGTTTTTATAAAAAGATAACCTTCCAGGAAATCAGTAAATACGGACTTTACAATATAGGTGATGCGGTGATGACCATGGCTGAAGCTGAACAACTGCAGGCCCATAGCAATGCGGTGGCCATCAGGCTTAAATCCAATGGCAATGGATAGTTCAATTGAGATAAAGCAGCTGGTCAGGAATAACATCAGGGAACTGGTACCCTATTCTTCTGCAAGGGATGAGTATTCAGGTTCTGCCTCGGTTTTCCTGGATGCCAATGAGAATCCCTATAACACTCCACTGAACCGCTATCCGGATCCGAAACAGCTTGAACTGAAAAAGGTAATTGCCCAAATAAAAGGGCAGCAGGTTGCAAACCTGTTCCTGGGGAATGGAAGCGACGAAGGAATCGACCTTTTGTTCAGGGTGTTATGTGAGCCAGGGAGGGATAATGTCATTGCCATTGATCCCACCTATGGGATGTACAGTGTGTGTGCAAAGATCAATAACGTGGATCAAAAGCATGTACTACTTGACAAGGATTTCGGGCTGGATCCCAATCGGGTGCTTGAAGCGGTTGACAACCGGACAAAGATGATTTTCCTCTGCTCACCCAATAATCCCACCTCAAATTCACTGGAACCGGAGGCCATGGTGAGGATCATTGACGGGGTCAATTGCATGGTGGTGGTGGATGAAGCTTATATTGATTTCAGCCGTGAACAGGGAATACTATCCCTGGTCCCTGAAAAGAAAAACCTGGTGGTATTGCAAACCCTCTCTAAGGCCTGGGGACTTGCAGGTATCCGCCTGGGGATGGTATTTGCCCATCAGGAACTGATCGGTTACCTTTCAGGTGTGAAATATCCCTATAACATCAACTCTCTCTCTCTGGCAGAAGCGATGAAAAGCCTTAGAGATACAGGTGCCAGGGAGAATTGGGTGCACCGGATACTGGAAGAACGCAAGAAACTCATTGAACAATTGAAATCACTCGCGTTTGTGAAGAAGGTCTATCCTTCGGATGCCAATTTCCTGCTGGTGCAGATGGAAAATCCGGGGCAGGTATATTCATATCTTATGGAAAAGGGCATTATCGTGCGAGACCGGTCTTCTGTACCCCTCTGCGATGGATGTCTCAGGATTACCGTGGGCACAGAAACGGAAAACCGGCAGCTTTGCAATGTGCTTGCAGCGTATGATCAAACACTGGAAAACTGATAAGAGCTTATGAAAAGAGTCATTTTTCTTGACCGTGATGGTACATTGATCAAGGAACCACCGGATGATTACCAGGTGGATTCCCTGGAGAAACTGGAATTTCTGCCCGGGGTTTTCAGGAACCTATATAAATTGAGGCACTTTACCGGCTATGAACTCGTGGTGGTGTCCAACCAGGATGGAATGGGCACTGCTGCTTTTCCAGAGAATGATTTCAGGCTTCCACATGACAAATTCATCACTGCATTCAGGAATGAGGGGGTGGAATTTGATGCGGTTCACATTGATCCCTCATTACCTGAAGATCAATCTCCCAACAGGAAACCCGGAACAGGAATGCTCCGGCAATATACGGAAGGGGATTATGATTTGAAGGGCTCTTTTGTGATCGGGGACCGTGTAACAGACCTGGAACTGGCAAAAAACCTGGGAGCAAGGAGTATTTTTTATGGTGGGAAGGAGATGCCCGGTTGGAATGAAAAGGGATTTACAGAGCAGGTCGCACTGGTGAGTGATGACTGGGACAGTATTTACCGGTTTATCCGGGCAGACATGCGCCGAAGCCGGGTGAAAAGGGAAACGGGCGAAACTGAAATTACCGTGGAGGTTTCACTGGATGGAGAAGGCTTAACCAATATATCCACTGGATTGGGCTTTTTCGATCACATGCTGGATCAATTGGGACGTCACGGGGGAATGGATCTTACCGTGAAAGTAACCGGGGACCTCCAAGTGGATGAACACCATACCATTGAGGATACGGCCATTGCCCTGGGTGAAGCATTCTCAGAAGCCCTGGGAAATAAACGAGGCATTGAACGTTATGCTTTTGTGCTTCCCATGGACGATGCCCAGGCCTCAGTGTCACTGGATTTCGGAGGAAGGCCCTGGATTGAATGGAATGTGGAATTTCAGAGGGAAAAGATCGGTGATGTTCCTACAGAAATGTTCTTCCATTTCTTCAAGAGTTTTTCCGATGCAGCAAAATGCAACCTGAATATTACAGCGACAGGAAAGAATGAACATCATAAAATCGAATCGGTATTCAAAGGATTCGCAAGGACCATTAAAATGGCGGTAAAACTGGATCCGGAAAGCAATAGTCTGCCTACAACCAAAGGAAAACTTTAAATATGCTGTTTGATGAATGTAGCCATTATCAAATACAATGCAGGCAACATCAGGTCGGTGGATTATGCCCTTAAACGGCTGGGAGTATCCGCAGAGATTACAGATGATCCGGATGCCATTGTTTCGGCCGATAGAGTGATCTTTCCCGGGGTGGGAGAAGCAGCGACGACCATGAAGTATCTGAAGGACAGGGAGCTGGATAGACTAATTGCCGGATTATCCCAGCCTGTACTGGGTATATGTCTCGGACAGCAGCTCATGTGCAGCTGGTCGGAAGAGAGGGATACAAGTTGCATCGGTATTTTTGATCAGCCGGTCAGGCGTTTCCCCGATGGGCTCAAAGTGCCCCATATGGGATGGAACAGCCTGGATTCTGTAAGTGGCACTCTGTTCGATGAGACCCTGAAAGGATCGTATGTCTATTTTGTACATTCCTATTATGTACCGGTATGTGAAGATACAGCAGCCGAAACGGAATATATGGTCCCATTCAGTGCAGCCATGCAGAAAGATAACTTCTTTGCCACCCAGTTCCACCCGGAAAAAAGTGGTGGCCCGGGTCACAAAATACTCTCAAATTTTATGAAGTTATGATCGAAATCATTCCGGCCATAGATATCATCGAAGGAAAGTGTGTAAGGCTTACCCAGGGGGATTACCAGCGAAAGCAGGAATACGGTGATCCGCTTGAAATGGCCATGATGTTCGAGGACCACGGAATAAAAAGGATACACCTGGTGGACCTGGATGGTGCCAGGGAAAAGCGGGTGGTTAATTACCGGGTGCTTGAGCAGATCGCCACCCGGACAGGTCTGGTGATTGATGTGGGTGGTGGGTTGAGATCCGATGATGATGTGCGAGTTATGTTTGAATCAGGAGCACATATGATCACCGGTGGTAGCATTGCAGTGAAGGACCGTCCCGTATTCATGGGGTGGTTGAAACGATACGGTCCCGGCAAGATCATCCTTGGTGCAGATTTCAGGGAAGAGAAAATTGCAGTTTCGGGATGGTATGAAGAGACTTCCCTTGATCTCATGGATTTTCTCACGGAATACAGCAAACTGGGAATTGAAAAGGCCATCTGCACCGATATTGCCAGGGACGGGATGCTGGAAGGGCCCTCCCTGGAGGTATATATCCGTATCAAGAAAGAACAGGGCACATTGTATCTTATTGCAAGTGGCGGGATCAGTGACATGAAAGATATTGAAAAACTGGATAAATCGGGGATCGACGGCGTGATCGTGGGAAAAGCAATTTATGAAAAGAAGATTAGCCTGAAAACGCTTGAAGTATATGTTTTATTAAACGGTTGAACATGCTGGCTAAAAGGATTATACCCTGCCTGGACATCAGGGACGGGAAAACGGTAAAGGGAATCAATTTCGAAAATGTGGTGGATGTTGGAGACCCGGTTGAACTGGGTGCTAAATACGCCCGGGACGGTGCCGACGAACTGGTCTATCTGGATATTACAGCCACCCATGAGGGCCGGAAGCTCTTTGCGGATCTGGTGAGGCGCATTGCCGGGCACCTGAACATTCCGTTTACTGTTGGCGGAGGGATTAATCATGTGGGTGATGCGGAAATTCTGCTCTCCGCGGGAGCTGACAAGGTATCCATTAATTCATCGGCGGTTAAGGATCCCGGGGTGATTGACCGGATCGCAGGAGGCTTCGGGAACCAGTTTGTGGTGGTGGCCATTGATGCACAGTATGCGGATGACAGGTGGACCGTATATGTGAATGGGGGCAGGATTCCCACTGAAAAAGAGTTATTCAGCTGGGCAGAAGAAGCCCAGGACAGAGGGGCCGGGGAGATCCTTTTTACTTCCATGAACCACGATGGCACCAAAAATGGTTATGCCTGTGAAGCCCTGAGGGAACTCTCATCAACGCTTTCCATCCCGGTGATTGCATCCGGGGGAGCAGGGAAGAAGGAGCATTTCGTGGAAGTATTTGACAGGGGGTGTGCCGATGCTGCCCTAGCAGCCAGTATCTTTCATTACAACGAGATCCCCATACCGGAATTAAAGTCATATTTGAAACAAAACAACATTATCGTCAGATAACATGGATTTTGAAAAACTGAACGGAATCATTCCGGCCATTATCCAGGATTCAATAACCGATAAGGTTTTAATGCTTGGATTCATGACTGCGGAAGCGCTGGATAAAACGCGAAAAGAGGGGAAAGTCACCTTTTTCAGCCGAACTAAAAACAGGCTGTGGACCAAGGGAGAGGAGAGTGGTAATTTCCTTCACGTGGAGGAAATCCTGGAAGATTGTGACAATGATACACTGTTGATCAAGGTCAGACCGGAAGGCCCGGTGTGTCATACCGGGAGCGATACCTGTTTTGATGAGCAGAACCAGGGTGATCTGGTGTTTATATCCAGGCTTCAGGAGCTGATACAAAAGAGGAAAGAGGAGATGCCTGAAAACTCCTATACCACCAGCCTCTTCAAGGCGGGTATCAATAAAATTGCACAGAAGGTGGGAGAGGAGGCCGTTGAGCTGGTGATCGAATCAAAGGACGATGATGATGCCCTGTTCCTGAATGAAGCTGCTGACCTGGTGTATCACCTGCTGGTACTGCTGTCTGCCCGTGGATATGGCATCAAAGATGTTGCCGGGATACTGGAACAGCGTCATCTATAACATAAATTTATTACTTTCGTGGCTCAAATTAATAATTCAGGAATATGAAAAAAGCAGAAATACATACCGATAAAGGACTCATGAAATTGGAGTTTTATGAGAATGATGCTCCGGGTACCGTTGAAAATTTTATTAAACTTTCGAAAGAAGGATTTTACGATGGCCTGACCTTCCACCGTGTACTCCCCGATTTTGTGATCCAGGGTGGATGTCCCGACGGTACCGGTATGGGAGGCCCTGGCCATACTATTAAATGTGAATTGGATGGGGATAACCAGTACCACGACAAAGGGGTCCTCTCCATGGCGCATGCGGGCAGGGATACAGGCGGATCCCAGTTCTTCATCTGCCACTCACGCACCAACACCAGTCACCTGGATCGCCAGCACACCTGTTTTGGAAAGGTATATGAAGGGCTGGATTTAATCGACGAGATCCGCCAGGATGACAAGATCGAAAAAATTGTGATCATCGACGCATAATCTGCTCGATGTCCCTGATCTCTTTAGGAGCATATCTTGACAGGTTGATATTCCCTTTTTTCGTGATAAGGATATCGTCCTCGATACGGACACCTATGTTGATGTATTTTTCGTAAACAGGGGCAACCTGTTCAATAAACGCTGCGATTTCGGTACTATCTGCTTCATTTTCGAAGATTTCAAAAAGTTGTTCGAGACCATTCTCCCTAAAATAGAGCCCCGGCTCGATGGTCAGAACCATTCCGGGTTCCATCACCCTGCTCTCCATGGATTCATCGGGTGTGTGCTGCATAAAATATGAAAAACTTTCTCCCATCTCACCCACATCATGTACGTCCAGACCCAGGTAATGGGAGGAGGGGTAGAGGATATAGAATTTTATTTGCCAGGGGGATTTAGAGTCTGTCATCAGGCCCAGCTTCTCCAGGCCGTCAACAATCACATCCCGTGCAGCCATGTGGCCGTCCATGAACATATTTCCCGGTATCATCTGTTCAATGGCGGCCAGCTGAGCATTCAGCACAAGCTGATAGATGGTCTGTTGTTCTTTATTGAACCTTCCATTAACCGGAATGGTCCGGGTAATGTCTGCGGTGTAGTATCCATATTCAGCCCCGATATCCATCAGCAACAGCTCACCATTTTCCATTTCCCGATTGTTGAGTTCATAATGCAATATGGTACTGTTGGGACCCGATCCGACGATGGAAGGGAATCCGGGCATGGCTGCACCAAATGTGCGGAATGTTCCTTCGATGACCGATTCCATTTCAAATTCATATTGTCCGGGTGAACACTCTTTCATCACATTGGTAAGTGCCCTTGCTGTAATATTACAGGCCTTCTGAAGCCGTTCCACCTCCATGGCTTCTTTGATCACGCGCATTTCATCCACCAGTTCGGTCACACTCCTGAATTCAGTGGCACCCTCTTTTCCGGCCATTCGCTCAAGCTCCCTGAAAAAGGCCTGGTCCGACCGGTCAATGTATACCGGATCGCCCGTTTTAAGAATGCTGTCAAGCAACACCTGGAAATCATCATATTTGAGCAACCTGTCGGGTCCAAAAAGTTCCTTCACTTCCTCTGCGGACAGATGCCCTCCTTCATAGATCAAAGTTCTAATGCTATGCCGGGGAAGAGAAAGCGTGAAAGTATGACCACTTTGCTTGTTCAGGATGGCATATGTGTATGGAGCAGCACACCCAGTCAGGTAATAAAAGTAGTTATTGGGACGGAATTCATGGCGGTTGTGACTTCTATGGTCTATGGATCGAAGGATCACAAAACCCTCATCCATAGAGGATAGTACCTGATTTCTCCGGATTGGGAAACTTTCCATTTGGGCCGGCGTATATAAAAGGTCCGACGGATCAATGCTTACCGGGATAATCCAGGACCTGCTTACCGGATTGTTGCAACCGGATAATAATATTAACAGGAGCAGGAGCGACGCATTTTTTTTCATAAATTGAGGTTTTTAATGCACACCATGCAAGATAGAAAAAGATTCACTCAATTTGTGAAGAGAATAATCATGGGGCTCTCCTTACTGGTCGTGGTTTCAACAACCTGTCTGGCACAGAAAATACCGCTTGACAATTATACCGGCCAGAACGGATTGCCGCAGAATACGGTATATGATATTGACCAGGACTTCGATGGATATATTTGGTTTGCCACCCAGGTAGGAGCTGCCAGGTTTGATGGATATGAATTTGAGTATTTCAATAGCTCCAACGGTCTGCCTGACGATATTGTCAACTGCCTGATGGTTGACAGGAAGGGCAATGTATGGCTGGGTACTGAAGGGGGGATCGCTGTTTTTGATGGCACCGGATTCTCAACATACACAGTCATGGATGGATTGGTTGATAACCGGATTGATGGTATTCTTGAAGATCAGAAAGGCAATGTCTGGATCACCACAGTGTACGGACTATCTGTAATTACAGAAGATGATATTTTGTCTTATGCGCAGGAGAATGCTCTGATCGATAACTCAATCATAGATGTATTTGCTGATTCCAGAGGAAGGGTACATGTGGCCACGCTTCCCGGTCTGACCCTTTTTCAGGATCCGCATTCTTTCGAGAAACTCTATGAGGAACAAATCATCAGGGATATTTTGGAGACCACATCAGGAGAGATCTGGTATGCTACCCAGGGAAATGGGATTATTGTAATTCAGGACGGTATTGAAAGGCGTTTGTGGGAGAATGAAGGATTGTCCGATGGAATTGTATTCTCTCTATTGGAGGACCATAAAGGAAGGATATGGTGTGGAACTTACCTTCAGGGATTGTTTCTATACGAGAAAGGGCGTTTTGGCAAGGTATCCAATACATATGGTACGGATCCCATTGCCGCTGAAATATACGAAGATGAGAACCACAGAATCTGGATCCGCACTTTTGAAGATGGAGTCTGGTTATATGATGAAGGGGATTTCAAGCATATCACTACTCTGAACAACCTGGCCCACAATAATGTGAGGGACATATTTGAGGATAAATTTGATAATATCTGGCTTGGTACACTGAATGGTGTTTCAAAATATGGCAGGGTGATCTTTGAGATCTACGATATGGACCTGGGTCTTCCGGATAACAATATTGCATCGGTTTATGTTGACTCCAGGCAACGAATTTGGTTTGGAACATACGGTTCGCCGCTGTATAAGGACCACGGTGAAACTTTTATTTTAGATAACAGGAGCGGTTTCCCTGTTGAGGCAATGCCCCTTTGTTTTGCTGAGGACAGCAATCAAATCATCTATATTGGGACCGATGTTGGATTACACTATTATGATGGCAGAAGTATCAGGCCGGTTGAAATTGAGGGAGGGAAGGGTGAAAGCAGCATTAACAGTTTGCTCTATACATCTGAGGGAGACCTATGGTGTGCCACTGACTCCGGGATCATTGTTTTGAAGGAGGATGAAGTATCCATCATAGGTGGCAATGAAGGATTGGTGAATCCTCAGGTCAATTCCATAAAACAGTTTGGGGAGAGGATTTGCTGTGCTACGGAAGGCGGCATCTCTGTATTTGCACTTTCCGGTAAACATATTGCAACTTATACAACTGACGACGGACTTGCCTCCAATGTATGCATCGATGTGACTTATGACCTTTCAGGGAACATATGGGTTGCCACCAACAGGGGGCTTTCCAGAATAGGTGCCGGTCTCTCTTCCGGTATTACAAGTTATAATATCCAAAACGGATTGACCTCCAACACCACCTATTTTGTTGAGTTATCTGACAGCGTTTCGTTGTGGATAGGAACCGAGCGTGGAATCAATGTCTTGAATATATCTACAGGTGAGATCGAGTTTTATGGATACGAAGACGGATTCTATCCGTTGGAAACAAACGCAAGGGCAATATCAAAGGGTCAGGATGGTGAATTATGGATTGGAACGGTAGGCGGCCTGGTCCATTACAATCCCAAATACAATATTGTGGACACTACACCGCCTGATCTGATACTTTTCCCACCTATGGTGGATGGGGAATTGTTAAATGAAAAGCATGAGGAGATGGGAAAAGATCCTGATGGATCTCAGAAAGAGCCGGTATTGCCATATAATAAAAACTCATTGATTTTCAATTTTACGGGTATCCACACCACCATACCACTGCAAAACAGGTTTTCTTACATGCTGGAAGGATTTGATGAAAACTGGTCGCTGCCTGGACCCGAACGGTCGGTTTCCTACAAGAAATTGCCAAACGGCTCATATGTATTCAGGGTAAAAGCTTATAATCTTGATGGGATTTCAGCAAAGCAGGAAGCCAGTTTCGCCTTTACCATAATGCCACCCTTTTGGAAAACCATATGGTTCATCATCCTAGAGATCTTTGCCGGACTCATGCTTGTATATGGAATTATCAAATACAGGGAACGGCAGCTTATCCGCGAAAAAAAGATCCTGGAGACAAAGGTGAAAAAGAGGACACGGGAAATCGAAGATCAGAAGGTTGAGATAGAAGCACAACGGGATGAAATTGCAGATCAGAAACGATTTGTTGAAGAACAGAGGGACCAGATTGTAGTCCAGAACAAAGAAATTACAGATAGCATCCATTACGCCAATAGAATTCAGCAGGCAGTTCTGCCGGGAAAACACATCCTTGAGCATGCATTGCCTGAATACTTTATAATGTTTAAACCAAGGGATATTGTGAGTGGGGACTTTTACTGGGTTGAAGAAAGGGACGGATTGATCATTGTTTGCGCTGCCGATTGCACCGGTCATGGGGTTCCCGGTGCTTTTATGAGCATGCTGGGACTGACATTTCTGAACGAGATTGTAAATAAGGACGGAATCGTTCATGCCGGCGAAATCCTCAACAGATTAAGGTCTTACATTATCACAACTCTGTCAAACAAGGATGAATCCAGTCAGACCAGGGATGGAATGGATCTTGCACTGGTGGTTATTGACCGGGATAAACACCGGCTTGAATACGCCGGGGCCTATAATCCACTCCTTCTGATACGCGACGGTAACATGATTGAATACAAGGCGGATAAGATGCCCATTGGAAAACATGTGGGCGAGGAGGGACCTTTCACCAACCACATGGTAGAGCTGTGTGACCGGGATATGATCTATCTTTATACGGATGGTTTTCATGACCAGTTTGGTGGTGAGAAAGACTCAAAATACAAAGCGAGACCGTTTAAAAGACTGCTCCATCGGATCAGTGCAGAACCCGTTGATGAGCAGGTAGAAATACTGGATCAGGAATTCTACACATGGAAAGGCAAGTCAGATCAGGTGGATGATATCCTGATTCTGGGTATCCGTTATACTACGAATCAAACCTAAATCACATATGATTATGAAACGAATAATACTTTTATTATGTGCGATTGCAATCGCGGGCACACTGACAGGACAAGGACAGCATCTGGTAGTTGGGAATTCAGATTATATCGGGTATCCCACCAACATGCCAAACCATGCATTCCTTCTTGAAGGAGGTCCGGATCATTTTTACTGGATTTCGGGTGGTAGCAATATATCGCTATCTCATCCAATGTTGGGAGATGTTTCTGTTGATTATAAAAACCTCTTTTTTATTCAATATAATGAACAGGGAGAACCACTTACATCTGGATATATAAGGGGTGTGTCCGATGCACAAAAGGCTTTCTCCTTTGACGGAGGCCTGCAAATTCTGGCCGGCGGGGGCAATGATATTGATGCCAGCGGTCAAATAATTCCCATCAATGAGGCGGACTATCTGGAATTTCTGGCCAGCTATGACAGGAATTGCAATCTGCAGTATTTACAGAACATATGGAACCTTCCTTCATCTGTATATCCCAATTCAAATGCTGCCATGGATCAGCGGGACGGGTCTATCTATGTCTATGGCTCCACCTCTTACAATTCCCTTGACGTGGATGGTTTCGGATCAATTGGTGCTGGATGGCCCGGGGATTTTTTCTACGTCATGAAATATAACCAGGATCTGCAAATTAAATGGGTCTATACCGCAGGTTTTAATGCTGACACGGAAACCGCCTATTTTGAGAGCAGCGACTTGAGGGTTTTCACCGGACGTGATGGCAATGTGGTGATCACCGGTACTTACTATTCTGACGGTGTGAGGCCTGTTTTTGGAAGTGATATCCTGCCTTATGTTGACAATGGTGAGGGAGTGTTTGTTGTGAACCTTGACACAGACGGTAACCAGACATGGATTTTGGATGGAACGAACCAGGCAGTTGAATACAATTCCCGGATTGACAATGGATTTGCGATGTCTAACGGCGATTTTCTGTTTTCCGGGTCCACTTCAACCGGCTACTTCAGACTCGGTGAAGCGGAATTCATTTTTGATGATGGATTCGGGTATCAGAATCAATTTGTCTTTCGCATAAGTCCGGATGGAGCGCATCGCTGGTTAAAGCTGTTGTCTGCCAGGGGGATAGCATTCCAGCAGGGGAAGGGAACAAGTGGAATTACCCAGTTGAAGGGCAGCGGGAGCGAGGAGTTTAAGGACTTTATTTCTCATGATGCCTTCCTTTGGAAGGAAGATGTATTATACATGGTGGGTTCCTATCAAAGTGAAGTTTTCACAATAGCCGGCAAGGTTCTGCCAACAACTTACTCTGAGCAGTTCTTTGTTGCTTCGATTGATCCTGATGATGGCAGTGAGTTATGGGGATATGGGTTTTCTTCCGACAATATTGAATTGCATGGGCTTGATGTTGACAGGACCGGTAACTTATCCATCATGGGTACATCTTCAGAGAAACAGGATTATAACGGTTTGGTTCAGGTTACAGAACCCGGTACAAGGACTATATTTCATCTGGGACTTGATCATAAAGGGAGACTACTCTGGTACAACAATGCACATTTACAAAACCTGAACAACAATGTATATGGGTCAGATATTGAGGTGCTTAAGAATGGAGAAATATTCGCCTCTTTGATGGTTACCGAGAGTGAGGCCCTTGACTTCGGTTCGCAATCCCTGATAGCAGACTTTTCATATTCCAGCTGGCTGGTTGGACTGAAAGCCACCATGAAACTGTCAGGGGAAGTCAAAGATGCATTAGGAAATCCGATTTTCCCTGGCTATGTCAGGGCGTATAAGACTACTCCATCAAGAGCGTATCCTGTAATAGATTCGGTTGTATTGAACGATGCAGGCCACTATATCTTTGATGAACTCTATCCGGGTGAGTATACCCTGCAGGTAGTCCCGGATACCACTCAAAATCCCGATGCTATTCCCACATATCTGGGTAACCAGATTGTCTGGATGGATGCTCAATTCAATAACTTCGGTCCGGCGGATCTGGCCTCTGACCTTCATATATCTGTACCAATGGTTCCGAAGCTCACCACTGATGATGGCAGTGGAACGGTTTCAGGGAATGTGAGTTATGAGAATGGACTCAAAAGCACCCAGGGTCGTCCTGTGAAGAAAGCCTCGGTTATGCTTTTGAAAAAGACCAAGAAATCAACCAATGCAGGTGATATAGTTGCCTATTTTGAGACCGATGATCTTGGAAATTATATATTTGAGAATGTTCCCGACGATGACTATATCCTGATCGTCGATATTCCGGGACTACCCATGATCCAGACCTATGATGTGACTATTTTAGGGGAACAGATCGTATCAGGACTTGACTATTATGTTGGCGGGGAAGGTATCAATACATCGGGAGGAGTGGGTGTTAAGTCCATCGAAATGGATTTGTTTATCATGTTCCCCAATCCGGGAGACGGACAGATATTCATGGAGTTTCCTTCCAAGGGTGATTATCTGGTGAGAGTGTATGGTACCGACGGAAGGATGGTAGTATCCAGCAGGTATGAATCTGCAACCGGACTCAGAAAACTTGATATTTCCGGACAGGAGCAGGGAATCTACCTGATCAGGGTTGACGGTCCTGACGGCACCTCGGTATTGAAGTATATATTGAAATAGCTCAGGGAATCTGAATAAAAAAAACGGTCTCAAATGGGTTATTTTTTTGAGGGATGTTTTATATGCAACCTGGCATTTTTCGCAAAGCGAATAAGCACGTTGCAATAAAATATGCCGAAAAAAAAGAGACTGCATTTATGAGACAGTCTCTTTTTATTAAGTTAGTCAGGTTAGTGATTATTCGAAAGAGCGGATGGTTTTACCGATGATCTCTGCACATTCAGTCAGTTGTTCTTCAGTGATCACAAGGGGAGGGGCAAACCTGATGATATGTTCATGGGTGGGTTTGGCGAGCAATCCATTCTCTTTCAGTGCCACACAAACGTCCCATGCTGTTTTTCCATTGGTGGGCTTAATCACGATGGCATTGAGCAATCCCTTTCCCCTGATCAGTTCTATCATGGGTGAATCGATCTTTCTCAGTTCGGCACGAAACATTTTACCAAGTTTCTCGGCGCGCTCGGAGAGGTTCTCTTCCCTGATTATTTCCAATGCTGCGATGGCCACCTTTGCAGCTACAGGGTTTCCGCCATAAGTAGAGCCATGTTCGCCAGGCCGGATTGTGAGCATGATCTCATCGTCAGCCAGGACAACCGATACAGGATATACCCCACCTGAAAGTGCTTTCCCAAGGATCAGGATATCGGGACGAACCTCTTCGTGATCACAGGCAAGCAACTTTCCTGTTCTCGCGAGTCCGGTTTGTACCTCGTCGGCAATAAACAGGACATTCTTCTGCTTGCAGAGCTCATAAGATTTACTCAGGAATCCATCGTCCGGAACATATACGCCGGCCTCACCCTGAATGGGTTCTACAAGAAATCCAGCTACATTGGGATCTTCCAGCTCTTTTGCAAGTGCGTCAGTATCGTTATAGGGGATGGTGATAAATCCCGGTGTATAGGGTCCGAATCCCTTGTATGAATCGGGATCTGTAGACATGGAGATGATGGTGATGGTCCGTCCATGGAAATTGCCTTCACAGACGATGATCTTTGCTTCATTCTCAGGGATACCTTTCTTTTCGTAGGCCCACTTCCGGCAGAGCTTCAAAGCGGTCTCATCGGCCTCAGCACCGGAATTCATAGGGAGCACCTTGTCATATCTGAAATATTTGGTGATATACTCTTCGAATTCACCCAGCGTGCTGTTGTAAAAAGCCCTTGATGTAAGGGTAAGTTTACCAGCTTGTTCGGTCATCGCATTCACAATCTTTGGATGACAATGCCCCTGATTAACTGCAGAGTAAGCTGAAAGAAAATCGTAATAGCGCCTTCCTTCCACATCCCAGACATATACCCCTTCACCACGGTCAAGAACCACGGGTAACGGGTGGTAGTTGTGCGCACCAAACTTATCTTCTCTCCGGATGTAATCTTGTGTGTTCATGTTCAATATGATTAATTCTACAAAGCCACAAAGTTAATAAAACATATGCCACCCATCTTAACCCTAAAAGTTAATTGAAATCCGCAAATTAAACCTTCTGCCGGTAAGGTAGTTGGGGACGCCAAACTGACCTGGAATTCCCTGCTGGTCGGAGATGGTCCTGATCCATAAATAGGAGGCTTCATTGTCAATTCCCAGCAGGTTAAATATCTCTCCGC
This sequence comes from Bacteroidales bacterium, assembly GCA_023138875.1. Lineage (GTDB taxonomy): Bacteria > Bacteroidota > Bacteroidia > Bacteroidales. Next base: position 69,230 of record JAGLOO010000012.1, read on the forward strand.
TGATCCATATGCTTTTGAAGAACCTGAGTGGATTTTTTTCACCCAGCTGGACTCCGTCACGTTTGATCACCTTGGAGAACCCGATATCCACCCTTCGGTATGGTCGCATGCGGAGTTGTGTATAATACTGGTCCTCATTGGGGCTGCTCAGAGGCAGGCCCGTTCCGTAAAATGCATTCAGATGCACCTTGTAACCGGGATTGTTGGGAAAATAGTCCTGGAAGTAAAGTCCAAATGTGAAAAGCTGGTCAGTGGGCCGGGGAAATTCTCCGGCGATGGTTCTCACATACCTGACCCCATCGAATACATATGCAAAGTCTCCTTCAACATCTTCCCTGGTCTGTAACAATGAAAGGGTCATCCATGATTCAGCACCATGTACAAATTCTCCATTCAATTTGAAATCAATTCCCCTGGCAAAGCCCTCTGATATATTTTCCCCTGCATAGGAGATCCTCACATTCTCAATTTTATAAGGGATCAGGTTGCTCAGCCATTTATAATAGGCTTCTCCGGTAAGTTTGAAGGGCCGGTCCCACATGGAAAAGATATAGTCGCCCCCCACCAGCAGGTGGATAGAGCGTTGGGGCCGGATATCTTCGTTAATGGTTCCGTCAGGCATCCTCATCTCCTTGTAGAAAGGAGGCTGATAGTAGTATCCGGCGGAGACATGGAACATCATATCTCTTTCCCAGTAGGGCTGAGTGCTAATGGTGATTCGCGGACTCACCATGGTGGTCCGGTTATAATTCCAGACCGTTCCCCGGATTCCGGTAGTGATATAGATATCGGCTCCTTCTCCATTCACCTCCCTGGTATTCTGTATGAATGCACTGTACTGGTCGTAGGCAACGCGATTTTCCGATTTTCGTGAATTGGTCAGAACCACCTGGTTCTCTGCATATGGGATCACATATCCCGAAGAATCCAGTAGTTCCCATTCATTGATGCGGTCATGAAAGTCCTGGTACTGGTAGGAAATCCCCCATTGCAGCTTGTTGTTATCTGACTGGAAACTACCCAGGTGATTAACAGATACCACAATGGCATCCAGGTAGTTCCGGGCGTGGGTCAGCAATGATCCAACTCCTACATTGATAATGCTGTCCCCATAAGTGTTGGATCCGATGGTATTGTCAAGCTCATTGATCCAGTATTGACCCAGGATATCGAATGTTTCCTGTTCGGAGGTATGAAACGCCGATCCGGTCAGCTTCAGCGATAATCCTTTCACAGGACGGTAATTGAAAGACAGGGCGCCCAGGTAAGTGTCAAACCGGTCTAGTTCCTGGCCTTCGTAATAGATCTTCAGGTTCAGGGGCATGTCCTTGGTACCAAACTCCACATCCGTTTCACTGGGAACGAACTGGTACTTATTTGAGGAATAGTTACCCAGGAAGGAGATCTCCAGTTTTTTTGAGAGCTGATAGGTAAGCATCGTTTGAAAATCGGAGAATTGAGGTTTGTAATCACCTGATGTTTGCAGGGTATTCAGAAGGTAAGACGTGGTCTTATAGCGATAACCGGCCAGGTAGGTAAAGCGTTGATTACCGGATGCTCCTTCCACATGCGCAGCTGCGCCCAGGAGGCTTACCGAAGAGGAACCAGCAAAACGCCTGGGCCTTTTGTAGGTAATATCCAGGGCTGAAGACATTCTATCGCCATACCGGGCATCATATCCTCCGGCGGAGAATTTTACAGATGAAACCAGGTCGGAATTCACAAAACTCAATCCTTCCTGTTGACCTGAACGTACCAGGAAGGGCCGGTATATTTCAATATCATTGACATAGACCAGGTTCTCATCAAAGTTTCCGCCCCGGACCGAATACTGGGAACTGAGCTCATTGTTGGAGCTGACCCCTGCCTGGGATTTAATGATGGCTGCCACCTTTCCGGTGGTGGTGGGCATGTAATTCAGCTCCTTAATGTCGATCCTGTGGAAGGTGCTTGCCCTTTCCTGCCTTGCGCTTACGGAAACTTCCTTCAGGGATCGGATATCCCTGCGGAGGACAACACTCCGCTCAAGCGTTTGACCTGGTTTCATTCGCATGGCAAATTGTTCAGTATGGTACCCAACGCAGGAGATCACCACAGTGTATGAATGCCCGGCCGGGATATTCAATTCATAGGACCCGTTGGTGTCGGTCATGGTTCCTTCCTGCGTCCCAAGGATGGCCACGTTGACCAGGTCAACCGGCTGATCCAGGCTGTCCCTGATTACCCCGGTTAATACCCCATACTCCTGTCCGATAAGCAGACCGGTGTTGAGAAAAAGCAGAAGTATAGAAAACAGCAGGTTTTTCACGATCAGAGGTTTACTTGCGTGAGCCCAATAGGGGTTCCCGAATATAGTACTAACTGATGAATACCGGGGGAAATTGTGCAGATATTCTAATCATCGTCCTGTTTAAAATCACCCCGGCGCAGGGACTCGAAGAATTTGGCCCACCTCATGGGATCGAAGATGGTGTAGTAGGGATATTGACCGGCTGTATAAAGCTGGTTATACTGTTGTTTCATGACCTCCCTGAAGTTGATGTTGGGACTGGGGCCAAAATCATTCATTTTAATCTGTGTCTTAATCAGGGCAATGTTGTGATAGGCCCTCTTCTCATCATCGTCCGGTAGTTCCAGCGCCAGGAAAGCTTCCTTGAATTCATGGTAGGTTTTCCAGGGGTAGATCCTGACCTCTGCCAGATGGAATGTGTCGCTTACCATGAATATATCAGCCGGATACTGCTGTCCGCCCAGTGAATCGGGTATTATATGAATGGTACCCTTATGGCCCATATGGCTGAATAGAATGGTATCGTTGGATCGCACCACAAAGGAAAACATGCCGCGCCCGTCAGAGGTGGTACCCCTTCTGTCAGTCAGAATGATAATGTTCACATGGGGCAACGGACGGTGCTGCAGATCCCGTATTATTCCGGAGAACTGGACCAGTTCATCTTCCTTATCACTTTTCCGCTGTCCATCCGCATCAATGATGAAGCCCAGCAAGATGGCCATTCCTAATAACAGCTTAAGGAGCACAATATACTTCCCGGAAAACATCCCCCAAAAATAGATAAAAAAAAGCCGGCAATTCACCGGGCAGCTCCATTTATGGACTATTTTTGTGGATTATTAACACTTGTTCAGAATAATGGTCACCCAGAAAACCATCACCATGCCTTCCATGCCCAGGGGTTTTCACCTGATCACCCGGCATGTATTGGAGGCCGCAGGTAAACTTCCCGAAGCTGGAATAATGCATGTGCTCATTCAGCATACTTCGGCAGGACTCACACTCAATGAAAATGCTGATCCTTCTGTACGGCATGACTTTGAAGCATTCATCAATCATATGGTTCCGGAGGACCATCCCCTGTATACCCATGTGTTTGAGGGTTCTGATGATATGCCGGCACATCTGAAGGCCTCTATCATAGGGAATTCCGTTACCGTTCCCATCACGAATGGAAGGTTGAATCTGGGAACATGGCAGGGGATCTATCTCTGTGAATTCCGGAACCATGGTGGTTCCCGCAGGTTGGTGATCACCATCTGCTCCTGACCATGTTATAGAATAGCTAAAGCCCTAATAATTTTATATAATTTTGGGCAACACAAAAAATATATTGCCCATGTCAAAGCTTGTATTACTGGGAGATGAAGCCATTGCTCAGGGTGCTCTGGATGCGGGAATATCGGGTGTATATGCATACCCGGGTACACCTTCAACAGAGATTACCGAATTTATTCAGCGTTCATCTGAGGCCCGTGAACGTGGCGTGCATACAGACTGGTCTGTTAATGAAAAGACAGCCATGGAGGCAGCGCTGGGTATGTCCTATGCCGGGAAACGAGCCCTGGCTTGTATGAAGCATGTGGGACTCAATGTGGCTGCTGATGCTTTTGTGAATGCAGGTATGACCGGTGTAAACGGTGGCCTTGTGGTGGTCGTGGCAGATGATCCTTCCATGCACTCTTCCCAGAACGAACAGGATTCAAGGTTCTATGGCAGGTTTGCCATGATCCCGGTCCTGGAGCCTTCCAATCAGCAGGAGGCGTATGATCTCACGCGATACGGATTTGAGCTTTCGGAAAAATTCAGTCTCCCCGTCATGCTCCGGATCACTACCCGGCTGGCTCATTCCCGTTCTGCGGTTGAGAAGTCCGAATTGCTGGCTGAGAATAAACTGTGTCTGCCTTCAGACCCCAATCAGTTCATCCTGTTGCCCTCGCTGGCCAGGAAACGATACAAATTATTGCTCTCCACCCAGGAGAAGCTGGAAAAGGATGGTGAAAAATCCGGCGTAAACCGGATGGAGAAAGGTGCTGATCTGAACAGGGGTGTGATAGCCTGCGGGTTGGCCTATAATTATTATCGTGAGGTGGCTGAAGAGGCGCAAATGGATTATCCAGTGTTAAAAATATCCCAGTACCCGGTTTCCCCCAGGGTGCTCAATGATTTTATCAGGAAGGTGGAGGAGGTGGTTGTCCTGGAGGAGGGTTACCCGGTCCTGGAAGAATCCCTTACAGGAGTTCTTAAAAACAATTACACCATCAGAGGGCGATTGGACGGGACACTGCCCCGGGACGGGGAGCTTAATCCCGGATTGGTGAGGAAAGCCTTTGGACTTCAGATCGAAGATACCAGGCCGATTCCTGATATAGTGAAGACCAGGCCCCCGGCACTCTGTAAAGGCTGCAGTCATATTGACATGTATAATGCTTTGAATGAAGCGCTTAGGGAATATGGTCCTGGAAGGGTTTTTTCTGATATCGGTTGTTACACCCTGGGAGCCTTTCCTCCCTATAATGCCATCAATTCATGTGTTGATATGGGGGCTTCGGTCACCATGGCCAAAGGGGCATCTGATGCCGGTATGCACCCATCGATAGCTGTTATTGGCGATTCAACCTTTACCCATTCGGGTATGACAGGATTGCTGGATACAGTGGTGGAGGAGACACCTGTGACCATAATTATCTCAGATAATTCCACCACGGGAATGACCGGCGGACAGAAATCCCATGCCACCAATCGGTTGGTGGAGATATGCAGGGGAATCGGGGTTGAGCAGGAACATCTCAGGGTGATGAATCCGTTGCGTAAGCACCACGAAGAAAATACGAAAATAATTGCAGATGAACTGGCTTACAAGGGTGTTTCTGTAATCATTGCTCAACGGGAATGTATACAGACCGCAAGGAAGTCTGTAAAGTCAAAAGCTAAAAGTCAAAAGTCATGAAGCGTGATATTATACTTGCTGGGGTTGGGGGACAGGGGATCCTCTCTATAGCGGCGGTGATCGGGATGGCTGCCGTGGAATCCGGGCTCTACCTGAAACAGGCCGAAGTGCATGGCATGAGTCAGAGGGGTGGTGCTGTTCAGTCCCACCTCAGGATCTCAGATAAACCCATTTCTTCGGACCTGATCCCGGAAGGTAACTGCAATATGATCCTCTCTGTAGAACCCATGGAGGCGCTGCGATATCTGCCTTTCCTAACAAGTGATGGATGGGTGGTGACCAGCTGCAACACTTTCCGGAACATTGATGGCTATCCCCCTGAGGAAGCGTTGTTTGATGAGATCAAAAAAGTGAAGAACCATATTATCATCGATGCTTCAGAAATAGCAAAGGAACTTGGATCCCTGAAAGTCTCCAATATGGTCATGCTGGGAGCGGCCTCGGCTCAACTGGGTCTCTCTATGGAGGGCCTGTATGATGCCCTGGGAGTTCTTTTCGGTCGAAAAGGGGATGAGGTTATACAGTTGAACGTATCAGCGATGCAAGCTGGGAAAAATGCTGTTGGATTTGATTAAACATTTGTTTCCAGTGGGTGTTATAGTGAAAATAATAATTCCATGTTCAGTCAAAAAGACCTGCAGCAGATCCAGCATAAAGGTATCCGGATCGATGATATAAACCACCAGATCAAATATTACAGAACTGGTTTTCCCTTTGCTGATATTTCCATGCCTGCTACGCCGGGCAAAGGAATGATATACCTGACCGATGGTGATGAAAAGCATTACCGGGAAGTATTCCGTCAGAATGGTCCGGACTTTAATATCACTCGTTTTATCCCTGCTTCCGGCGCTGCCACCCGCATGTTCAAATCCCTTTACGGAGCCCTCGAAGCCTTTGATGGGAAATCTCCTTCAGAACAGCAGAGCTTGATCGACGATGAACCTGAGCTCGGGGAATTCTTTCAAAATCTTACAGATTATCCATTTTACAATGATATGAAGCTGGATGGGGATGTGTCTCCTGCTGATGTGTTGAAACTGATCCTCGGGGAAACAGGGCTCAACTATGGAAGCAAGCCCAAAGGATTACTGAAATTTCATAAGTACAGCGAATCTGAACGAAGAACATCCTTTGAAGAGCATATACGTGAGGCAGTACAGTATTGTGCCAGCCGGGATGGGAAGCTTCATCTGCATCTAACCGTATCGCCTGCCCACCTGGACGATTTTCAGACAGAGGCTGCCAGGATCCTGCCACAGATTGAAGCAGAAACCGGGTTTCTCATTGACATTTCATTTTCATTTCAAAAACCTGAAACCGATACCATTGCCGTTGACCTGGACAATGAGCCATTTCGTAATCCGGATGGTTCCCTTCTCTTCAGGCCCGGTGGACACGGAGCACTGATCAGGAACCTGGATGCCCTGGAATCAGATATCCTGTTTATCAGCAACATTGATAATGTAACACCCGATCGTTTAAAGGAAGTCAGGGTTAATTATAAACAGGTGCTGGGAGGCGTTCTGCTGGAGATCCGTTCAAAGGTTTTCTATTTCCTGCAGCAGTTAACCGGCGAAGGACGGGTGGAGAAAACCCGGCTTGACAGCATGGTGACGTTCCTGCATGAGAGATTGGGAATTGCCATTCCTGACCGGTTGGAGAGCTGGGATACCGCCGACCTGAAGAAATGGTTGATCAGTACTATGGATCGTCCCATCCGGGTATGCGGCATGGTAAAAAATGAGGGTGAACCCGGAGGCGGCCCCTTTTATGTACATGCCGATACGGGTGAGATGAGTCTTCAGATTGTGGAAAGTTCCCAGATTGACCTTGATGATCCCGAAAAGGCAGGTCTGCTGCAGTTATCCACACATTTCAATCCGGTGGACCTGGTCTGCAGCATCAGGGATTTTAGGGGGAAGAAGTTTAATCTGACCCGTTATGTGGACCATAATACAGGATTTATTTCTCAAAAGTCGGTAGGAGGGAAAGCTTTGAAAGCACTCGAGTTACCAGGACTCTGGAATGGAGCCATGGCTCACTGGCTCACCCTTTTCCTGGAGGTGCCGGTAGAAACATTCTCTCCTGTGAAAACGGTATTCGACCTCATGAGACCGGAACACCTTACCTGATTAGAAAACTCTCCGGAAAATCAGTCATTTAAATACCCCGATTCATAAAGCAGGGTCCATCCTTCAATCCAGTTATTGGACCCGAATGCACCTTTAAATGTTACCTGTTCAAACCAGTTGTGGGTATAGGCAGCCATGCTGTCGAATACAGTGCTTGGAGGAAGCAATGTATATCCATCCGTAGCTGATATCCCGGGGTCCCTGTAACTGGTTTTCCAGGATGCCAGAGAATCGGACAGCATCAAGTTCTGTTCTGAAAGATCTTCACCAAGGTATGAATAGCAGAATAACCCTGGTACGGGATTATTATCGGGATAAAGGATGTTGTTTTCCAGGGCCAGTCTTCCTGATTGAACAAGTGAATAGGAATCTCCTGGTTTTTCCGAATAATGAATTGCAATGCCTTCCCCGAAGTGAAGGAAAATGGAATTCCTGGTAAAGCCTCCGCCATAGCTCAGGATGTGAATGGCAGGTTTTGTTTCCAGATCCATATTGCCAATGTAAGTGGCATTATATATAACCGGCAGATAGTCAGGTGAAGCAGGGACCGGTTGCAGACCGCCAGCAATTTCAGCACATTTGTCAGAATCGGGACTGTTGATTGCCAGCCAGAACTGTCCCTTGCCGTGATAGCCCTGATCGAGATCAAAAGCATCATCACCGCAGAAAGCCACCACCATGTTTCGACAGTTTACATCTCCACCGAAGAATTCTACACCATCGTCGGCATTGGAGATCACCTCCACATGATCGATAGTGGTCTGACGGCCCACTCCTCCCAGGGTAAGCCCGTTGATCTCGTTACCTTCACCGATGTTGGTTCCTCCGTGCCGGATGGAAACATAACGAAGGATCCCGGAATTGTCATCATCATCAAATCCTCCATAGATCCCCCTCGGTTCGCTGATGGGGATCCCTTCAATAATATCTTCCCCCGATTCTGTGTTAATGGTGGCGTTACCCAGGATAATGACACCTCCCCAGAGTCCCCTTGCCTCTACAGGTACACTGCCTTTAAGGTCATCACCTTCCACCGTGAAAATAATCGGATTGTTGGCTTTGCCTTCAGCAATAAGGGTTCCGCCTCTTGCAACGATCAATGCACTGGCCAGGCTTCCCTGTCCCGTTCGGGCCCTGATCACAGTTCCAGCTTCAATGGTAAGGGTCTGACCGTCGTTGACGAAAACGAATCCGTTGAGCAGGTATGTTATGTCGCTGGTCCAGGTGGTTGTTCCGGTACCGCCTCCCTGGTCGGAAATGGTCTCCTCGTTATCAATGAGATATTCACTTTTCCTGCAGGCTGAAAGAAAAGTTAGGAAGGTTAACAAGGTTAGTATAGTCAGGATGTTAATTTTCAGTAGATTGAAATGCATTTGAGAGGGGCTTTAGAAGACGATTTCAAAATTCAGGAAAAGGAATGGCTCTGAGTCTCCATTCTGTGCATACTGGACCCAATCCTTGTAATTCAAGGCTACATGGAGATACTTAACAGGAGTAAACTGGATCCCGCTGATGATGGCACTTCCATCTTTCGCAAGGTTCCATGGAATTTCATCTTCCGGTAATTTATTTGAATACAATTGGTCGTACCTGGCAAATAACTCCCATTTTTCTGAAAAGGCATATGTTGAATATATGGAGTATCCATACCGATTGTGATCTTTGTTGAACCTATAGTTTTTCTGATAGATGTATTCACCGCCGATTCGAAATTTCTCACACCTGTAGCCGATAAAACCAGCGATGATCATCTGTGGATTTTCGGAGGTATTAATGGTGTAATAGCCCCGTAGAGTAAGGCCCGGGAGCGGGTAAAACGTAATTCCGGTTCCCACTTTGTACACATTATCGTACTGTGGATTCTTATACCCCTCCCCGTTGCTGATGATCAGGTCTGTGCTGATCCTTTTTGATGGTGTATATTGTATCCCTGCTCCCAGGTCAGCACTGGGTCCAAACCTGTATTCATCCATGTATGATCTGAACAGGTACCGGTATCCCCAAAAATTCTCCTGTATTTTAAACTGCAGCATGTCAAACAGACCGATCCAGCTCTTCACCTTCCCTTTCCTGTAACTTAAATATGCATTTTTAAAATAGGTGTACCTTCTGATCATGCTGAACTCTGATAAATCATCTATACTTCCTATATCCAGTTTTACCTCGGCCGAGAAATGGTTGTCAAGATTGCGTTGATATCCAAAATAAGCCCTTCTCACCTCGAAAGCTGTGGAAGGTGCCTCCCGGTTCAGGCTTGTGTTAAAATTAGTATAGATCTTGGCGGATACTTTTCCGGGTGATGATTGATCTTCGCTTTCCTGGGCCCTGCTGATAAGTCCTACAGGTAAGAGCATGAGCAGGATTAGAAATCGTCTCATTATTGGAGTATTTTGTTGGAGACAATGTTAAGAATTTGGTTTTACTTAACATAAAGTTATACGGTTGGATTAACATAATTCACATGAAGGAAACGTAGAATTAACATTAAATTTACATGCGGACCCTGTTCATAAGAGAGGCTTTCTATTGCTGTTTTAATGATGTAAATTGGTCAAAAATATTTCAATCAATATTCAGATACCCGATGAACTGGAGTGATTACAAGATTTTGCTTGTTGATGATGAAAAAGATATTCTTGAGTTCCTTGGCTACAACCTGCGGAATGAGGGATTCAAGATATACACAGCCTCCAATGGCCGGGATGCGGTTCGTATCACAAGTGAGATCCGTCCTCATCTCGTACTTATGGATGTGATGATGCCCGAAATGGATGGTATTGCTGCATGCGAGGAGATCCGCGCAAAAAAGGAACTGGAAAATACACTTGTTGCTTTTTTAACTGCAAGGGGGGAAGATTATTCTCAAATAGCCGGATTTGAGGCTGGAGGTGATGATTATATTACCAAACCAATCAAGCCCAAGGTACTGGTAAGCAGGATCAAGGCGTTGTTAAAGCGAAGGAGTGTGAAGCTTAAGGATATTGATGCGGGATCGGAAGAAATGATTGTCTCCGGTGACCTGGTTATTGATAAGGAGCGGTACATGATCGTAAAGAACGGTAAAGACATTTCGCTTCCCAGAAAAGAGTTTGAATTGTTGTCTCTTCTCATATCCAAGCCTGGAAAGGTATTTACCAGGGATGAGATCTTTGACAGGGTCTGGGGTGACAACATAGTGGTTGGGGACCGGACCATTGATGTTCATATCCGCAAACTTCGTGAGAAACTTGGGGACAAGTACATAAAAACTGTGAAAGGGATAGGTTACAAATATGTAGCATCCTGACAGTTACCGCCAGCCATTAATCCAAAACCTCCTCTTCCAACCGTTCCGCATCCTCTGAAATGGATTCCAGCAGGTTAGTGTTGGCCTTTACCAGTTGGACCACATTCAACATCAGGTTTTTTGTCTCCGATAGCATATCCATGTATGTAATACTAACCTTCACTCCTTTCTGGGTTTTCTTCAGTATCCTAATCCTGCTGAGGAGGATATCGTTGGCCATATTGATAATCTCATCACGGCGCAGAACCAGTTCCTCCAATTGATCAAAATTCCTGTTTTTCAGAAGGTTGATTGTGAAGTTGAAAAACTCGCTGGTTTTATCATTGAATTCATTAAAGGTTTCAGACTGTTCCTTATCCTGGGGATGGTTGTTATCCAGGTGGTTAAATGCCGGTTGAACAATATGCATGAGAGAATTGGTCATCTCCTTCATATAGTCGACCACCTGTACATAATGGTGACCATGCTCCAACTCGGTTTCCTTGAATTTCTTAAGTGTTTCCGGTATCTTTTCCCTGATCAGTTTTATCTCCTTTCCAAATTCCTTAGATTCTTTCTTGAGTTTTTTCAACTCCTTGTACTTCTCTTTGAAAAAATTGGTATAAGTAAGATAAAGGATCCTGGATACCCTAATGATCGAACTCTTCACTTCATCGTCACAAGATTTAAGAACCTCATAAGATGCTGTAATGATTTTACTGTCAAGCCTCTCTTCTTTCTCAGCTCTTTTCTTGTGAAAAGCATGTGTCCTTAACAATACATAAATGGAAAGAGCGATGAGAGCGAGAATTACCGGGAATTTTCCGAAAAAGATCAGGGAAGCCAGGAGAAATGACGCACAAAATGCACTGAATGCTGTAAAGAACCAGCCACCAATAACCGTCAAAACACCAGTGATCCGGTATACGGCACTTTCTCTTCCCCATGCACCATCGGCAAGGGAAGTTCCCATTGCCACCATAAATGTAACATAGGTTGTGGAAAGCGGAAGCCTGATTGAAGTACCAATAGCAATCAGAATACTGGCTACAACCAGGTTCACAGAAGCACGTACAAGGTCAAAAGCAAGCTTTTCCTGCTTATCATCCTGGTTCTTTTCTATATCAAATCTCGTGTCAATGAATTTCGAAGCAGATGAAGGGGTCATTTTCGAGACCCCATTGGTAAAATCAACGGATCTTCTGACGATAAATCTGGCCAGCGAAGATGAGGCAAACCGCTCGGATCCTTCACCCTGACGGCTAAGATCGATCGTGGTAGCTGTGACGGACTTTGCCTTCTTTGAGAATCGCAGGGTTAGCACCATAATAAGCCCTGCAACAATAAGGAAATAGATGGGTGTATTGACAGGTTCATGTAAAGCCTCCATCAGGAATCCACCAGCATCACCGCTTCCTGATGCCATAAAGGCTTTGAACGATTCAAATCCTGCAAGGGGTACTCCAATAAAATTCACCAGGTCGTTTCCGGCGAAAGCCATGGCCAGCGCAAATGTTCCAACCAGTACGGTTATCTTCAGTATGTTGATCCGGGTGAAGGAGACCAATAGCTGGAATAGAATTGTCCAACCCACAAAACTGATCAGCATTATCCTTGTGGTATGGGTTGTTATATAGGTTAACATTTCGGCTGAGACCAGGGTTGATCCTCTCGCCCCCTTGATTAAAAGGAAATAGAGTATGGCAGTAATGGCAAATCCTCCCCAGAGGCCAGTCCAGTATTTGTATGTCTTTTTTAGATTGAAAGAAAATGCCATCCTTACAATCCATTGTATGATCATTCCAACTGTAAAAGCAATCACCACCGAAAGGAATATCCCGACAACAATCATCACAGAACTCTCTACATTTATATATGTGCTTATATTACTAAAAGCCTCAGCAGCCCTGGTAATTTTATATATGGAAACAGCAACCGCTGATCCAAGGATCTCAAACACGATGGATACTGTAGTGGAAGTTGGTAAACCAATCGTATTGAAGAAATCGAGCAGAAGAATATCTGTGAGCATGACAGCCAGGAAGATGACCATGATCTCGCTGAAAGCAAAATGCTCAGGATTAAATATTCCTTTCCGTGCTACTTCCATCATCCCGTTAGAAAATACAGCTCCAACAAGGACCCCGGCTGCAGCAATAGCCAGGATTATTTTAAAAGGTGCAGCCTTTGATCCAATTGCGGAATTAAGAAAGTTTACCGCATCATTACTGACTCCCACAATAAGGTCTGAAATGGCCAGAAGGAACAGAACACCAACGATAAGAATATAATAAGACTCCATGTGAAGTAATTGTTAATATACGGTTCAAAAATAGAGTTTATTGGAACAATCCTATATTAAGTTTATGTTAAGTTAAAGTAAATTTAATGCTTATTTTTAAGCCGTTTAACAACCATTGAAATGAAAGAGGAAATCATTGTTTGCCTGGTACAACCTGAGATGGTCTGGGAGCATGTAAATGCGAACCTGGAGTTATTAGATGAAATGCTGGGGCAGATACCCGGGAGAACGGATCTGATCATTTTGCCGGAAACATTTTCTACAGGATTTACCATGCAGGCAGACAGATTTGCAGAAGGAACAGATGGAAAGGGTATTGCCTGGATGCAAAAAGTCGCAAAGAAGAAGCAGGCATATGTGACAGGTAGTCTTATCATCAATGACAATGGCCGCATTTATAATCGGCTTTTCTGGGTCTCTCCAGAAGGAATTGAGGGGCATTATAACAAGCGTCACCTGTTTCGAATGGGACGTGAAGACAAACGCTTTGTTCCTGGTGAATCCCGTCACATATTCACCATCGGAGAATTCCGATTCATGCCTCAAATTTGTTATGACTTAAGGTTCCCGGTATTTAGCAGGAACCGCAGTGATTATGATGTACTTTTTTATGTGGCAAACTGGCCGGCACCCAGGCAACATGTGTGGGAAACACTAACCAGGGCCAGGGCCATTGAGAACCAGGCCTATGTTCTGGGAGTCAACCGCGTCGGTGTGGATGGCCCGGGAGTAGACCATGCAGGAGGTACATGTGCCATCGATCCCAAGGGCAAAATGATTCGATCAATGGATGACAAACCCGGGATTATGACCAGCACAATTCATCTGGATGTGGTCCGGGAATACAGGGAGAAATTCCCTGCATGGAAGGATGCTGACGATTTTTCTATTTATTAACCACAACTGCAGCTGTGGCCTTTATTGTCATCGCATGATCCACAATCATGGGATCCATTGCCGTGGACGTGCTTGTGGGTAAGCTCTTCTTCGGTCGCATTGCGAATCTCGGTCACCTTGCCGCTGAAATGCAGGTCGGAGCCTGCCATGGGGTGGTTGAAATCCATCTCCACAGCACCACCCTCGATGGCTATCACTTTGCCGTTCAGGCGCCTGCCTTCCGCATCCATCATAGGGACTGTATTTCCCACCTGCATCAACGTTTCATCGATCTTACCCTCTACCTCAAAAACAGTTTTTGGTACATGGACAACTGCAGTTTCAACCACCGGACCGTAGGCGTCTTCTGAATTGAGCAGGAACTCAAAGCTGTCACCGGCCGACAGTCCATTCAGGTTCTCTTCGAACTTGGGTAATAAACCGCCTGTACCGTAAAGAAAGGTCAGTGGATTGTCCGGTGTAAGGGATTCAACGATATCTCCATCTTTTGAACCGGAGCGAAGTTCATATACAATAGAAACTACATTATCTTTTTCAGCAATCATAATCATCTTATTTTTGAAGGTGCAAAGAAAGCAATTATTTCTCATTTACCTGCAACTCCACTTCACTCCGGCCCATTTTCCGATACCTGATCAGCGCGATGGCCATTACAATACTGGAGGTCAGGATGACCAGCAACAGAATGCCAGTATTAAACTCTTCAACCACCAGATTTTCCGGTATGGAATAGAAGAGCAGAATGGTGATCAGTCCCCTGGGTGCCATCCAGATCTCAGGCATGATATTTTTTCGGATGATCAGCCTGAAATAGGCATACCTGGTCCCATAAAGGAATCCAATTATCAGGATACTCACGATCCAGACCTTAAAATCCAGGAGACTGCTCAGAACGATGGTGAAGCCAAAAATCACAAAGAAAAAGGTACGTACAATGAAGGAGGACTCCAGTGTAATCATTTTGAAATTATCAAAGATGGTGGCCATATGTCCCTCATTAAGGAACCTGCGGGCTTTGCCGGGAAAGAAGATGTGCCGGTTGGATAGGATCATCCCAAATACCAGGATGATCAGGAGACTGGAAAGGTGAAGCATTTTGCTGAGTGAATAAAGCAGTACCAGGACCGCGATCAGAAGAAAAAGCTTCAGTTCGGTTTTGATCTTCTGGAACAGGAATATCAGGAAATAGCTGGCCACCACCGATACGACCACCGTCAGGGTCAGGTTCAACAGGATCGCCAGACTCATCTGACCGAACCCTTCTGTCTCCAGGCTGCTGATCAGAAAATAGAATAGCATGATCCCCAGGATGTCCGAGAAAGTGCTTTCGTAGACCATAAACTCCCGTTTCTCCTTATCCAGCGCTGACACACTGGGGATGATGATGGCCGAGCTCATGATGGAGAGTGGAACTGCATAAAGGAGCCCGGTAGTAAAGTCCACGTTGAGATAGATGGTCATGACCCAGGCGATTAGCAATGCAGATACCACAAGGTTCACCAGTGCTGTAAAAAATGCCCGTGAGATCAGTTTCCTTTTGTCCCCGGTAAGTTCAAGGTCCAGTGAGGCCTCAAGCACGATCATGATCAACCCGATGATCCCCAGCACTGCAAGGATGGGGGTCAGGTCGGGGGGTCTCAGGCCTGTTGCGGAAACAAGACCATGTAATGCCATCCCGAGAACAATCAGGAGTAGTACACTGGGAATGCTGTAGCGGATGGCCAGCAGATTAAACAGGTAAGAGATGATCACAATAAGTGATCCAATAATTACAAGTCCGTTTGATGAAAAGTGTTCCATCAGAAATATGCATTAAAACCGATTCTGAATACTGGATTTGAATAGGGGGATCGTGAAGATTCGTTCAGATCCCATAAGATCATGAAGGAGATGGAATTATACATACCCACCCTTTGCGAGAATCCGCCTCCGATCAGGAATCCCTGGTAAATGAAGCGGCCGTCATCGGGGTAGGCTGGTGAATAATAGTAGACCTTTTCCAGGCTTATTCCCTCATACTCCACATGGACAAACAGGTCACTGAACAGATTGATGGGTAGAAACTGGTCGGCATTTGTGATCAATGCAAACCGTGCAAATCCTTTCAAACCATATACATGGGTTTGGTATGAATAGGGATAGGATGGAGTTGCTTTGCGGGACTGGTAAATATAGTGCGGACCCAGTCCCACCGAAAAGCGGTCGTTTACGTGGTATCCAACCAGAGGTGCCACGTCAATATAGGTGTTGGTACCAAAAGAGATCCACAGTTCGGGAACTATGAAGAACCTGCCTTTGCGATCGGGAATCTCATGCTGGGCTATGGTATGGACCGGGCAAGCAAAAAACAGTAAGATCCATATGAAGTGATTCTTTATCATCTTTTTTCAACGGAAAGGTATTGCCTGTATCCCTTTCTACTCCCTGACCTGATTTGGTTTTTCCAGGTCCAACCCTTTGACCAGGTTCTCCCTGTTGTATTCACGTGCGGCTATCTTACCGCTAAGCAACATTGAGCCATTGATTGCCAGGGCACGCATCTCGTCTTCTCCAGGGTAGATGAATACGGGGGCCACAAAGCCCACTCGCTCCTTGATATATCCTGTTAGATCCGGATTATGGGCGATGCCTCCGGTAATGATAATCGCATGTACTTCTCCGCCCAGCACTGCTGCCATGGCGCCAATCTCTTTGCTGATCTGATAGGCCATGGCATCCTGGATCAATTTGGCTTCCGGATCACCTTCCCTGGCCATCTTTTCCAACCGGTGAGCATCTTTATGACCCACGTAGGCAAACAACCCTCCTTCACCGGTGAGCATTTTTTCAACCTCATTAAGGGAAGCACCTTCTTTAAAACAGAACCTGGCAAGTGCTCCCATAGGCAGGGTACCTGACCGTTCGGGTCCGAATGGACCTTCGCCGTCAAGGGCATTGTTCACATCAATGACGCGTCCTTTTTTATGTGCTCCTACAGAAATGCCACTGCCCAGGTGGGCAATGATCAGGTTCAGATCCTCATAATTCATTCCCCTGGAATGGGCATAGGTACGTGCAGTGGATTTCTGGTTTAAAGCATGAAAGATGGAGATCCTCTTGAATTCGGGATGACCGCTGATACGGGCTACGTCCTGCAGTTCATCCACTACAACCGGATCGGCAATATACGCTTTTGCATGGGGTAATACGCTGATCAACCGGGCTGCAATCAGGCCACCAAGGTTGCTGGCATGATCGCCCATTACCCCCTTTTCAAGATCGCTGATCATGGCTTCATTTACTTCGTATACGCCTGATTCAATAGGATGTATCAAGCCCCCCCGGCTAATGATCATTCCGATCTGCTCAAAAGGAATATGATTCTCTTTAACCTCTGACAGTACCAGTTCCATCCGGAAAACCAGCTGATCGGCTGTCCTTTTAAAAGACTTCAGATCATCGTACTCATGCCGGATCGATTTCAGGAAAACGAACTTATTGCTGTGGTAAACAGCAATTTTCGTCGAAGTTGCACCCGGATTAATGGCGAGTATGTAGTTAGTTTCCATTTTAAGCAGCTTTTTAGCTTGATTTTCAGCTTTTCTTATGATTATTGGCCGCCACTGCTGCCAGCACGATGGAATCGAATTTCGCCTGTTCAGAGTCTGACCTGGAAGTCAGCACAATAGGAACTGATGCTCCTACGATCATGGAAGCTACCTTGGCCCTGGCAAAGAACACAAGGGTTTTATAAAGTACATTCCCCACCTCTATATCGGGCATTAGCAGGATGTCGGTATCACCGGCTACCTCACTTTTAATCTCTTTTTGTTTGGCGCTTTCGAAGGAGATCGCATTATCGAAGGCCAGCGGTCCGTCCACGATGCAATTGATGATCTGGTCCCGTTGATTCATTTTAGAGAGCAATGCCGCATCCAGTGTGGCCTGCATATCGGTATTTACCTTTTCCACCGCACCCAGCACTGCAACTTTTGGTTTCTCAATGCCCAGGTTGTTCAGAATCTTCACGGAATTATTCAGGATCCCGATCTTTTCCGTCAGGTTGGGTGCAATGTTCATGGCCACATCTGTAACTGCGATGAGCTTGTGGTAAGTCTCTACCTCAAAGTATGCAAAGTGGGAGAGGATGTTTCCGGTCCGGAGTCCGTACTCCCTGTTAAGCACACATTTGAGCATATCGGAAGTACCTACTTTTCCTTTCATCAGTACATCTGCTTTCGCATCATGCATCATTTTCACAGAAGAGGTGACTGCTTCAACAGGGTTGCCCGCTTCGACAAACTCATATCTACCAATTTCCAGGTTCAGGATCTCAGCCATGCCGAAAGTTTTATCCCTGTCGCCCACAAGCATTGGTTGGATAATATTCTGTTCTGCAGCCTTGACGACCGCATTGAGTGAATGTGCATCTTCAGACGCTGCCAGGATCAGTTTTTTTGGTTTATGGTTCCTGTCAATCAGCTCTTTTAACTGGGATAATTCTGTTAACATATTATTCTATTTTTAATCCAATACGTTTATTCTGCTAGAAGCACTTCTCAAGGATCTTGTAGGTATCGGAAGCAATGACCAGCTCTTCATTTGTTTTCACCACCAGTACTGTGGTTTTTGAATCGGGTTTGGAGATGATCTTATCCTCTCCTTTTACTCCGTGGTTTCCGGTCTCATCGAAATCCAGACCTACGTACTCCATGTTCTGACAGATCATGCGGCGGATATTGAAATCGTTCTCACCAATGCCCCCGGTGAAAATGAGGCAATCAAGCCCGTTCATGATGGCCGCATAGGCCCCGATGAATTTCTTCACCCGGTAAGCATACATGGTCAGCGCAAGGTTGGCACGTTCATTTCCTTCATAATAGGCCAGTTCCAGGTCACGCATGTCGGAAGAGATCTCTGAAATGCCCATGATCCCGCTTCTTTTGTTGATCATATTGCTGACCCCTTTCAGGCTTAAATGCTCTTTATCGGCAAGGAATAGCAATACGCTGGGATCGATATCACCGGTGCGGGTGCCCATGATCAACCCATCCACCGGGGTGAAACCCATCGATGTGTCCATGGATTTACCATGTTCAATGGCTGTAACCGATGCCCCGTTCCCCAGGTGACAGGAAACTACTTTCATATCCCTGGTGTCCCTGCCCAGGATCTCGCTTGTTCTTTTAAACACATATTTGTGGCTGGTTCCGTGGTATCCATATTTCCTGACGCCGTACTTTTCATAGTATTCACGCGGTATGGCGTACATATAGGCATGGGGAGGCATATTCTGATGGAACGATGTATCAAAAACGGCAACCTGGGGCAGGCCCGGGACCAGGTTATCCACTGAGATGATCCCTTTCAGGTTTGCCGGATTATGAAGGGGCGCCAGGTCCACGCAGGCCTCAATGTCCTGGATCACTTCCTTGGTGATCAGGACACTCTCTTTATACTTCTCTCCCCCCTGAACCACCCGGTGTCCAACCGCAACAATGTCCTCAATATTCTTGATCACACCATGGTCTTCGTGTGTGAGCGCTTCTACAATGAGGTTAATCCCCAGGGTATGATCCATAATAGGGGTGATGTGCTTATATTTTTCTTTCCCTGTTGGTTTGTGGGTTATTACTGCATCGGTAAAGCCAATACGTTCCACCACTCCTTTGGCCACAACCTCTGCTTTGTCACCCATTTCAAATAGCTGGTACTTGATGGATGAGCTTCCGCAGTTTAATACTAATATGATCATGAATCTGTTTTCGTTTTTAGGTGTATGAGTATATTAATTTTGTTTTTTCAATCCTGCTGCCTGGTTGGCAGTGATGGCCACAAGGTTGATAATATCGCTGACCGAACAACCCCGGGAAAGATCATTAATGGGAGCTGCCATTCCCTGAAGTACAGGTCCGATGGCTTCTGCTTTGGCCAGCCGTTGTACCAGTTTATAAGCAGTATTACCCACATTCAGGTCGGGAAAAATAAGTACATTGGCATTCCCCTGGATTGGGCTGTCGGGCGCTTTGCTGTTTGCAATGGATTCGATCAGGGCGGTGTCTGCCTGCAGATCGCCGTCTATGATCAGGGAGGGATCCATCTTTTTTGCAATTTGGGTTGCATTGACAACCTTATCTACCATGGGATGATTGGCACTTCCTTTCGTGGAGAAGCTTATCATGGCAATCCGGGGTTCAAATCCAAGGATTGAACGGGTGGTCTTTGCAGTGGCTACTGCGATTTCTGCCAGTTGTTTTTCGTCAGGGTCAGGATGGACCGCCCCGTCGGCGAACACAATGATCCCATCCTCGCCAAAGGAATGATCCTGAAGGATCATGATAAAAGCCCCCGAAACGATGCTGATCCCCGGCATGGTCTTGACGATCTGAAATGCCGGCCGGAGAACATCTACTGTGGCATTTCGTGCACCGGCCACTTCTCCGTCTGCATCACCGGCCTTAATCATCAATGTACCCAGGTAGAGGGGATCTTCCACCAGACTGGCAGCTTCTGCCATGGTCATTCCATTCGGTTTTCTTACTTCATAAAGCAACTCTGTATATTCCTGTTTTTTAGGATGGTCCTTGGGATTAATAATGGTGGCTTTCCCCAGGTTTTTAAGACCGTACTGGTGTGCTTTTTTTTCGACTTCAGCAGGATCTGCGATCAGGTATAGATAGCAGAGTTTCTCCCTGATAATGGCATCCGCAGCCATGACCGTTCTCTGTTCATCTCCTTCAGGAAGCACTATACGCTGGTAATTCATTCGGGCCTGTTGTCGTATTTTTTCAATTAAATTCATTGATTATCAGTGATTTGGTTTTATAAATAACAGAGAATAAAGGTAGTAAAAAACGTTTAGTCCGGTTATTACCGATGTAGTAATTTCTATATATTATAAAGCATCTTTTTCAATAAGTAGATGCGGTCATTATTCCTCTGGACTTTCTGCTATATTTGTGAACCATTCTTAAAGTTGAGAAATATGTCAGAAACCATCACTGAGCAGAAGAGGAGTAAGAGGCGTGAGGCAGACCCTTTCAATGAACTTCGGGCCAGGCTGGACGGGGAAGTTTTCACGGACAATTTAAGGTTAATCATGTATTCAACGGATGCTTCTGATTATAAGGAGAAACCCCTGGCCGTTGTCTACCCGCGCCATGAGAATGATATCCGCGAACTGATCCGCTATGCCAGGGAGGAGAACGTTACCCTGATACCCAGGACGGCAGGAACTTCCCTTGCCGGCCAGGTGGTCGGTAAGGGGATTGTGGTGGATGTTTCCCGCCATATGACAGAGATACTGGAGATCAATGAAAAGGAGCGATGGGTAAGGGTACAGCCCGGGGTGGTACTGGATGAGCTAAATATTGGGCTGAAATCCACCGGACTCTTTTTCAGTCCGGAAACCTCCACATCCAACAGGAGTATGATCGGGGGTATGATTGGGAACAACAGTTGTGGCCTTCATTCTCTGGTGTATGGAGCCACCCGTGACCATACAATTTCCATCAGGGCCGTGCTGGGCGATGCATCTGTGGCCGAATTCGGACCATTGAATCGGGCTGAACTGCAACAAAAAATGGAGACGGAGGGCTTTGAAGGAAATATTTACAGGGAGCTCAATGAAATCCTGAGTGATCCTGATAACCAGAAAGAAATTGAGGATCAATTTCCTGATCCACGGGTGGTCAGAAGAAACACAGGGTATGCCCTGGATGAACTACTGAACACTCCTCATTTTATTGGTGAAAAAGCTAAATATCCCGATTATAATCTTTGCCGGTTACTGTCGGGATCTGAGGGCACCCTGCTCTTTATGACCGAGGCAAAACTAAACCTGACTCCTGTTCCTCCGCCACATAAGGCGCTGGTTCCCGTCCATTTTAACTCGGTTATGGAGGCTATTAGAGGTAACCTGGCCGCCCTCAAACACAGTCCCACTGCAGTGGAACTTATGGACAAAACCATCCTTGACTGTACCAGGAAGAATATCACTCAAAGAAAAAACAGGTTTTTCCTGGAGGGTGATCCCGGAGCGGTATTGATAATTGAATTTGTGGATGAGGATGAATCCGTATTGAAAGCGAGGATCGCATCCATGGAAAGCGATATGAGGCAGGAGGGACTTGGATACCATTTTCCGGTGTTAACAGGCAAGGATATTTCAAAAGTATGGGCCCTAAGAAAGGCAGGATTGGGAGTGCTTTCAAATATTCCTGGAGACGGCAGGCCCGTTTCTGTCGTCGAGGATACCAGTGTAAACGTAGAAGTGCTTGAAGACTACATCTCTGATTTCAATAAGATACTTGAAGGGTATGGGCTGGAGTGTGTATACCATGCTCATATTTCTGTGGGGGAGCTTCATCTGAGACCCATCCTGAACCTGAAGGATCCGGCGCATGTTCAGCTTTTCCACGACATTGCTCTGGAAACCGCCAAACTTGTGAAGAAATACAGGGGCTCCCTCAGTGGGGAGCACGGAGACGGCAGGCTTCGCGGGGAATTCATACAGTTGATGGTGGGAGACAAGAACTTCGAATTGATCCGGAAGGTCAAGCAGATCTTTGATCCCTTGGGTATATTCAACGCCGGTAAGATCATAGATACCCCGCCCATGAATACTTTCCTGCGGTTTGATCCGGGGCAGGTATCTCCTGATTTCAGGACCTATTTTGATTATTCCCGTGAGGGTGGATTCATGAAACTCATTGAGAAGTGCAATGGTTCCGGCGATTGCAGAAAGACGGAAATCACCGGTGGTACCATGTGTCCCAGCTACATGGCTTCCAGGGATGAATTCACCACTACCCGTGCCCGCGCCAATGTTTTGCGTGAACTACTCTCCAAACCGGATCAGAAAAAACCCTTCGATCAGCCTGAGATCTATGAAGTCCTTGATCTCTGTCTTTCATGCAAGGCCTGCAAGTCAGAATGTCCCTCCAGTATAGACATGGCCAAACTAAAGGCTGAATTTATGCAGCACTGGTACGAACACCATCCGGTACCTGTCCGTACAAGACTAATTGCCAATATATCAAAGATAAACCGGCTGGGGATGCTGGCACCATGGTTATTCAATGCAGTGGTTAGTACCAGGATCACCGCACGCATCCTGAAGAGAATACTTGGTTTTGCTCTGGACAGAAGCATTCCCATTCTTGGCAAAACCACATTGCGCAGATGGGCCAGCCGTCACCTTCAAGCCCTCAATGAAAGTCTCCCGGCAGATTCTCCTGAGATCTATCTCTATGTTGATGAATTCACCAATTATAACGATACCGAACTGGGAGTCACAGCCATAAGATTACTGAACCGTCTTGGAGTCAGGGTGTTGATCGTTAAACATCCAATAAGCGCCCGGACCTATATTTCCAAAGGGCTGCTCAAGAAGGCTCAGCATCTGGCCCGCAGAAATGTATCCATGCTGGGTGGATTGGTTTCAGAATCCAGGCCATTGGTGGGAATTGAACCTTCGGCCATCCTGGGATTCAGGGATGAGTTTCCTGAACTGGTGGGACCGGAACTTGCATCACAGGCAAAAGCATTGTCTGCTCACTGTTTTACCATTGATGAGTACCTGGCGAGCGCTTTTGAAGCAGGCAGATTTGACCAATCCATATTCAGCAAAGAAGCTGTTGAACTGAAATTACATGGACACTGTCAGCAAAAGGCCATAGCCAGTACAGCACCCAGCCTGAAACTACTATCGATTCCGGAGAATTACAATGTAGTGGAAATTCCGTCTGGTTGTTGCGGTATGGCCGGTTCATTTGGGTATGAAAAGGAACATTATGACCTGTCGATGAAAGTGGGAGAACTGGTTCTGTTTCCTGCAGTAAGGGAGGCTTCCCAGGGGACTTTGATCGTTGCACCGGGAACCAGCTGCAGGCACCAGATCCACGATGGCACCGGCAGCAGGGCACAGCATCCCGTGGAAGTTTTATATAATGCACTTGTATAGAAATACTAAATTGATAATCCCTATGTTAAAAAGACTACCACTCTGGGCAAAGATTTTCATTGGAATGGGACTTGGTATCCTTTGGGGATTTATCTCTGTATGGACCGGATGGGAAGATTTTACAACAGACTGGGTGAAGCCCTGGGGAACCATTTTCCTGAAGCTGCTGAAGATGATTGCTGTCCCTCTGATCTTTGTTTCCCTTGTAAAGGGGATATCAAGTCTAACCGATATTACCAAACTCTCAAGGATCGGATATAAAACCATCGTCATATATTTAATAACCACGGTTTTTGCCACAACGGTAGGATTGGCATTTGTAAATATATTGAAACCGGGCGATGTGTTTCCCGATGACAAGCAAGAGCAGTACAGGCAGAAATTCAGCGGACAGATTGAGCTCCGCCAGGAGTCGGCCCGTGAGATTGAAAAGCGGTCACCACTGCAATTCTTTGAGGATATGGTTCCTGATAACATCTTCCTGTCTGCAGGTGATAACTCCAAAATGCTTCAGATCATCTTTTTTGCCATCCTCTTCAGTATTTCCCTGGTCCTTATACCAGGAGAGAAGACAAAGGTTATTAAGGATTTCTTTGATGGACTTAATGATATCATACTCAAGATCGTAGACATAATCATGCGGTTTGCCCCCATTGGAGTATTCGCACTGATGGCTGCGCTTGTAGTGGATTATTCGGGCGATATAGACATATTCACGGCCCTGGGCATGTATATGATCACGGTAACCATAGGATTGTTGCTGTTGATTGTAGGGTTCTATCCGTTGCTGATAAGGATCTTTGCGCGCATTCGAATCTCTGATTTTCTTAAAGGGATCCTGCCGGCTCAGCTGGTTGCCTTTTCCACAAGTTCAAGTGCAGCAACCCTGCCTGTTACCCTGAAGCAGGTAATCAACGAACTTAAGGTATCCAAACCTATTGCTAACTTTGTTTTGCCGGTAGGGGTGACCATCAATATGGACGGGACCAGCTGCTACCAGGCCATTGCGGCCGTTTTCATTGCCCAGGTTTTCGGGATCGACCTTACCCTCATCCAGCAGCTGACCATCGTGCTTACAGCCACACTTGCCTCCATCGGTACTCCCGGTATACCCGGTGGCAGTATTGTAATGCTGATCATTGTCCTGAATTCGGTCGGTCTTCCGGTGGAAGGTCTGGCCCTGATCCTTGGCGTGGACCGGCCGCTCGATATGTTGCGAACAGTTGTCAACATCACAGGCGACTCTACTGTTTCGTCCATTGTAGCTCGTTCAGAAGGTGAATTGGGTTACAAGAACAACAATAACAGCTGATTTTCGCTGGTTCAAATTCGTCAGCCAATCTCTATCATTGTATATAAATCCCTGTTATTTAACAAGTAGCCGGTATAATAAACTTGCGACAACCTGTTTAGAATACCGTATTTGAACGTGGATGTCCGGTTATGCAGGTGATTTGGAAGCCTGAAGAGCCATTCAGGCAGGTAGGGCAGGGAAGGGAAGGAGCATTAAGACTAAAGTATACAGTCTACAGAAAAGAGCATCTCTAAAATTTACAAATGTCACACAAAGTATTTTGTTTACAATTGTAATCAAGGCGATAGTGGTATAATAATTCACAATAATGTACAGAATAGCATGATTTCTCGTGTTACAAATGTCAACACAATACGAGTCACTTTCAAATTGAAATTATTGAGAGATAAATGACTGAAACCCAGTCTATAATATCATTTATCTTAATCATAGAGCCTCTATATTTCCTTATTATCACTGGGAAACAGCTGTTAAACTGTAAGATTGGGAGTTTAGTAAGTTAAATTCCAGGTGTTTAAGGATATTATCTAATCTATTTATTCAAAATAGCAACAAATGCTTGAAAATCCCGGGTAAAACAGTGGATACAGACCTGTTTCCCTGGACTACAGCAGTCCAAAATAGCAGGTATTGCAGTAATTACAGGCTATTCAGCAATTATAATTGAAATGTATTATAAATAATATAAATGCATCTTGATCCAGACTATATGTAGCTGTTATGATACAGTCAAAAATAAGCATTTTTCATTATTTCGAATGTGTATTCACAAATGTCAACAAACGTTGGTTACATATGACAACAGTATATTAGTTACATTTGTAAATAAAGAAACTGATCATGAAAGACCGTCTTGTACAGTTATTGGATATTGAGAAGCTGAGTCCTTCAAAATTTGCCGACATCATTGGTGTGCAAAGAAGCAGCATCTCGCATGTCCTGTCGGGTAGGAACAAACCCAGCTTTGACTTTCTGCAGAAGACTTTGAAGGCTTTCCCGGGGTTAAATGCTGACTGGCTTATTCAGGGTGAAGGGACAATGTATGAACATATGGGAAGAGAGACGCCAGGAACCCTGTTTGATGTTCCTGAAGGCCCTCATGAAATACCGGTTCCTGACGATATACAGAAACAATCTAAAGAAATTGATCAAATAGAGGATCCTGAGCTGGATACAAAGGATCTAATCCAGGCTGATGATACCGTGGTATCTCCACAGAATGATCTGAAGAGGAAAATTGTTCAGGTGATGGTGTTTTACGATAATGATACATTCAGGTCCTATGGACCTTCACAATAGAAATCTGTGTATCTTTGCAGCCAAAAATTGGATGTATCGTTTTCTTATCAAGCCCATCTTATTCCTGCTACCTCCTGAAACCATTCACCGGATCCTTGTAACATTTCTTCGTCTCTTTTTCAGAATCCCCGGCGTTTACTGGTTGTTTCGTAGTTTCTACCATGTGGAAAGCAAATTGCTTGAAACCGGGTTCCTGGGTATGAGCTTCAGTAATCCTGTGGGTCTGGCTGCGGGTTTTGATAAGAATGCTGAGGTATATGGAGAATTTCATGCTTTTGGTTTTTCTTTTATCGAAATAGGAACGGTCACCCCCCTGGGACAATCAGGAAATGTGCGTCCACGCAGTTTTCGTATCCCAAAGGACAGGGGACTTATCAACAGAATGGGCTTCAATAATCACGGTGCAGAGGCAGCAGCACGGAAATTGAGCCGTAGAAGGCCCAAAGGACTCATTTTAGGCGGAAACCTTGGGAAGAACACCCAAACCCCTAATGAAGCTGCCGTGGACGATTATGAAGCTGTTTTCAGGACCATTTACGAGGGTGTCGATTATTTTGTAGTAAACGTCAGCTGTCCAAATATCACCGATCTGCATAAACTCCAGGACCAGGAATCACTTGAATCTATTCTGGGCAGGATACTTGAGGTACGGAAGGAAATGGTAATCAGTAAACCTGTATTGCTGAAGATATCTCCGGATCTGAATGAAAAGCAACTGGATGAAACACTGGACATTGTCTTAAAATTGCAACTGGACGGGATCGTGGCCACCAACACTACCATTACACGGGATGGCCTGAAGACATCTCAGAAAAAGATTGAAGCCATTGGAAAAGGGGGCATGAGTGGAGGACCTATCACGGCCCGAAGCCTGGAGATAGTCAGGTACATCAATGAGAAAACAGATGGGAAGCTGCCCATTATTGCAGTGGGAGGGATCATGGATGTACAGGATGCCCTGAATATGTTCGAAGCCGGTGCAACACTTATACAGTTATATACAGGCTTTATTTACGAAGGGCCTGGACTGGTAAGACGGATCAACAGAGAGCTTCTTAAAAAACGCAGAGTGGAAAGACAAAAAGCGAACTAGTATAATTCCCGTCTGCCTGGCTTTTCCGGCCACTTTATCATACGCTCCACGGTGGGTTTTCTTGGGACAGGCATGGCGATAAATCCGGTTTCAACTGGAACAGATTTCTTCATGTCAGGTACCACACCGGTGATCTGCTCCAGGGCTGTAGCGAGGAACGGATCGCTTAAACTGCCAAATGGTTTTGCAGCGAGCAGGTTCTCTTCCATAGGGAAATCAGGAGGGAGACCTTTGATGAAATCCGTATAGCCATCAGCATTTGAAAACTTTAAGACAATGGGCTGCATGGCCCAATTATGTCTTTTGGGATCTGCCCAATCATCAATGGTTATGGACCCGTAGCATTTTCCGTAGGTTGTGTCGCCAATCTGAACCACATCAGTATACGGATACAATCCGGTGATCAGGGACTCGCTGGCAGATGCCGTAATATCTGTGGTCAGGAAATAAACCTTTGAGAGGTTCAGGTTAAATTCACTATCGGGCAATTTGATGACAAGCTGTTCTGAATCAATACCATCGGGCTTACCATCTTCATCCAGGTCATATTCAGTCCAGAAATCATTGTAATAGTCATTCCAAACCATGCGGACATATGTTTCCCTGTTGTTCATGGCAGAGGATGGTGCAAGTGTACTGGCCATATATGCCGACAGATCCAGGCTGCCACCCCTGTTATAGCGAAGATCGACAACCACATCAGAAACACCTGCTGACCTGAATTCTTCAAACACAGTATTCAATTCATGATACCATTCATTGCTCTGTCCATCCGTGAATTGTGTATAAACGAAGTAGCCGATTTTTTTGCCTTCATACAGGATGACTTCCCGGTATATCACAGGATTCTGGTTCAATTGAACGGCAGTCAGAGTAATCTTTCTTCCATTAGGCACCACTCCGGAACCATCCCAGTCAGCGAATTCCAGGGTCGCTGTTGTCTGGTTGTAAAGTTGATAATAGTTATCAGGTGTTAGTGTTTGTCCATCGATCGCATAAATAATGTTGCCCCTCTTTATCCCCGAGTCGGCTGCAGGAGATTTGGGCGTAACAAATTCTATGATACTGATTACCTGCGTTTCGCTGATCATACCAGGGCGTGCCGATGCACCTGTTGTAAGCTCCACGCCGTCGAACATGGCAATCAGCTCTTCATAATCATCAACAATCCATGAATTGCGGTCTTCCGTATACAAAAGCTTATAGAAGAATGCTTCAGGATCAGGCTGTATATCAGGATCCAGATCGGGAATGTGCTTTTCCCAGAGGTAAACATCATTCATGCCATCCCATATCCAGTTGTTCAATATCCTGATCTCTTCAGGCTGGACGTGGTCAGGTTCCCTCTGGCAGGAGAAGATGAACATTAATATCCCAATAGATAAAAATAGTAACGCCTTATATCTAACCATCTGTTTTTTCTTTAAAATTAGTATTCTCTCAATGCTTATTTATTATGAACTAATAAATAGCTGCTTTATTATTAACCAATGAACAAACTGTTTGGTTGCCCGGTCTATAATTTAGTAGATATTTGTAACAGATGACTGAAAACAAAACAATTCCAATGAACACCCCGGCTGCATTACTTTTTCTGTCCGTACTATTACTGGGGACCAATGGTTTTTCCCAGGAGAATTCTACTATTGATAATCAGCATCCGGCATTCACGGAAAGAGAGGCCGAACGGGAGAGTATGGTTGAAAATGGTATAGAGAATTATCCCTATCAACCGGTTCGCAATCCCCTTGTATTGAAAGCCATGCGGCGTGTGCCCAGACATATTTTTGTGCCTGAAGCTTACCAACGGGAAGCCTACCGGAACAGTCCGTTATTAATAGGACATAACCAGACCATTTCCCAGCCCTTTATTGTAGCCCATATGACAGAAATGCTGGAACTCCGGCCGAATCACCGTGTCCTGGAAATTGGCACAGGCAGCGGCTACCAGGCTGCAGTGCTGGGTGAATTATGTAACGAGGTCTTTACCATGGAGATCATTCCGCCACTGGGCCGACAGGCTGAATCGCTCTTAAATGAACTGGGATATACCAATATCCTTGTGAAAATAGGAAATGGGTATGAAGGCTGGCCGGAATTTGCACCTTTCGACAGGATTATTGTAACATGTGCCCCCGATGATATTCCCCAGGCACTTCTCGATCAGCTATCTAACGGCGGACGCATTGTGATACCCGTGGGAAAGCCGTATCAGACTCAATACATGGTGGTTGTCGAGAAAGATATGAAGGGTCGTGTTTCCCGCAAAAGAAAGTACCCGGTCCGTTTTGTTCCCATGACAGGCAAAGCTTCACAGTAGCCTTCGGGATTGTCTCAAATTATATTATTTTTAATACCGATTAGGTCTACCTGATCAGCATAAAGCTCCACCAGATGCCGGATTCAGCAACCCTGGAGATAACCGGAAATAAATGGAACCTGAACCAGTGGCTTCAGAGCAATGGTTATCCAAATGCGGTGACCACTGAAACCACGTACGGTTGGACGAATGATTATCCTGTACTATTGAAACCTGTTTCTGGGATCGAAGGAAAAGGGATCAAGGTGATATTCCTGGTCCAGAAGCTCCTGAAATCTTTCAAACGGAAGAAACACAGGTCATGAAGAACAGCATTGACATAAGGCAGCGTGCATGGTTTGGCGACGACCGGGTGACCATTGATTTTCCTGAGGAATGGGACGTTCAAATATTCTCTCCACCTGAAATGGAGGCACTTCATGAGAGCGAGATCCGCAGAAAGATCGAATCTCCCATTGGCTTTGATAGCCTGGATATGCTGGTGCTACCAGGAAAAAAGGTACTGATTATTTGTGATGATATTTCACGGCCGACCCGGACTGATCTCATTCTCCCTGTATTACTAGGAATTTTGGAGGAACGCGGGATTGCTGAAGAACAGATCTCCATCCTGGTGTCGTCCGGGACCCATGACCTGATGGATGAAGGAGAAATAGCCCTTAAACTGGGTAAAGAGATCGCTGATAAATACAATGTCTTCCTTCATCATTGCAAAAGGGGAAATGTATACATTGGCAGAACGTCAAGAGGAACACCGGTATATGTGAACAGGCACCTGGAGCGTCATGACCTGGTTATTGGAGTGGGTGGAATAGTCCCCCACAATCCGGCTGGTTTTGGGGGCGGAGCTAAGCTGATATTGGGTGTATGCGGGATCAGGACCATCCTGCATTTTCACCAGCGCCGTAAAGGCATCGGTACCGGAGGAGATATTGAGAATGAATTTCGCCTTGATGTTCTGGAAGCTGCACGAATGGCGGGATTGGAGTTCATTGTGAATACCCTGGTTAACAGGGATAGGGAAGTGACCGAGATTTTTTCGGGCGATGTGGACCAGGCTTTCCGTACCGGTGTTGATATGGCCAGGAAATATTACGGAGTACCCAACCCCGACTCCGGGAATTTCGACCTTGTGATCGCAGATGTCTATCCCTTTGATGCATCTTTTGCTTTCACACGCAAAGGATGGTGGCCTGTAATGAATGTATCCCAGGAGTGCCATAAAATGATTATCTCCGCCATGCCAAAGGGAGTCGGAGGGCACCTTGTATTCCCGATTCCCAATGACAGGAAGATCAACAAGCTGGTTCGGTTGTATTTCGAATTGATCACCTTTGGGATCCGGCACTTCATGACAAAATCGCTGGCATCCAGGATCCGTACGATGCTCAGAAAAATGGGATTTCAGAAGGGTAAACGATTGATTCACAGTAAAACTCCCGGAGCCGATAAAGTAAAGTCGTCCAGGTCAGAAGTGCCTGGGGGTGATGTGGTCTATTTCCATGGCGCTAAAAGAGAAGCAGCAAATGCCCTGCAACGGCTTCCTTACAGGCTTTTTAGTTCCCCCGGGGAATATTTGAAATATATTACAGAGGTGACCGGAAATAGACCGCTCCGGGTCGCATTTTACCGGTCATCCTCACTTACATTCCCGGAATACAGGTAGCCTAATAAAAATGTTGCTTGTGAATTCTTTAGTTCTTCTATTCATAACAGATGAGCCTCGGAAATGAGGGGTGAGAAAAGTGTCAAACTATATTTGACTTTGTTGGTTTTAGTTTCGTAACTTGCAAGTAACCAACGCTATTATCACAAGGAATGAAGAAGTTCTGCATACTTCTACTGCTTACCTTGACCTCATCCAGTCTGTTCGATCAATTGGACAGTGATATGGTTCTTGATTCTATCGTGTCCTTTAATTGGGATTCAGAAAAAAATGACTGGCAGATCAATAAAACCAACCAAGATGAAACGTGAACAAAAACAGGACAATTTCCTAGAGCATGTCCGGCAACGGATTGATATTTCAGCTACTGGTAAGCTCACCATCAATGATGCAAATTTCATCCTGCTGGAAAAGATATCAGATCAGTTGGATCAACAGAATCAACTGCTTCGCCAGTTAGTTGAAAAAGAAAGTGCAGAACCAATGGTCACTGTGCCTAATCTACCGCAAGCAACAATTACAAAGAAAAAACGATGGCTATTCAGATGATCCTTTCTTGTTTGTACGGAGCTTTGTAGGTGCTTCGTAACAGGGCTTTTTTGGATGCTCATATTTTGACTCCTGACCCGGCCTCTCGTGAAGGGGCTAGGTTTTATTTTGAAATTTTCTCACTAAATTAGCTGATAATTGCCTTTTTAAGGCATCTACAAATGCCATATAAAAAAATATATATACATTTGAACAATCAGTGAATAACTATGAGAAAATCATGCAACCATTTTTCATATCTTTTGTTTTACTGATAATTCACCCCTAAGAAGCCATGATGATACAGCTCTCAATCCCAGATATATTCGTTGGAGGATTTAAATCTTTGGTGTCAGCTGATGAAAAATTGTTGGATCAGTTGGAGGAGGCTATAATTAGCTACGAAGATTTATCAAAGCCTGACCTTCTGGCCACTCATTTCAATACGTTGGAACTATTAGCCAAAGATGTCTCCCATAGTATAAGTACTTCCATTATTGGTTTTTTTGGACTAATAGAATCAGGAATTGAGGAGAATGAGGCTGATTTGATTGAATCACTGATATACACCCTACAGAATTTACTGATTGAAGAGGAAATAGAGGTTTCCGAAGACAAATGGCAATTGTTGAAGTCGTTCTTTCTTCGTATTTCTAAAGAATCGCAGTTGAGGATGAGGTCTAAAGCAGCGATTCTAAGCACGGAGTACAATAAGATTCTCCGGAGCACCCGAATCATCTCGGATATAAGACCCATATTCACTATAGACAATCTTGATGCTGAATGTTCCTTTATTGTACATCAATTAAAGATCGATTGGTACGGAAAAGGAGATTCATTCAATTCTGAATATTTTGCATTGGATTTAAAAGACCTATTGGAATTAAGGAACCATATTGATCGCGCTCTTTCAAAAGAGGAGAAGATTAAAGAGAAAATAGGCGGAATAATGAAAATTATTGATATTACCTAATCATGGGTGACGCAATAACTATTAAAAGACCCAAAGCAGTTTACCGTGAAAGTAGAATGATTAACTGGCTTAAAGATACAAAAGCAGTAACCACACCAGCTCAGTTTTGGATTACACGTGTTCCAAGTCATAGAGGCGCTTATGGGTATCAAATTACACAATTGAGTAGTCCTGTTATTGAAGTAGTTGAAGTAGATATCAGAATCACAGAAGTAATGAGGCATATTGAAAGTTCTTCAAAGATTTTACATTATGAGGAAGACTGGGATGATAATGGCTCCGCACCTATATCAAGGGAGGCGTTTGGAAACGCAACAGGATTTCTTCTAAAATTTGCTTCATGGGCCTATGAGTATCTAAAACGATCGATTCCTTTACCTATAATATCTCCGGGCCCTGACTCATCTGTTGAATTGTACTGGAAGAAAGGTAAGGTTGATTTGTTGATTAATTTTCCTGCGGATAACCTAAATATTGCTTCATTCTACGGGGACGATCAGAGTGAAACGATTATTGAAGGGACCTTCCCCATAAATAAACCACAACCCGGTATATTTTTAACCCTATTGGATGGCTAAGCAGCTATACGCCCCTGAAGATATACCAGACGAGGCTCAATTGTTTCTACGGGTTTCCCCAAAATTGGTGGAAGAAGATATTATCCTCCCAGATGCATACAGCGATCACCATGGAGCTATGTCAACTAATTGCGAGAAATACTCTACACCGGAAGATACTCGAAAAATGACAAAGCGGGGTGATCCAAAATCATATACTGTACTAAGTCTAAATGCGGGCAAAATAAGGAGTATTGATGCCACACCTCAAGTCGTTGAACATACCCCAAGAAACCACAATCGGGCTCATACTGATGTTATTGGAAAAAAAACTGCCAGAGTCCGTATTCAATTCTCAAGAATAGCTGAAACTGTACTCAAAGGGGAACAGTAACCAAGTTTTAATCGTATCTTATTTGTACCCTGAATTCTCAATTGCCTGATTATTAGTTCAAGTTAATTTCTGTATCAAATTGAAAAGGTTACAAAATCATTACACTGTATGCTAGCACTGTCATATATTTGGGGAAATAGAAAAGAAAAATCCCTTGTAAGTTGTTATAAATTAACTCGTTACAAGGGATACAAAGTGATTCAGCTGAGGCTCGAACTCAGGACCCCCTCCTTAAAAGGGAGGTGCTCTACCAGCTGAGCTACTGAATCATCCTTTTTATTGCTCGTAAAAGCGGTTGCAAATATAGGAACAAAATATTTTTTTACAAACTGTTTTTTGCCTGAAATTCTCAAAAATAAACATGGTCTATTATTGCCTTGCAATCCAGACAGATAGAGCCCTTCTATATACTTTAACCGGGCACTAAATAATTTGTTCAATGTTTTCTCTGTAATGAAATTCATGGTTGCTCGTCTTCGGTTTAGAAATCAGATTAAAATGGATATAAAACTAAATCGAGAAATCATGAAAAGAATCGTATTAATACTAGTAGCAGTCGCCCTTCCGGTTTTTTTAATGGCACAGAACAGTGCTGTTGATAATCTATTTGACAAGTACAAAGGTAAGGAAGGTGTTACCACAGTGCAAATCAGCCCGGAATTATTTCAGATTGTCAAGGCCATGCAAATTGAAGAGATCGACGAACATGATATTCCCTTTGACAAGATAGCCAGTGTGAAGATCCTCACTATTGAAGATGAGGATGGATGGGACGGAGTCAATTTCTACAAGGAGATACAAAAGGATTTGAATGTTAGCGACTTTGCAGAAGTTTTAACCGTGGATGACGGGGGTGAAACCGTACGCATATGGATGAAGGCTGACAATGCACTTGTGAGTGAGTTTTTATTGATTGTGGGTGGTGATGACAATGTTTTGATCTACATTACCGGTAATTTCAATCTGAATGACCTTGATGGCCTGGCTGAATCATTCGATCAGCATATTGATCTGTAGATTTCACTAACTTGTAAGTTCTTTAACCTGCTGAGCCTGCATGAAGTCCTTAGAATTCAAACTGTTGGTGATGCCATTTAGCTCCCGGTTGTACAGGATGGCTTTCCGTCTGATGAACAACCGGGAGGAGGCTGAAGATATTGTCCAGGAAGTATATGTGAAGTTGTGGGAAATGAGGAATGAGCTGAACAATTATAACAGCATTGAGGCTCTTTCCATCAGGATCACCCGGAATTTGTGCCTGGACCATCTGCGGCGAAGAAAAATTAATCAGAATGCCCTGAAAGCTGAGAAACTCAAAGAGGAAGGGTATTCAGTTACACCCGCTGAAAATCTTGAAAAGAAAGAGGAAGCGGAGATCATTCATACCCTCATCGCGGCGTTGCCGGAACCACAGCGGTCCCTGGTCCACCTGAGGCACCTGGAAGAAAAGGAATATGAGGAGATTGCAGAGATGGTAAATATGAATGTGAATGCCATTCGGGTAAGTATATCAAGGGCAAGAAAGCAGATGCGTGAAATGCTTGAAAAACAATATTCGTCATGGAAAGCATAGATGAAATACGTAAGATTTTAGAGCGATTCTATGGGGGAGAAACCACCCTGGAAGAGGAGAAGATGCTGAAGGAGTATTTTTCCTCTACGTCAGTTCCGGAGGAGCTTATTCCCGACAGGGATCTTTTCCAGTCCTTCGGAACGGGGAGTGATTCCATTGTGGTGCCGGATGACCTGAACCAGAAGATTATTGCCTCTATCGATCAGGTTGAACGAAAAGCTGTCCGAACCAGGAGAATCTCCATGTTTTCCCTTTCGGGCCTGGCAGCAGGCTTACTGGTAATGATCGCAGTATATCTTTTTTATATCAGGGATGATAAACCAGCCCAGCTGACAGTGAATCATTGGACCGATACTTATGAAGATCCGCTGGATGCCTATGAGGAGGCCAAACGAACCATGGCTTATGTTTCTGCCAAACTGAATAACGGCACCAGTGAACTCAAACATGTTAAACAGGTCAGTAAATCTGCTGAGTCGATAAAATCACTCTCAAAGATCAATAAGGGAAGCAAGGAATTAAGTCTGCTTGGTCAGCTTCAGCGGGTCAGGGATATAGACATGCAATAATATAAACGAAATAAAAAATATATCATGAAACGGACAATTCTCGGATGGGTGTTCATCATATTCACCCTCACAGCATTCAGTCAGCAGTCAGCTGTTGATAAGGTATTTGATAAGTATAGTGGAAAGGAAGGATACACCACCGTCTATATCTCAAGTTTTATGTTCAATTTGTTGAATAGCCTTGAGATTGATGATCCTGAATATAATGAATTCAAGAAAGCCACCTCAGGGATCAATTCCATTAAGATACTTACCCAGAACGGGAGTGGATCAACCTCTTTTGGAAAGGAATTATTAAGTATGTTACCCAGGTCCGAATACAAAGAGCTGATGGTTGTGAAGGACCAGGAAGAAGAGGTCCTGTTCCTGGCAAAGGAGGATGGAGGAAGGATCTCAGAATTCCTTCTGATCGTGAGTGGAGGTGGGGAAGATGCACTAATCGCCATACAGGGAGACATCGATCTGGAAAGCATCTCCAGCATTGCATCCGGACTGGATATGCCGGGACTTGAAAACCTGGAGGACCTGGAAGAACGTCCCTAATAATAGAGCATTTTTTCGACCTTATTGTTCTTAAGCCAGTTCTTGAGGATTTGTCGAATATCCCTGTTATCCAGGGCAGGATGAATACTATCAAGCATCTGGTCGATTCCCAGGTAAGTATCATTCACCGAGATATATCCATAACCCATATACATTCCTTTTTCAATACGCACAAGGCTGCGCTCATCAAGTTCCCTTCCCCTGTCAATGATCAGTACATTTCCGCGGTCCAGTTTCAAACCGTCCATGAGCGATTCAGCACGTTTGTTATACACTGAAACCGATTCTCCCTGAACACATGCTCCGTTGCATTGCCTGATGGTATGATGGAAACAGGCTCCGTCGGTCTGATACAGCCCACTTAATTTCTGACACAACCAGTTTTTCTCCACCATCCTGGTCAGCGCCTCCCGGGCCTCTTTTTTGTTGTTGAAGCATGTTATAGGATCATCGGGCGTCTCAGAGATTTTCTGGAGTTTGAAGGTGATGTAGCCATATTCGTCCTTCCCGGTATAAAGTCCCCAGTAGAAGAAGGACCTTTTCTGCGCCCGGTTATACATGGGTTTCTGGTCCTTGATTTCCCGTGACTCCTTTAGAAGAGCGATTAGTTCGCTGCCTGTCAATTCATACCCAATGGAGTGAATTCTTTGTTTCATCTCCAGGGCCCGTTTGCTGGTGGTATTTCCCAAATGGGATAATATCCGGTGCCGGATGTTTTTGCTCTTACCTATATAAAGCAGTTGTTGTTTATCATCGAAGAAGTAATATGTCCCGCACTCTTCGGGAAGGTTCTCGATGTCATTAACCGTGAGGTTCTCGTTCAGGTTCTTATAGCGTCCGGCTGACTCGGATATCAGTTCAAGTTCAGCATTTCCGTTCTGCTGGTCACGGATTAGTTCAAACAGTTTAACGGTGGCGAGCGCATCTCCTGCAGCACGGTGCCGATCCTGGATTTCAATACCCAGCTCTTTACAGATCTTCCCCAGGCTGTAGGACTTGTACCCTGGAAATGCCTTTCGGCTTAACTTCACGGTACATAGGGTTTTTCTGTCGAAGTTAAATCCAAGCCGTTTAAACTCACTCTTTATAAATGAGTAGTCAAAGCTAACGTTGTGCCCGACGATGGTATGGTTTTCAGTACGTTTAACAATTTCCTTTGCTACCTCGTAAAACATTGGAGCATCGGCAACCATTTCATTGGTAATTCCCGTCAAACCGGTAATGAAATAGGGTATTGTTTTTTCAGGATTGAGAAGGGTTGCCCACTCATCCACGACTTTATTCCCGTCATGGAAGAAAATGGCAATTTCTGTTATTTTTTCGGATGCTGGACTTCCCCCTGTGGTCTCAATGTCAAGTATGGCAAACATTGCTCATCAGTCTACTCCTTGGCTTCACTATCCTCTTTCTTCTTGCTGCTTTTTGCAGGTTTGTCCTTTTTGGGTTGCGTGTTATCAGCTTTCGCTTCGGCTTTTGGTTCTGCCGCTTTCGCTTCGGTTTTTGGTTCTGCCGCTTTCACTTCGGCTTTTGGTTCTACTGCTTTCGCTTCGGTTTTTGGTTCTGCCGCTTTCGCTTCGGTTTTTGGTTCTGCCGCTTTCACTTCGGTTTTTGGTTCCTCCGTTTTCGCTTCGGTTTTTGGTTTCTTAGCTGCCGGTTTTTTTGTTGCGGGCTTTTCAGCGGGCTTTTCAGCGGGCTTTTCAGCGGGCTTTTCAGCGGGCTTTTCAGCAGCCTTTTCAGCAGCCTTTTCCTCTTTTACCGGGGTGGCTTTAACCTGTTCTACCGCTGCCTCAGCCGGCTTTTCTACTGTTTCTTCAACCTTTGGACTCTCAGCTTTTGGTTTTGGACTTTCAACTTTTGGCTTCTCGACTTTTTTGGTAGTTGTAACAGTGCTGAATGCACGTTTTCTTTTCCGGGGTCTTAATACTCCAAATGATCCACTGAATAGTTTCCCTCTTCTGGTTTTCTTGTCACCTTTTCCCATGCTGATATTAATTTGTTTTTGGAAGGGCGAATATAAGAAAAATTGAGCGGGTGGGCAACCCGTTAGTCTTTTGGACAGGGCCAACGCATTAAAAATTCGGAAATTAGGCTTCCGTCAACATTGGGCAGCGGAAAACTCATTGCACTGGACCCTGGATATGACCTTCAGAAAAGAGTCGAATTGTCCTTGCTGTTGTAGCTGATCTCTTTCTCTAAAATTCCCTTCTCCGTTTTTCAAGATCTGAATGTCACATCAGTGTTACATTTCAACCTGGGAAGCAGGATATAAGTGATCCACCAACTCTTTAAATATCAGTTGTATATAATCTGGATGGCAGCAAGCCTACCAAATATGAATGTCACAACATCGTAACACTTGTATCTTCTGAAATGAAGATTCCTTCTTCCTGCTTTGTGCGATGGGACACCCTATTCAGGTTCTTCAAAGATTGAGATGATCTTACATCTTCTTGGTAGCCTCAAAAACAAACGGCTGGTGGCAGCCTGGGACAATGAGTTCCTGTTAAAAATCCTCAGAATTTAAATGCGTTGGCCCTGGTCTTTTGGAATGAAATCGATGGAAACAGAATTTACACAATGCCTGGTGTTTTTGGGAGTAAATCCTTCGCTGAGAAAAACATGTCCAAGATGTCCCTCACAATTAGCGCAGATGATCTCTGTCCTTTGACCATCCGCATCAGTCTCCCTTATTATTGCACCCTCAATTTCGTCGTCGAAGCTGGGCCATCCGCAACGACTGTCAAATTTATCATCTGACCTGTATAATGGAGCATTACATTGCTTACATACATACACCCCTTTTTCTTTGTGATTGACATATTTTCCTGTCCATGGTTTTTCTGTCCCCTTCTGAAGGATCACATGCTCCTCAAAAGCCGAAAGTT
Source organism: Bacteroidales bacterium (assembly GCA_023138875.1). Classification (GTDB taxonomy): domain Bacteria; phylum Bacteroidota; class Bacteroidia; order Bacteroidales. The sequence goes on from JAGLOO010000012.1 coordinate 108,730, forward strand.
TGTTATAGTTATCCGGATCCATAATGGTTATTTTTATTTGTAGCGGAAGAGTTCAATTCCACCTGCCGGAGATTTTTTCACTGCAGTAATGGCAAATGCCATCCGTAATATGAATTTCGCTCACATTATACCCTGAACGGTCCACCAACTTTTGGTGACATTTGGGACAGTAGGTATCAATGGCACTGATGCCGGGAACGTTTCCAATATAGACGAATTTCAATCCCTCTGCAACAGCAATATCTTTTGCCTTCATCAGGGTGTTTACAGGGGTGGAGGGGAGGCGTTGAAGTTTGAATTGCGGATGAAACCGGCTGAAATGAAGGGGAGTGTCATCGAAACCATTGGCAGCAAGCCAGCCACACATCCTTCTAATCATGTCCAGGTCATCGGTCCAGGAGGGAATCACCAGGTTGGTAATTTCCAGCCAGACACCTTCATCTTTCAACGTTCGGAGGCTTGACAGAATGGGTTCCAGTTTCCCGGCATTGAGTTTCAGGTATATGGAGTCGTCCAATGATTTGAGGTCGATGTTGGCTCCGTCAATCACCTTGCAAAGATGAACAAGCGGCTCTTTATTTATAAAACCGTTGGAGATAAAGATATTTTTAATACCGGCGTCGTGGGCCAATTTGCCCGTATCGAATACATACTCATAGAATGTGATGGGTTCCGAGTAGGTATATGCAATGCTGGCACAGTTATACTTTAACGCCTGGGCTACAACCTTATCTGGCATCAGATCATGGTTCTGTGTCTCTTCCGGAGATGATTGCGAGATGGTCCAGTTCTGGCAATTCAGACAGGCAAGGTTGCATCCTGCTGTGGCAATGGAGAATGCGTCTGAACCGGGAAAGAAATGATACAGTGGTTTCTTTTCGATGGGATCAATATGAATGGCGCAGGGATTTCCATATGCAATTGTATAAAGCTGTCCGTCATATACCCTGCGGTTGCGGCAATCGCTCAGTTCACCTTCACCAAGGGTACATTCGTTGGGACAGATCTGGCATCTGATCCCCTTGGGGGTTTCTGCCTGGTACATGGCCAGACGACTCCATTTCCATGGTTTATCGGGAATACCGGCCCGTGTATTCAAAGGACATAAAAATGCACCTGCAACACCACATACACCGGTTTTCAGAAACGTCCTCTTATCCATCACATGCTACCTTTTACGCAAGCGGGTTAATATATAGAGCCCGGTGGCGACATTAATTCCACAGAACAATATAAAAGTATTTGTAACACCGATCAAGGGCAGTATGAACACCACCGGGATAAAGGTTCCCAGGGCAGCTCCTGCCAGGTCGGCGCCATAGAGCCGTCCTATACCTGACAAACCATCTTTAACAGAGAGCGCCAGGGACATTCCATAGACTGATCCGACGATCATTCCGGGCAAAAAGTTCAAAAAACCCAGAACCAGTTGACCCTGCAGGCGGTGAGTAAGCAGTTGATCGGATTTCAGTACGATGATCCCTACAGATACGATGATGGCCATGATCCACAACAATCCCGTAAACTTTAAAGGAGAAGGTTCATGCCATATGGTTTTCCACAACAGTATTCCGGCGACTATACCGGCCATGAAAATGGTGATCATGATGGGAGCTACCATGTAAGCAAAGCCGTAGAGCGACTGGACTACCATGATCAATAGGATCTGAACACCAGCACCTGTGAATCCAGCAACGTACATGCCTGCTTTCAGCGGGGTATAAGAAAATAGCAGCATCAGGAAAACCAGCAGGCTTAATAAACCAGTATAAGTCAGTGAATTACTGTCACTTTTAGAATTCCAGATGGAAATACTATTAAAGAACAGGGTGGGCCATTGATCACTGTTGATCCTGGACTGCTCCATGTTAATGCGATCAAGCAGTTGCTCACTGTCAAAGGTCAGGTGAGACATATCCAGGTAGTCCGGATGAACATAAGTGGTGGACAGTTTATGCTCCTTTAAAAGTGCCGGAAAATCTAGGGAAAGCGGTTTTCCGGAGGCCAGGAAATATGTGGCATAACCCGGAACAATGGCTACATAATCGAACACCTGTTTAAGAGTCTGGTAATTAATGCTTAATAGCTGACTACCTGCATCATTAATATAGTTACCACCTGTAGATAATTGCATACCGAATATACCATCCGGAGACAAATGTGAGTTAACCAGCTCGAAGAATTCCCTTGTGAAGTACCTGTTCCAACCGATGGTATGAGGTTCCCCGGCTGCTGAGATAATAACATCATACTTCGTGGAATCGTCTTTAATCAACCAGCTTCTGCCATCCAGATCAATAAAGTTGAAATCATCAACAACGGTGGCGGGGAGGTGTTTTAGGCCCATTCTGTAAATCCAGGGATTAGCCTCGCAATAATCAAATATTTCCGGTTTGTATTTGATCACTTCTGCTGAATTCCCCGAAAGACCACCACCGATTAGTAAAAACGAACCAGGATCCGGGTGTTGCAGAGCCGGGTAATGGACGGTTTCTTCCGCCCTGGCAAGATCAACGGAGTAGAGGACGGGGTTCCGGTCAAGATACCCTGTTACCTGGCCATCATGTGTTGTGATAGTCAGATTTCCATAAGGTGTATCCTTTGTCTCCATGATGGTCTCATTCTTATAGCGCAATCCTTCCACAGCATACCGGATTTCAGGAACCTGTACCAGTCCGAAAATGACAATTCCCACCAGGATCAATATAATCCTTGGAAAGACCTTTGAAGGATAACCATAGATCAGTATCACAGAAACCACGGTGATTACAAACAAGAATGAAAGCACCTGTATGTTATCGAAAAAAAAGACCAGGATTAACCCGAACACTGCGCCTCCTGCGAGGGATCCCAGTGAATCGAGCATGTAATAGTTGGCGTTCAGACGGTTGTCTTTAACGGCTCTTGATATGTAAGAAAAAAGAAAACCTGAAACCAGTGTAAACGGGAAGATCAACAATACAATATGGCTGATGGAGTTTATCATTCCGGGTTCATAACCCGGGAGGAAGATACACCTGTTTACAAAGATCAGAATCATGTATACGGCCATGGGAAAAAACCCCAGGATTAAAACCAGCTTCAACAGGGAAGCCTTTGAGATCCTGGCCCTATAGCCAGAACCAGCCCAGGCTCCGGCGGAAGTCAATATCATCCATATGGCCAGGAAAATGCCAATAACAAGTTCATTTCCATGCAGTGTCTTGATGAACTCCCTTAATAATACCAGCTGGGCAATGATGCTAATAAATCCCAGCAGTAAGAAGAGGAGCTTCACCTGATGGGTTTTGAATCCCAGATGGGGTGTCATGATGGATACAGAGCGGGCAATTGCATCCCTTGATATGATTTTCTTAAAATATCCCAGATGCCTTGACAGATGAAAAAGTGAGACAAAGGCCAATCCGATTCCCATATCCACATGCCATTGCAGGGCTCTGTCGATCCAGGGAATACTCAATTTGTAATTTACCCTGATTGCCAGGAATAGTCCAAGAATCGCAGAGGAACAGAAAAAGAGCAGCAGGAGGGTATTCCAGATCTTCCTGTGGTTCGATAACAGCAGGATTTGCATACGTACCATCACCAAACTTAACAGGTATGTCAGGATGAGAAGTATGCCGATGGAAATGACATGGTAGGGTCCCTGGATCATTTTCTTTTCTCCTCTCCAAATACGATGGCCTCGTAAACAAAGAGATCGGCGTCATTCCATCCATCCCATCCAATTCCGGCTTTTTCTCTGGCACAATGCCCGAGAATCTCCTCCGCACTCCATCCCGTTTGCGTTGCAACATGAGGAAGGTATGTACCCGATTTGCCATCCTTTGTCATATATATACCATGCCGGCCCAGCTGGAATTCATCGATGGAATTGATCTTTTGTAAAGGAGTCAGAACCGATATCTCTATGTCAATATACTTCAGTTCGGGAGATTCAACAGGAGCAAAGCGGTGGTCGTGTGTAGCTGCAGCCAGTGTCATTTCCTGGACCACCATATAGAGCGGTTTTGAAGCAAAAAAATTTCCGATACAACCCCGCAATCGCCCCCCCATATAAAGGCTTACAAATGCACCTGTCTGTTCCTTTAACGGATCTGATATTTTGTAAGCTGACAGATCGGGCAGTTCACCGGATCTGAGATATGATTCCAGTGTTTCCCTGGAAATTTCAAGCAATGCCTGCTTATCCACATCTTCAAACATGAACTGCAGGGATTCTTGTGGTACCTCGTGACCTGCGATGGCCCAATATCCAACCACACGCTGTTTATCTCCAATGGGTGAGTCACCCGAATTCCGATACAGAATCGGAGATATCTCCATATTGTCCCTTCGGTCGGACATATAGAGCATGGTTAAAATGGAACTCCAGCCACAACAGGGGGTAGCCAGATTCTGAACAGGTTTGTTACTATTCTTTCGCAGGGTATTGTAAAAATGCTCAGGATCTTTTGTAAGAATGGAATTCCCTGTTAGTCCATCGATGTGCACTGCATCCTGATAATCAGGATAATGGGAGAAATCCGAACTAATTATAAAGAGGTTATCCGGTGAAAAATAGGGCATAAGCGCTGCGGCCAGATCCCGGGCAGCAGAGACAGATGATGAACCCATGACAATGGGAATGATGGGAGGAGGTTTCTCAAAATGGTATTGAATAAAGGGTACCTGGACTTCGATGCTGTGTTCCCTGTCATGTGCCTTGCTGTGATAATTGATGTTTTTATTGTTATCAATCAAAGCATTGGCGATTTCCATATTTACCCTGGCTTCACCCAGTGGAGTCTGGTAATGTCCAACCGAGTAGACAGAGGAACCATTGAAGTGTTCCCTGTGTGATGAAGCGATGATAAAGATATTGTTGTAATCAGCATCCTTCGGAATGCTTTTATATCCGGACGCCGCCACAATACCTGAATATGCATAGCCTGCATGGGGAACGATCAGGCTCTGGATTTTTCCTTCCAGCTTTGCAGGGCTGGCTTTTGCAAATAGCTCCTGAAGCGACAACTCCAATGCCTTTTTACTGTGAGGATAAAAAGAACCTGCCACTGCTGGCTGCCTGTTTATCGGTGTAAACGGATCCTGGGCCAGGAGAATGGTTGATGCTGAGACCATCAGTCCTGCGCAGAGGGCCATATGGATTATGAAGTGTCGGATCATCGTTGCTGGTTCTGGAGTAAAATTAGGGAAAAGATGTTAAATTCACCAGCACAGGAACCTGGCCGTTTATCCGTACTTGAAGAAATCCCTGTACTCCAGGTAAAATTTCTCGAGCCTCATCATCTTCTCATACATGAACTGATGGGCGGTCGGCCAGGTATTACGGTTGTATATATCTACTCCCTGAATTTGCAGGTAAATCCGGCTTACAGACTTACTATTCTCACGAATATATTCAATATCCCAGATCATGGGCTCCTGCATCACATCTTCCATGATTTTTTTTACCGATTCAAGCTTTTCGAACAGCTCAAGCCGTTTGTCCATGTTCTTGGTCTCCAGGTCAATCCCGACCTGGGCAACCTCTCGATCCACATAAAAACGCAGGTTCAGCGCTTTAATACCGGTGTTTGTGAGTAACCAGTTTCCGGGCATCTTCTTTCTTGTACGCCGGCCCGATGAGATGGTTTTGAACCGGTCCCAGAACTCCTCTCTCAGTGCTTTTGCTTCCTCTTTCGAATACATTAATATCCCTTGTTATACCTGCAGTAGGTGCTTCATGTTACAGGATACAATCAAAAATATCAATTAAAATGATAACTTCATCATCCTCAATTTTTACATCGTAATTCTTCCATTATGCAACACGACTTTGATTATATTGTAATAGGGTCTGGTTTCGGAGGATCCGTCTCAGCACTCAGGTTATCGGAAAAGGGATATAAAGTGCTGGTGATTGAAAAGGGAAAACGCTGGGATCCGGAGCAATTCCCAAAAACCAACTGGAACCTTAGAAAGTGGATGTGGTTACCCCTGTTTCGATTCCATGGATTTTTTAAGATGACCATCATGCGTCATGTGGGGATCCTCAGCGGAGTTGGGGTAGGAGGAGGATCCCTGGTTTATGCCAATACTTTGCCTCGTCCGGAGAATACTTTTTTTCATTCTGGCAGCTGGTCGGGATTAACCGACTGGAAAAAGGAGCTTGATCCACATTACAGGGAAGCTGAAAGGATGCTTGGTGCCACGGAAAATCCCGTATTATATGATTCAGACAAAGCCTTGAAGGAGGTTGCAACAAGCTATGGTAAATCGGATCGCTTTGAACCTACCCGGGTTGCGGTATTTTTCGGAGAACCTGAGCAGGTTGTCCCCGATCCTTACTTCGGGGGAAACGGACCACAACGTTCTGGCTGTAACTTCTGCGGAGCATGTATGACAGGATGCAGGTACAATGCAAAAAACTCCCTGGATAAGAATTACCTTTACCTGGCAGAGAAGAGGGGAGTCCGTGTCCTTGCCGGTAAAAAAGTGATTCGGATACAACCATCCGGAAAACAAGATGGTAGTGAAGGATACCGGGTTACTATAAAGGATTCCACCAGGTTATTCAAACGCACATCGCAGATAACATCCCGGAGTGTGATCCTGGCCGGAGGCGTTCTCGGTACGGTCAGGTTGTTGCTGGATATGAAACGGCGGTACCTGGCCGGACTCAGTGACATGGTGGGAAACCAGATCAGGACCAATAATGAAAGCCTTGTCCTTGTTCACTCAAGGAAAAAGGAGAGGGATTATTCGAAAGGTGTGGCCATAGGTTCCATTTTTCCACCCGATAAGGATACCCATCTGGAATCAGTTCGATACGGAAGCGGATCCGGATTCTGGAAAATGCTGGGAGTGCCCCTAACCCATGGCGGAAGTGTAGCCGGACGTGTTTTAAAGTTGCTGTGGAAGCTGATTACCAGGCCTGCTTCCTGGTTGAGGATTTATTTTACCAGAGATTTCGCCAGGGAATCAATGATCCTTCTGTTTATGCAACACCTGGACAGTACCCTCAGATTCAAGCGTGGTGCTCTCAACATGTGTTCAGTGGTTTCAACAGGATCTCCACCTTCAGCATTCATGCCTCTTGCAAGGGATCTGGCTGAGGCAACATCAAAGGAAATAGACGGTAAACCATTCATAATGATAACCGAAGCCCTTACGGGAACTCCAACAACAGCCCATATCCTTGGTGGATGCGTAATTGGAAGGGATTCCGGTGAGGCAGTGATTGATAAGGACCAGCGAGTCTATGGATATCAGAACATGTATGTTTGTGACGGTAGTGCCATCTCGTCCAATCCGGGAGTGAATCCGGCCCTTACCATTACCGCCATGACTGAAAGGGTAATGAGTAAAATTCCCCAAAAAAATAGTTTTGTATCTTGCTTTTCATTAGCAAATCGAATTCTGCCATGACTGAACGTAAACACCAGGCCTGGAACTTCTGGTCAGCATTTGTTTTTTTTGGATTGGTGGTGCTTATGGGCTACCTTCTTGAAAAGAAAGGGATTGATATAAAGGAGATGAGCTTAAAGGAAGCCGTCGTGATCATTCTGGCATCGTATAGGATGACCCGCATCCTGGTGTTTGAGAAGATCTTTAAATACTTCAGGGATATGCTGAAACGAAGGGAAGATCTTTATTTGGTTGGAACTATAAATTCGATCATTACCTGTCCTTGGTGTGCCGGCGTATGGGTCACCCTTACCATTGTTATATTCTATTACCTGGTGCCCTACGGTGTGTTGCTGGTTTATGTACTGGCGCTGTCTGGCGTAGCTTCTATTGTGATTCTCTTCTCAAATGTACTGCATATGTGGACTGAAGGGAAGCAACATATCCATAGAAAAAGCAAGGGTTCCCTTAATGGCTAAAATACGCTTGACAGGACACTGACGCTATAGAAAAAACAGGGCCACACCACCTACAGAAATCAGAGCTCCGATAATTTCCAGAAGTTTTATCTTCTCCTTTTTCAGGATGATGGCTGCTGGAATAATCATCACGGGGGTAAGGGCCATCAGGGTGGCAGCTATTCCCGTATCGGTATGCTGAACTGCTCCATATACATTTTTCCAGCGGCGGAACAATGTTATTACGATCAAAAATCCAACAACACCTGCCATGATCCGGATCTGTGTGGCAGCAAATGCGTCCATATCCTGCATTCCTTTCTTGCTGAGCACCAGTCCCGCTGCCTGCCCTACAGCTCCGCCCAGTGCCAGCAATACACCCAGGACCATGGGGCCCATTCTGACTGATAAGCCAGTGGGCTTCATGCGGTTATTAATCCTTGTGGCCATGACCAGCACGATTCCTGATATGGTGATTACCATCCCCAGGAATTCCATACCACTCAGCACCTCGCCCAGTGTGATCCACCCGATAAGTGCCGTGATAGGTGGTACAAGGGCCATGATCAGCATAGAGATCCGTGCACCTATCAGGATAAAGGCCCGAAACAGGAACAGATCACCCAGTACAAATCCCACCAATCCGGATATTACCAGCCAGAACCACTGGTAATCGGTGGCGACAGGAAACAAACCATCGTTAAAAATTGCATTGTAAATGGAAAGGAAAACCAGGCCAATGACCAGCCTGATCAGGTTCAATGACAGAGCACCCACACGTTTTCCGGCCGATTCAAAAGCCATGGCTGTAACTGTCCAGCATGCTGCCGTTAGCAATGCAGCAACTTCTCCCAGGTATTGCTCTGTCATTTGATAAGATTCATTCGTACCGCAACGCTTCAACCGGTCCGAGGGAGAGACCGGTCATATTGGTGACCAGCGAAACGGAATCACGTTTGATAATCCGGAATATATTTCTCAGGGTCATGGGTTTTCTCGTTTTGCTTTAACTACCAGTTCGGTTCCACATTGGGGACATATATAGATCTCGCATCCCTGGCAGGCAAAACAATTTCCACAGGAGCGGTACAGATCATCCCTTTCAAGCGAGAATCCGCAATTGTGGCACAATATAATAGGGACCAGCTTTCTCAATCTTATCTGCTGTTGCTATATTTTACAATGAGTCTGTCATGCAGGTCGTTGTACATTTCAAGTACCTCTTCCATGTTTGCCTTGGTATAATCAGTAAGGTACTCCAGGGCTTTCTCCGGATCCTTCCTGTATAAAGCAAGCGCTTCTGAATCGATACGGTCACGTTCTGTGAACAATCGCTCCTCAAACGGATTCCTGACTTCCCAGAGATCTTTTACTGCTTCCTGCCACTTCAGGTACAGGAGGTTATCCACGAAATCGATGGCCCAGCATACCGATCTGTTATTGTATGTGGCAGGATCAAAGTTTTTATAGCAGGTGGCAATTTCCTGTGTGCCTGCATAAATGGGTACGTAGGCGCTTGTATAAGCATTGTCCATGAATACCCAGTAAATGCCTCCAATGGGATCGGGCAGCCAGTCACGCAACTGGGCGATCATACCGTAATACCCCTGGGGCCTGGCCACATTCCTCCGGTTGTTGATATCCAGCAATTCCCGCATGTCCCTGGAGGGAAAGGGTGTGGCCAGCGGACTTTTCTTCATTCCGCCTTTTCCGTCGGGTACATACCAATCATAGTCCTCCGTTTTATCATAGATGGTTCCTTCGAAGGTAGAGCGTTGAAATGCAATTACATCCTGCACAGCGATCTTTTTTTCGGGACTGACTGAAGTTGGGTAGATGGACAAAGGTTCTACGTACTGGATATACTGATTATAACCCAACATGTGTCCGTCCTCCAGGTTCCTTTCGGGCCAGTTATAATAGCCGGGAGCATAGGTGCTGTAGAAAAGCCATAGCCTGCTGGTGGCCCACTCACGACCAATGGGGGCATATACATCCTGCAAGACAAATGATTTTGTGCCGCTGGGATCGTACCAACCTTTATCAATGGCAAATTGCTTGTAATTGGCGGAGACCATGAAATTTTCAGAATCGGTTTCGTCCACCTCCTTAATAATGCTCCAGTTTGCAACTACCAGGGCATGGTCTTCCGGCACGCGTTGTGCTACCCAGATGGCCCCCGGCTGACCGCTTTCCGGGTCCCAATCGGATCCTACGCTAAATACCTCGAAGATCCAAATCTCCGCTTTGTCCCCGATCACCAGTGTTTCCGATTCTCCCGCGCACGATGGAAGAAATCCATACTGACTCATTAAATGCCCGATAAACGCAGTTGCCTCCCTGGCAGTTTTATAGCGCTGGAGGGCAAATGCCTGAGCCTGCTCAACGGTCATGATCTGCTTGCAGATTGCCTTATCCACCTTCAGCTGTTCGCGCTGACTGGTGGTGCTTTCTGCGATGGACAACTGATGTTCATTCATATGAGGGTATGCCGAATGGAAATAGGTATAGGTCTTCTCTACCTGGGGTATATGCCCGATCACATCGCCAAAGTCATCCAGAGGCCGGTGGATATCCTGGATCCCCCAGTGGACAGGAGCCAATTCGCCTTGCTTGAAGGTTTGCCCGTGAACGACCCGTATCCGGCAGTCAGCCCCGCAATCGGTATGAGAGATGATCACCGATCCGTCTGCCGAAGCCTTTTTCCCCACTGCAATGATGGTGCATGGATAAAGGTTGGTTGTTGACAATAAGAATCCCAGGGTCAGGGCAGCGCAAAGCAAAGAGTGGAAATATTTGTTCATCTCTATTGGGTATTTTGTGTTAAATTGGAACCAATTTAGGAACAATTCCTGAATTACCACCTGCCTGAACTGGAGCCTGTTTGCAATTAGAGTTGTCATGATAAAGAACCATCTGATTATCGCTTGGCGAAATGCCTGGAGAAACAAAGGGTATTCGCTAATCAATATCCTTGGTCTGGCTATTGGAATAGCCAGTTCGATCATTATCCTGCTGTTTGTGCTTGATGAACTGAGCTTTGACCGGCATAACGAACATTTTGAGGATATTTACAGGATCTGTATCTGTGGGAAGATCCAGGGAAATGAGATGGAGGCAGCCTTGTCCAATGCCCCCATGGGAGCCACGTTGAAAAGTGACTTCCCGGAGGTCACTGAATCTACACGGTTGTTCACCTTCGATGGTGATCCTATCGTAAGGTATGAGGACCGGGTATTCATTGAGGAGAATTTTTACTATGCAGATTCCACATTTTTCAATGTGTTCACAGCACCTGCTGTTCAGGGTGATCCACAGAAGATGCTCAACAGGCCCAATACTGTGGTTTTGACCGGGGAGATCGCCCGAAAATATTTTGGCAATGAAGATCCCATCGGTAAAATGCTGAAAGTAGGCCAGAGAGAAGAAATTTTTGAGGTAACCGGTGTGGTAAATGAATTCCCGGAGAACTCCCACTTTCGTTTTAATATGCTGGGGTCCTTGACCACCATGGCTATTGCGGAAGAAACCCGATGGCTCGGGAATAACAATTATACATATATATTAATACAGGACGGATTTGATCCGGATGTACTGGAAGCCAAGTTTCCTCCCTTGCTTGAGAAACACATGGGACCACAGCTGGAAGAAATACTGGGAATGACCATGGAGGAGTTTTTTTCCGGCGGGAATCAATATGGCTATTTTCTTGTACCGCTGAAAGACATTCACCTGAAATCGGACCTTCAGTTTGAGATCAACCCGGGAGGAAGCATGACCTCGGTAGTCATTTTCTCAATCATTGCTATATTCCTGATTATTATTGCTTCCATCAATTTTATGAACCTGGCTACGGCAAGTGCAGCTAAAAGGGCCACTGAAGTGGGCATTCGAAAGGTTGCCGGAGCAGGAAAACGACGTTTGATATGGCAATTCCTGACAGAATCTTTTCTGATCACCCTGTTTGCACTTATTCTGGCCACAGTGCTTGTGGAGCTTTTTCTTCCGGCATTCAACAACCTGGCAGGAAAGGACCTTCGACTTGTGATCCTGGGCTATCCATATATGCTTACAGGTCTGCTGATCATAGGTCTTTTTGTAGGATTTGTGTCAGGAAGCTACCCGGCTTTCTTCCTGTCCTCTTTCAAGCCGGTGGATGTGTTGAAAAGTGGAGCGATGCGGGGTATAAGGGGATCCTATTTAAGGAGCATCCTGGTGACTATCCAGTTTGTCATTACCATTGTGTTGTTTATCAGCACCTTTGTCGTAAACCGGCAGATGAACTACATTCAGAAAAAGGACCTTGGTTTTGATAAAAGAAACCTGGTGGTGATCGACAGGACATATGTGCTGTATGACAAGGTTGAATCCTTTCGACAAGAGCTGTTGAAAAATCCTGCCATTCTGCAGGTGAGCGGTTCCAGTGCAGTACCTGGTGGTTTAATAGGAGATAATGCTTACCTGCCTGAAGGAGCCGGCACCGACGAAACCCATGCCATCAATAACCTATGGGCCGACTGGCATTTTAATGAGACCTATGGATTGGAGGTTGTTGAAGGAAGGTGGTTCAATGAAGATAATCCCACCGACTCCTTCGCCCTTATACTGAATGAAGCAGCAGTCCGCGCCCTCGGATTTGATGATCCATTAAATAAACGGCTCATTACCGCAATTGGTGATGATTCCAGGGTTCCAAATTCCATCATCGGGGTCATTAAAGATTTCAATTTCCAGTCCCTTCACCAGGAGATCAGACCGCTGGTGATCCGGTTTAATGGGTCCGTGCCTTACCAGCTTTCAGTGAGGATCAGTGGAAATCAAACCGGAAAGACGCTCACTTACATAGAAGAAACCTGGAATTCATTTATAGAGCAACAACCTGTTCACATGACATTTCTGGAGGAAGACCTGGCTGCACTCTATAACAATGATGAGAAGACCGCCACGGTGTTCAGTATCTTTTCTGTCCTCGCCATCTTTATAGCTTCGCTGGGATTGCTGGGACTGGCTTCATTTTCGGCTGCCCAGCGTACCAAAGAGGTGGGGATCAGAAAAGCCATGGGCGCATCCATCAGCAGTGTACTGGTAACCCTCTCCAGTGAATTTGCATGGCTGATCCTGTTTGCCACACTGGTTGCCTGGCCGCTGGGGTATTTCTTTATGAAAGACTGGCTCCAGGACTACCCGGAACGGATAAGCCTTGAGCCCATGGTCTTTGTCATCAGCACCACACTGGCGTTTTTAATTGCTTCAGTTACTGTTGTTCTTCGTGTATACCAGGCTGCCTCAAGCAACCCTGCACAGTCGCTGCGTTATGAATAATCTCAAAAAATCTGCCTTATGATCAATGCTTATGACAGACTGGCCGATGAGCTGAACCGGATCCCCAATGGATTTCCGAGGACTGATAGTGGTGTGGAACTGAAGCTGCTGGCCTGGTTGTTCACCCTGCAGGAAGCTGGTGTGGCTTCCACCCTGAGCCTGGAACCACGAACAATCAAAGAGATTGCAGAAAAAAACAATTCCGGGGAGGCGGAAATCAAATCCTTGTTGATTGGTATGGTGAAGAAAGGCCTGATTGATATAAAAAGGGAGGAGGGGAAAGGCTTCCTTTTTCACCTGATACCCTTTGTGGTAGGATTTTATGAAAGGCAGAATGCAAAGATAGACCATGAATTTGCTGAACTGTTTGAACAGTACTACAAAGAACGATTCCATACCATCATGCTGACCGAACCCTCGGTGCACAGGATCATCCCGATGGAAAAGGCCATCCCGGTTGATATCGACGTGATGCCCTATGAGAAAGCCTCCACCTACCTGGACCAGGCCCGATCATGGGGAGTGCTGGATTGTATTTGCAGGGTGCAGAAAAGGCTCATCGGGCAGGGGTGCCAGCATACGGTAGAGAATTGCCTGGTTTTCTCCCCGAAATCCGGCGCATTCGATCGCAGCGAGAATATCAAGGCCCTCACCAGGAAGGAGGCACTGGATATCCTGGCTGAGGCTGACAGGGAAGGGCTTGTGCATTCCATCAATAATGCACAGACTGAAGTTTATTACGTCTGTAATTGTTGTACCTGTTCATGCGGGGTTTTGCGGGGCATGGTTGAATATGGAAGCGAAAACTCCATCGCCCGGTCAGACTTTTATGCAGTGGTTGATAAAGACCAGTGTACGGGTTGTGAAGCATGCCTTGAACGTTGCCACTTCAAAGCCCTCGCTATGGTGGACGGGATCTGTGAAGTGGATAAAGCTTGCTGTTACGGATGTGGCCTTTGTGTTACCTCCTGCTCCATAGAGGCCATTTCACTTGTTCAAAAAGGTCCTGAAGAGTTGTCTCCACCACCCATTGATGATAAGGCATGGAGAAAGGAGAGGGCTGGCTCAAACCCACAATAACCCTATTCGTCTTTAGTTGTGAATATAAATCTTTCATCGCGAACTGCTAAAATTATCTTTCATGCTCAGAAACTACATTGTCATTGCATTGCGGAATCTCTGGCGAAACAGGGGATTTGCAGCGATCAATATATTTGGATTGGCCATTGGACTGGCAAGCAGTATTTTCATCTTTCTTTATGTGATCAATGAACTGACCTATGACCGGTTCCATGAAAAATCTGACAGGATCTACAAGGTCTGGGTCTCAGGAAGCATGCCAGCATCTGAGATGCGGGATGCTGTTACAGCAGGACCCATGGCAGAAGCACTCCTGAATGATTATCCGGAAGTCGAACATACAGTCAGGTTAAGACAGTTGGGGGGGTGGCTTGTGAGGACCGGAGATCGTGTATTTCATGAGACAGACCAGGAGTTTCTTTTTGCAGATTCCTCTTTTTTTGATGTATTCAGTTTAGATTTACTTAAGGGGAATCCGAAAACCTGTCTGAAAGATCCACGGAGCATTGTGCTCACAGAGGAATATGCCAGGAAATACTTCGGGAATGAGGATCCCATAGGAAAAACCTTCAAAATAGAGCAGGATACAAATCTTTCTGTGGTTACGGGGGTAATGGCTGATTTTCCCGTAAACTCTCATTTCCACTGTAAAATGATCGGATCCCTCAGTACATATCCAGAAAGAGGGAACCCAGCCGCCTGGGTAAATCAGAATTATCATACTTATATCGTGCTGGCAGAAGGAACTGACATTGAAGAATTTGAGGCCCGTTTGTATGATATGGTGCTAAAATATGTGGGACCTATCGTCCAACAGGCCATGGGAATAGACCTTGAACAATTTGAAGCTGCAGGTCATTCATATGGCTACCGGCTTATGAAACTTACCGATATACACCTGCATTCAAACCTGCGTGCTGCTCTGGAACCAGCAGGAAACCTGCTTTATGTATATATATTCCTGGTTGCAGCCATCCTGATCATGGTCATTGCGGGGATTAATTTCATGAACCTTGCTACGGCCCAGTCCTCCAGCCGTTCACGGGAAGTGGGATTAAGGAAAGTTGTGGGATCAAAGCGATCACAACTGGTTTTTCAATTTCTCACAGAATCGATAGTTCTTAGCCTGTTATCCCTCATTGTGGCTTTAAGCCTGGTTTACCTCCTGTTACCAGGTTATAACAACCTGATCCGGATGGACCTGGAGTTCAATATATTCAGTCATACCTGGGTCCTGCCATCACTGATCCTGTTTGCCATTTTCATCGGGATCATGTCGGGCAGTTATCCGGCGTTTGTTCTGGCTTCATTCAAACCCTCAGCCGTGCTGTGTTCCGATAAAAAGTCCGGTAGCAGAAAGAGTACTTTGAGAAGTATGCTGATCGTTATGCAATTTACTGTGACCATTCTGATCTTTATAGGAACCATAGTGGTGAACCGCCAGTTAACCTATATGCGGAAGAAAGATCCCGGTTTCGGGAGGGACAATGTGCTTGTGGTCCGCAGGTCTGACGTGCTCCGCCAGAAAATTGATGCATTCAAGGAGGAATTAATTCAGCATTCCAATGTACTCAGTGTTGCCAATTCAACCCACATCCCCTCGGGTGGTTATTGGGGAAATGCGCACTGGCTCGAAGGTTTGGACCGGAGTGAAATCTTTACCCTGTCAGTGTACCGTACCAGCTATGATTTTGACAAAGCCCTGGATATTGAACTTCTAGAGGGCAGGTTCTTCAGCAGGGATATGTCGTCAGACTCATCGGGAGTGGTTGTTAATGAAGCCACTTTAAAGGCACTTGGAATTGAAGATCCTTTGAATACAAGATTTGTCCAGCCGAGTATGGTTGGCAATCCTGATGAATTCATGCCCATTATTGGTGTGGTAAAAGACTTCCATTATGAGTCGATGCAAAATGAGATCCGCCCCATGGCCATCCATTTTATGCCAGGAAATTACGAGGGAGTTTTAATCATCAAGTTGGGAGATGGTGACAAAGCAGGAACCATCGATTTCATTCAGAGCAAATGGGAAGATTTCTCCATAGAATATCCTTTTGATTATACATGGCTGGATGAAGAATTCGGGAAGCTGTTTGATGTGGAGAGAAAAACAGGTCAACTATTGACGATCTTTTCTGTTCTGTCCATATTCCTCACATGCCTTGGTTTACTGGGTCTTATTTCCTACGCCACTGCACAGCGCACCAGGGAGATAGGGATCAGGAAGATCATGGGTGCCTCGGTCAGGGTCGTCATGAGACTATTGTTCCGGGAAACGATAAAGTTGCTCGGAATCTCTTCACTTATATCCATTCCTGCTTACTTCGGAGTTAAAGCATGGCTGCAGAAATTTGCCTTTCACATCAATTTTCAGGTTGAAATTTACTTCCTGGTGCTGGCAGGTGTAACCCTGGTTGTATTGATCCTGGCCATGCTGACTGTGAGTTATCATTCCTACCGGGCGGCAACAGCCAACCCGGCTGATAGCATTAGGATGGAATAAGGGTTACTTTCCAAACCTCTATGTTTTTTTATTGCCAACTCTTGATAAATACCGGATCCTGGCATCTTCAGGATCATCGCCAATTGGTATATATATTTTTGTCCTGAGGTCAATGATAACTTCCTGTAATTTCGATAGATCAGGTGATGTGAAATTATGTTGTTTTTTTTCGCGCATATAATGATTCCTTTCAATTTCATTTTATGTAAAACGTACTTTTTAAAGTTACTCAACTTAAATGAGTTAATATCTCGATAATTAAGCTTATCTTTGCATCAAATATAATTATATAATAATGAATAAAGGAACAGTAAAGTTTTTTAATGAAGCGAAAGGATTTGGATTTATTAAAGATGCAGATTCACCAAAAGAGTATTTTGTGCATTCAAATGGTTTAAAGGACAGAATCACTGAGAATGATGAAGTAACTTTTGATTTGGAAGAAGGAAAAAAAGGATTAAATGCAGTTAATGTTAAACTAGCATAGTTTACATTATCATAAACATTTAAGATTCTGAGCCTTACATATCGTGAGGCTTTTTTTTTGATACCCGGCTAATGATGATTCTCTTAACAGGTGATATGAAACAATCCGATCCATTTACCCTTAGTTTTATTCCATTCCTGTATTGCTTCTGGTGTCGGTCTTAGAACTACCTGGCAATCTTTACTTCTGAGATAATTACTTGCTTCTTTTGATAGTTTAGCTATACCATGCTGACCGCTTCCAATAACAATGCCTACTGACTTGTCCTGATATACATATTTAATTTCATCCAGTGAGATCATATGTGATGTGCCATAAACTGCCTTAGAGAGTTTCTTCTTTCGCTTTTTAACATTTCCATCAAGGGTAATAATAATGTCATGGTCATAACTTTCCTCATTTACTGTTATAGATCCAAAGTCTGTTTTATTAATTACCAGGTTCATTGGTTAAAATTATTTTACAACCAGGACAATTGGTAGAATTAGCTTAAACGACAGTTGGGATGGTTATTTCCCGGTTTGGTCATAACAACTTGCCAGAGCTGATTTCTTCGTGAACGAAAGCCTCCGGCAGAACTTAGCAGGTAATAACGCCACATTCTATAAAAACACTCCCCATATTTATCTTTCAATTGTGGCCAGGCTTTCACAAAATTCTTGTGCCATGCCATCAATGTGAGATCGTAATCCGGCCCGAAAATATGCCAATCTTCAATCACAAATAATCCTTCCATAGCCTTGGTTAATTGAGCAATTGAAGGGATCATCCCGTTGGGGAAAATATATTTGTTGGTCCAGGCATTGAAAGTAGTACCGCTGATATTTCTCCCGATGGTTTGAAAAAAAGCAATTCCATAGTCCTTCAATGTGCGATTCACTACCTGCATATAAGTGCGGTAATTTTTTTGACCAACGTGTTCCATGAATCCTATGGAGAGTACTCGATCGTATCTTCCAGTTGCCTTTCGGTAGTCCTGCAGATTAAATTCAACAGGTAAGCCTTTGC
>JAGLOO010000013.1 GCA_023138875.1 Bacteroidales bacterium
TACAATGAGTTTTCCACTGCCCAATATTGACAGAGGCCTAATTCCTGAGTTTTAAATGGGTGGCCCTGAAAAGTTACCCACTAAAATGGTAGTAGAACCGAAAATATTATATTTTTGTTAATCTCAGTTGATTTTTTAGAATCCATGTTTTAGCAGATTAGCTTTTTGTCACTTTTGTTTTTTGTATCTGCCTGTGTTTGGATTATATACTGCTTCGTTCGCCATGCCAAGAAGAAGACATAAACAGAAAGTTGGAAATTTAGTATATTAGTAGATAAAAGAAATGATTGGAAAGG
Source organism: Bacteroidales bacterium (assembly GCA_023138875.1). Classification (GTDB taxonomy): domain Bacteria; phylum Bacteroidota; class Bacteroidia; order Bacteroidales. Next base: position 297 of record JAGLOO010000013.1, read on the forward strand.
ATAAAATATCGGAAATAGTTAAGAAGATTGCATCTGGATACAACCCTGATAAGATTATCCTATTCGGTTCATATGCTATAGGAAATCCAAATGAAAACAGTGACTTGGATTTATTTGTAGTAAAAGAAACTGATTCCCCAAGACCTCAAAGAACTGTACAAGTTAGAAAAATGTTATATGGTTCTATGGTTCCTATGGACTTGATTGTATATACACCAAAAGAAATCGAAGAATCTAAAGAAAACAGATACAGTTTCGTATATGAAGTACTAAATAATGGGATAGTTTTATATGAGCGACCAAGTTGACGAAATAAAACAATGGATTATAAAGGGAGACCATGATTTGGGGACTGCCAAGATTACATATCTTCATATACCCGAGTACCTCGATACCATCACTTTTCACTGCCAACAAGCAGTAGAGAAATATTTAAAAGCCTACTTGATTTTTCAGTCCACAATATTTAGATATTCGCATGATTTGATTTACCTACTTGATATGGTAACTCAGAAAGATGCTGATTTCAATAACCTTTACGATACAGTTTCAGAATTGCAAGGATATGCAATAGAAATCAGGTATCCAAATGAGACTATCTTTTTGTCTAATGATAAAGTTGAAAAGTCCATGATAATTGCGAAAAATGTAAGGGAATTGGTTATAGACAAAATAAATATACCGATTGATTATAACGAAATAATTGACAGAGAAAAATGGCCTGGCGGTAACATGCTATAAATTCAGGTGCCAATTAAGAAAAGTTCTCTTCGAGAATGGTGAATATCATGTTCCGGTTTGCAGCTATAATCCCTGTTGCAACGGGTATTGTGTCTTCATAAAACCAAAGATGCAATCTTTCTTCCTCGCAGGAACCCTGCGGCTCTAGCAATGGACAACACCTCATTTCCGGAGAAGCACTCCGTCACCGGCGAAGCTGGCCTTCAAGGGAGCGAAGCAGCATTTGTTGTGACATTTTGTCAAACAAACTGCATTGGCTCAATATTTGACTTATCAGGGACGAGTTATTGATCATTAATATTGTGATAAGAAATGGCAAAAAAGTTGAATACATCTGATAAACAGCAAGATAAGAAGAGTAAAGCGGGGAAAAAACTTACCGGTGAACAGGCTCAGCCAGAGGTTGAAAAGGAAAATGCAGCTGAGGAAGCACAGGAAGAGGAACCCGTAGAGGAGGTAAAGGAGCCTACAGCAGAAGAAAAACTGGCAGAATTGCAGGATAAATACCTGAGGTTGTCAGCTGAATATGACAATTTCAGAAAAAGAACACTGAAGGAGAAGATCGATCTTCAGAAAGGTGCCAATGAAAGCCTGCTGGAAGCACTGCTTCCTGTGGCTGACGATTTCGACAGGGCACTGCAGTCGGTCGATGAAGCCAAAGACATCAAAGCGGTGAAAGAGGGACTCAAACTCATCTCCGGGAAATTCAACGGATTCCTCACCCAGCAGGGAATCAAAGAGATTGATGCGGTCCACAAGAAATTCGATACGGACCTTCACGAAGCCATTACCAAGATCCCGGCACCCCAGAAGAAGTTGAAAGGCAAGGTGGTTGACGTGATCCAGAAGGGCTATTATCTGAATGAAAGGGTGCTGCGGTACTCCAGGGTTGTAATAGGGGAATAAGTGAACCATATGGCGAAAAAAGATTATTACAAGGTATTGGAAGTAACCCGTGATGCTTCGCAGGAGGAGATCAAAAAGGCCTACCGGAAGCAGGCCCTGAAGTATCATCCGGATAAGAATCAGGGAGATTCAGCCGCCGAAGAGAATTTCAAAGAGGCAGCTGAAGCCTATGAGGTTTTGTCTGATGCTCAGAAACGGAACAAATACGACCAGTTTGGTCACGCTGCTTTCGAAAATGGAGGCGCCGGCGGATTTGGAGGCGGAATGACCATGGATGATATCTTCTCCCAGTTCGGGGATATTTTTGGCGGATTTGGTGGATTTGGCGGGTTTGGTGGATTTGGCGGTTCTTCCCGCGGAGGAGGTGTGACCAGGGGATCCAACCTGAGGGTCAAGGTCACGCTGAACCTGCTGGAGGTGGCCGAGGGTGTGGAAAAGAAAATCAAGGTCAAGAAATACAATGCATGCGGCGCCTGCAACGGATCAGGTGCCAAACATGGTACAGCGAAAAATACCTGCAGTACATGTCACGGAAGTGGCCAGGTAACCAGGGTAACCAATACCTTTCTCGGGCAGATGCAAACGGCCTCGGTCTGTCCCACGTGTCATGGCGAAGGAACAACCATCAGCGAGAAATGTGAAGCATGCTACGGTGAAGGAATCGTAAAAGCCGATGAGGTGATCAAGATCAACATCCCTGCCGGGGTTGCGGAAGGAATGCAGGTGAAGATGGGTGGAAAGGGCAATTCAGCCCGTCGGGGAGGGATCAGTGGGGACCTGCTCGTGATCATCCAGGAGGAAAAACATCCCCAGCTTACAAGGGATGGAAGCGACCTGATTTACAACCTCTATCTCAGTATTCCCCAGGCCACACTGGGTGCCACCGTGGAGATCCCCACTGTGGAAGGTAAAGCTAAGATCAAGATCGAGGGAGGTACCCAGCCGGGAAGGATCCTTCGTTTGAGGGGTAAGGGTGTCCCCGAGGTGAATGGATACGGACGGGGCGACCTGCTGGTGCAGATCAATGTCTGGATTCCAAAATCGATGGATAAGGAAGAGCGGAGGATCTTTGAAAAGATGGAGCAATCGGATACCTTTACACCAAGACCTGATAAATCAGAAAACGGTTTCTTCAACCGTATGAAAAACTTTTTTGAATGAATCTTATCACCGCGGATGCAGTTGTCAAGGACTTTAGTGGACACAGGGCACTGAACCGTGTATCCATGGAAGTTCCTGAAGGTAGTATATACGGATTGCTCGGTCCCAACGGCGCCGGGAAAACCACACTTCTCCGGATCATCAACCAGATCACCGCTCCCGATGAAGGAGCTATCCTTTTCGAGGGACAACCCATCAACAGCGACCACAGGTCTCAGATCGGGTACCTGCCGGAAGAGCGTGGACTCTACAAAAAAATGAAGGTTGGAGAACAGGCCCTCTACCTGGCCCAGCTCAAGGGGCTGTCGAAATCCGAAGCCATGAAACGCCTGAAAATATGGTTCGAGAAATTCGAAATAGGCGACTGGTGGGGAAAAAAAGTGGAGGAGCTTTCCAAGGGCATGGCCCAGAAGGTACAATTCATTACCACCGTTCTTCATGAACCCAAATTGCTGATTTTTGATGAACCCTTCAGCGGTTTTGATCCCATCAATGTGAACCTGCTGAAGCAGGAGATCCTGCAGATGAAAAAGAATGGTGCTACCATCATTTTTTCCACCCACAATATGGCTTCAGTGGAAGAGCTGTGCGATCACATCACACTGATCAATGCATCAGAAACCGTATTGCAGGGGGAGATTAGCCACATCCGGGAACAGTACCGGACCAGCAGGTATCTTGTGACCTTTACGGGCGACCGGGAGAAACTGACCGGTGGACTTGACAGCAGGTTTGAACTGTTGTATATGGAAGAGAACGGAATGGGTCAGAAGGCCACCTTTCGGATCAGGGAGGGAGAAGGATCCGGTGACCTGATCAGGAACCTGGTGGAGATTACCGAAATCAAGGCCTTCCATGAGATCCTCCCCAGCATGAATGATATTTTTATAGAGGTTGTAAACGATGCCTCAAAAAAGAATTGATCCATTGCCATGAGTAAAACAACTTTGATCATCCGAAGGGAATATCTGACCCGGATACGGAAGAAATCCTTCCTCATCATGTCCATACTGGGACCATTTATCTTCGCAGCCTATGTGCTAATTCCCATGTACTTCGCTACCATGGAGGACAAGGAAGAGAAAACTGTTGTGGTCATTGATGACTCTAAGTTGTTCACCCAGTACGGACCACAGGGACCATCATTTGTTGTGCCTGAAACCGAATACCTGAAATTCATAATCATTGAGGGGGTCTCCCTTGAAACATACCAGGCCGGATTCGATGAAACGGGCTATTACGCGGTACTTTTTATACCCTCGAACATCCTGGCATCTGAATCTTCCCTGATCTACTCCACCAATCAGACCTCCATCGAAGTGACTGGTTACATCAAACAGTCCATGGAAGAGGAAATTGAACACCTGAAACTGGCCAGCCATGATATCCAGGATATTGAACAGATCCTTATGGAAGTGGAGACCAGTCTCAATGTGAGGAACATCAAATGGACCAAAGACGGAAAAACACAGGAAAGCAACACCGGAGTGATCATGGGTGTGGGTTACCTGGGAGGACTGATGATCTTTTTCTTTATCTTTTTCTTCGGATCGCAGGTGATGCGCGGAGTGATCGAGGAAAAGACCAGCCGCATTATCGAGGTAATTGTAAGCTCCGTGCGACCGTTTCAGCTGATGATGGGTAAGATCATCGGGGTGGGGCTAACCGGGCTCACGCAATTCCTGATCTGGATTTTCTTCTCATTCATACTCATTACCGGATTAAAAGCTGCTTTCTTTCCCGAACTGAATCAGACACCCACCGAGCAGGTAGTATCCTCTGATCTTTTTGATTCGGGTGCTATGAATCCGGCCGGACAGGCCATGATGGATGAGGAACTTGACATGGTCGAGGAAATATTCACCTCCCTGAAGTCTATCAACCCTGCGGTGATGATCGGTTCCTTTCTTTTCTACTTTATTTTTGGGTACCTGCTCTACGCCGCCATGTTCGCGGTGATCGGATCGGCCGTTGACAATGAAACAGATACGCAGCAACTGATACTGCCGGTAATACTGCCCCTGATACTGGGCATTTATGTAATGCTGAGTGCTATGAACAATCCCGACGGCCCCCTTCCCTTCTGGTTCAGCATGATCCCGTTTACCTCACCCGTTGTGATGATGGTCAGGATTCCGTTCGGGGTACCCTGGTGGCAGGTAGCGCTATCCGGATCCCTGCTGGTGGGAACATTTATCGGGATGACCTGGGTGGCAGGAAAGGTATACCGGACCGGCATCCTGATGTATGGAAAAAAGAACAATTACCGCGAGATCTGGAAATGGCTTCGCTACAGCTCGTAAGATATGTCTATTGCCATTTTAGATTTCGGTACCAATACCTTCAACCTGATAATTGCAGAACGCAAGGAACGGGATTTTAACATCCTTCATGCAAGCAAACAGCCGGTGAAGCTTGGACGCGGAGGTATCCAGTTCAACCGCATCACCCCTGATGCATTTGAACGTGGTTATGTGGCTATCCATAACCTCATGGAAATCATTAATAAATTCGAAGTGAGTGAGATCAGGGCCTTTGCCACATCGGCCATCAGGAATGCAAGCAACGGGAAGCAATTTGTGGACGAAGTAGAGCATCGCTTTGGATTTCGGGTAAGGGTTATCACAGGTGACCGGGAAGCAGAACTGATTTACAAGGGAGTTAGTCAGGCCATACCCTTCACGGAACAAAAAATAATGATCCTTGATATTGGAGGCGGAAGCAATGAATTCATCATTTGCAATCGCGAGGGGATCCTCTGGAAACAGAGTTTTGAGATCGGCATGGCCCGGATCCTGGAACTCTTTGATCTGTCGGATCCCATTGCCTGTGAAGAGATCGAGGCCCTGGAATCCTATTACAGGCAGGAGCTCCAGCCCCTGATGGAGGTGGTAAAGAAAGAAAAACCAAACACGTTGATCGGTGCATCCGGATCCTTCGATACTTTCTATTCCCTGATCAGGCACCGCACAGGGGTAGCCGCTGACGGCCTTCACGGACGGGAAATCTCCTTGAAAGATTTCAGCAAGCTGGACTCGGTATTGATACGGTCGACCCTTGAGGAACGAAAAGCAATGCCGGGGATGGAGCCCGTTAGGCTGGAGATGATTGTGGCCGCCACTATTTTTGTTAGTTTTGTGATATATGAATGCAACATCAGGCACCTGTTCCAGTCTGATTTCGCCCTGAAAGAAGGTGTTATTGCAGAACTGGTGGGAATCTAATCTTTTCTATTTTTTTATCATGGCACATATTCTGGTTATAGACGACGAAAGAAGCATCCGAAATACCCTCAAGGAGATCCTGGAATATGAGAAATTTACGGTCGACCTTGCAGAGCATGGTGTGGAAGGACTGGAGATGTATAAAAAGAACAATTACGATATCGTCCTCTGTGATATCAAGATGCCGGAAATGGACGGCCTTGAAGTGCTGGAAAAGATCTTTGAAGAAGAGGGTGACGCCCAGGTGATCATGATCTCCGGTCACGGCAACATCGACAATGCGGTGGAAGCCATCAAGAAAGGGGCCTACGATTTTATCGAAAAACCCCTTGACCTCAACAGGCTGCTGATCACCATCCGCAATGCGCTGGATAAATCGACCCTGATCACCGAAACCAAGGTACTGAAAAGGCGGGTCAGCAAGGCCTATGAAATGGTGGGCGATTCTGATGCCATCGGCCAGGTAAAAGCGATTGTGGAAAAGGTGGCCCCCACCGATGCAAGGGTTTTGATCACCGGTTCAAACGGCACCGGGAAAGAGCTGGTGGCCCGTTCACTGCATGAGAACAGTACCCGCTTATCAGGTCCCTTCATAGAAGTAAACTGTGCCGCCATCCCCTCCGAACTGATCGAAAGTGAGCTCTTCGGGCATGAAAAGGGAGCCTTCACCTCAGCTATCAAGCAACGGAAAGGAAAATTTGAACAGGCTGATGGAGGAACCATTTTTCTGGATGAGATCGGGGACATGAGCCTTTCTGCACAGGCCAAGGTACTGAGGGTACTGCAGGAGAACAAGATTACCCGTGTGGGGAGCGATAAGGACATCAATGTGAATGTCCGTGTGGTGGCTGCCACCAATAAGAACCTGAGGGAGGAGATTGAAAAGCACCATTTTCGGGAAGACCTCTACCACCGCCTGAGCGTAATCCTGATCCATGTACCTTCCCTCAACGAACGGCTGGAGGATATTCCTTTGCTGGCCGATCATTTCAACCAGCAGATTTGCGAAGAGTACGGCACTCCTCCCCGGAAAATCAAAGACGATGCCATTAAGGAACTGCAGAAGATCAACTGGACCGGGAACATCCGTGAGTTTCGGAATGTGTTGGAGCGCCTGATCATCCTCTGTGAAAAAGAGATCACCGGCAAGGACGTGGTGAGCTACGCCATGCCCATCTCAAAATAGTGCCTAGTGCCTGGTTAGATAGTGCCCAGGGAAAGAGGGAAAGATCGAAAAATCCTTAACAATGGAAGAAATTGAACTTTCACAAGATGATTTGGTAGGTGAAGCTACACTGGATGTAATCGCCAAAGCTGACAAATTCAACCGATGGATGTACCATACCATCAAGCCTTTTTGTTCAGGGAGTATATTTGAAATTGGAAGTGGTAAGGGAAACATCTCCCGTTGCTTTATTGAGGATCACCAACAAATCATGCTGTCTGATTTCAGGGAGGAATACTGTTACAATCTGTCCACCAGGTTTGGGATTTCCTCCAGTGTGCTGGGGATCGAGGTTCTGGATCTGATAGATCCCGATTTCGACACCAAATTCGCCAGGCATTTCGGGAAATTCAACACCGTCTTTGCACTCAATGTGGTAGAACATATCTCTGATGATGTACTAGCCTTAAACAATTGTTATAAACTGTTGGCAAAAGGCGGAAAGGTGGTGATCCTGGTCCCTTCTTATCAGAAATTATATAATCGGCTTGACAGGGAACTTGGACACTACAGGAGGTATACAAAGTCTACCATATCCCGGGCTTTTTCCAAAACCGAATTCCAGGTAGTTCATAAGCAATATTTCAATTTTATAGGCATTTTCGGGTGGTATTTTAGTGGAGTAATCCTGAAGAAGAAGATCATCCCCGGGAGTCAGATGAAAATCTACAACTTTCTCTTACCTGCCATTAAAATCATTGATAAGGCCGTTCTAAATCTAACAGGATTATCAACCATCATTGTTGGAAGGAAATAGCGAATACAGAGAGAGGATTAAAACTGTATCAGACGTAAGAAATTGCTCCATTGCCACTCTGTATTCCACCAGAGGTCGTTGTTGTACTTATAGGAAAAGAGGATGTTGTAGACCACGAACAGGACCAGCACACTATAAAGCGCCCATTTCCATCCTTTTCTTTCCCGTGTATATTCGATTACAAATGCCAGTGGGATCGCCATGAATGGGATCCACTCTATAAGGGCGCGGTAACCGGCTGCCGAACTGAATGTAGGCAAGCACCAGCTGGCATTGATATAAATGATTAGTACCATGATCAGGAGGATGGCCGGAGCACTCAGTTTACGCAGGAATGCCAGATAGAGTAATCCCCCGGTGGCAAGGAGCATTAACGGGGTATATAGGTACCACCCGTTCTTTGGCCCGATGAGTACGGTATGGAACTGAGGAGTCAGTGCGTTGGTGAACCTGCTATCGGTGTAAGAATAGACAAACCATTGCCCGGTTACCTTATGCCAGTATGCCATCTGAGGGATAAAAACAAGGAAGGCCACAAATGCCATGAATAGCAGCAGGTACCACCTGCGTGCCAGCATAGCCAACCTCTGAACTAACCCTCTGAACGATGTAAGACCGTAAAACAGGAAATATAAACCTGCCAGGATATTGGTGGGCCGAATCAGCACGGCCAGAGCCAAAGGAAGGATCAAATTCAGGGAGCTTTTTATCCCCGGCTTTTGGTAAAATCCAGGGACGAAATAAATATATAGGGAGAGCAGGAAAAAGGAGTAGGCATGCGATATACCCGGCTGCATGGCTGTGTAGTAGAAGAGGTTGGTTGCCATGAAGACCAGGAGGGTGGTCAGGAATGACGTCTTCTTCGTGAAGATCCGCCTAAGCGATTTAAAGAGATAGTAGAGCCCGATGAACACATAAAAAATAGATGCGAAAAGGACGGAGGAAAAATAAGCTGTGTTATAACCCCGATTCTCCATTTCCAATAATTCACTGACGCCATGGGCCACCAGGAAAAAAGGCAGCTGCAGGATGGCTACCCCGCAGGTAAAGACATTTAGGGTCTTGTCTTCGCCATAGGGTCTGGCCCATCGCATACGGGTAATGTCTTTCTCCTTGAAAAAGGTGTATGGCAGATACTGGTAATACCCCTCCATGTCGGAACTCATTACCAACTGCCTGGCAGAGGATCTGTTATCGTGCCGGTAGAGTGAATGTGAGAACATGACCACAACAAAGAAAAGCAGGAACAACCAGACTACCCGGCTCAGTTTTATGTGATCCCTTAAGCTCATCTCCGGCTGAAGACGTTGTATTTCAATATGCACCAGAGCGCCCTGAAGGCATCCTTCCAGTTGATCTTTTTCCCTTCTGCATAGGTTCGTCCGTAGTAGGAGATTCCAACCTCGTAGATACGGACGTCGGGTATCCGGGCGATTTTCGCCGTGATCTCCGGCTCGAAACCAAACCTTTTTTCCTTCAGATTCAGGGGTTTGACAAACTCAGAGCGGAACAACTTGTAACAGGTTTCCATATCTGTAAGGTTGAGGTTGGTAAACATATTGGAAAGCCGGGTAAGAAACCGGTTCCCGATGGAATGCCAGTAAAACAAGATGCGGTGAGGATTGTTTCCCATAAAACGGGAACCGTACACCACATCGGCGAACCCCTCCAGGCATGGTTTCAACAGATCCTTATACTCCCGGGGATCGTACTCCAGGTCGGCATCCTGAACAATGAGGTATTCTCCGTTTACTTCTTTGATTCCGCGGTGAATGGCAGCACCTTTCCCCATATTGACAGGTTGGTGATAAATGCGGATTCCTTCATCACCGGTTTTTTCGAGGTGTTCCCGGAGCACTTCAAATGTTCGGTCTGTGGAGCAGTCATTCACAATTACGATCTCCTTTTCCATTCCCTCCGGTAACTCCACTGCCCTGATACTGTCAAGGACCCTGGTCAGGGTCTTTTCTTCATTGTAGCATGGTATAATGATGGACAGAAGGTTCTCCATGGGATTCTATTTTCGTTTCAAATATATCAATTTCTAACAGATAGTTAACCTGGAAGATTCTGTTTACGTAAGAATCTGATTCTGATATTCTTAAGTTTCGTTGATTCCTTGCCTGAGTAGCATAGCAGCGTAAGTTTTTTCTCACTTAGGTCTTCGAAAGGTTCTAAGGAATAATTGTATGTCCCGGTTTGCGGTTTATTTAGTTCGTCATCTGCGAAATGAATCAGATATCTCCTTTGCCAGTATAAACTCTCTGATCCTTCCTTATCACTGATAATCAATGCGATTCTCGTATCATTCTGCTTAAGAAAATCATTATCAATTGATACCTGTATCAGACTTACATCTTTGAACTCAATTAAATCGGAACTGTTTGTAATATACACCACTTCAACTTCCCCGGGCAAAACGATAAAATCCCCTGCAGTCCGCTCATCCACTTGCTCGTAATCCTTGATATCGACAGGTGTTTTATAAAGTAAACCCATGAACTGTTTGTCTCTCTGCAGAAATATCCGCCAGTATTTTTCCTTATCCATATTGATATTGTGCAGGATATAGTTCCTGTACTGGTAGGTCTGTATAATATTCAGGGGGATGGTAAGTATGGAAAGTGCAATAATGGCATGCCTCGGAACACGGTTTGACTCATTGAGTAAAATTGCCAGGGGTATGAAAAATACTGTAAAATAGTCAATATAGGCCCTCAGCCCATAACTTGCACCATAATACCAGCTAAACCATGAAGAAAGAATATAGGTAATGAAAATGAAGAACCCAATCCATGTAAACACGAGAAAATACCGCTTTCTAAAACCAAGCCAGGTCACACTCAAGAAGGCAATAAACATTACCGGAGTATAAACAAAGAATCCCTTCTTATACCCAAAAAGAATCTTAAAGAATTGAGGGTCAAGAAAATTAAAACTATATCCCTGATATGAATATAACAGGAAATCCCCGGTCTGTAAATACCACATGATGGCTTGGACAGAGAAAACAGCCAGGAAGCAAAACAGGGCCAGTATCACAATCCGGTAATTCCGGACAAGATTTCTAATTCTCTTTACCAGGTTACTATATGATCCGGCAAGAAAGGGAACAAAAAGGACGATCATCAGATTGACCTGTCTGAGGATTAATACTAAGCCCAGCAGGAGTGCGGCTACAATGATATCTTTGCCTTTCTCGTACAAAAAAAAAGACCTGATATAGTAGATAAAGGCCGTTATAGCAAACATCGAAAACACATGGCTAAAACCTGCATCTTTATTTGCATAAATGGTTACCGGCGTTGCCAGTACCATCAGTAACTGGCAGAACGTAATTATTCCGGGTCTTATCTGATATGTCTTTAGAACCTTCTTCAGGAAAATTAGACTGAGGAATACATAAAAAAGTGCTGTATAATAGATGGTTCTCTGAAATGGCAACTGGTAACCATCTGAATAGGTGCCTTCCAACTCTGTTGTCAGATGTGTGAAAATGAAGAATGGAAGTTCCAGTAATGCAGTTCCGCAGGCGTATATATTTACCATATACTCTTTATAGGCAACATATCCAACCGTACTGTTTATTCGATTATAGACTTCCGGGTTCTCAGGAAGTGGCAAGTCCTTTCTTACCAGGTCATGGTATATAAAGATCGAAGGAAGATAATCGTAATATCCCTTACCGTCCCCTTTGAATTTTTCATCCACATTCCCGATATAGGAGTTTACCAGAAAAACGTATAGAAATACAATGAGTGTCTCATTGAAGATAGTCGCAAGGGTTCTTATCAATTCCTTATTTGATTTCAATTGTTAGAGGTTTGAGGCTATCCGTTTGGGACAATAGTAAGTGCTCATTCATAAAAGTAGGGAATAAATCTGTCTGTCAGAAGAACAATTTGCAAATTCCCCCGGCGATTCGAAAATACAATTAAAACTGGAAGTAGATAAAGGGCTGCAGTTCGGCCGACCATGACTGGTAGATGGCGAAGATCACAAGCGCGGTGATCAGGACCTTGGCCCAGATAGGGATCCTGATGAACCAGTCCAGCAGGGCCAGTTTCCATCGTTCCGGAACCCAGTGGGTGAAATATCCCAGAGCCATGACCAGGAAGACCAGGCGGTAGCTCCAGAGCACCTGGGGGATGATCGATCCGTTGAACTCGCGGGTGACCTGGTAGATAAACTGGTTGGCCTTTTCCATGGATTCGGACCGGAACCAGATGCGGGTGAAGGTGATGAACAAAAAGGTGTTGAAGATCTTCCAGAACCTGACGGCCCGGTGTTTGCTCTTCTCGTAGGGACTGATCCTTTTCCATAACTTGTAGACCACCAGTCCCACTCCGTTCAATCCGCCCCACACCAAGAACTGCCAGCTGGCACCGTGCCAGAGACCACCCAGCAGCATGGTGATCATCAGGTTTACATCGGTCATGATCCTCCCCTTCCGGTTACCCCCCAGTGGAATGTAGAGATAATCCCTGAGCCAGCTGGAAAGGGAGATGTGCCAGCGTTTCCAGAAATTCCCCACACTGGTGGCCTTATAGGGGGAATTGAAATTCTTGGGAATCCGGAATCCCAGCAACAGCGCCACACCAATGGCTATATCGGTATACCCGGAGAAATCCACATATACCTGGAGGGAATAGCCAAAGAGGGCCATCAGGTTCTCAAATCCCGAAAATCCCGTGGGATTGGAAAAGACCCTGTCGATGAAGTTCAGGGCCAGGTAATCCCCGATCACCATCTTCTTGAACAATCCCTTCAGGATCAGGAACAGGGCAAACCCAAATTCCTGATAAGAAAGGCTGTACCGTTTATAGAGTTGGGGAATAAACTCCGATGCGCGGACGATGGGACCGGCCACCAGCTGGGGAAAAAAGGAGACATAAAAACCGAAATCGAGGATGTGCTTCACAGGATCGACCTTCCTGCGATAGACATCCACCGTATAGGATATGGTCTGAAAGGTATAGAAAGAGATGCCCACCGGGAGCAGGATCATGGAAACATCGAAATGGGTATCGGTGAGCCGGTTTGACCAGAGGGCCAGGTGGTTCACCACCTCAATATCCAGGTTGAAAAGGGCATTGACCGTATCCACAAAAAAGTAGGTGTATTTGAAATAGGAGAGCATGAAGAGATTGATAAATACGCTCATGATCACTCCGAATTTCTTCCATCCCTTCCTGTGGGAATAATGGATCAGGTTCCCCAGGTAGAAATCCGATGCGGTTGAAAAGACAAGGATCAGGAAGAAGAGTCCCGAGGTTTTCCAGTAGAAGAAGAGGCTGGCTGCAAAGAGGAAGGCATTCCTGACGGCGCGCTCTTTGTAAATGATGGAATAGACAAGCAACACCACAACATAGAAGAGCCAGAAGAAGAGCCGGGTGAAAATCAGCGGATTTTCAGGATCAAAGAGGAATATGTCCAACATGATCTGACTCAATGGATTATATTTTCAAATGAAAATTGTTGTATTCAAGCATCAGGGCATTGTAGAACATCTCTGCCACCAGGTTGACGCCAAGGGCTGTGAAATGCACATAATCGGTAGAAGCCAGGGGTGGGTCTGCATGCACAAATGAAGGCATTGAATTGTACCCCCCCATGGCCGTATACAGGTCCCAGAAAGCAAACCCACTGTCAAGGGCCGCATTTTTTAGTGCATCCCTGATGGGCTCAATGGTGGGATAAGTTTTAAATACCCCCCTCTCCTTGATCGACATGTCAGACGGACCGATCACGATGACCGGGGTACCGGGACATATCTCCTTAATGAATTGTAATTCGCGTTTGAAGGCACGTTGGTAATAACCAGAATTCATATAAGGTACCACGTTCCCCCCGAACTGCAGCATAATAAGACCGGGTGACAGGTGATCCAGCATGGCTTTCTGTTGTCCCCGGTTCATCTTTGTAAATATGAGACCAGAACCTCCCCGCATGGCAATGTTGTCCACCTGCAGTCCACCATCCGACTCAAAGGAGATCCCGTAGATCCGTCCCCCTTCCGGCAGATCAAGGTGCACCTTGAGGTCTTTCACTGCCCCGTGATGCCTGTAGTCTGCCACACTGAATCCATCAGGAATATGCTTCAGTGTATCGGTAATGGTATCGTTCACCTGGAAGGCTATGGACGCCTTATCCACATAGGAATGCAGGAAGATCCTGATGCGGTTGAAGCGTCCTGTCCTGCGGGAGGTATTGAAACGGAAGTGCAACAAGGGCCAATCCGCATCTTCAGCTATTGGAACCGATGCAAATGCACCCATCACTCCGTAGGAATTGTGCCTGATGGTGCTGTCTCTTTTCCCGAAGAAGGTGTACCGCAACCACTCTCCTTCCTGATCCTGCTCGTAGGCCATATGGCCCGAAAAGATTGGAATGGCCGGTACCAGACCGGTTCCCGATCCACCGAAATATTGCTGAAGCCGGTACCTGATCAGAGCGGTCATTCTGTCATCTTCTATCTGAGAATCGCCGAAATGAAGGATCCTTGTCCGCACGACTGAACCGTTTCGCAGTCCACCGAGCGTTCTGAAGAAGGGAGCCAGCAGATCTTCTTCCCCTTCGGCAAACTGCAACCTGAAAACCGATTGCTTCAGGCTATCGGCATTGGCAGGAGTAACAACAGGTTGCGGGACCTCACCGCCCGTATCATCGGTCCGGGCCAGGTCCTCCTCCGGATCCGACTCAGGATCATCGGTCACCGTCGCTCCTGCCATCAGGCGCTCCACACTCTTATTCATTTTCAATGTGTCTTCCCGGAACAGGTCAGAAACAGAAAGAAACGAGAGCCGGAGGTCACCGGTCACGCCAATACCCTGTTCGGGCATAAGGAGGGCAATAATAGAAAGCAGCAGCAGTACCACCACAAAGAATATGAAGATCCGGAATGGCTTCATATGATGGGCTTAACCCTGATCACCTGTCCGGGCCGTATCTTGGAAGAATTGGTAATATTGTTCAGCCTGGCGATATCGGTCTCTGTTGTACCCGGATATTTCCGGGCGATCTCCCACAGGGTGTCCCCCTGTTTCACCACATAGGTGACCCAATCCCCCGATCCGGTATCTGCGGAAGCCGGGGATGTAGTAGCCGGGGATGCAGCCCCACCCCCGGATGCGGTGTTGCTGGCAGAGGATGTGGAAACCGGTCTTCCTGCAAACTGCTGCTTTTGGGTGAAGCTCATGTTGTTCACCTCCCTGTACCGGGATGATTTCCCTTTGGGTTTGTAAATCACCATTTTCTGCCCGGTCCTGATCATGTTCCGGCTGATGTTGTTCCAGTACCGCAAATCGGAAGCCCTTACATCATACCAGTCAGCAATAAACCCCACATTGTCGCCCGAACGGACCGTATAATAGAGCTTATCGTATTTATCTGCAGGGAGATCCACCCTGTGTCTTGATGAATACCTGAGGGGAGTGGCGACCATCTTTCCCTGATCGAAGAAAACCGAATCCTTATAGGAGAATATGCTGTCCTGCAGGTCAATAAGAGAGGTTGTCAGTTCAACGGGTACCTTGACTGAATACCCTTGCTTTGCAGTGGCCGGCACTACATCCTGCCTGTACTGGGGATTCATATCGCGCAACTGATGAATGGGGATTCCGAGCACTTCGGCTATCTGTTTCAGATGCACCTGTTCATGCACCACCAGCGTATCGGTATACCTGGGTAGTGTCAGCGGGGCACTGTTGAGCAAATGTTCGGAATGGTAATTCATGGTATAGGTGGCTGCAATGAAAGCAGGTACATATCCCCGTGTTTCCCTGGGTAAAAAATAGTATATCTCCCAGAAAGTGCGTTTTCCTCCCGATCTTCGGATGGCTTTGTTCACATTGCCGGGTCCGCAATTGTAAGCGGCAAGGGCCATGGTCCAGTCATTGTAAATCTCATAAAGGTCCACCAGGAATCGAGCAGCCGCATGGGTGGCAGCCACCGGATCCCGCCTTTCATCCACAAGGGAGTTTATGGTGAGGCCGTACTGCTTGCCGGTGCTGTACATAAATTGCCAGGTACCTACCGCGCCCGCACGGGAAACCGCTCTGGGGTTTAGTGCTGACTCGATGATGGAGAGGTATTTCAGCTCGTAGGGGACCCCGTAATAATCAAAGACCTCCTCAAAGATGGGGAAGTAGTATTCAGACAACCCAAGCATGATCCGCACCTGTTCCCTTCTTTTCCTTGTATACACATTGATGTAATTCTTGACGATCCTGTTGTAGGTGAGATCAACCACCGAGGGGATATCCGCCAGGCGCTGTAGATAGACGGAGTCCGTAAAATCGGGGATCAGGGTATCCGCTTCGGGGGAGTAATCATCCACCGCATTCTCAAGGGACTGGTTCACATACCACAGGTTGAGCAGACTGTCCAGGTTATCCCCGGTCTTCAGTGCTGCCTCACCCTCCATGGTAAATGTGTCGGGAGGGGTAATGGTGTCGGAAGAGGTAATGGTGTCCTGACTGTTTATACTTACCACAGTGAAAAACAGCATAACCCCGATCAGTATCGTGATTCCTTTTTTTCTTCTCTTCTTCATCATTTTCCTTTTAAATCAAAACTGCACGTGAGTCCGTATGCCTGACCTGAACCACTGGCAGGGATCATCATGGGTTGCAGGGAGGGAGCGATGCGGAGGGAAAGGTTATCATTCACTTCCCAGCTGTAGAGCTGGGCATCCACATAGGCATCCACCACCTGCAGGGCATATACGACAATCAATCCAATATAGCTGAGTTCCATGTTCCTTCGCCAGCCTTGGAGGACACGCTCATTGTAGGTGTCCTGTAAGAGGGAATAATCGAGGATTGCCTGCTTGTAATTTTTCGTATTATATACAATGGCATAACCTGCAACTCCCAGTGCAGCATATACGATGGGGATCTTGAAATATTTCCCGTTGTAGCCCTGACCGAGGCCCGGAAGCACAAGTGAATACATGATGGCCTTTGAGGCCGAGTGGCTGAAATCAGGTTGTTCTACCACAAGCGTATCGGCATACCGCATGTCGCTATCAACAAACTGAATGATTGAATCGGATTTATGGGTTACAATGATTGAATCGGGCTCCTGGCTGAATGCCGGGGATGCCAGGATGGAAATGAGGAAAATCGCCTGAATGATCCTGTTCATTTACCCGGTTTATCGAATATACTTACAATGCGTTGCAAGTCTTCATCCGATTTAAAAGGTATAACGATACGGCCTATCCCTTTATTGCTTCGCTTAAACTCGACAGTGGCTCCAAAATGGTGGGACAGGTGTTCCCTGAGATCTTCGTAATCTGACCGTTGAACCTCTTCTGCAGGATGCGCTTCTGTGTTGTCCTTTTTTACCCGCTTGGCCAGGGCTTCAACATTCCTGACAGAAAGGTCCCGGGTAAGGATCTTCCCAAATACATCCAGCTGCAGCTCCTTATCCTCAATAGCCAGCAATGCCCTGGCATGCCCCATAGAAATTCTTTTTTCCCGGATGGCTGTCTGTATCTCCACAGGGAGATTTAATAGTCTCAGGTAATTGGCGATGGTGGCCCGTTTTTTACCTATCCGGATACCCAGGCCTTCCTGGGTCAGGCTGAATTCCTCGATGAGGCGCTGGTAGGAAATGGCCACCTCGATGGCATCCAGGTCTTCCCTCTGAATATTCTCAACCAATGCCAGCTCCAGCATTTTGTCATCACCCGCCTCACGTACATAGGCAGGGATCCGTCTTAATCCGGCTTTCTTGGCAGCCTTCAACCGCCGTTCACCTGTGATAAGCTGGTAGGAGGAATCATCAGCTCTCCTCACGGTAATGGGCTGTATGATGCCATGCTCTTCCACCGACATCACCAGTTCATTAAGAGCCTCTTCATCAAAGGAGGTACGCGGCTGGAAAGGGTTCAGTGAGATATTCTTTAAAGGAATCTCACTGACCGCCGAAGGGGAATGGACCAGCGGTCTGTCCTGGTCTTCAGAAACATCGATCAATGCCCCCAGTCCTCTGCCCAATGCGTTCTTTTTTGCCATAAGGATGAATAATTAATCCATTACTTTTTCTTCCTGCTTCAGCAGGGTTTCTTCATTCTTCTGCAGGATCTCCCTTGCCAGGTTCAGATAACTGATAGCTCCCCTGGATTCTGCATCATAGAGAACTGCCGGTTTTCCAAAACTCGGAGCTTCACTAAGCTTGATATTTCGCTGGATGATGGTTTCGAAAACCATCTGCTGGAAATGCTTTCTCACCTCATCCACCACCTGGTTGGAAAGCCTCAGCCGGGCATCGTACATGGTCAGCAAAAAACCTTCAATCTCCAGTTCAGGATTGAGGCCCCGTTGAATGATGTTGATGGTATTCAGTAATTTACCCAGTCCTTCCAGGGCAAAATACTCACACTGAACAGGAATGATCACCGAATCGGCGGCCGCCAATGCATTCACAGTTATCAAACCAAGGGAGGGAGAACAATCGATCAGGATATAATCGTATTCCTCCTTCACCTGATCGATGACGTTTTTCAATATGTATTCCCGTTCATTCATATTCAACATCTCTATCTCCGCTCCAACCAGATCAATATGAGAGGGGATCAGATCAAGGTGATTGATTTCACTGTTCAGAATGATTTTCCTGGGATCGGCATCTTCAATCAGGCATTCATAGATGCTTGTTTTTACTTTTTTGATATCAAATCCAGAACCGGAAGTGGCATTGGCCTGCGGATCTGCATCAATGATCAAAACCTTCTTTTCGAGCACAGCAAGGCTTGCTCCAAGGTTGATAGTTGAAGTGGTTTTCCCAACGCCACCCTTCTGATTCGATATCGCAATAACTTTACCCATTGGCCTATTCGTTTATTGAAGTTGGATATTTAAAACGGGTTTCAAATTTACTATTTTCGCGTAGCCCGCTATTTTTACCCATTTTGTTATTGTAAACAATGATTTTTCATTTATAAACACCTTATTAACATTTTTCATTTATAACTTTCTAAGACATTAGGTTCCAACACTGCAAAGATAGAACAATCATGACCATGACGTTAGAATTTATTTATCTTTGACTCGCAGGATTATGAATTCTAGGAAAAAATCGAACTGGATAGCCATTGTGAACAGGACTGCGGGAGGTGGAAAAACCGAAAGGGACTGGCCCGTCATCAATCAATTGCTGGAAAAACACGGGATCCGGTTCGAACCCTGCTTTACCAACCGCAGGTTGCATGCTTCCATCATCGCCAGGAACAAGATTGATGAGGGGTACTCGAAAATCATTATAGTAGGGGGTGATGGCACCATGAATGAGGTGATCAACGGGGTGTTTGCCCAGAACAGGATCCATACCACAGAGGTAATGCTTGGAATGATATCGGTGGGTACCGGAAACGACTGGGCCCGGATGTTTAACATCCCGGCTGATTATGAAAAGGCCATACTGACCATCAAACAACAGAAAACCTTTATCCAGGATGCAGGCCTGGTGAATTATCGAAAGAATGACAAGGAGTGGAAACGTTATTTTATCAATATTGCCGGGATGGGATTCGGAGCCAGGGTGGTAGAACGTTCCAACCGCATGAAAGACAAGGGGAAGAGCGGTCCGCTCCTATACTTTTACAACATCTTTTTCAGCCTGATCAGGTACAGGGCACTGAATGCTGAGATCGATATTGACGGCAAGACCATCGACCGCAGCATCTTTTCCATGAACGTGGGGATCTGCATGTACAACGGAGGGGGTATGATGCCGGTTCCGCATGCTATTGCCGATGATGGCCTTTACAGCATTACCCTGATCAAGAAAATAGGCAAACTGAATGTGCTAGCCAATATGAAACGCCTCTATAACGGCAGCATTATCATGCACTCCAAGGTGGAAACCTATACTGCCCGTTCTGTGCAGATTGATGGCCCGGCCCGGTTGCAGATTGAGACCGACGGGGAATCCCTGGGACACGGGCCCATGCGGTTCCAGATCATTCCCAAAAGTGTCAGGGTGATTTCGGGCGAGCTGTCAGCTTAATCTCAAATAATTTTGGCCAGTATTTCCCGGTTACAAAGATCCGGTCTCCTTCCCGGTCCCAGGCAATGCCATTCAAAACATCGGTGGTTTGTTTCCGATCGGCCGGCTTCAGGATCCCTTTCAGGTTGATGCGTCCTTCCACCTTCCCTGTTTCCGGATCGATGATCACAATTTCATCGGTATAATAACGGTTGGCCCAGATCTTTCCGTTGATGTACTCCAGTTCATTCAGGCTGTCGGCACGACCTTTGTTATGATATACCTCAATCTGGCGAGTGACGGTAAACATTTCAGGATCAAGAAAATATATAATGTTTGTCCCGTCACTCATGATCAACTCTTCCCCGTTGTGGGTGAGGCCCCACCCCTCCCGGTTCTGATAATAGATCTTCTGTATCTCCTCGAAGCTTGTTTTATCATAGATGAATCCCACCTGTGACTTGTAGGTGAGCTGGTAGATCCGCTCGCCAAAAACAGTGATGCCCTCCCCGAACAACGATTGGTCCAGGTTCCTGATCCTGGATATCTCTCCGTTCTCCAGCATTACCCGTCTGAGCGAGGAGGTTCCATAATTGCCGGTCCCCTCATACAGCCATCCGTCCACATACTGTAATCCCTGTGTATAGGCCTCCGGATCGTGGGCAAACTCCTCTACAATCCTGTATGTGTACTCCACCGGTTTAAAGTCGGATAGGAAAGTGATCTGCTGGCTCTGGTTTTCGGTCTTTCCTCCCGGAAAAAATACTTTCAACCGGAGTCCCGATTTCCCTGTTTGTTGTCCGGCTGTTACAAGGGTAGTCTCCAACGCTCCCCTGGCAACCTGTTTTATCTCGCCATTGAGGGTCTGCTTTAGTTCACCACCCAGGAAAACCTGCACCGAATCGATGGAAATGGTATCCGGGCAATCCAGCCGGATGTTGATCTCGTCTCCTACCGCGATGGTCAGAGGTTTGTCCGGCCGGACCAGGCGGGTCAATCTCGGAGGTGCAGGCTTGCGGGTGGTGTCTCTTTCGGCGACCCCGTTCCTGGGTCCGCAGGCAACCACGATCAGCAGCAGGGAACACAACAGGAATAATCTGGAAAGCTTCCTCATGGATGGTGGTTTATCGGCCAAACAGTCTTTTTAATAAGGAACGATTCTCCGGGAGCCTCTTCAATTCATCCTCGATATTGGATTTTTCATGTGGATTGATCATCTGGTAAATCTCACCCCAGCCATGCAACCCGCCTATATTCCTGTCATCGATAAACAGATCGGCCTCTATTTTTCTGCTGGAATAATCTTCGTCAAACTCCTCTTCAGGGTAACTTTTGTTTACTGCATAGAATTCAATGCCATTCTGACGACAGAATTCTACGGCCTCCTCCAGCTCCTTTCCTGAACGATAGGTCCACAGGATAAGCTGGTGTCGCTGCTTCTGAAGCGCCCTCAGGGTTTCAAAAGCAAAAAGGATCTCTTTTCCGATCTCTGGATATTTGTGCTCAACAATGGTGCCGTCAAAATCAACGGCTATCTTCAGGGGGTCTAGCATACTTGAAAGGGTCTTGTAAATTCGTTCAAAAATACAAAAACCTCTTAAAAAAGATCATTGACCGATAGATATCTTTCTCCGGTATCGTAATTAAAGGTAAGGATGGTGGATCCTTTGTCAACGTTTTCCAGCAACGATGCCACAGCCGCCAGTGAAGCACCCGAGGAGATGCCCACGAACAAACCCTCTTCCCGAGCAGCCCGCCGGGCATAGTCATAGGCCGATACTTTCTTGATGGGAATGGTGCCATCCAGAAGCGATGTGTCAAGGTTGCCCGGAATAAATCCCGCGCCAATCCCCATGATTCCATGAGGACCTGGCTCCCCGCCACCGATTACCGGGGATTCGGCAGGTTCCACCGCATAGACTTTGATACCCGGCATCTCCTGCTTCAGGATCCTGGTAACCCCGGAAATATGTCCCCCGGTTCCCACACCGGTAACCAGGTAATCAATACCATCGGGAAAATCTTGTACGATTTCCCGGGCGGTGGTGGTTTCATGGATGTACGGATTGGAAGGATTATCAAATTGGGAGGGGATCCAGGCGTTCTCTATTTCACCGGCCAGTTCCTCCGCCTTCTCTATGGATGCTTTCATACCCCGTTCCCTGGGAGTGAGCACGATCTCCGCACCATAGGCTCTCAGGATGTTTCTGCGTTCCACCGACATGGATTCAGGCATCACCAGGATTATCCTGTACCCTTTGACAGCTGCAACCATGGCCAGTCCGATCCCCGTATTGCCCGATGTGGGTTCGATGATGGTCGAACCAGGTTTTATAACACCCTGCTCTTCGCCATCCCTCACCATGGCATAAGCGATCCGGTCCTTGATGCTCCCTCCCGGGTTGCTCCTCTCCAGCTTCATCCACACCCCGGTGGTTCCCGGGAACAGGCGATTGATCCTCACATGGGGTGTCCGCCCGATGGTCTCAAGTATATTCTCAACTTTCATCCGTTTAAAATTTTATTTGTTCAATTTGTTTATGTTCAGTGGGGGTTAGTATTTTTCTTAGTGTGTTTTATTTCAGATTGTATTCTTTCCTTCAATTCTTTTACGCTAGGTAATTCGCCCTTTAATGATTGTGGTAATCTTTTCTCGAATGTGTATTCCACAACCCCAATTGGATTTTGCATCCCACTTAAAGCATATTCCACTTCAACATTGTCTTTTTCTGCACAAAGGATAATTCCTATGGAGTAGTTTTCATCTGGCATGCGAACTTTTTCATTGAGCAAGTTGAGGTAGAAATTCATTTTACCTGCAAATTCCGGCTCAAAGTCACCAATTTTTAAATCAATGGCTACCAGGCACTGCAATTTGCGATGAAAAAATAGCAAGTCAACGAAATACTCTTTATCGTTAAGGGAAAGTTTATATTGATTGCCAATGTAAGTAAAACCATATCCCAATTCCAATATAAAATCCCTGAGGTGTTCAATGAGCTTGTTTTCCAATTGCCTTTCAAGGATTGGCCCATAAATGTTCAGAAAATCAAGTGTGTACTTGCTTTTTATAATTTCATCTGCCTGTTCCAAGAGGTGTGCCGGAAGTGTTTTTTGGAAATTATGCGTTTTGGGTGCTCCCAATTGCCTTTTATAGGTGTTGGTTTTTACCATGTTGAGCAGAGTTTTTCGGCTCCAAGCTGCTTCTATGGTTTTTTCAAGGTAGAATTTACGTTGTTCATCATCTTTGATCTTGGTAAGCAAAAGGATATTTTGCCCCCAGGGAACCTGTAAGGCCAATATTTTAAATTCTTCATTTCCGACATATTCGAGGTAGAACTGCCGCATGTACCATAAGTTTCGGCTTGAATAACTTTTACTACCCGCCATTGTTTTTGTAAGGTCTGTTGCCAGCTGTTCCACTATCGCTTTACCCCAACCCTCTTCCTTCTGCTTCTTTACGATTATTTCGCCTATTGAGTAATAAAGCTGCATTAGCGTAATATTTACCTCACAGGCTGCTTTTATCTTGTGCAATTCTATCTCTTGGAGAATGTCTTGCAGTAGTTGCCTGTATGCCTTGTTGATTTGTACTTGCTTACTCATTTGTTGCTATTTCTGCAACAGGTGTTGCATTATTTTTATCATTCATTTCTCTAACAGCTGTTAGAGATTTTGCTTAACTATCTTTTATTTTGGGGCATCCGTACACCCCAGGGGTACCTAAATGACAAAATCAATGGGCGTTTTAAAATCCTTATTGTTTTTCACCACCACACGGTGATTTCTGTAGACCACCGAAAAAGGCAGGATGCTCTCAGTGATCCAGGTATTTCCCCCCACCACTGTATGGTGACCGATAACCGTACTGCCGCCCAGGATGGTGCTTCCGGCATAGATGATTACATAATCCTCAATGGTGGGATGCCTTTTGGTGTTGGCCATCTTCTTCTCAACAGTCAGCGCTCCCAGGGTTACCCCCTGGTATAGTTTAACATGCTGACCGATCTCGGCAGTCTCACCGATCACAATTCCCGTCCCATGGTCAATGAAAAAAGGTGATTTGATGCGGGCCCCCGGATGGATATCGATCCCCGTTTTCTCATGGGCATATTCCGCCATCATCCGTGGAAGCAGCGGCACCCCGAGTTCATATAAAATATGGGCCATGCGGTAAACGGAGATACAGTAGAAACCGGGATAGCAAAGAATGATCTCTTCAACACAGCTGGAAGCCGGATCGAACTGAGTGATGGCCTCTGCATCCGCTACCAGCTGTTCAAAAGACTCCGGAACCCGGGAAAAGAATGTTTCCACTACCTCTTCGGGAGATCGATCGAGGGACTTCCGTATGGAGTAAAGCAACTCCTTCAGCTTAATGGAACAGCGGTCCATTTCAATGGTGATCTCACCGGGATCCACCACACAGTTCCGTTTGATGGGAAAAAGTGTATGGATGAGGTTTTCCACAAATTCGTGGGTCTGTACCATGGAAGGCACATCCATGCAATAATTTTTATTGAATTCGCTCAGCCTTTCGGCAAAAGCCTGGTTCTTATGTGTCATAGTTACCGAATAAGGGGGGTTTGAAGCAATGCTCCTTTATCTGAAAACCCGTGTCTGGAGTAAAAGGTTCAAAAGTGAAAGCAAAATATATGTTAAAACCACCAGGGATAATCCTGATAACCCGGTAAGCAGGAGGATTACCACTGAGACCACAATGAGCACATAGCGGACCAGGTTGCCCCTGACACGGAAATGTTCAAACTTCAGTGTATACATGCGTACGGGCAGGATCATATGGAATGCCATGATGAGCATGATGGTCCATAAAAAGAAAACATTCAGGGAGGAACCGAAAAACAGTCCATCCTGCATAAGCTGCCAGAACAGGCCTGTCCAGAACAGGGCATGGGCCGGGGTGGGCAGGCCGTAGAAAAAGTGATCGCCCGCGTCCCGGACATTGAACCGGGCAAGCCTGATGGCTGAGAAAGCAGGTACGATCAATACCGAGCCGAACATGATCCATTGTAGAATGGGATTCGGTGATGTACCAGCCTCACCCTGGTTAAAGAACAGATTCTTAAAGATGGTATAGATGAAGAGTGACGGCAGTACGCCAAAGGTGACCATATCGGCCAGTGAATCCAGCTGTTTCCCGGTCTCGCTCTGAGCATTCAGCAGCCTGGCCAGGAATCCATCCAGGAAATCAAACAGGGATGCGACCAGGACCAGGTACACGGCGTACTGCCATTGCCCCTCAAGGGTAAGTACAATGGCAGCGGTACCGCAGGCCAGGTTCAGCAGGGTCAGCAAGTTGGGGATATGTTTTTTCATTCCTCTACGGTCTCTTCTGATTGATACCGCTTCTCAAATCTCCTGAGTGCCCAGCGGACAGCCATGTAACTGACCAGGATCATAAATGGCCAGGCAAAGTATCCAATAATAGCTCCTATATACATAATCATCAATTTTTATTAATAGACATGTGACTCTTCCTGTATCTCCTTTTCATCAATTTTCTTTTTATTGAGAGCCCTCCATGCAAAAATAATATATGCAATCACGAAAGGAATAAAAAGTGACACATAACTCATGGCCACCAGGGTATAGTGACTGGAAGAAGCATTCTGTATGGTCAGGGAACTCTGCAGATCATATGCCGAGGGGTAAAATGCTGTGTTGTTAAATCCGGCCAGCATGAAAAGCGAGAATACCA
Source organism: Bacteroidales bacterium (assembly GCA_023138875.1). Lineage (GTDB taxonomy): Bacteria > Bacteroidota > Bacteroidia > Bacteroidales. The sequence goes on from JAGLOO010000013.1 coordinate 26,024, forward strand.
CCAGTATCGTACCCGGACCTGTAAACCAAATGCCGTTGCCGGTATCCTTAAGCAATGCAAAAGCGATCCCTGCAAGTACTGCCAGTACCCCCACAAAGAACATCACCAGCACCAGCGGCATGGCCAGCAGGTTATGCAGATATTTATTGGGTTCCATAAAAATTTCACCGGTTTCCGGATTGACTGCAAAACCCTCCCTCAGCATCAACCAGACGGCAAACAGGAGGAAGAACACAAGGAAGGGGATCGCATTGAACAACAGTTGTTTTTTAGAACGGGCGATGATGTTTTCATTGTCGATGGTGTTCATAAAATAGAGCAGTCCCAGCACCCTGGCAAGAAAGAAAACAGTAAGTCCGAGCGACAGGTTGAAGACACTGAGTGTAGCTTCCAGTCCACGGAACTCGTTGGCCCAATGCACACTATTGAATTCATCCAGAGAGAACTGGGAGCCCGAAAAGAATGTAGCCACAGCCACTCCGATCAGGAATGGACCCAGCAACCCGTTGATAAACAGGAATATTTCATAAGTCTTCCGGCCCAGGAAGTTGCTTGCCTTGGTCCTGAATTCATAAGAAACAGCCTGGATCACGAAAACAAACAGGATGGCCATCCAGACCCAATACGCTCCGCCAAAACTGGTGGCATAAAAGAGCGGAAAGGAAGCAAAGAAAGCCCCTCCAAAGGTAACCAGGGTAGTAAATGTGAATTCCCATTTTCTACCCAGGGCATTTACAATGATGGTTCGTTCAGATTCGGATTTGCCGATCCGGAATATAAAGGTTTGTCCGCCTTGTACAAAGAACAGGAACACCAGAATGGCACCCAGAAGGGATACAATGACAAACCAGTATTGTTGTAACGCCAGGTGCGATAGATTTCCAAACATGACTATTTTCCTCCAGGTCCTTTTTTGATTTGTGTTACCAGAATTTTAATCTCTGCAATAAAGAGCACTGTAAAAGTGGCCAGGAAAATCCAGAATGTGAGTTGGACCGCTCCCGGGCTCAGGCGTGTTACGGCCGATATGGTGGGCATCAATTCATACACCACCCAGGGCTGACGGCCCATTTCTGCCACCAGCCATCCGGACTCGGTTGCAATCCATGGCAGGGGAATGGTAAGTATCGCCACCCACATCAGCCATTTGTGGTGGCCCCACCTGTTCTTCAGGCTCAGCCAGAGGGCAATCAGCGAGAGGATCAGGAAATGGGTCCCCAGGATGACCATGATATGAAATGAATAGAACATGAGTTTTACATTGGGGATCAGCTCTTTGAGTTCTCTCCCTTTATAGTACCCGTAGCCAAAGTGCCGGTAGTATTTCTCCAGCCACACCGGATCATTGAACTTTTCGCGCATGGCTGTATAGGTTGCCTCATCGCCCCGGTCTTTTGCACGCTTGAGCTCTTTCAGGGTCTGGATGGCTACAGCTCCCCGCTTGATCTTCTCTTCGTAAGAAAGGATCCCCTGCTCCTCATTGCCATAAACCAGGTCGGAAATCCCGGGAACGAATCCACTGGGAGTCAGGAATACCATATACGATAAGGCGTTGGGGATCTCAATTTTGAAAATGAAATCCTCCCTTGGATTGGGGGTCTTCGTGGTATCGGTCCTTATGGCCCCGATGACCACCAGGGGAGCATTGGCCTGTCCCTCGTAAAGCGCCTCCATGGCAGCAAATTTCATAGGCTGTTCCCTGGCCATGATCCGTGCGGAAGTATCGCCTGTGAATATAGTGGCAACACCGGCAATAATCCCGAACACTGACGCCACCACTGTGCTTCTTTTGGCAAACAGGACTTCACGCTTCCTCAGCAGAAACCAGGCGCTCACCCCGATCACAAAGATGGAAGCCAGCAGGAAACTGGAGGTGACCGTATGCAGGAATTTATTGACCGCCATATCGGAAAAGAGCACATCCCAGAAATTGATCATTTCGTTCCTGGCCGTATCGGGATTAAAGACAGTACCTACAGGCTTCTGCATCCATGCATTGGCCACCAGGATCCAGACAGCCGACAGGCTGGCCCCGAAGGCCGTGAGCCAGGATGCGGTGAGATGCAACCTCTTGCTCACTTTGTTCCACCCGAAGAACATGATGGCTATAAAGGTGGATTCCAGGAAAAATGCCAGGATACCTTCCACAGCCAGTGGTGCTCCGAAGATATCCCCGACAAACCAGGAGTAGTTGGACCAGTTTGTACCGAATTCAAACTCGAGAATAATGCCGGTTGAGACTCCGATGGCAAAGTTGATCCCGAACAGCTTCATCCAGAATTTCGTGATACGCTTCCACTCCTCGTCACCGGTCCTCACATAGATGGTATGCATGAAAGCTACGATGAACGACAATCCGAGGGTAAGTGGTACAAAAATCCAGTGAAACAATGCAGTGAGGGCAAATTGCCCTCGTGACCAGTCAACCAGAGACATGTCAATTGAGTCAATCATTTTGTTATGGATTGGTTAATTGTTCGAGTACATGATTGCTTCTTTCCTGATCACTGTTAAAATCTCTCTTCAGTATGTCAGGAAAGAAGAAAAGACGAAGGATGGCAAACATGATAAACAGCTTTACCAGGATGATTCCCCACAATTTCCTGCCCCAGGTCATGCTTCTGAAACCATGATAATAGAACCTGAATATCTTCTTTACCATTGAGTGGGTGACTTAATTTGGTATTGAAAATTCTTAATTCAAAAGTACATTTCTTAAAAAAGATATCTAAATTTTAAGGACTATTTTATTCTCTGTAGCTGCTTTACTGAATCATCCACGAAAGGAATCCCATGTAAAGGACTGCATCTGCAGTCAGCCTGTAGGTTTCATTTCTATTAAAAAAAGCCGGTAAGAACAGTACCAGGAGCAGGATTGTGGTCATCCCGGAGAGAATAAAGGCGAACTGCATGGTTCGGTCCACTCCGAAAATGAGGAATTGCATGATTGCCAGGATATAGACCATCATGCCTGTGTAAAACAGGAGGTTCCGCGTGGATTTTTTGCCCAGTGAATGTGCCAGTGAAGCGATGCCCAGCCTGGAATTCCGTTGAATATCATACAATGAAATAATACCCAGGTTCATCAGGAGAACCCCAACCACCATTGAGACAATCAATGCATGCGGGGTCTGAAGCTCTCCGCTTCGCGTGACCAGGGGGCCCAGCCAGGTTCCCGCCAGGTAGATCAGCAGAATAAATATCTCCCCCGGAATAAACAGCAGCCTGTTTTTCCTGAACAGATGGCGCATGGCGTAAAACAGAAGCACCAGGCCCGCCAGCAGCAGTATGTAAATCAAAAACGACCTCTCCAGAAAATTAAAAACCAGCAGCAGCACGATCGAACTGATCACTGCCATGGACCACAAAAGGATTTTACGGTTCCGGAAAATAAACTGATGCCGTTCTTTGTTGCTTTTTTTTCTGTGTTTCCAGGCATCCAGCAGATGGTCCCCTGTATAGAGCACCCATACAGTACCTGCAAGTACCAGCCACCATGCCCATCCAGGGCTGGCATTGAATAAACGGGCGGCAAAACAGGAGGATGCCAGTGCGCCCAGCACAGTGTCAAAGCTTAAAAAATGAAAATGTCTGTAAAGTCTCATGTAGGGTGATTGCACTAATTCATAGTTATTGGTGAAAAATAGCAACTAACATACCAATAACAGAATAATTATGAGGCGATGAATATTATTTTTAATGGATTTAAATAGTGTAGCTTTTTTCTTTAACTTGCCTTTTTTATCTGAACCTTCACGTATGCACCTCCTCTTTTCTGAGTATTTCCTTCCGTTTACCCTTGCCATCATTACCCTGGGGATGGGTCTCTCGCTGACCGATCGTGATTTCAGGAATATTTTCTCCCAACCCAGAGCTGTGATTACCGGTATCGTTTGTCAGATGATCCTGCTGCCGCTAATCGCATACATGATTGTCCGTTCCATCCAAATTGATCCCCTGTTCAAGGTCGGACTGATGATCATTGCTGCATGCCCGGGTGGTGCTACCTCAAATCTTATTACCTACATCCTAAAAGGGAATGTGGCACTCTCCATTTCCATGACAGCCATCAATAGCCTCATCACCCTGGTCACCATCCCTGTGATCGTGACCCTTTCACTGGAAATATTCATACACCAGGATGCGGCCATACGGCTGGATGTGGGTGAAACCATGCTAAAAGTATTTTTGATCACCCTGTTGCCTGCCTTTGCAGGTACCCGGATCAGAAAATGGAAGCCCGATTTTGCCGGCCGGCTTGAACAGCCATTGAGGATCATCCTTCCCCTGTTGCTGCTCATTATCTACGCGGGTGTTATTTTCATTGACCAGGGAATTGAATCGGCTACAGGAAGAGATTTTATGCAGATCATCCCGTATGCGCTCTTACTGAATTTCGCAGCCATGGTGGCGGGACTGATGGTGGCAAAGATGATCAGGCTTGGCGTAAAGAACCAGTATACCATTGCCATTGAGGTGGGACTTCAAAACTCGGCATTGGCCATTTTTATATCTGCCACCCTGCTGAAAAGTCATGCCATAGCCCTGGTACCCGTGGTTTACGGATCCTTCACTTTCTTCAGTACACTGCTATTCGGATGGCTTGTCAAGAAGATGGCCAGGTATCCCCGGATTAACGATACAGGTGGATAAACCCGGCTTTATCGAATGGCTCCGAATCTCCGGTTTCTTCAATTACATAATAGTAAACTCCCTCTTTCATATCCAGTCCCCCACTGGTTTTTCCGTCCCAGAAGATCCGTGGGGACCTGGAATAAAACACCCGGGTTCCGGTCCTGGTAAAAACACTGAACTCATAAACGGTGGTTCCATCGGTGGTAACCTCAAAATAGTCATTCACCTTGTCACCGTTGGGAGTAAAGACATTGGGAACATCCAGCTCATTGTCAACCGAGTCAGTTGATGCCAGTGTTTCGATCAGGAAAAGTTGCTCGGTGGAAAGGCGGTTGGTGTCGATGGACTGATTCTGATGCTGTCCGGAAAGGACAGGAAACAGGAAACAACATACATATAATAAAGCAAAGGATTTCTTGAAGGTCATATCTTGTCTGTGAGCTTCTGCACCACCCTAAAGTTATTAAAAAATTCTTTGGAGAAAACCCTGAGGACCGTATATGTGGGAATGGCAAGGATCATGCCCACTATCCCGGCCAGGGTGCCAGCCATCATGATCACGATGAAAATTTCTATGGGATGGGCATATACACTGTTTCCGAAAATAACCGGCTGAAATACCATATTGTCGGTGAGCTGTGTAATGACAAACACCAGTGTCATATATTCCTATCAGGGGTATCAGCTCCGTGGCAAAATCCATGGACAGATGGGTGGCCACACCCAGGGTAATCCCCAGTGCTGCTCCAATCCAGGGCCCCAGGTATGGAATAATATTCAACACGGCCGCCAGCAGTCCGATCACCAATCCATGTCGAAAACCCACTCCTACAATGGTCATACCCACGGTGACCAGTATAAGGATCCCGGTCATCTGCAACAGGATACCCACAAAATACCGACGAAGCAGATGTTTCACAGAATCCAGGGCATGACGGAACGCCGATTCTTTCTCTTTGGGGAACAGGGTAACGATGTACTCTGAGATCAAACGTTCTTCCCGAAGGAGGAAAAAGGTGATGAATGAAATGGCAAAGATGGCCCAGGCAAGGTTACCGAGTATGGATGCGATGGTGGCTACCAGGTCGGTGATCACCCGGATATTCAGGACCGATCCAATGCGGCTTTGAAGTTCTTCCCGCAGTGAGGTCTCTCCTTCACCAGCCAGGTTCAACTTGTTGAATCTCAATTCTAAACGGTGAATCGGCTCTTCAAACTGCTTGATTACCAGTTCTGTATCAATATTAGAGAGTTCCTGGGCCTCATTGGCAATAAGGGGGATAAAAAGCCTGAAAAATCCAAAGAAAATTGCCCAGATGGCAATCAGTGTCACCAGGGCTCTTAGGGATACCGGAATTTGCCATTTACCGATCCTGATCCTGCCAAGTAAACGAACAAGCGGTCTTGCCATGAGGGAAATTATTGATGCAATCAGGACATAGGCAACAATGTTAGAAAAGCGCCATATCATCAATCCAAGTAGAATGATCCCGCCTATGATCAGCAGTGTGCGGGGTGTAAACCAGTTCTTCATAGCAATAGTCTTCCGTAAATATAATAATTTATTGGGATCGGGATGTTGATAATTTTTCCTTTTGAATTCAGGGTTGAATGGCTACTTTTACCTGCCAGGGAGCGCAGGAATATGAAGCAGTATCTTGATTTATTATCCCATGTACTGGAGCTTGGGACGAGGAAAGAAGATCGTACGGGCACCGGGGCGATCAGTACATTTGGAACCCAGATGCGTTTTGATCTGTCGAAGGGATTTCCATTGTTGACTACCAAAAAACTTCACACGAAATCGATCATCCATGAGTTGCTCTGGTTTCTGAAGGGAGACACCAATACAAAGTACCTGAACGATCATGGGGTCAGAATCTGGAATGAATGGGCTGATGAAAATGGAAACCTGGGACACATATACGGGTATCAATGGAGAAGCTGGCCGACTCCGGACGGACACACCATTGACCAGGTTTCGGCGGTGGTGGATTCCATACGTGAAAACCCCGACTCAAGAAGGCATATAGTGAGTGCCTGGAATGTGGGGGAACTGGCCAACATGGCCCTTCCGCCCTGCCATATTCTTTTCCAGTATTATGTGGCAGACGGGAAGCTCTCCTGCCAGTTGTATCAGCGAAGCGCCGATATTTTCCTTGGTGTTCCGTTCAACATCGCCTCCTACTCCTTCCTGATAATGATGATGGCCCAGGTTACCGGACTCCAGCCTGGTGAATTTATACTCACCCTGGGAGATGCACATATCTACATGAACCATGTAGAGCAGGTGAAGCTGCAGCTGAAACGTGAACTAAGACCCCTTCCATCGGTGAAACTGAATCCGGAAATAAAATCCATATTCGGATTCAGGTTTGAAGATTTCTCTATCGAAAATTATGTTCCGCACCCGCACATCAAAGGGGCCATTTCCGTCTGATATGGAACAGAAGATCCGTCATAATATCTCCATCATTGTAGCCATTGCAGAGAACAATGCCATTGGTAAAGACAACAGGTTGCTCTGGCACCTGTCGGACGATTTGAAAAGATTTAAAAAGCTCACCACCGGACATACACTCATCATGGGACGAAACACCTTTCTCTCCCTTCCCAACGGAGCCCTTCCCAACCGGCGACACATCGTGATCTCAGACGTAACCGGCGAAAGCTTCGAAGGATGTGAAATGGCCCGTTCCATTGACATGGCCATTGACATGGCCGGTAATGATAAGGAATGCTTTGTTATTGGGGGCGGCATGGTATATGCACAGTTCCTTCCCGTTGCAGGCAAACTCTACCTTACACAGGTTCATCATTCGTTCGAGGCCGACACTTTTTTCCCGAAAATTGATTTTCAGCAATGGAAGTCCGTTTTTTCTGAATCTGTTAAGGCCGGGGAGAAGAATGAATACCCCCATACCTACACCGAACTTGTGAGGATCTGATATTCAGATCAACCTTTATCAATTTGTAAGCCGGGACCTATGCTGTAGATAATCCCCCAGATGGAAGTAAATGCTGTGATAAGGTAGAAAATAACACTGAGTGCAATGGAGAGGTTCAGATCAAGGCCCAGCCACTGTGCTCCCAGCATAAAGGTGAATTCCCTGGAGCCAATCCCCCCTATAGTGATGGGCAGGACAGCTACGATGGAAGAAATAAGAAATACCAGAAGATAGCTCCCAAAGTTTCCACCAACCTGCAGGGAATAGAGTATCATCAGCGCGGATAGTAATTGAAGCATCTGCACTACAAAGGATTGCAAATTTGTCACCATAAAAACCGGCAATAAATACATGAAAAAATACCTGAACACCAGGTAGGTCACAAGCACCGACAAAGGGATCAGTGCCCAGGCAAAATATCCGTATATCCGGGGCAAAGGAATGAAATACAAAAAAATGACAGCAAGACAGAACAGTGCAAGCACTCCGATAATCCGGTCCATCATCACCGCCCAGAATATCTGCACCGTCTTCACCTTAAACCGTTTATTCAGAAAATAGATCTTATAGCCATCCCCACCGATGCCCCCGGGAAGAAACAGGTTATAATACATTCCCAGCAGGTAAAGCTTTATATTGAATCCCTCAGAAAGGTGGATGCCAATTGCTGCCAGGTACCGGTTAAGCCTGACTGAGGAGATCATTTTGGAAAGGATAAATAAAACCAGTGCACCTGTGAGGAAAATGAGATTCGCCCCGCTGATGACTTCCGTTACCTGGCGGATATCGATTTTCCTTATAACGAAATAGAGGGCAGCAATAGTAATCCCCAGCTTGATGATTACCTTGAGATACGGAGGTAGTTTAATCTTCACTACTTACTTCCCTTTTGATCCGGTAGGGTTTCTTTTGTTGTGATTCATAATAGGTTCTCATCATCATTTCAGAAAGAATCCCGATGGTAATGATCTGGATACCTCCGATGGTGAGCATTATACCCAGCAACAGCAGCGGCTTTCCCCAGATATCATTGCCCAGTAGCTTCAATACAAAAATATAGATGTCAATGATCACCCCGGCACCAAAAGTGATGATCCCCAGTGTCCCGAAAAAATGAATGGGCCTGTTCTGGTATCTCTTAAAGAACATGATCAGGAGCAGGTCGCTGATCACCCGAAAGGTACGGCCCATTCCGTACTTTGATTTTCCATATTTGCGAGCGTGATGCCTTACCGGAACCTGTACAATCTGTGCACCCTGCTGGACAGCAAGCACCGGGATAAAGCGATGCAACTCTCCGTACAATCCAAGGTTCTTCGCGATATCTTTCCGGAAAACCCGCAGTGAACATCCATAATCTTTCAGCTTGACACCCGTGATGATTCGAAGTAAAAAATTGGCCAGCCTGCTGGGAAGCTTACGGGAGATAGCAGCATCCTTTCTGTTTCGCCGCTCACCTGCAACCACATCACAATCCTCATCCTTGAGGGTTTGGATCATCATGGGAACATCCGCCGGATCGTTTTGAAGATCCCCGTCCAGTGTCACAATGAGGTCGCCTTCTGCCCTGTCAATCCCGGCTGCCAGCGCCGAACTCTGCCCGTAATTGGTGATCAGGTCGATACCAATGACGTACTTACCGGACGCTGACATCTTTGCTATATTCGCCCAGCTCCCGTCACTGCTTCCATCATTCACCAGGATAATCTCATAATGGAAATCGGTCGTTTCCATCGCGGTACGAATACCCGAACAAAGGGGTTCTATGTTCTCCTCCTCATTGTAAACAGGGACTACAAATGATACTTTTTTCATTTTAATTACCCGGTTGATTTTGATCGTGCAAAATAACCAAATTTTGCTATATTTCCGGCTGCTTAACCAATTGGTTTATGAAGAAAAATGCAATCGCTTTGATCGTGTTGCTGGGTGTGACACTCTCCATTCTTTTCCTGGTGTTCGGTAAGGTAATCATTCATCCGAATCAATTTGTCTTTTCCTCTTCCGGCGATGCCATAAAAAGCTATTATAACTTTTGCTACTACCTGAAATATGATTCAGGAATAGGCCACGATGGCATTAACTATCCATATGGGGACCACCTTCAATACATCAATTCCCATCCCCTTTACCTGCAGATCATTAAGTTCATCGACAGGTTCATCTACCCGGTATCTGATTACGGGGTTGGCATCCTCAATCTCACCATGATCTTTTCCCTGCTTGTGGCCATCCCTTTCATATACCTGATACTGCGGAAATTCTCCCTTCCTCCCTGGTACTCGGCGGTGATCACATTGATCATTCTTTTCCTCAGTCCGCAACTGGACAGGCTTGGAGGACATTTCGAAATGGTATATGCTTTTTTCATACCGCTGTACTGGTATTTGCTGATCCGCTGGAATGAAGGCAAAAACAGGTTGTTGTGGACCATTCTCCTGCTCCTTACTGCCCTGGTTGGAGGATTCACCAGTGCATATTATGTAGCATTCCTGGCCATTTTTCCCATGGCCATACTGCTTGTGGAACTGTGGAATCGCCGTAAAAATCTTTCAGGATATATGAAAGAGGGGCTGTTACTGCTGGTGATTGCCATACTACCGCTGATCATAGTTAAAGGCCTGGTCACGGTGACAGACTGGGTGGATGACAGGCCCGATAATCCCTGGGGATTTTTTATATTTCATTCCAATATATTCAGTATTTTCCTGCCTCCCCGATCCATCCTGAAGGAATTGACCAGCGGACTGATCAATATGAACTTCAGATGGGAAGGGCGCGCCTACGTGGGATTCCCGGCCACACTCCTGGCACTGGCGTTTGCCTATACCATGATCCATCAACTGGTAACCCGAAAGAAACCCGGGCTGAAATTCTTCTTCCCCAACAGGAAATTGAATACCTACCTGTCTGCATCGGTCATCATACTGATCTTTGCCATGTGTATCCCGTTTAACTGGGGAATGGAATTTCTGCTGAAGCTTCTTCCACCACTGAAGCAATTCCGGTGCCTGGGCCGATTCTCCTGGATCTTTTATTATGTGTTTACCGTTTATACGGCCACCTTTTTCTATACCTTTTTCCGTCGCGCCAGGAAAAAAGGATTCCGCATTACCAGCCTGGTATTTCTGATTTTTATGCTCTCCTACTGGAGCCTGGAGGCTGCTTCCAATCTACGTAAAAGCACACGGAGGATCTTCAACCAAAACGAGATCCTGGCTAATTCCGGGGAGGAAACACTGGCAATTTTCGAGGAAGCCGGAGTGGATCCCGATGATTTTCAGGGAATCTTCTTCCTGCCCTTTGCCAATACCTGCGGGGATAAACTATTGTTTGACAGGGGTATGGAAGCTTTCAGCGAAGCGATGAGGTGCAGTCACCATACAGGAATACCCATTATAGAGAGTTTTTCTCCGAGAATCTCCTTTTCACAAGGCATCAGTTCCATCCAGTTGCTGGCCGACAGTGCCATCTATAAACAGCGGGTGGATGATATGACACAAGAACCCGTTCTTCTGGTGGTCACGCATGAGAAACTGACCAAACAGGAATCTGCTTTGCTTGGAAGGGCACAGCTTTTATGGACCGGTGATAAGGTCTCTTTTGCCTCCCTTCCGGTAAAGGCATTCAATGCAGGACACGCTTCGTGGAGTAGTCTTGCCGGGAATATTTCCGACAGCCTGGCATGTGAAGGTCCTCTTTGCAGTGATGCCCCGCTGGAGAAAGTTTTCTACGAGGGATTTAACAGTTATTCGTCGGACCAGGTTTTTACAGGTTCTGGTGCACGGTATAAAAAGAAAGGAAAAATTGAATTGATAAATGAAGTTCTATACCAGAAGTATTCCGAGGAGCGTGTTGAGATCTCTTTCTGGTTATTTGTGGATACACGAATCGATAACATGCCCACTGCTGAGATCTGGAGGTGGGATGAGAACAATACCCTCATCGATAAGGAAAAATTGAATACCCGGGCCGAACATAACGTTGACAGCATGTGGGTGCGGGTGGATAAAACGTTTAAACCCGAACCAGGGGTCCGTTATCAGTTGACCCTGAGGGGAAAATACATCACCGTGGATGACCTGCTGTTAAAGCCGGAGGGGGCCAGGGTGATGGTCAGCCAGGAGGAAGGACCAGGATTGTTTGATAATTTCAAGGTGCCTGTTGCTCCTGAAGAATGAAATTGCTATTTTTCCGACCGAAACTAAATACTTTACAATTATGAAAAAGCATCTTTTAACTGCAATTACCATCCTGTTTCTGCCCCTATTTCTCTATGCACAGGCCAACAAAATTGAAGGGGTCTGGTACAATGACGACAAGACTTCTACCATTGAAATTAAGAAGGCCTCCAATGGACAATACTATGGAAAGATCAGCTGGCTGGATGAACCCAATGAATATGGCAAACCTAAGGTAGACTCTGAAAATTCCGATCCCAAGCTAGCCAAACGTCCCATTCTGGGTCTGCAGATAGTTAAAAGTTTCAAATACGACTTAAAGAAGAAGAGATGGGACAAAGGAACCATATACGATCCTGATAACGGCAAGACCTATGACTGCTTTTCCTGGTTCGAGGACGGAAATTACAACAAGCTCTATCTGAAGGGTTATATTGCGGGCATTAAAGCCCTGGGCCGGAAGACTGAGTGGACAAGGAAGTGACGCAACCCAGCTTCGCTGCAGAACGTAGCTTCACTGCTAGCTAGAAGTTCCAAGAGTAAAAGTTAAGGTAGGCTAAAATTGACCGGATACGTACACTCCGGTTCCATTTCCGTTCACTTTTCTAAATAACAATAAGCTCCTACTATTCTGCATCATTCTTATTTGGTGGTATTTGCATGTTCTGGCACGCATTGTGTAAATAAATAACATGAAAACAAATCTTACGTCCTTTTACATTTCACTAACGGGTGATACAGTAAAATTTCTTTTTTAGGTTTAAGTGGTTAGTATAAAGGGGCCCCTCCAGGCCCCTTTTTCTATTTACCCTTTGCCAGGTTCGGCATATTCCTAATAAATTATCTATTTTTGAGAATCCATTAACACCAGTCCCTGGTAAAGCCATCATAATATCATGAATATTAAAGAATTATACAGATTTCTTTCATCCAAATATCAAAATCTTTTCCTGGAGTACAATGTAAATTTTAAACCCAGGTATGGTCATGGTCTTCCTCCCCACAAACAATTGTATGAAATCATCAATGCCAACAGAAGTGCATATGCTGATTTGCTGCAGAAGGCGTTGACATATTCATCTGAGATCCACGAAATCAAAAAAAGTGATTCCGAGGCCAATCCACTGGTGCCTTCATGGAACAATGGTTTTTTACCGGGGCTGGACATCATCGGAATTTATACCATGCTTTCAGAATTTAAACCTGCAAAGTATATTGAAATCGGATCGGGAAACTCAACCAAGGTGGCACATAAGGCCATCAAAGAGCAGGGCTTGTCTTCAAAGATTATATCTATAGATCCCCAACCAAGGGCAGAGATCGATGACCTGGCTGACAAAGTTGTCAGAGAACCGTTTGAGAATACTGATATGAACCTGATCCTGGAACTTCAGGAAAATGACATATTGTTCGTAGACAATTCTCACAGGATCCTTCCCAATTCAGATTCGATGGCTTTCTTTTTAGATGCAATGCCCAGATTAAACAAGGGTGTGATTGTTCATATTCACGACATCTATCTTCCTTATGACTATCCCCGGTTCATGTGCGAGAGGTTCTATTCCGAACAATATGGATTGGCGATGTATCTACTCGCCAATCCACGTAAGTATGAACCCCTTTTGCCCAACTACTTCATTTACGAAGATGAAGAACTGAGTTCCATCATTGAACCCGTCTGGAACCATCCGAATCTGGACGGTGTTGAAAGGCACGGTGGTTCATTCTGGTTAAAAATCAACTAACCTGAATCTATCAGTGATGCAGCAGGTAACTGATGGTCACATACTCACTCAGTGCAATTCCCTTTGAGGCATCGGTGAGCTTATAGTAGTTCTTCATCAATGGACCATTCGCCACATCCCTTGCACCATACTCATGTGGCCAGACCTTTCCGGTGAATTCCAGGTGATCCTCGATCTGACTCAGAGTTACAGGGTCATTGATCATCTCTTCCAACATCTCCCGGTAACCGATAGCTGCCTGGGCAAACTCCCCTCCGCTACCGGTGTCCACAATGGCTTCGCGTCCGGCTCCCCGGTTATCAATACGCCTGACCTGCTCAATGGATACCCCTGGCTGTTTGATATGGGCGATCATCCCCTCCTGCATCTCTGCAATCATTATCTGCAATGACCTGGCTTTTTCATGGATAAGCGTCACTGTCTGAAGATTATCGGCATGAGCACTGTCACGGAACATTTCCATCAGATGGGCGGTACGTTCCCGGGTTGCCTCCACACGGGCTTCATTGCTTACTGATTCCTTCATATAAGTGTCAAGCAGGTACTTTGACATGTTCACATTGGTAAACAGCATCACAATGGAGATTCCCACCAGGAGCATGGCCACATAAGGCAGGCTGATCTTCTCTTTTCCTCCTCTCTGGAAAACATTCACCACGTACAATGGTATAAATCCAATAATAAGAAAACCCAGACCGATCTCAATCATATGACCGGCGCCCGGCCAGTGCTGGATCTTAAACAATGCCGCGGCCAACAACAAGGCCATGGTAAGGTAACCCACTATGGCATAAATGGGATTTTTCTTTTCAGTCTGCTCCCGGTAATTAACGATAAAATAGAGTGGCAGGAATACCAGTACAACCAGTGCAATTCCTACAGTGATCAGGATCCCGGCTCCGGGCCAGTGCATCTTCTTGAAGAATGCACCTACAATGGCAATCAGGGCCGATGATAAACCGAATAAATACGTGAAATTTTTCATACGTTGAAATTTTTTATCTAATAACAATAGTGTCTGATGCTGGATCTCATATAACTGTTTTTCACCGATGGATTCGAGAACACGATCATAGGACGAATCGAAATCGCTTCCTGCATTCATATCCTCCTCCACCATGCAGCATACATGGTCCAGCAGATCATCAATGAGCCGGTCACAGGTCAGTCCCCGACTAATAAGGTCGACCTTGATGCGTCCATAGTTGTCATCAATGGCAGCGGCAATCATTTCAGGCAGGGGTTGGTTTGAGCACGTAAGTCAGTGTAGTGACAAAATCAAAGAATTCATCCACTCTCTGCTCCGTCCACGACCTTCCTGTCTCAGTAAGGGTGTAATACTTCCGGACACGTTTCCCGATATATTCCGTTTCGGTTGTGATGTGTCCGTCGGCTTCCAGTTTATGCAAAACCGGGTAGAGTGCTCCGAATGTGAGTTTGATCTTACCGGTAGAGAGCTCTTCCACCTTTTTGGTAATCTCATACCCGTACATCCGTCCGTTGTCGGCCAACAACTTCAGAACGATCGTTCTTAAGGTACCTTTTAACAAATCATTTGCTATCATGGGAACAAATATATAACATTATTATATATATGCATATTATATATAAGTTTATTATATATATTTTTACACCCTCACCTGGTCCTCTGAAAAAAAAAGAAAAAAAATGTCCGATTTCGGGTAACAATTCAAAGGTGAATCTGATTAAACGTATGAGAAAGGAATATTCTGCAGGAATGGAATGTTCATTTTCCATATGCAGGCTTCTCAAGAAATTGGTATGTATTCACTTATAACTTAATAAGCTTCTATGAGAACCACTGTTAACAAATCCGGTAAAGAGGAGATCATTTTTCTCTCCCAGACGGACAAGGATATCCTGATCTATATGTCCAGTGATGTGTGGATCACTCCTGAACTAAAGAAGTTCAAGAACGAGATCCTTGAAAGATTAGAAGAAAGCGACCCTGCTAATTAATGCTGATTCGAAACTATTAAAGAGAACATGATGAACGGAAAAGTGAACGAATGGAGTGATTCAGTAAAAAAGAAAGTCTGGAAAAAGGGCAAGATCAATCCCGACTATTCACCGGATGTATTGCGATGGGATACACACGGTAATATTATGATGTGGTCGGAATATGGCCGGATCGATTCAAAATTCGGATGGGACATTGACCTTATCGACCCGGTAATGGAAGAGGATATTGAAAACCTTCAGCCATTCAATAAATGGTGCAGAACTGATTAGCCACTCCAGAAATTTTGGATTCGCCCGAAGACAGGTGGAATTTGCAGTGCCCGGGAACATCATTATGATACTCCCCCTCACTGCACCATCTGTCTTTATTTTGAATTTTCTGAGGCAATCCGGGTAACAATTGTTTGCCGTTTCTGATTAAACTACAGTTTCAACCAAAAACATTTAATCATGAAAAGAACAACAACGGCAAAAACTGACCTGGAAGCCAGGTTCGTTGCAGAAAAAATGGACAACAAAAAATTGAATTTCCTCAGAGGCGGAGATGGTGATGGCGGTGAGGGTGCCACAAGTCCCTGGCCTACATGACAGGCTGCTACGTTCCTTAAAAAACAACTGTTTCAATATTCAGGGCCATTAATTTGAATATATTTACAGCAGGATCATTAACCTGCTGGAATTGAGAAGGCTCTTTTGCTTAATTTTCATCATTGCATTCGGTGGTATTATAGCCGCCTCCTGCCAGGACCCGGCGGTAACGGCCCGCCGGCTGTACCTTGCTTATGATTCTGCATGGGTGAAAGGTGACTTTAACAAGTCCGAATTGTACCTCAACCGTATCCTTGACGGCGGGTACCAGCTGCCCGGTCTTAACATGGCCATTGTCCATAACGCCCTTGGCCTGGTCTGTTACGAAACGGGTAGAATTAAGGAAGCACTTCAGTACTACCGGGATGCAGAAGCCCTCAGTTCCGGGACCGGTCCGGGGCCTGTAAGCATGCGGATCAGAATCTATAATAACATTGCCCTGCTCCATAACTGGCTCGGTGATTACACCAATGCACTGGAACATTATAACAAAGCCATCAGGCTGCTGGATTCTGTCCCATCCAGGGATGAGGCCTATTTCAGCCAGTTATCCAGGCTCCAGTTCAACAAAGGTGTTGTCTATTTCAAGCTGGGACGGCCGGAAGAAGCGCTCGATATCCTGAAGGAGAGTGAACGGATCAAGGAGGTTCATGGCCACGAATACCTGGGAAGCGTTTATTTCAATCTTGCACGTGTGTACCAGTTGCTAGGTGAACCAGGCCTCTCCAGAGAATACTACAATAAGAGCATTGACCACTGGACCGCCGAATATGATGCAGGGTATTATCAGCTTGCCAATGTCTACCTTCATTTCGGGCAGTATCTGGTGGATCGGGGGGAAGTTGAACAGGGTTTAAGCTGCTTTCAGGAGGCTCTTCAGAACTATACTGCAAATTACGGTATAAAGCATCCCCTAACCTCGGGTTGCTACGAGCAGATGGCCGGGTACTACCTGGACCGGGGCGATTTCAGGCAGGCCCTTGAATTGGTTCAGCTTGCATTGATATCGGTATCCGGTGATTTCAATGATAAAAACATCTTTACCAATCCGGCCGGAGAAAGTTCCTTCCACGATCTGACCCTCTTGAAGGGCTATGCCACCAAATCAAAGGCGCTGGAGGGCCTGGCAAAAAAAGAAGAGAGTGAAGACCGTAAGCTGGAGATCCTTACAGCTGCCCTGGAGACCAACAGCCGTTCCATTGACGTGCTTCACCGGCTCCAGGGATCCTACCTTTCCAGGGAGAGCCGCATCTATCTTACATCGGGACAAAAAGAGCTGTTCAGCACCGGGATCCGGCTGAATCTGCAGTTATTTGAGCTTTTCGGACAGGAACTATATAGAGAACAGGCTTTCCTGATGGCTGCCCGGGGTAAGTCCAATGAACTGTTGTTTGAAATGAAGTCAAAGGAGTCTCTATACCTGGAGAGCCTGCCCGACACACTTGCATTGTCCATATCGGAACTGAAGCAACAGATAGACCAATATTCAAACCTGATCCAGGTTGAAAACATGGAAGTCCAGCCCGATTCCGGAAAGCTTGCAGCCTGGAAGGAACAGCTGTTTTACACACGGGATAGTTTCAACCGGCAAATGGAACATCTTTTTCTGGAGCATCCCCAGATCGGACAATTCAAATCCTTGGACATCGATTTTTCAATGGAACGGATCCGTCAGAATCTGAGGAGAAAGGAGACCCTGGTGGAGTATTTCATCTCTAATCCAGATAGAACCGGATCGAAAAAATTATTTGTATTTGTTGTAACGGAAAAAGAGTGTCATGTCCACCAGGATCAGATCGACAGCGCTTTCCACCGGGAGCTGGATATCGTGTTGGGAAACCTTCATGAATTCAATCCTTACAGGGAAACCCCTCTGCGCTATGACAGCCTGAAGACCGCATTATTCGGGATCTACCAACAATTTGTTGAACCCGTTGAATCCCTTTTCAGGGGGGAAAAACTGGTCATTGTACCCGATGAGGAACTTGCATATCTGCCCTTCGGAGCTCTGATCGACCGTTATGAACCTGAAACCATCCTGAACTATGCCGGCTTGTCCTATCTTATGAACCAATACGATATTACCTATATGTATAATTCCCAGCTGATCAAGAAAGAAAAGCGGCGTCAACTGCAATTCCCCCGGATCATGGCATGGGTACCTGAATATGCCACTTCTACTGAAGCCAGCATCAGGAACCTGGAGGGATTTTCTGAAGAGGTCCGGGAAATATTAGAAATCGTAAAAGGCAGAAGCATCCGAAACCCGGATAAAGGTGAAGCGGAAAGGCTCCTGGAGGAAGATGCGGTAATACATCTGGCCATGCACGCCCTGGCTGGTGAAAAGGCCGGTGGATCGCCCTATTTCATCCTGGATGCAGAAAAGGATTCTTTTCTTACCAACCGTTTGCATGATTACGAGATTAATGCCCTGACCCTCTCCTCTCCGATGGTGGTACTGAGCAGTTGTAGATCAGGAGGTGGACAGCTGCAGGGTGGTGAAGGAATCATGAGCCTTTCAAGGAGCTTTCTCATGGCTGGTGCACAATCGGTGGTCCATACCCTGTGGCCTGTGGAAGATGCAAGGGGTTCTGAACTTATGGTGGAATACTACCGTGAACTGAAGCGGGGGAAATCGAAGAGCAGCGCTCTTACCAGGGCCAAGCAACAATACCTGGCCGATACTCCTTTATCCTATACCCATCCATATTACTGGGCTGCATACCAGATCACCGGAAATCCGGCTCCCCTATCCGGCAAATGGAAATTTGTATTTTTTCCCGTACTAATCCTGGTGATCTCTCTCTCCCTTTATTACTTAATCCGGCGGAGCTTTCTCTCAAGGGATTGAGCATCCTCTTTGTACATCCCATCGTAGGCGTCCAGTTGAGAAAGAAGATCCCTGGCTTTTTCAACATCGCCAGTTTTCAGATAACAAAGGCTCAGGTACCAGGATGCCTCGGGCAAGTAACGGTAGTTGTCTTCAATGTAACTATCCAGGATATCCCTGGCGATACCGTATTGTTCAAGTGCCATGTAGGTCAGGCCGGTAAACAATTGTACTTCAGGCTGATCGCTATGAACAGATCCCATTTGGTTAAACAGGAGGTTCGATTGTTCATAGTTCCCTTGAATATAACTATTAATGCCTTCAGACAGGTTCAGGTAGAGGTCATTAGCCTCCCCACGCTGTGAGTAATCGGATGCATCCAGTGGTTCATAATAGTCCCGGAATAACCGGTCGGGCGTCGTGAAGGGCAAAAATACCCTGAGGATGACCAGGACGGCAATTGCAGCTGCGATTGCAGAAGAATAGATGAATCTGTGCCTGATTAAACCTGAAATACCATTGTGCCGCCCGGAAGGCATTTCCTGTTCATTTGAATCACTTTCAAAAGCAAGTTCAGCCAGCTTCTCAGCCTCATCGAGATAAGGATCCGATTTCATCTCTTCCAGTTGGATCTTCGCTTTCAAATAGTCCTTAACCTGCATATTCAACCTGTACGATTCAGAAAGCTCAGGATCTTCCAACAATTCCTGTTCGATCGTTACAACCTCTTCAGGAGCCAGATCATCGTAGATATAATTGGCCAGCCGAATACTTCTATCTGAATTGCGATTCATCAGTTCTTATTGGATTATTTCACAACTTCTATTTGCTCAGTCTCCTTTATTTTGATATAATCCGGGTGATTTTCAATCATCCTCATGAGGTAGCTATGACACAAGCTCTTTCTCTTTCTCACATAGCCATAAGTAAATCCGAGATTTTCTGCAATAACCCTGGGAGATATTTCTTTGAAGTATCCCTTGAGTATCTCCTTACAAACTGTTTCCAGTTTTTCGAAATTCTCCCAGAAAATCGTTCTGTAAAGCTCAAAGTCGGAATCTTCAGTAAAATCCCTGACAGGTGTCGTATCGAGCTTGCGTACATGATAGTTCCTGGCAGCAATCTGCTTCTCCAGCTGCTGCCTCCATTGCTTATTGCACAGGGCATATATCAGTGTACCCAGTTTGCTTGTTAGTTTAAAGTCTTCCTTATCCACCAACCGGATAAGCGCAATCAATCCTTCGTTGAATACATCCTGAGCATCTTCCGGACTACCGCCCATTTCCATAACCATGAGCCTGATGCTATCCTGGAACTTCACCTGAAGGTACTTAAATACATTATCGTCCCGGTTCCGGATTCCATTTATAATAATATCATCGGTGAGACTACTCATGCAATTGACTGTAATTTCTATTGGTTGTTCTTTTTTACAAATTTAACAAAAGAATCTAAGTATTGACCAAAGCAATTAATGGAACTAATTTACGAAATATATTTTGAATTTTCAAGCTCAACTTCTCCATATCAGCCAGATGAGCAGCACAATACCAAGATCATAGACTGTTCCTCATTCGGGTTTTAAGTCAGGATTTATTCTTGCTCTGTCCAAAACCGTTTGAAGACTTTAAAAATTTTGAGAATGTTAAATGGGAATGAATAAAAAATCATACCTTGGAATTTGAAAATACAACTCTTTATATATTAAACAACTATGGCCAAGAAAAAAGCAAACAAGAAGGAACTCAAGAAGAAGGACGCAAAGAAAAAAGCAAACAAGAAGGAGCTCAAGAAAAAATACACAAAGAAAAAAGACGCTAAGAAAAAGAAAAGCAAGAAGAAAAATTCTAAAAAGAAGTTGAAAAAGGTACAACCCTTATCTGGTGCTACACTCCAACCAAAAGCCCAGGAAAACGAGTTCACAGATCACAGTTCCAACTACAAGGTGTTAGATGCAGTTAAGAAGCTTAGATCCCTTAAAAACCCGGAAGAGCTTCTTGCATTTACAAAAGGTGAGAAAAGACTTACCATTAAAAAGGTCATCCCGGCGGCCATGAAACGCCTGAAAAAATAGGGTGTCGGCAGGGATGAATTGATGCCCATTTTATTCCAATGAAAGCATACTTTGGGAAGTAGCAATCCTTCTTTGGTTGATTACACGTACAGAGGATTGAGGGAGAATTCAGACTTTGTGGTGCATTTCATAACGGCATATAACAAAGTAGAAGCAAACCACAGAAACAAATTGACGAAACGGGATCGTGGCAGACTGGATAAGTTGTGCTGGGTATGCATGAATTACTTAAAAAACTGTTAACTATCTTTATCGTAGCAAAAAAAAACAATACTATAATACCCACATGATTAAGAATTTACTGAAGGACAAGTTCCTTATAACGAAAATTAGAAACAGATTTATACCATCAGTACAGATAACGCAACGTCAACTGTTTCATCAATACAGTCAGATGGCAAAGAAAGGCGAATTACCATCACTAAATGATACAGGATATCGGGTTTACTCACAATTCGAAGAGGATGGTAAATTGCTTTTTATCTTCTCGGTAATCGGGATGAAACATAAAATATTTGTAGAAATTGGTTCAGATGACGGTGTAAACAGCAATTCTGCGAATTTGTATTTTAATTTTGGTTGGCACGGGTTGTTTATTGATGGAAATCCGAAGAGTATTAAACGTGGTGTTAAATTCTTCAACAAATACCCGCATCCTTGGTATTACAAACCAAAATTTATATGTGATAAAGTTACACGGGAAAATGTGAACGAATTGATCGAAAGTGCTGGTTACAGGGGCAAGATTGGATTGTTATCCATTGACATTGATGGAAATGACTATTGGGTATGGGATGCAATCACCGTAATTGATCCGCAAGTGGTGATAATTGAAACCCATAATGAATTCGGGATGAATAATATTGTTGTGCCATATGATCCAAAATATTTTTACCCGGGTAAGCACCCCATATATCATGGGGCATCACCTGTGGCAATGAACAGACTTGCCAACAAGAAAGGATACCGATTGGTAGGTGCAAACGAATTGGGTTTCAACTTTATATTCGTTAAAAATGGGTTAGCGGATAAGGAATTACCAGAAGTTACTGTAGAATCAGTTCTTACACACCCATCAGTTGAGGAGGGTTACAAGAAATTTGAACCGATCAAAGATTGGGAATATCTTGAAGGGTAGCCCTGTTTTCGTCATTGGGACACCCTGGCTGGATTTCATATGATTTTGCCCACCATCTCCTGCTCATCAGTCCACTCAAATGGGATGACTTCACATTGATCAGTCTCCGGGATCTTGATTTTGATGGTATACATGGTCTTGGTGAGTTCCACCGCCCTTGCAGGGCTTAAGGATACCTTCTTCTCAGCTAACCTTCTCTCCGTTTCCTAGTAAATGGTGTATGCGACAAAGGCAATGCAAATATGAGATTCAATCCTATTCCTATTTCGGTGGTAAATAGGTCTGATCTTGAGATCCGTCTTCGAGATTCGAAAAGCCCTTTCGATATGCCACAACTGATTATAATTCTGAATAACGTTTTTGGCTGATAGCCTGGTATTGGTCACGTACCCCTTAAGTCCATCCCATTCATCGTCTGCTTCGAACTTCTCGTAGTCAATCTCGATTTTGATATCCCCTTCCAGTTTCAGGTATTTGTTGTATCCTCGGTTATTAATATGGCTCTTGGTAAGCTTTCCCTTATTCAGATTTTTCTCCAGCCGCTTAAGGCCGCGTTCCCGGTTCCTCTTGTCCCTTTTAGCACGCTTTGCACTGTAGCTAACGATCAAACGCAAACCATCTTGCTTCTTGATAATTGAAACATCTCCATCAGCTAATTCCAAAGCCAATATCTGTTCCTTCAAGAATAAACTCGTATTGCTGGGATGTAAAGTCTTTGATGTTCGGAGCGGATAATAATCCTGCATCTGCTATTACTATGGGCCTGGATAAATTAAATCGCTGCTGAAATTGTTCCAATACCGGAATAAGGGTGTGCCCTTCGTATTTGTTCCCTTCAAACAACTCGTAACCGATGGGATATCCATTGGAGCCAACCAACAAACCAGGAAGAATCTGGGGATTATGTGGCTTGCCATCTTTCGAATATCCAGGAATACGAAAATCATCCTCGTCTTCAGCCTCAAAATATAACGTGGTCATATCATAGAATACTACCGAGATCTTTCCTCCCAATACCGATTTGTTATAATCAAAAGCAATCTGTTCTACCTGCTCCTTTAAACTCCTGTGAAGCGTATCCATGAACCGGTATATCTTGCTTATATCAATGGAGATGCCCTTGTAGCGCTCCAAATAATCCACTGTCTTAAGCTTACAGCCAGGAGCTATTATGCGTGTGATCACCAAATGTCGGAACAGTTCTTCCTGTACTTCATTGAAACCAATGTCATCAAAGATCTTCCCAAATACCCTCTCTGGTCCGTCGACTTGAACCTGGCTGGTCTTTACCCGTTTTAAGTTGCTCACAAACTCCTTGGTACTGTCACTCCAGAAATCAATACTGGTCTGCCCAATCAGGGTCGGTATGATGGTATAGGCTTTTTTGCGCAGGTAGGCAATCTCTTCCGGATCTGAAGAGGAACCAATAGTCTGGGCAACACGATAGCTTCATCTACTCTTATCAATGATCTGCAAGCTTACCGTCCCGCTCTTGTTCTTTTTCTCCCGGACAAACATGCCTACAAGATAACGGGACACCCAAAAACATCAAAATAAAAGAGCTATACCATTGAATATCTTTACTTTAAAAAATCATCCCGAGAGGGGTGACGAAAACAGTTTGCAAAGAAATCGCCAAAAGGAACTTCAATATCAGGCTCTTCTCTGCCATCATAAAAAATTCTCAATAAAATTTCCTGATGAGTGGATGATCCGTTGGTTGCTCAGGTGTGGCGACCCGGTCCCAGAAAGGTAAACCACATGTGGGTAACCACGCCAGGCCCTTCGGCATCCAGTACCACCTTGGTTTCTCCGGGCTTAACCCGGGAGTTATCGGTATTTCGCGAAATGGGCTTGCCATCCTCACCCGTTTTGGCAGAGGATGAACGCATGCTTCGTCCGTCGATTGGTCTGGCCAGATCGGAAAGAATGGTTCCTCCAACCAAATCAGGCCTTCGATTCTGGCAGGAATTAACAAGGAACATCAGGAAGACTGCTGCAACCAGAGTAAAAAAAAATCTAATCATTTTTCTGTGAAATTTATCCGGAAGCCTCACATATAAGGCATTTCCAGCAAGAAATAAATAGATTCAGCAAACTGATATTCAACATCGATTAATCGTTTGAGCTAAACTATCAATAATTTCGTAAATAATCAAATATTGTATCTATACTGACACTGTATATACTTAAATCCACCCCCAACCTCACCTAAGGAATATTTTCGAAGTGATCTGGATGTGAAATACAATAATACACTGAAAAACAAGAAGAATTATCAACAATTATATACCTGTTCAAAGAAGAAAAGCAGCTTAAAACTTGTTAAAAGGCCATAAAAGCACGAATATTACTCACACGTTTGAGCAGTATAATCATACAACATATTATTTTAGACCATCATAAACTATAACGAACATGAATAAATACATATCGCTTGTTCTTCTCGCACTGTTGTGTCTGGCGACCTCTCCAAAACTCTATCCGCAGCAGAAGTCAGATCAGGGGCCTGTAACGAAAGGCAACGGAACACAATCACCCAAACCTCCTTTACAATTTCACAATGTGGGTCTCACCCGCGGAGGAAGGGTTACGGCAGTTCGGGGCGTGGTGCAGGATCCCTCTCAGTTTTATATGGGTTCTTCCGGTGGGGGGCTCTGGAAAACAACAGACTACGGAATCCATTGGGAAAATGTCTCTGATGGATACTTTCTTTCCCATTCCATTGGAGCCATTGCTGTTTTCCAGGAAGATCCTGAGATTGTATACGTGGGTACAGGTTCGGATGCCATCAGAAGCAATGTAATTGTTGGCAAAGGAGTGTATAAATCTATTGATGCCGGAGAAACCTGGGAACATACCGGCTTGAAAAATGCAGGTCAGATCGGCGCCGTTGAGATTCATCCCCAAAATCCGGATCTGGTCATTGCTGCGGTCATCGGCCAGCCCTTCAGGAAATCTGCCGAGCGTGGAGTATACCGTACTTCTGATGGGGGAATAACCTGGGAACAGGTTCTTTTCCTCTCTGATTCGGTAGGCGCAATTGACCTGGAGTTTGCTCCAAACAACCCGGATATCATCTATGCTGCAATGTGGAGGGGAGAGCGAAAGCCCTGGACAATCATTAGCGGCGGAGCGGAAGATGGCATATTCAAGTCCATGGATGGCGGTACCACCTGGCAGCGCAAGACAACAGGCCTCCCCACAAAACTGATTGGAAGAATTGATTTTGCAGTCAGTCAGGACAACCCTGCCAGGGTATTGGCCATGATCCAAGCCTCGAAAGGAGAGGAAGGATTATACCGTTCAGACGATTATGCCGAAACATGAGTAAAAGTGGAAATACCAGAGAAGGATCATGAAAACATTATGTTCCAGCCCTTTTACTTTACCAACCTGAGTGTCAATCCTCGCGACGCAGACCATATCTGGTCGGGAGCAAAATAGTTGTACAGTTCACTCAATGGTGGACAAAACTGGCGTTCCGTTACATCCACCCATTTTGATTTTCGAGACCTCTGGATACACCCGCAGGATACATCCCTGATGATTGAAGGAAATGATGGTGGGGCATCCATTTCCAGAGATGGGGGAGCAACATGGTCCACCCTGTTTAATCAGCCGACCGCCGAACTGTACAGTTGTGATGTGGATGACCGGTTTCCCTATTACCTCTACTCGGGGCAACAGGACAATTCAACCATTTGTGTGCCCAGCAGGCAACACGGAAAAAATGCCCTTTCGAGCATGGATAATCCCACACTCAATGACATCATGTATTGGGAAAATGTAGGCGGGTGTGAGACCGGGCCCGTTGTTCCTAAGCCGGGAGATCCCAATATAGTGTATTCAAACTGCAAAGGAAAGTTCAGTGTATTTAACAGGATTACCGGGAGTGAGCAACTCAATTATGTGGGTGCAGAAAGCTTAAATGGAAACAATCCCTCGGATGTTACCTATCGGTTTCAGAGGGTCACCCCCATTGAGGTCTCTCCCCATAATCCGGAGGTAGTCTATTACGGATCCCAGTACCTTCACAAAACGATCAATGGCGGAAAAATCTGGAAAACCATATCTCCCAACCTCACTGCAAATATGGAAGAGTTCAATATAAGAAGCGGTGGCCCAATTGAGGAGGATATTACAGGTGAAGAGAACTATGCGGTACTCTACGCCATCCAGGAATCTCCCCTGGAAGCAGGTACAATATGGACCGGATCCAACGACGGATTGGTCCACATTACAGTGAACGGTGGTGAAACGTGGGAAAATATTACTCCTGACATGAAACAGGGAGGAAGGGTCTTTAACATTGATGCATCTCCACATAATCCGGCAAAAGCATACCTCGCCATCAACCGTGATTACCTGGGTGATGACCATCCATACTTTTACAGAACAAACGATTTTGGCCAGAACTGGACCCTGTTATCCGGAACTGTTAGTGGAATCCCTGCCGACCACCCTGCAAGGGTTGTACGGGAAGATCCCCATCGTGAAGGATTGCTCTACGCGGGCACGGAATTCGGATTGTTTATCTCCTTTAATGATGGTCAGACATGGGAACCTTTTCAGCGAAATCTCCCCATCACCCCGGTTACGGATCTTCAGGTAAAAAGAGAGGACCTGGTACTCTCTACCCTCGGTCGGTCGTTTTGGATCATGGATGATATTTCACCCCTTCATGAACTCAATCCTGAGGGTGGTGCTGACCCTTTTCTATTCACTCCCAAAGATGTTGTTGATGAAACATAAAATACATATTTCACACTCCTTGAAGCCGATGAAGATGATACCATCACACTTGGTTTTTACCGGAATGGAAGCCTCATCCATTCCATAGGAGACACCCTTAGGAACCTCACTCCTGATGGATGGGACCTGTATAAAATATCCTGGAATCAGAGGTATTACCTTTCAGACGGAGTAAAAAAATTTCGCGGACCCAGGGTTGCACCAGGCAAATATACAGTACAGTTAACATTCAGGGACACAACACTCGAGAGCTCTTTTAAATCCCTGATTGATCCGAATCTTGAAACCATTGGCACCTCAGTTGCCGATCTCATTAAACAGGAAGAGCTGGCGCTTGATGTTGCGAAGGTACTTGTAGAGATCTGAAGTGAGATCAGGCAACTTGAAAGAGCCATCGAGGAGACAAAAGGAGGCAAGAGAAAAGTCCTGCTTTCAGACAAATTAAGCAAGTTGAAGACAGAGCCCGGAAGATATAACCAACCCCAGCTACAGGAACATGTTGAATATCTCTATAAGATGGTAACCGATACGCGGCAAAAAACAGGAAGGGATGCGTTTGACAGGTTTAAAATCCTTCAGGAAGCGTGGAGTAGCTACAATGACCTCCATCTCCAGAACTCAGGGAGGTAAAGATTAAATATAACAGAAATGATTAATACGAAAAAGGATGACAATTCCACGAATAAACAGATTTGCATTTTATCTATTCTCCCTCTCCTGGCCCTTAATGATTCAAAGCTGTACTGGCAATCCTGAACCTTCAAAAGAAACATTTCGGGTTGCCGTGATTCGTTATCAGCATGAAACCTGCACCTTTTGTCCTGGTGGTGATACAGAAATCAGTGATTGGACCAAAAACAGAGACTTTTTAACAGGCGAGGAGGTTCTTGTTGCCGGCAGCTATGTGAAAGGATTTGTTCAATCATCAAAGCAATTCGGTGATATAGAGTTGGTTGGTATAAACTCTCCGGATCACGTTTTTGGAGGGTCTTCGCGCAGCTGGAACAGTAGAGAAAGTTTCGAGCATTTCATGCATATTATTATTGAAGACCTTGAAGCCAAGATGCCGGTACAAGGTGTTTATTTAGCCTTGCATGGCGCCCTCGCTGTAAGAGACGTACCACGGCCTGAAGCCGAAATTGCAAAAAGAGTAAGGCAGGTTGTTGGTGATCAGGTTCCCATTGTAGGCTCATTCGATCTGCATGGCAATGAAGACGAAATGTTTCTTAAATGGGCCAATGCAGCATTTGTAAACAAACGATACCCTCATTACGATGCCTTCATTCAGGGTGGCAGGTCTGCCAATTATCTTTATCAGGCCATGAAAGGCGTGTATGTATCAACAACTGCAACAAGGAAACCTCCTGTGCTCACTGCAACGGTTTTACAGTGGACAGGCCAATCACCTTCAATGAATATCATGGAGAGAGCGAGAAGATGGGAAGCATATAAAAAAGAGACCTATGTTAGCGTCTTTTATGGTTTCCCATGGTCGGATGTGCCAGATAATAGGTGTCACTGTTCATGTAATTACCAATAACGACCAACATCTTGCTGACTCAATCGCAGATGATATGGCTAAATATATATGGCAAGTTCGCGAAAATTTTGCCAGAGGATCATTCCCCCTGCCGCAAGAAGCAGTGAACAGAATCAAGGTGACCATTGACAGCGACCAAATTCCTGTTGTTTTTGGCGATTACTCCGATCGACCAGGTGATGCTACCTGGATATTGGAACAAATCATCACTGAGCAAATTGAAGGTGTATTGTATGCCACACTCAGGGACGAACATGTACTCGAAAAATTGAAACAAAATGGTGCCAAACCCGGTGATCCCTTTGATATGGAAGTGGGCGCATTTACAGGTCCCCAGGCTGGCAATCCTGTCCGAATAACAGGTAGAGTGACTTTTTTCGGGCCAAAATGGTCTTATGAAAATATAGCAGCTATTGAATTTGGAAGAAATAATCTGCTGATCATCACTCCAACTTATGTACAGATAACCTCACCCGAGGGAGTTCGGTTTGATCCTGTTAATCCCGATAACTATCAGGTTTTTGTAGTAAAATCACGTGTACATTTTCGAAGAGGTTTCGATGAAACCGGTTATGCCAAAACGATACTGGTCGTTGACTCACCCGGGGCATGGTTTGGAACAACCCGTCTCGATTCATTGGACTATAGATTTGGTCCTGTCAGTACATTATATCCATTCGGTATATCTGAATAAAAATCAGTTTTTTGAAAATAAATGCTCAAATATTTGTTAAAAAGGTATAAAAGTACGAATATTACTCACACGTTTGAGCTAATTTGATCATACGATATATCAAATTAAAAATTTATAGAAATGAGAGGAAAATTATTATTGCTGAGTTTGGCGCTTTTTTTTGGATGTTATTCCCATGGATTGACTCAAAGTCTGGAGAACCTTAAATCTGAGCAGACAGGTAGAAGTATGAGAATTTCAAGTGGCAATCCATTTGACAATTCAGATTCCGAGAAATTAAAACCCGGAGAAACAAAAATTATCGCTGAAATGGAAGGTCCTGGCGAGATAAAACATATATGGCTGGTTCCCTATTCCGATGACAATATAAGATGGTCCCGGGCATTGGTATTAAGAATCTATTGGGATGGTTCTGACATACCATCTGTTGAAGTTCCACTGGGAGACTTCTTTGCAGCCGGGAACGGAATGCTGGCTACAGTTAATTCATTGCCCGTAAAAGTCTCTTCGTATGGAAGGGGGATGAATTGTTACTGGATCATGCCTTTTGCAAAAAAAGCAGTTGTGACTCTTTCAAATGAATCTAAAACAGACAGGGCGGGATCATATTATCAATTCGACTGGGTTAAATACAATTCTGAGCCAACCGAATTGATGTATTTTCATGCTCGGTATCACCAGGAGTTGAGTCCGGTATTTGGAGAGCCCTATACAGTATTTAAGGGAAAAGGGACCGGGCATTATGTTGGAACTGTTCAATCGTCACAAAACGGAATTGGACATTGGTACGGGGAGGGTGATGATTTCTTCTATATAGATGGTGAAGAAATTCCTTCAATCTCGGGAACAGGCACAGAAGACTATTTTAATGAGGCCTGGAACATGAGGGTTCACAGCAGTCTCTATACAGGTTGTACAATTTTTGAACCTAGGGCTCCGGATGCCAGGATTACAGCATACAGGTGGCACATTCAGGATCCAATTATTTTTACTAAATCATTAACTTTTGAGATTGAACGTACAGGCTATATCGTTGATGCACTAGGCAATACGATATCCTCGTCTGGCTCAAGACCAGACCACTGGTCTTCGGTAGCTTACTGGTATCAAGATGATATAGCAGAACCTTGGTGTGAATTCCCTGCATACAAAGATCGCATCAACGAAGAGATCGTACTCTTTTTCCCGAAAATTACAGAATCCATTAAACACTCCAGAGAAGTTGAACTGAAAGTAAATGAGTACAACAGAGCAACCTTTACAAAGCCCTGGTTCCAGGCAGTTAACAATACCATTGGATCCTGGATGGAGGTCCCTTTTACAATTGAGACTGAAGGGAAGTACTCTATCTCCATATTTCAACTATTAAGAGAAGACAATGGCATATGGAAAGTCTTTATTGATGACCAGGATTTAGATGTTGCAGGAGAATCTCATATAGCAGGAGGATACCGGGTTAGTCAGGTCAATCAGTTGCAACCTGAAGAAGTCAACAAGACGCTGGATTTCTATAATGTTTTCCAAAAAAACGAAAGAGAAGATTTTATCTATGGCCAGCGAAGAGAGAGAAAGATCGGATTGTTTCAGTTCTCTCCCGGCAACCACGTCATTAAGTTTGTATGTGTAGGTTCAAATCCACAATCTGCTCATCCGGAAACAGGCCACCTGAGGTATAATTTCACTGCTGATGTGTTATCCATCAGAAAGTTTCCATTTGAAAATATTGAAGACTGGCTGGATAAGGTTATAGAGGAAGAGCAGAGAAAAAAGAGAAATTAGATTGATGTTTTAAGAATAGGTTTAGGTTTTTTAGTTGGATTTTTTAGTTGGATTTTTTCCTGTATGGATTCACAATCCATACAGGAAATTCTCAGAAGCAGCTTTACCGGACCGGCATGATTAAAAAGTAACAGAATATTTAGAATGAGACGTTCGCTTTTGCTTTTTGTAATCTTTTGTCTTGGAGACCCAGTAAAGGCTCAGTTGATGGAGTCTTTGTCTACTGCCCAAATTGGCAGCAGCATGAGGGCTTCAAGCGGAGATATTCTAATCAATTCTGACTCAGAACAATTTCAACCCGGAGAAACAAAGGTTGTTGCTAAACTGAAGGGTCCGGGCGTTATTAAACACATCTGGCTGGTACCAAATGCTTCCAATAACATCCGCTGGCCAAGGGCATTTGTTCTCCGCATATATTGGGATGGTGCAGATGTACCTTCAGTTGAAGTCCCTTTCGGCGACTTTTTTGGTTCCGGGAATGGAATGAAATCCAATATTAACTCTTTGCCTGTGAAGGTCACTTCGTATGGCAGGGCATTGAATTGTTATTGGCACATGCCATTTTCGGAAAGTGCCAAAGTTACAATTACATACGAATGTGAAGAGACTACAGCCAGCTGTTTCGTGATGATCGATTGGAACAAAAGAGAAGAGGTTATCCCAAATATGATGTATTTCCATGCCAGATACCATCAGGATAAAAACCCCAAAGTTGGTGAACCATATACGCTTCTAAAGGCAAAAGGCAGGGGACATTATGTTGGTACGGTATTGTCCTCTCATAATGCAATGGGCCATTGGTTTGGAGAAGGAGATGATTTCGTATACATTGATGGGGAGGAGCTCCCTTCAATCTATGGAACCGGCACTGAAGATTATTTTAATGAAGCATGGAATATGAGGGTGCATAGCGGACTTTACACCGGGTGCACCATATTCGAACCAAGAGCTCCCGATGCCAGAATTTCTGCATACAGATGGCATCTGGAAGACCCAATCATTTTCAATAAATCATTGCTCTTTGAGCTTGAAAAAACCGGATTTGTTGTTGATACCCTTGGAAATGCCTTAGGGTTTGCCGGTTCCCGGCCCGATCATTGGTCTTCAGTATCATTTTGGTATCAGGATGATATAGCAGACCCTTGGTGTGAGTTTCCGGAATACAAAGAGAGAATTGATGAAGAAATCGTGATTTTCTTTCCGAAAATAATAGAGTCGATCAAACATTCACGGAATATTAATATCAAGCTAAATCCATATAATAGAGCAACATATACAAAATCATGGGTGCAAATTGAGAACAATAGGGTTGGATCGTGGTTTGAAATTCCTTTTGCCATTGAGAAGTCAGGGAAATATTCAATTTCACTATTTCAACTGTTGCGCCAGGACAATGGAATATGGAAAGTATACATTGATGATAAAGAAATTGATGTAGCCGGGGAATCACATATTTCCGGAGGTTATAGGGTAGGTTTGGTGAACAATATGTCACCTGAACAAATCAATAAAACCCTGGACTTCTACAATATCTATCAAAAAAATGAAAGAGAGGATTATATTTATGGGCAAAGACAAGAACGCAAAATAGGCCTCTTTAATTTTAATCCGGGCAGACACTCCATAAAATTTGTTTGCGTCGGCTCTAACCCACTTTCAGCCCATCCCGAAACAGGAAATCTTCGTTACAATTTCACTGCTGATGTAGTATCCATCCGGTTGTTCCCATTTGAGAACATCGATGGTTGGATAGAGGATGTAATTGAATACACGAGAAAAAAATAAAAATCATAAAACTGAAATCAACCGTGAAGTACAAATCGTTCCTTAATTTAATTCATTACGCAACAATCGTACTATGCACTGCATGCTTTTTAACTGCCTGTTCTACAACAACAGACACACCCGACCCAGTGGCGATTGGAGAAAGTGAGAAGGAATTCACTCTGAACAAGAAGCTAAGCTCGGTCAACGGCCTCGCAATCAAAGAAGGTGATGCATCCAATACTCTATTTATCCTGGACGGTGTTGCAAAAAAGATCTACACTTATTCCATTGGTCCCAATGATCTTGAGCTTAGATATGAGCAAGCGATTGGGCTTGAAAACGATATTGTCTCTCCACGCGGGCTCGAATTTAGCAGAGAAGGAGGTCATGACATCCTATATTTTATTGATTACTCCAGGAATTCACAAACAGTCACCAGCAGGTTATGCAGGTACAATATTGAGGAAAGCACTCAGCGCTATGTTGATCTGAAATCAGATGGATTTGAGATAGGAGAAAAAGAGGTGTTTGGTGTAACCAGACAAGGAGATTTTCTTTATATCAGTTTTGATCCAAGCGGTTTTGAAGACCAGCAACTCCAGATGCGCCGTGGAATCGTAAAGTTTTCATTGGGAGATTTTGAAAATTCCTTCGCTCCTGATCCTAAACTTTCTCATCAATTACCAGGGCCGGGGAAACCTCTGAATGAAGGTGTTAGTCCTAGTTTAGCACTCACATCCATGTCTGTTGATGGTTATCAATATCTTTGGGGCACCATTGGAAAAGAATCTATTTATCTGATCGATTCCAACAGCGGAAGAGGCGTTTTCTTTTTCAATTTACCTTCATCACCCCTCCATGATAATTTATTCAATGGTGGCTTGGCCTTTGGAACGAATCACCTTTGGGCTCCTGAACAGAGGGGTGATTCATTTATCATACATAGAATCAATGTGTTAGATAACCTTCAATCTGCATATGAAGGGCCCAAAAAGTACAGGGAGATGCGATTAAACATCCGTTCTACTGTTGAAGACGGCGTTGAAAACCCAAGGGGGGAGGTGTATCATACTTTCTGCCACCCATATGGAAATGAGTACACAGGACATCAAGGAATCCTCCCTAACTCCCTAAGAATTCAAGACATTACAAACATCTCAGATGTTGAAGTCAAGCACTCCTCTTTTGATCCGGCTGATGATCCAAATGCGAGACAGTTTTATACAATGTTTACATACCCAGTATCTCAACATCCTGGCATTCGTACCTATGAATCAGAACTCTATTTAAAATTTTGGACACGGGAATATAAACAATTCGTCTATCCGCACCTGGTGAATCACTATCCCCTCCATGCAGCTCCAAAATATATTGAGGACGATGACACGCTCTACAGATTTACGGATGAACCTCTTATCTATCCTACGTTTTATGACAGGGTGTCTGACTATGTTTTCGGCGAATATGGAGTAAACATTAATAAAGCAGACCCCTATTGGATTGCAAGAAATACAACAGAGTACATCATGGAAAATTATCATTATCCAAAGGATGAGGAGAATTTTTATGCAACCTATGATTTTGAATTGGGTAATTATAACGCAAACCCGGGACACTATAAAGCAGACTTATCATCCAATGGGAATTATACTGATAATATTATTGCGTGCTCCGGAACTGCAATGCTCACTGTTGGTGCCTACAGATCCATCGGGATTCCCTCAAGATGGCATGGGGTTACCCAGGAAAAAGGATGGACAGCGTGGACCGGCGATGAAGATGAATTTCTTGAAAGGGATGAGGAGTCTTCAGCAGGCAATGGGCACAGATACACTGAAGTTTGGCTCGGTGATTTTTATGGTTGGAAAAGATTTGATGCAACCCCTAAAAGGCCTAATGCAATAGATTTTGATATTAAACCATTGGAGTTATCTCAATGGGAACTCATGTCGAGGTGTGCATCCGGTGTGGAGTCCAAGCGAGTGATACATAATATGCATTCAGAGTTTTGGAAATATCTCTACGTTGCTTTCGAAAAGGGTGAGGATATAAATAACTCAGGTGCAGAAAGGTATAATTTTTTAGGAACCTATTCTCATCCGGAGGATTTTAAGGCTTCCAGGCAACGGGTCTGGTACAGAGCACTTCTATTTATTGATAACATCAGGATAGATGCAAATGATAAATCGAATGTTCAGATTCATTGGGAGAATTCAGGTGAATGGGAGCTCGATCCTGAAGCTAAAATCCAAATCAATCTGGAGACCGCCTCAGAGCAAGCAAGTACAAATTTTAGAACTCTAAAAGTGCTGGGGATCGTTGATTATCCTGCAAACAGTATAAAAGTTGATTTATCGGAATTCGACACCGCTGAATTCAGAATAAAGCTTCATAAGTACGGTGATCCGGCAACAGGCAATGGAAAATCATTAATCCTTCAATATAAATAATAACCTTTTGAATCAAAACTAAACAGTATGGAAAAAAACTCTTTATCATCCTCTGCCATAATAAAACGTTTAGGCGTACTA
The DNA here is from genome assembly GCA_023138875.1 of Bacteroidales bacterium. Lineage (GTDB taxonomy): Bacteria > Bacteroidota > Bacteroidia > Bacteroidales. The sequence continues at coordinate 61,212 of JAGLOO010000013.1, forward strand.
TTGATGGTATGCATTATTTCTATCTCTCAAATAGTGGCACAAGATGACGCCCAAAGAGAGGTACGAGGAGTCGTTACTGACAATATCGGAACTTTACTCCCAGGTGTTAATGTCATTGTGAAAGGTACACTGATTGGTGCAATTACCGATCTCAACGGAGAATACTCTATTAATATTGGAGAAGAAGGTGAGAAATTAGTCTTCTCCTCTGTTGGAATGAAAACAGTTGAAATAGTTATTTCAGATCAGACAATAATCGATGTTGTAATTGAGGAGGATATCATCGGTTTAGAAGAAGTAGTTGTAACAGGTTATATGACCCAGAGGAAAGCTGATCTGACAGGATCCATCACTGTTATTGATAAAAAAGACTTAGAAAGTGTTAGTTCATCCAATGTGATGAAATCACTTCAGGGAAAAATCCCGGGGGTCTATATTACAGTCGATGGGAATCCCGGAGAAGACGTAAATATCGAAATACGTGGAAGAACCTCATCCACCTCATCTCCCCCGCTCCTGGTGATTGACGGACTACCGACCAATGCCAATTTAAGGGAGATTAATCCAATGGACATTGAGTCCATGCAAGTTTTAAAGGATGCTGCCTCAGCAAGTATATATGGATCAAGAGCAGCAAGCGGCGTTATCCTTATAACCACAAAACAGGGCAAACCAGGAGATTTTTCTGTTTCTTATGAGGGCTCTGTAGGGGTCAACACCTATTTACGGAAACCTGATCTTATGAATACAGAAGAGTATGGAAGGGCAACCTGGCAGGCTGCTGTAAATGATGGGTTGGATCCAAACCTTCAAACCATGCTTTATGATTACGACTGGAATGAAGTAAACGGGGTGCCCACATTAAATAATATCAATACAACGGAATGGTTAAATGCAGCTCATACCATGAGAGCAGCAGATTCAGATTGGTTTGATCTGATTACTCAAAATGGAAGACGCCAGAACCACCAGCTTAGTGTGAGCAGTGCCACTGACAAAGCAAGGCAACTGTTTTCACTGAACTATTATGAGAACAATGGAGCCCAGATTCATACCTATTTAAAGAGAATATCCGCAAGAATAAATACTTCATATGATTTGTTGGATGGCAAATTAAAGATTGGTGAGAATCTTGGAGTATCGGCTACCAATTATAACACTCAGAACAATATTTACAGGGCCCTGGTCATGCCTTCCATCGCTCCGGAATATGCCATAGACGGTGAGACATGGGGCGGTTCGGCTCTGGAATCCGGTATGGACGAACACAGACATCCAACAAGGATAGCAACCCTGGACAAAGTTAACGATAGCAAAAGGGTTAAAGCAATTGGTTCTATGTTTGCAGATTTGACACTCTTCAAAGGATTCTCTTTGAGATCTCAGATCGGTATTGAATACTCCGCAAGAAATTACCGCCACATAGATTTTTCATGGGAAGAGGAAGGTGGTCAGGGTGATGAATTGAATGGAGTCTCCAGCTACAATAGCAAAAGTTTTATCTGGACCTGGACCAACACGGCTCAGTATAGCTATTCAAACGACATTCATAGTCTGGATGTTCTTGCAGGGATGGAATCATTCAGGGCCTACAGTGAGGAGTTCTCAGGTTCCAGAGAACAAATTGAATTAGAGAATTATGATTACGCACACCTGAGTGCTGCAACCGGGAATGTAACTGCAACAGGCTACGGCAGTGAAATCACCCTGTTATCTTACTTTGGAAAGATTAACTACTCCTTACAAAATAAATACCTTATCGCCATTACCGCCCGCTATGATGGAAGCTCAAAATTTCCAACAAACAATAAATTCGGGTTCTTTCCATCTGCTTCCTTTGGATGGAGATTAAGCAATGAAGAATTTATGCAATCAATTGACGTGATCTCTGATTTAAAACTTAGAGTAAGTTGGGGCATGAATGGCAACTCAAATATTAGCAGCAATGCAATTACTGATTCATATGATGCAGATTATCAACGAACAGCATATATGATTGATGGATCGCCGCAGGGGTTGATGCCCTCAGGATACAGGCTTACACACAGGGGCAACCAAGACCTTTTTTGGGAAGCTACCGAGCAAACCAATGTTGGCCTGGATTTTGGATTATTTAATCATAAATTATCCGGAACCTTCGATGTATATCATAAGATTACCGACGGGATGCTGTATGAACCTGACTATATAGGCACGATTGGAGAAGGTGGTGATACCTGGATCAATGCAGCCAATATGACAAACAACGGAGTTGAATTGGGAATCACTTACCGCAACCAATCAAATGCTGGTTTTCATTATTCCATTACAGGTAATTTAGCAGCCAATAGCAATAAGATTGATGATCTGCCGGCAGCCGTTGTCTATTCATATGGCGGAAATGGCCTTGGTGATGATATTCTGGGAAGACCGTATCGATCGATTTATGGATTTGTATATGACGGAATATATCAGAACCAGCAGGAAGTTGACGAAGGGCCTGAGCAAAATGGCAAAGGTGTAGGGCGCATGAAATTTAAAGATCTGGACGGAGATGGAAGGATCACTGAAGAGTACGACAGGACATGGATAGGGATTAGAGAACCGGACCTGACCTATGGGCTCAATACGTACTTTGAATTTAAAGGATTTGATTTAAACCTTTTCTTACAAGGGGTCTTAGGAAATGATGTATACAATGATTATAAGTTGTTGAGTGATTTCTATAATACCGGCGTGATTGCAGGTCGAAACCACACAACCCGGGTTCTGGATGCATGGACTCCTTATAATACTTCATCTATGATACCTGCTCTGTCCATATTAAACAGGAACGAAGAGACAGCAAGTTCCACCTATTTTGTTGAATCGGGTTCCTATCTAAAACTCAGAAATATTGAAGTTGGATATACCCTGCCAGTGCATGTTTCAAAAAAATTCAATGTGCAGTATTTAAGAGTGTACATATCAGCTGAAAATACGCTCCAATTTACAAAGAGATCGGGAGATAACGCCTTTACAGGCGTCGACCCGGAGATTGTGGAAGATTTCGAAAATGCATATGATCGTCCGTCAATCTTTACTATCGGTTTAAAAGCAACCTTTTAATTCCAAGAGAAATGAAAAAGAGATATAATATTCTAATTCCTGTTGTGATTTTTGCAGTTTTAGCACCAGCGTGTGACAAGTCTTTTCTAGAGGTTGCACCAAAAGGTGTATTAACTGAGGACAATCTGTCTGGACCAGAGTTTATTGATGGTTTTGTTATATCAGCATATTCACATATAGCACAAAAGAGTTACAGACAAACTTTTGACGGCTGGTTCTATGGAGATGCCAGGGGAGATAACACCCACAAGGGAGGATCAGGATTGACCGATCAAAGTGCCTTCTATGAAATGGAGATATTTGCTCCTGTGACAGCCAATGTCGGAAATAATACGCAGCTATGGGAGAGCTCATATCAAACAATATCAAGGATCAACTCAGCGATCAGACAGATCAATTCAGTAACTGAAGATGAGTATCCTTTGAAGGATGCCCGGTTGGCAGAGATGAAGTTTCTCAGGGCTTTCAGTCATCTTGTTATGAAAGAGAGGTATAAGTGGATCCCCTACATCACTGAGGATATGACTTCAGTTGATATTAAAATGGTACCCAACAGGTCCCCAGATGCTGATGATGATTTAGACCTGTGGCAGCTTATCTATGATGATTTTGAATTTGCCAGCGAGAAATTGCCCGACGTACAGGATGATCCGGGTCGACCAACAAAGTTTGCTGCAGAAGCATATATGGTGAAAACTTTGATGTGGATGGCTTATAAGCAAGATGAGGAGCATCAATTGATAAGCATTAATGCAGGTATACTTGAAGATGCTTTAGAACTGTGCGACAACATAATCTCAAAAAGTAACAGGGCATTGACCGTAGATTATGCTGAGAACTTCTTATTCGATTATGAAAATAATGAAGAGTCTCTTTTTGAATTGCAATTCTCCATTAATGACGGAACAACCAAAGGGCGCTTGAATTACGGAGTAACACTAAACACTCCAAGATGGCAACCCTCATATCGTTGCTGTGATTTCAATAAGGTAAGTTATAATCTAGTCAATGCGTTTAGAACAGGTGCCGATGGATTGCCTCTGTTTGAAACTTTTAATGATGCAGAGTTACACAACAATTATACCGCGTATTTTGATGGCAACACATTTGATCCCAGATTAAGTCACACCGTCGCTATCCCGGGACATCCTTGGAAATACGATCCATTATTGAAATATGACAGTCTTGGATCAAGAAATCCAGATGTATATGGTTATATACACTCCCTCAAAGAACAAGTCCATCCTGACTGTTCCTGTCAATGGGAGAATCGTCAAAATTCTATGAATAAAAGATTGCTAAGATTCTCACAAATTCTCATGTGGAAAGCAGAAATATTGATCAGATTAAACAGGGAAATTGAAGCATTGCCACTGATTAATGATATTAGAGGACGCGCAATAAATAGCCAGGGACGGTTGTTGATGGAAGATGGTTCACCTATTCTTGATTATAACATAGAACTTTATCAACCCGGCGTGAATTGCACTTGGTCAAATGAGTACGCCTGGGAAGCCTATAAGTTTGAGGACCGGCTGGAGTTTGCAAGCGAAGGGACGCGGTTTTTCAATCTTGTCAGGTGGAATGATGCCGCAGAGGTTTTGAATAAATATTTTACGGAAGAAACACCAAGAAAAGATTGGTTCAGCAACGCCTTTTTCACAGCAGGAAAAAATGAGTATATGCCCATTCCTCAATCTCAGATTAATTTATCTGAAGGTGTCTACGTTCAAAACCATAATTACTAACCAACTTAAACAAATCAACCATGAAATATTCATATATATGCTTACTGTTTATTTTAGCTATATCTGTTACAAGTTGTTATGATCGGGATATACTTGAATCAAAAGAAGGAGAAAGTATTGACCCTATCAGTAACTTAACGTATGGTGCAAATGAACCCGAAATTGTATTCAATTGGGACCTGCCAACCAATTTCCCTGATGACATCTTACATCCTGTGTCTGTTTTTTTGACTGTTTTCCAAGATGATATTAAGATATCAACAGTTACAATTCCTGATGGTCCGAACACCTACACCTATACGGAGTATGACCCGGGAAGCGGTTTTCGTTTCATATTCAAAGTACAAGCTGATGTAGATACAGATGACCCGAATCTGTCCAGTTTAAGGTATTCTGCAGGCAGTGTGGTAGAAATCTAAATATTAATAACTAAAGTTTCGCAGTTCTCTAAAATGTTGATAATTAAGCAGTAATAGTTAAAAAAAGCAGCACGATTATTCTATTAATATACTGATTATGAGTATATTAATTGTGAATCCAAACACAAACAATCATGCTGCAGAGTAAAGATATCAATAAGATTGCAGAATTAAAAAACGGTTTTACCCCCAGGTGGCTTGAACCGGATTTTATTTTAGGTTCTTTGAAATGTTTTTCATTTTCAGGCTTGTGCAAATGCCTGAATCCTATGAAACAAAGGGGGTACAGCTTTAAATCAATTTTCTCATGTTTGATTTGCCTGCCCTTCCTGGGTTTAAAGACAGTAAATTCTTTGACCGGCAGTGTTCTGGCAAATCATTTGGAGGCCTCTAAGGATACATTTTACCGGTTTAAGAATAATACCGGCATCTGCTGGAGAATGATATTGTGGTTGTTTTGTATGAAGTGTATAAAGCTGGCAGAGGCTAGTGGCGAAAGAGTCAGTGATGCAGTAAAGTGTCTTATTGTTGAAGACAGCAACCTTCTCAAAACAGGTCGGTATATTGAAAAAATATCGAGGGTATGGGATCATGTATCAAACCGTTGTATTCTTGGGTATAAGCTTTTGGCCATGGGTTACTGGGATGGGACTTCATTTATTCCACTGGATTTTTCCCTGCATCGGGAAAGGGGCAAGAATGCTGACAAGCCGTTTGGTTTGAAAAAGAAAGAGTACCGGAAGAAACGGGAAAAAGGGACCCATTCCTGGGACAGGGCAAGGGAGGTCGACAGCACCAAGATAGAAAGTGCGATAAAGATGTTCTGGCGAGCCATATCCCAGGGTATTAAGGTAGATTATATACTGATGGACAGCTGGTTTACATGTGAGGCGTTTATTAGTGCGGTCCACAGAGTAAAGAAGCAGACGATACATTTGATTGGTATGTACAAAACTCCCAGGACCAAGTTTGATTACTCTGATCAGAAGCTCACCCATAGCCAGATCCGTAACATGCTTGGAAAGGAAAAGAGATGCAGAAAGCTGAGACTGTATTATAAAGAGGCACTTGTGGGTTACAATGGAACGCCCATAAAAATGTTTTTCAGCCGGCAGGGGAAAAATGGTAAATGGAAGGTTTTTATAACAACTAACACAGAGCTTTCATTTATCAGAATGATTGAAATATACCAAATCCGGTGGTCCGTGGAGGTTTTTTTTAAGGAAGCCAAGCAGCTGCTGGGGTTAGGAAAATGTCAGTCCAATGATTTTGATGCTCAGATTGCTGATACGACTATCACTATGATACAGCATATTTTACTGACTTTGAAATACAGGTTTGAACACTATGAGTCCAAAGGTGCGCTATTTGATCAGGTCCGGGAGGGTGTTATACAGTCCCGGCTGAATGAAAGATTATGGGAATTATTCATAGAACTGTTAAGGCTGATTGATGCATTGTTCGATGGAATAGATGAGATGGATATATTGGAAAAGATCTTAAACGATGAGAAAGCATACGAGATGATTAACCGGTTGCTTCAAAACGAGTTAGAAATGAAAAATGCAGCTTAACTGAAAATGGAAACGTTAAAATATTGATAAACAAATACTTAACATATGAAATCGGCTTATAAGCAACTGATTTCATATGCGTTAAAACAAGTGCGAAACTTTAGTTAATAATATATCAGCAACTTGAATTGAATTACCTGCTAAGAAGTGGTCTTTCTTAGCAGGTAATATATAAATCTTATGTAAAAGATTAAATCCGTCAAAAACAATCATGTGTTGAACATTCTTGCAAAAATTGCGTTTTTTTTGATTGTTGTGCCAACCACATATTGTGTTTTTGGACAAACAAAGGCGTATGATGCGGTTGGATTTGAAACCCCTTCCTCCATGATGAGCCGGGTGTCGGAGCTTATGGTATATGATGGTTATAAAATAATCAAGGATGAGATCGTTGATTCCGACTATGATTCTGATCTGAAATTGCGTAGAATTGAAATAAATTTCTCCAGTAAGATAAGCAACAACAGGGTGTTCAAACACCCTTCCGTAATCTATATTCCAATTACAGATAATGCCACATCAGGTAGCAAAAAAAATAAAGTTGTTGTTGTTGGAAGAAGAAACTGGAGTGGGAATGGAGATGGCCCATGGAGAGATGCATTCCTTGAGAATTACGGCGAATCAATAGCAGCGCAAACAGGATACCCTGTAATGGTGTGTCCTGTTCCCAGGGAGTATGAAGATGAACCTGGTAAAGAAATTTCCATTAGGTTTTTAATCGACCTTTATAACCAGACAAAAGATCCAATACACCATCATTATATGCGCTTGGCCATTCCCTATTTGCTTGCTCTTGATGTGATGGCAGATATTTTAGAAGTTGACGATAAGATTAGCGCGGTTATCGGGGGCCATAGTAAACGAGCTACCGAGGCATATATGGCAGCTGCGATTGATTCTCAAAGAATAACAGGGGTTGTGTATATGGGCAATGAGACCGAATGGGGAAAAGACAGTACAAAATGGCGAGCAACATCACCCTTTTTAACGCAAAAAATGGTGAAAGCAGATGTGTTGTATATCGGGGCTACAAATGAGGACGGTTATAGCATGTATGACATTAACAAGATTCAGGAGAGTATAGACCCCCAATGGTCCATTGAGTATATTCCAAATTACAGACATGCTCCCATGTCTGAAAAACACTTCATGAACTGGAATATGTGGATCAAGCATGTATTTGAAGAGAGACCCATCACTGTGATCGATAGTTTGTCATTTACAGAAGTTGAGGAAGGGTATATTTTTGGAGGCAGAAGTGTTGCTGCCGGAACAGCATTCAGGGCAAAAATTCAATCCCCAAACAAAATAATACAGGCCAAAATATAGTATGTATATAATGATAATGAACCATATTGGAGAGATTTGATGTGGTATCCCGAATTTATGATAAAGGGAACAGATGGTTATTATAGTGGATATGTAAGCGGCAAATTGCCAGATTCATGGTTGATAGAGGTCAAAGATGCAGCGATGGGTACTCCAGGCTACATAAGCAGTCTTCCTCAAGATATCACTGGTTTAAAAATTAAACGAAGGGTCTCCAGAGGCTCTTTCAGCCGCCATTGGTCTCCGAAATAGTGGTTTTGCAAAAAAGTATTAATTTCAATGATTGGTTTAACTAGAATATTCTGTAATACAACAAGTTGATATGGCAAAAAGCAGCGTGACCATTCGCGATATTGCAGAGAAACTAGAGGTATCTTCCAGCTTGGTATCTATCGTATTATCCGGGAAAGGAAAACAGAAGAGAATAAAGCCTGATACCATAAACAGAATCGAAAAGGCTGCACTGGATATGGGATACAAACCCAATCTGCAGGCCAGGGCTTTGCGAACAAACAGATCCGGATTAATAGCACTGGTTGTACCGGATATCTCAAATCACTTTTTTGCCAGAATGTCTAAAAGGATGGAAGAACTATCCTTCTCATCTGATTATGAGTTGTTAATCGGTAGCTTTGATGAGGACAAAGAGAAGTTTCGCCGGCTTATTGAAAGGTTTATCGGGGTGAATGTCGAGGGCATGATTATAACACCTCAAATCTCATCAACCTCAATCATTAAAGAGATTAAAAAATCAGGAATTCCATTTGTATTTATTGACAGATATTTGTCAGACCTGGAGTCTACGTTTGTAGTGTCTGATAACAAGACTGCAGCAATGACTTTGACTCAGGCTTTAATATTACAGGGCGCCAAGAAGATAGCCGCAGTTACATACTCTTTTAAGTCTACAGCACATTCAGATCGGATCGAAGGTTATTGGAATACATTGAAAGAGAATAATATTTACCAGGATGAATATGTATTTTCAATCTCACCTCAGAATTTAGAAGAAGAGATGAATCTGGCCATTGAAAAAATATTAAGTCTGAATATTGATGCCATCTTCTTCACCAACAATGCATTGGGTGTATTGGGCTTAAAAATTCTCACCAAACTTGGATACAAAATACCAAAAGACATAAAAGTGGCATGTTTTGACAATGTAGATTCATTTCAATTATTTGCCGGAGGATTGTGGTGTGCCGAACAGAATCTGGAGGTAATGTGTGACCATTCATTCGAGATCTTACTAAATATGATATCAGGGTTGAATGTCCTGCAAAATTATTTTGTTCCAGTGAGAATCATACCACCAGCAAAACAGAATAGCTAAGAAAACAGAAAAAAATATAAATTTGAAGATAGGGATACGTCCGGTCTTTGACGGACGGGGAGGAAAACTCGGAGTGAGAGAATCCATGGAACTGCAAACCATGAATATGGCGAGAAGCTTAGAGAAGCTTTTAACGGAGAATATTAAATATGCAAATGGAGAGGTGGTAGCGTGTATCATAGCCGATTCGACCATAGGCGGGGTAAAAGAATCAGCGGATTGCGCTACTAAGTTTGAAGAAAATGGCGTTGGAGTGGTTATTTCAGTAACGCCTTGCTGGTACTACGGGACAGAGACCATCTTTATGGACAAGCGCATTCCTCAGGCTGTCTGGGGATTTAACGGAACTGAGCGGCCCGGGGCAGTCTATCTGGCAGCAGCGTTAGCAGCTCACAACCAAAAAGGGATCCCTGCTTTTGGAATATATGGGAAAACGTTCAGGACTCGGAAGATCCTTCAATACCAGAAGATGTAAAGGAAAAGATCTTACGTTTCGCTAGAGCAGAAATAGCTGTCGCATCAATGAAAGGCAGATCCTATTTGTCATTAGGAAATGTTTCCATGGGAATAGCCGGATGATTGTGGATGAAGATTTCTTTCAGGATTTTCTTGGAATGCGAAACGAATATGTTGATATGACCGAGATTATCAGGAGGTTGCAGCAGAATATTTTTGATCCGGTTGAATATGAGAAAGCGATCAAGTGGACCAGAGAATATTGCCTGGAGGGTGAGGATCAGAATCCTGTGGAGTTGAAAAAATCGCACCGGGAAAATGATGCCATTTGGGAGGTTGTCGTTAAAATGACATTCATCTTCAGAGACTTGATGACGGGTAATCCCAAATTGAAAGAGATGGGGTTTGGTGAAGAGGCAAATGGTCACAACGCAATAGCCATGGGATTTCAGGGGCAGAGACAATGGACAGATTTCATGCCCAACGGAGATTTTAGTGAAGCGATCCTTAATTCATCTTTTGACTGGAATGGCATCAGAGAAGCGTTTATTGTGGCTACCGAAAACGATACGTTAAATGGAATCTCCATTTTATTTGGCCACCTGTTGGGAAATAGAGCCCAGGTTTTTGCAGATGTCAGGACTGATGTTTCTACCCATTCTCGGACAGTAGGTTAAGCTATTAGTTTTTGTTCATTATTTATCGCATTAAAATCTTTAATTGACATTTCCAGGTATGAATGAATTCTATCGGTATTGTACCAGGACTCAATATATTCAAAGACTGACAGTGCAGCCTGCATCCTTGTGCGGTATTTCTTTTGATAAACCAATTCCATTTTCAGGTTTTTGAAGAAGCTTTCCGCCACCGCATTGTCCCAGCAGTTACCTTTCCGGCTCATGCTGCGTTTGACCAGTCCATATCCCTCCAGAAGGGTCCTGAACTCATTACAGGCATACTGGATCCCCCGGTCGGAGTGGAAGATCAACTCCCTGGTAACAGGCCGATTCTTCACGGCCATGATCCAGGCCGGGATCACCGTATTAACGGCTTTCAATGATCTACTCAGAGACCATCCAACTACCTTCCAGTCCCAGAGGTCAATAATCACTGTAAGATAGAACCAGCCCTGATAAGTCCTGATATAGATCAAATCAGAAACCCAAACCTGGCCAGGGCCACTGACCATGAAATTGCGATTGAGCAAGTTGCCAACAACCGGATAATGGTGCTTTGAATCAGTGGTCACAACGAACTTCTTCCTGACAACACTTCTAAGGCCCTCTTTCCTCATAATGGCCGCCACACGGTTCTTTGAGATCCGGAACCCCAGCTTCTTCAACCTCATAGTGATCCGGGGGCTACCATAAGTCTTTTTGCTCTTGAAAAAAATCTTTCGGATAATACGGGTAAGGCGCTCGTTTTCCAACTCCCTTTTGCTTGGTTTATGGTTCAACCAACTATAATATGCACTTCTGCTAACTTTCAGCACTTTACACATCTTCTCAATGGGAAATACTGTGCAATAATCCTTTATGAATTGGAATATTTGCCATCGCTCTTGGAGAAAATGCTCACTGCTTTTTTTAATATATCCCTTTCCATCTGGGTATCCCGCAGCTCTTTCTTCAACTTGGCTATCTCTTTCTGTTCTTCCGTTTGCTTAGGGTTCCCATGGCCAGGGAAAGCCCCTCCCCGGGCTTGTTTGGCTTCTTTTCTCCACCTATACAAAAGATTTGGTTTAATATCCAATTCCTCAGCTAATTTGCTGATATCTTCTCTGCGTTGTCTGTGAACTTCATGGTACATAAGCCATTTTTGCATTAGTTTCTTTCTCATGGGGGGATCCTCCTGTTATGGGTTAGTAATTATATCGGTTACCCAATTACAGGATATTCCCAACTGACTCAAAACAACATTGTTAACAATGAAGTCTTGAGCTTCTAATCTTGTCTAAGTGAAAAAATGGAGAACATTCTCTTCAAGGAAAGATCTTCCTCCTTAAAAGAAAATGTACATTCTTATTTGCTAAAATCAGTACATCGTTATTTGCTAAAAACGGTACATTCCTATTTGCGAAAAAAGCGACATTGTTATTTCCCGTTTACAAGGCTACATCTGCGCTCATTAGCCGATACTCTGCGGCCCACTCTTTGAATATTTTACAGTGCTTTTGTACGACGGGTAAGATGTGGATCTGATCGAAGGTTTTTTTATCTCCAGGGCATGATCAAGGGCCTCGCCGAGGTTTAAGTTTCTGATGGGTTCACCTGTGACTTCTTCCGGCACTTTATTCAGATCAAAATGGTACCCTTCATCCAGGAGCTTATTCAGCTGATTGATGATCCTGTTTGCATAGATCATGCGGTCCTTCAGACCAGCAAAATTGTTAATCTCATAAAAGCGTTTCCTAAGAAGTTTTTTCTGTTGAGCATCCCATGCATAGAATTCAATATACCATCTTTTCGAGAGGTCTTTGCTGCAATCATTGAGCCGGGCTTTTTTGAAAGGGTACATTTGTTCTGAAGGTGGATTTCGTACCAGGTCAAATTTGGCGCAGATTGGCGCAGAAGTTGGCGCAGGCGTACAAAACACTATTTTCAATAGCCTGATTATCAAGCAGTTGAATCGTTTTAGGGTGGAAGACCGGGCTTGAACCGGCGACCTCTGGAACCACAATCCAGCGCTCTAACCAAACTGAGCTACATCCACCATTTGGGAGTGCAAATTTACAAAATTTTTTATTTCAGAAATTCTATTGGCAGAATTTATTCTTCGAGCAGCTGAAGAAATAGTTTGTTGTATTGCTCCATGACATTGGTTTGACCGTATCGTTCAAGTGTCAGTGCCCTGATCTTCTCCGGTGAATACTCCTGATGATGCCGGATCATCTGTTCCATGGCATCGGCCAGCTGGCCGGCGTTGTCTGTGTCAATGAGCAGTCCGCTCTGTTCTGTAACAATGGTATCGGGACCTCCCGACCGGGTGGCAATCACTGGCAGGCCAGTGGACATGGCTTCGATAAGGACTGCACCAAAGGCTTCATAGCGGGTGGGCAATACAAAACAATTGGCCTCCTGCATATCCTTTTGCATATCCTCCCTGGAGAGCCTGCCCAAGAACTGTACCCGCTCAGATACATCCAGGTTCTCTGCCATCTGTTCCAGTTCCGATCGGAGTGATCCCCTTCCGGCCAGCCTGATCGAAAATACAGTACTGGTACGGGTTTTCAGGCTCTGAGCAGCTTTAAGCAACAGGTCCAGTCCTTTTACGTGTTCGAGCCTTCCCGCCCATATGAAGATAAATGGATCTGCTTTCCGTGGTTCAGAAGGAGGGAGGAACATCTCTTCCCGGATCATGTTGGGGATGACCATGGTTTTCTCTTCGATCCATGGCATCAGTGCTTTTAGCCCGGTCAAAAGACTTTCGGAAACCAGCACCAGCCTGCTGCAATCGCGGTAGGCCTTTTCAAAAAAGGGCAGGTAGTAAGGTTTTACCATTCTGCGGGCCTTTTCGGTGCTCCAGACAAAAAAGCTTCTGTGCTCTACCACCACGTATGGAATATGGTGGCTTTCCCGGATCAGTGATGCTGCATAGCCAGCCCAGGTTACACTGTGGGCCAGGATCAGGTCGGGTTTACCAAATTGTTTCTCATATTTTCTATAGATCCGCTTTGTTCTGGCTGCCCAGTTCCTGATGTTACGCTTTTCACTGCCGGGGATTTTCAGGTATACGGACCTGATCACACGAAGGCCATTTTCATTTTGTACTGAATAGCGACGAAAAGCTGAAAGGCCGGCCTGGATCAGCTTCCTCACTCCCACCACACGGTTCACCAGGACATCCGCCTGCCATCCCATCCGCTGTATAGCTTCGCTGTGTTCCTTGAAAAAGTAGCCACCGTCGGGCGGGTACCAGGAGGGAATGATCAATATACGGTAGGGTTTATCCATAGGCTTTATTGGGCAGGGTGATGGGGCTTTTTAATTTTCTTCCTGATGAGCTCAAGCATGAAGTATTCATCCGGGACAACCGGAAATCCGGCCGGACTGAAGGCATAGCTCTTCCCAGTATAGATGGCGCATTTGGTATGGGCCACATGATAAACCTTTCCAGCCCGCCCGGGCCCCACTCCTTCGAGGATGGCGGACATCACTTCAAACCGCACCTGGTCGGGATGAAATCCATAATCGTGCCACACCACAATGCTGTTATCATGAACCAGGTGTTCAAACACATTCCTGGTATCGCTTTTGATAAAGTCAAAATGGTGGTCACCATCGATAAATATCAAATCAAATCTCTTCCCCGGTGACCGGAAATCAAAGCTCCTTGAATCGCCCCTCAACTGGGTCACATTATCCAGGTCCTCAGAAAACAGCCTGTGTGACTCAATGGTCTTTTCGTGCATGCCCATGGCCTGCATCTCCTCGTCGGTCAGACACAGCGTATAACAACTCTTTACCCTGGATGCCAGGGTAGCCACACTCTCTCCCCTCCAGGTTCCGATCTCGAAATAGTTACAATCTCTGATGCTTTCTGCAAGGGAGGCCAGCAACATCATATCCGTAGGTAGCGACCCGCCATCCAGGAAGGTCATGGGGCCCAGTGAGACGGAATCCGTTTTTATCAGCTGGTCCATTCCGATCACCGGAAGACCATCAGGCAACCGGTAGGTATCCCTCACATGGGATCGCCATGAGTCTTCATCCGTGAGTACCCGGTTCAATAAAACCGGTTTGCGGATAATCCACCACAGGGCCTTCAGTGCTTTACTAATTTTACCCATCGTTCTCCTTTAAGGTTGATCCGGAACCATCACCGGGCAGGTTATTCCTTACCAGCCGGATATACCAGAGCAGGCTGTAGAGGATCATTAGCGTGCTGCTTAGACTGTACAATCCCAGTCCAATATAGACATTTTCCATCATCACTCCTACCATGAGTCCGGCCAGCCTGCCCATCAGTTTGACTCCGTCGATGATCATGGCCACCCGTTGCTTCCTGTAGAGATCCGGAATAAATGAGAGTGGCATAACCAGGCTTACCATGAAGATCCATGGCAGGATGATCTGGGCATACTTTCCGGCTTCGATCCATTTCTCTCCGAACACAAATCCAAAGATCTCCGGGGCAAAAATTCCTATCACAATAAACGGGATCAGCAGAACCTGGATGGTTCGCCTGATAAAGAGCAATACTTCGGGCAGAATGGAAGACTCATGATGCTGTTTTTCCACAAAGCGCTGGAACATCACCTGGTAAAAAGCGTTGGCCAGCAGACTCACCGGCCTGTAAAGGATCATATAACCAAACGTATAGAATCCCGCAGTAGCCATTGAAAAGAATGAGCTGAAGAGAAAGACCGGCAGGGCTCCTGACAGGTTGTTGATCAGACCCTGCCACATGTTGTATTTTGGGAAGAGGCTGTACTGTTTCCCCAGCCTTTTCATCTCGGAGAATTGTAACCCGCCGGCCTTGCCCCTGTTAACCCGAACATGCACAGCCAGGAAAATCAGGAAACCCACCAGCTGACCGAAAACAACCCCGTAGATTAGTCCCGCCGCTCCAACAATGACCAGGCCCAAACCCAGTTTCAGCAAAGAATTGCTTAAACTCTGACCAATGTTTGCCCCGGCAATGAGTTTGTACCGTTTTTCACGGTTGGAATAGTTCCGGAGGGAGGTGAACAATCCCACCAGTAACGTGGAAAGGGGTATGAAATACAACCATGTGGAAATCTCTTCACTGCCCAGCAGGCGACAGATCAGATCATTGAAGAACACCACAATGACCAGCAGCACAAAACTGACTCCAACACTGATCATTCCCGATAAACCCAGCAGGTTGACCGATTCACGGTCGCTTTTGGGGAGCAGGATGGCAAGCTCATATTTCGCCGTGGAGAAAATGAGGGTAATGTTGAGGATATTCATGTAAAGGCCGAACACACCAAAATCCTCTTCCGTGAAAATACGGCTCAGTACAATGTAGATTATGATGGAGAATGCCTGAGCAAAAGAGGTCCCGGAAATCAGGGTGGCTATATTTTTGAAAAACTCGCTTTGCCAGGTATTGCGTATGGCCCGAAACATGGTCAAAAGTAAGAATTATACTGCAATTCTGTCAGGGTTCGGCACCTTCTATTGTGTGGCATATGTTTTGAGCAGTCCGGTAGGTATAATTAACATATATTTGACACAAATTTAGGATTGAAATAAGTGTATGACTGAACTTGAGAAGTATTTCGAACCATTCAGGGAACGGATCATCGGGAATGATGCAACGTTCGAATCACCATACGGAACAAGGCGCATTCTTTATGCTGATTGGATCGCAAGCGGAAGATTGTACGAGCCTATAGAGACAAAGTTGCAGTCCCAGTTCGGTCCATATGTGGCGAACACCCATACCGAAACCACCCTCACCGGGACGCTGATGACAAAGGCGTATCACCGATCACACCAATTGATCAAGAAGCATGTGAATGCAGGGCCCAATGATGTTATCCTCACTGCAGGGTACGGCATGACCGCCGTAATCAATAAGCTTATGCGCATCCTCTCCCTGAAGGGTTGCGGTGGAAGGGATAGGGATTGTGTGAAGCAAATCGACAGACCGGTGGTATTCATTACACATATGGAACACCATTCCAACCATACTTCATGGTTTGAGACCACCGCCGATGTGATAATGATCGAACCGAATAAAGAGCTGAGGGTGGACCTGGAGGATCTTCGGGCAAAGTTGGAACTTTATAAGGACAGGGTATTCAAGATTGGTTCATTTACGGCCTGCTCCAACGTAACCGGGGTGAAGACCCCCTATTCTCAGATGGCCAAACTGATGCATGAGTACGGTGGACTTGTATTTATTGATTTTGCTGCCAGCGCCCCCTATATGGATATCAACATGCACCCGGATGATCCCAGGGAGAAACTGGATGCCATATTTTTCTCACCCCATAAATTCCTCGGAGGTCCCGGCTCGTCCGGAGTCCTGATCTTTGACAAGGCTATGTATACGGCCGAAGTGCCCGATAATCCCGGAGGGGGAACGGTCGACTGGACCAATCCATGGGGTAAGTATAAATATGTGGATGATATTGAAGTACGCGAGGACGGAGGCACTCCGGGATTTCTTCAATCTATCAAGGCTGCCCTGGCGCTTAAGCTGAAAGAAAAGATGGGTGTTGAGAACATCATGAACCGCGAAAAGGAGCTGCTGGATATAGCCCTTCCGGGACTGAGGCAAATTGAAGGTATACAGATCCTGGCCAATAATGTGGACGACCGCCTCGGGGTGATCTCATTTTATCATCCGGAAATCCACTTCAACCTGTTTGTTAAGCTGCTCAATGACCGATTCGGTATACAGACAAGGGGAGGGTGTGCCTGCGCCGGCACTTATGGTCATTTCCTGCTGGAGGTAACCTATGACCAGTCCAGGGAAATATCCGAAATGATCAACAACGGTGACCTTTCAGAGAAACCAGGCTGGGTAAGGTGGTCACTGCATCCCACCATGACCAATGAGGAAGTATTGCTGGTTCTTCATGCGGTGGAAGAGATCTCCACACACCACAGTGAATGGTTAAAAGATTACAAATACCTGCCGACAAAGAATGAGTTTGTTCATCATACCCAGCTGGAAGCTCCATTGGAAGATAAGATGATGAACGATTGGTTCTTACTTTAATTACTCCGATAATGCATATTATACCGGTTGAGGCCAGGAAGACCGAACAGGCTTTTCTGGATTTTCCCAGAAAACTATACCGCAACGATTCCAGTCACGTTGTCCCCTTTGACGGGGAGATCAAAAAGGCATTCAACAGAAAGGTGAATCCATATTTCGGGCATGGGGATGCTGTTCGCTGGATTGTGGTGAATGAAAAAAACCAGACTGTAGGTCGCATTGCTGCCTTTTATGACAGTGTAATGGATGAAGCAGATTATGTGAGAAGTGGCGGTTGTGGTTTCTTTGAATCCATTGATGACCGGCAGGTTGCCTTTCTACTGTTTAACACAGCAAAAGCGTGGCTTCAGAAACATGGGTATGAAGCCATGACCGGACCTATTAATTTCGGAGAGAATGACACCAACTGGGGTTGCCTGGTGCATGGTTTTGCTCCCCAGGCAATTGGAATGACTTATAACCTTCCCTACTACAGGGAGCTTTTTGAAAGTTATGGATTTAAGCTGTACTACAGGCAGTTCAGTTTTCATCTGGACCTTGATAAGCCATTTCCGGAACGGTTCTGGAAGATTGCCGAATGGATCAACAACAGGGAAGGATATTCTTACATTCATTTCGATCCGGCACATACTTCCAGGTTTGTGGATGACACAGTCACCATTTATAATACAGCGTGGAAACCCCTCAAAGAGGATTTCACCCCCATGGATCCGGCCTCCCTCTATGATGAGTTAAGGAAGGTCCGGCCCATCATGGACCCGGAGCTGATCTGGTATGCCTATTATAATGATGAACCCATTGCCTTTTTCATGTTTCTTCCTGATGCCAACCAGATCTTCAGGCACCTGAACGGAAAGCTCCATCTGATAAATAAACTGAGGTTCCTGGTTTACAAAAGGCGGAAAACCATCACCAGGATCAGGGGTATAGCAGCAGGAGTGGTCCCTAAATTCCAGAATTCGGGAGTGGAATCGGGTATTTTCTACCAGATGAAGCAGGTCATTGAAAGAAAACCACACTACAAACAGTTTGAACTATCCTGGGTGGGCGACTTCAATCCAAAGATGATCGCCCTGTACCAGGCCACAGGAGCATACCATGCCAAAACGCACCACACCTACAGGTACCTGTTTGATCCTGAGACTCCCTTTAAGAGATATATGGAGGAGGCTGTGGATGAAAGCATTTGTATTACAAAAAATCACTTTTCTTGAACTTATCTTAAAACAATATGATCCGAATACTTTCAATAATTACCGCTGTAATAGTAGTTGCTTCATGTAATAATCCTACTAATGAGAAAGAAAATAACATTAAAAATGGAATAAGGATAATCTCATTGGCTCCATCTATTACAAATGAACTTGAAAGTTTGAATATGGCAGGAAATATTGTGGGTGCTACATCATATTGCAATATTTCGGCTAAAAATAAAGAGCTCATTGTTGGAACAGCTACAGAAGTAAATATTGAGAAAGTCTTACTCTTAAATCCAGACATTGTTTTTGCATCCGGTTTGACAAAAGAAAATACCATTAATGCATTGAAAAAGAATGGAATTGCAGTTCATCGCGTTAATACAATGCAATCATTTGATGATATATGCGACCATTTTATTGAGCTTGGCAAACTTGTAGGGAAAGCCGATTTAGCTCAATCCATTGTAAATAAATCTAAAAAAAGAGTTGACAGCATGAGCAATTCTGTTCCCAATCAGCTTAATAAGCTAACAGTATTCTTTCAAATCGGGGCTAAACCTATTTATACAGTTATTCCCAATACTTTTATGAATGATTATATCACATTGGCTAAATGTATCAATATAGCAGCAGACCTGGAAAAAGGGATAATAACAAGAGAAAGCGTTTTGCAACGAAATCCTGACATCATATTTATTGTTACAATGGGAATTGTTGGTGATAACGAAAAAAACATTTGGGAAAGTTATGCTGAGTTGAATGCTGCAAAAAGTAAAAATATATTCATAATTGACTCAGATATAGCCAGTACACCAACGGTTTTATCATTTACTGAAACTCTGGAGCAGGTCATTAATAATATACATAACTAACGTGCGAACAGGTTTAATACATATTTACACAGGAGAAGGAAAAGGAAAAACAACTTCGGCGGTTGGCCTTGGTGTTCGTGCATTAAGTCATGGACTCAGGGTTTGTTATTCCTATTTTAACAAAAAACCCGCAGAATATGGGGATACCGAAATTGGAAGTCTTGAAAAACTTGGGGCAAAAATCATAGAAGCTACTAACGAACACCCTTCGTCTAACAAAATGGTTACTAAAGAAGAACATAAAATACAAACCCAAAATAGCTTTAACGCTTTGGATAGACTCATCCATAATGAACATTTCGATATGCTGATTATGGATGAAATACTTATATCAGTCAGAGATGGATTTTTAGAGGAAAACAAACTGGTTGAATTTATAAAAAACAAACCCATAAGCTTAGAACTTATCATGACAGGCAGAGGGGCAACCGACCAAATAATTGAATTGGCCGACTATGTTAGCTATATTGAAAATGTAAAACATCCATTCGATAAGGGAATTACAAGTAGAGAAGGAATTGAATTTTAGGCTTATGAGAGGTAAATATTTTAAACAGGGTATTGGTATTTTGGTACTGCTTATTTTACTTATTCTAAGTATTTTGCTTGCTTTATCTGTAGGTGAAATAAATTTCTCAATAAAAGAACTTGTTGAAATTTCACGAAACAAAACCGGTATTGAATATACCATAATCAGTAATATCCGTTTTCCCAGAATTCTATTGGGTTTATCTGTTGGAGGGGCATTAAGCCTTGCAGGAGTAATACTGCAGGGTGTATACCGCAATCCGCTTGTTGAACCTTATACATTGGGAATCTCAGGAGGTGCGGCATTGGGTGTTGCTATTACCATTGTTTTTAACCTAAACATAGTTTTGGGGTTATACATGCTTCCGCTTTCAGGGTTTTTAGGTGCAATTTCTACTGTTTTCATTGTATATATTTTATCAATCAGCAAAAACCGCTTTAATATCAATAAAATGTTGCTGATTGGCGTAATGATTAGCTTTATCTCTTCCTCTTCCATGATGTTTCTGCTGTCAACCACTACAGCAGAGAACCTTCATAGTATCGTGTTCTGGATTATGGGATCGCTGGACGAACCCAATATGTTGTTAGTTAAATCGGTGTTCTATGCTTCGATTGCAGGACTCTGTATAACTTACTTGTTTGCCAATCCACTAAATGCCCTTCGTTTGGGCGAATCAAAAGCCAAACATCTGGGAGTAAATACAAGTTTTACCATACGGGTACTTTTTATAACGGCATCAGTATTAACCGGAATTAGTGTTTCTGTTGCAGGTGTAATAGGTTTTGTTGGCCTGATCATCCCCCATTTATTACGTCTGGTTATTGGCTCTGATTACAGGATTTTATTGTTAGCCTCATTTCTAGGAGGAAGTATTTTTGTTATAGTTTGTGATGTAATTTCCCGTACAATAATTGCTCCCAACGAATTGCCCATTGGGGTGATAACAGGAATGATTGGAGGGCTTGTGTTTATTGTTGTTATAAGCAAATCGAAATTCAAAAACCATTAACATGCCTGAGTTCATTATAGTGAATAACATGAAATGCGGATACTCCGGCAGCTTTATGCTTGAACAAATAAATTTTGAAATAGAAAAAGGTTCGTTTACAGGAATTATTGGACCAAATGGATCAGGAAAAACAACCTTATTCAAAGCAATAACAGGTGAAATACTCATTAAGAAAGGAAATATACTTCTTAATAGTACTGATACCTCAACAATGTCTCCCAGAAAAAAAGCCCGGAAAATAGCTATTGTTACTCAAAATACTGAAGCTGCTGATATTTCGGTAGGAGATTATGTTCTGATGGGAAGAATGCCTTATAAAAGTCATTTTCAGTTATTTGAAAACAAAGAAGATGAGGTGCTTGCTAACAAATTTATGGAATTGACCGGAGTATTTAAGCTTAAAAATAAGCTAATGTGTGAATTGAGTGGTGGAGAACAACAATTGGCAGCCATTGCAAGAGCTTTAACACAAGAACCGAACTTGCTATTATTAGACGAACCTACTTCACATTTAGATATTTCACACCAGATGCAGATATTAAACCTGATCCAACAATTAAACGAAAACCTGAATCTTACAGTCCTGATGATTATACATGACCTAAATCTTGCAGGTGAATACTGCGACTATTTGGTAATGATGAATAATGGCGAAGTGTTTGCAAAAGGAAAACCAGAAGAAGTACTAAACTATAAGAACATCGAGAAAGTATATAAAACAGTGGTCATAACGCAGGAAAACCCATTTTCAAAGAAGCCTACTATTTTATTAGTGTCAGCGAAAACCTTAAATGGGATCAGAAATGACTGAGCTAATTATTGTAAGACATGGAGAAACCTGCGAAAACAAGCTGGGTATCTGTCAGGGACAGACTGAAGGTACTTTATCTGAGGATGGTAAAAAACAAAATAAATTATTGGCTAGAGATCTTAGGAATTTTAAAATAGATAGAATCTACAGCAGCCCACTTGCACGTGCAGTCGAAACAGGAAATGAAATATGGAAATATCATAAAGACATTGAATTACAAACGGATATTCGTTTAATTGAAAGGAATATGGGGGTGTTACAAGGAGAAATGTTCCCCGATAACTTTGATATAACGAAACCAGTTAACGGAATGGAAAGTATTGAATTTGCCAGAATAAGAATGAAATCTTTTCTGGATGATATTCTTCCCTTGCATACCAACCAAACAGTATTAATAATAAGTCATGGATTGGCGATAAAAGTATTGACAGCTATATTAATGAATATGTCAGATGACAATATTATTGACATGAAGCTTATGAAGAATTCCTGCTACTCTATATATTATTCCGATAATAATCAAGGTTTCAAAATAAAATAAATCTAGTATCTTTGTATCGATTTTGGTTTTCCGCATTTATAATTTAAATCGGAATGAAAAGGGAATCCGGTGCAAATCCGGAGTTATACCCGTAGCTGTAAGCCTTAAAAAAGCTTTTTTAATCCTCACCACTGTCTTGAATTTTCGTGACGGGAAGGTGTGAAAAAGTAAGGTAAGCCAGAAGACCTGCCAGAATAGAAATTTGTTCGGGATAAACATGATTAATTATGCCAATAAATAAATTCGCTATTCTTGTTTTTGGGCTTTCCCTCAGTGCAATGGTTTGGAGCCAATCGTTAGATACTCTCATAACTTTGCAGGAAGTACAGGTTATAGCAGAAAAAGAGCAATATTTAATTGGCAGTAAAATTGAAACCCTCGATTCTGTAAAGCTTAATTCTGTATTAGGTGGAAGCTTAACTGAAATATTAAATCTCTATTTACCTATATATATTAAGCAAGATGCCGGGGGATTGGCAACCATACGGTTCAGGGGAACAAGCCCTAACCACACGGCCATTTTATTTAACGGAATCAATATCAACTCACTCACTCTCGGACATTCAAACCTCTCAAATATCCCCATATTTCTATTTGATGAGGTTAAAATTCAATATGGCAGTTCCAGTTCATTATACGGGTCAGATGCTATTGGCGGGAGCATTTATCTGGGTAACAATCCAGAATGGGATAAAGGCTATAATGTCGGAGTGCAACAGGATATTGCAAGTTTCGGTTCCTGCTTCAGTGGATTAAAATTGGGCTATAGCAATAAAAAGGTCAAATATTCGATCAAACTATTTTACCAAAAAAAGAGAAACAATTTTCCATTTTTAAATACAGCTGTAAGAGATTTTGAAAAAAATGAATTTGCTGTAGATACCCAGAAAAACGCAGCACTTTCTAATTACGGGGTACTGCAGGAGTTGTATTTGAAGATCTCTGACAAGATGTTTTACTATCTGAAATTATGGTACGAAGACAACTGGCATCAGATACAACCCAATATGTCGGCTAACTATTATGGAGGTAGCTTCAAGGAAATTCAGAATAAACACTTGCGATTAATTTCAGGCTTTAAGTATTATTCCGGCAAACATAAACTAACAACAGATTTTGGATATATTAATGATTATCAGCTATATGATAAAAACGATGAGCAATTAATTTCAACAAACTCATTGATAGCCAATCTGAATTATTTTAATACCAGATTCTTAAATGGCAATTTAAATACCGGGGTAAATTATACGCATATTAAGCCTGATGTATATGCTTATAATGGCAATATTGAAGAAAGCAGGATTGATATTTTTTCTTCTTATAAAAGAGAGTTGATTCCTCGTATGAGCATGGCTTTGAATTTGAGAGAATCAATAGTTTCTGATTATAAAAGCCAATTCTCGCCATCGTTAGGGCTTGATTATTTGTTTGTAAACTCTTCAAACCAGACCCTTCACTGTAAATTTTCTGTTTCCCACAGCTATAAAATTCCAACATTCAATGACCGTTACTGGTACCCGAACGGTAATCCCGACTTATTGTCTGAAAAAGGGATGAATTATGAATTTAACACCAAATATGAATTCACCCGGAATAAAAACAGTTTTCATATCGGACTTACAGGTTTTCTTATGGAAGTAGATAACTGGATACAATGGGTTAACCTTGATATTTGGAGACCACGGAATATCAAAAAGGTTCAAAACAAAGGTATTGAACTCCATTTTGAAAACACTGTTCAGATTTCAGGGTATAGGTTGAATTCCGGTATTAATTACAGCTTAACCAAAGCCATAGAAGTAAAGAGTTACCATAACCAGAGTACTTCAACGGGAAAACAGTTAATATACACACCTAGACATATTGGAAATGCTTTTATTACACTTGATTATAGAAAATGGTATCTATTAACAACTGCATCCTATACAGGCGAAAGGTTTAATGAAAGTTACAAGACTTTAGACGGATATTTCCTCTTGAACACCTCATTAGGAAAAAACTTTCATTTTAAAAAGAACATCATATCAGTAAACTTTAAGGTTAATAATTTATTAAACAAAGCTTATCAGAATCAGGAGCTATATGCCATGCCTGGCAGAAATTACGCAGTTAGTATTAAATATTCAATAACCAGATTAAAATTTAAACAAAATGAAAAGGATTAAAAATTTCATGCTATTTGTTGCTCTGTTTGCAACAGCTTTTGTGTCGTGCGAAACAGAGAACCCACCTCCGGAAAAGATATTTAACAAAGTAGCTTATGTTACTAACTATGGAAGTTATTCCGGTAGCAAAAGCGAAATAAGTATTTATGATACAGATAGTAGCTTAATTACTCATGATGCCTACAAAGCAGCTAACTCGGTTGACTTTACATCAAATATCGAGTCAATGTCAATACATGAAGATATTGCTTACTTCATGTCAAACAATGGTGATAAAATTGACATTGTTGATGCCAAAACCTTACAAGCTTCGGTTAACCCGATTTCAACCGATATTACCAAACCACGCTATTTTGCTGCCGATGGGAATATTGCCTATATATCATGCTGGGGCGATGTTGACGACTGGAATGTGATGGCAAATTCATACATTGCCAAAATTGATTTATCAACCAAAACAGTTGCGAAAATTGCTTTGCCCGGTGGACCTGAAGGTGTTACTATTATTGGTAATAAATTGTATGCAGCATTAACTACCACAAAAAAGATTGCAGTAATAGATTTATCAAGTAATGATATTTCTTACATCAATACCTTGGCCATTCCTTATCATTTTGTTGTTGATGATGCCGGTTATTTGTGGGCATCAATGGTTAGTACATATACAGTACCAGTTGGATTAGATTCAGTTGGATTAACACAAATTGACCCGGCAAATAATGAAGTATTGGCAAATGTTAATTTTAGCAGTATTGGAAGTAATGGTTTTATACATATATCTTCCGATAAAAAAACAGTATATGCGTTGGGTAAAGAAGCATGGCCGGGTACGGCATCAAGTATTTATTCAATTGATGTATCAAGTCAAACATTAAGCAGCAGTGCACTAGTTAGCGGTGAAAGCTTTAATGGTTTTGGTGTAAATCCAGAGAACGATAATATCTATGTACTCATTTCGCCAAGCGCTACCGAAAATGGCTCATTGAAAATCTACAATTCGTCTGGTAGTCTTATAGATGAAGAAGTAACAGGTATCAGTCCAAAGCATGTTGTTTTTTATAACATTGAACAATGAGTGCAGTATAAAAAGTAAATAACCAATGGCTGATATTACTTTTATTACAGGTGGAACACGATCCGGGAAAAGCAGCTTTGCTAATAAATTAGCAGAAGAAAATTCTACTCATCCTGTTTGTCTGGCCACAGCTCGTATTTGGGACGATGATTTCAAAGAAAGAGTTAAACGGCACCAAAATGACAGGGGTGATCATTGGCAAACAATTGAAGAAGAAAAAAGTATTGACAAAATAATTGTTGGAGGAAAGACCGTTGTGCTTGATTGTATTACGCTCTGGCTAACTAATATATTTCATGATAACCAATACAACTTAGACAAATCATTGGCAGAAGCAAAGAAAATCTGGGATAATTTTATCCAACAAGACTTTGAGCTTATTGCAGTGAGCAACGAACTTGGATTGAGCATCCATCCTGATAATAAAATCGCGAGAAAATTTACTGATTTGCAGGGATTTATGAATCAACACATTGCATCGTGCTCTGCTCACACCTATTTAGTTGTATCTGGTATTCCAATCAAAATAAAATAACAAAACATTAAACATGATTCAATGAAAGAAGCATTACAAAAAAAAATTGACCTGAAAACAAAGCCGCCTGGCTCATTAGGTAAACTGGAAAGAGTTGCTTTAAAAATAGGATTAATTCAAAATACACTTTCGCCTGAGCTGCGAAATCCAACTCATATAGTTTTTGCCGGAGACCATGGACTGACCGATGAAGGAGTTAGTCCTTACCCAAAGGAAGTAACCTATCAGATGGTCATGAACTTTCTTGCCGGAGGAGCTGCTATAAATATTTTTTGCCGTCAAAACAGCATCAATTTAAAGGTTGTTGATGCCGGTGTAGACTTTGACTTTGATGCTGAATCAAACTTAATCCATGCAAAAGTTGCAAGAGGCACAAAAAACATCCTTAAAGAACCGGCTATGTCTATGGAATTGTGCCAACAAGCGATGAATAAGGGAAAAGATATTGTAAATGCAGAATTTGAATCCGGTTGTAACGTCATTAGTTTTGGCGAAATGGGGATCGGCAATACTTCTGCAGCATCTCTGCTTTTACATAAATATACCGGAAAACCAATCGAAGAGTGTACAGGAAGGGGAACCGGCCATGACGATGAAGGATTAAAAAAGAAGATTGCCATATTAAAAGAAGCATCCATACAGCACAATGTATCTGATCCTGTTGAGATTCTGGCAGCTTACGGAGGTTTTGAAATTGCCATGATGTGTGGTGCCATGCTACAGGCAAAAAATAACGGTATGACTATACTGTTAGATGGTTTTATTACAACATCTGCATTATTGGCCGCTTGCAAAATTGACAAATCAATACGCGACAATTGTATATTTTGTCATTGCTCCGAAGAAAAAGGCCACAAATATATGCTCGAATATTTAGGGGTTGAGGCTTTGGTCGATTTAAACATGCGATTAGGAGAAGGAACCGGTGCTGCAGTTACCTATCCATTAATAAAATCAGCTGTTTCTTTTTTAAATGAAATGGCCAGTTTTGAAGATGCAGGAGTATCAAATAAAGGATAATAAAATTGAAACATGAACTAAAAATATTCTTTACAGCCCTTATGTTCTTTACACGAATACCTGTACCCAAAAGTACAGGTTTTTCACCTGAGAATTTAAATAAGGCAACAAGATATTTTCCTTTAATCGGTATTATAGTGGGTGGTGCCGGGGCATTGGTTTTTTTGGCGGCACACCAACTATTATCGGTACATATCGCAATACTAATTAGTATTATAACCATGATACTGCTGACCGGGGCATTTCATGAAGATGCCCTTGCTGACTTTTGTGATGGTTTTGGAGGCGGGTACACAAAAGAAAAGATACTTGCCATAATGAAAGACAGCCGAATTGGTACGTATGGAGCTGTGGGGCTTATTCTTTTACTCCTGGCAAAATTCTTATTACTTGCTGAGTTTAATCCATCACAGATACCGCTAATACTTATTGCAGCACACGCCTTAAGCCGGGTTAATCCGGTTATTTTGATTTTTACATCAAAATATACAGGTGATGAAAATAACAGTAAATCAAAACCGGTCGGTCAAAAAAGCTCAATAACTACCCTTATTTTAGCTGTAATATTCGGTTTGTTGCCATTGGTTTTCATTTCACCCCATATTATTCCATTCCTGATTTTTGCTTATGCCCTGATTTTTATTTATTTCCGGCATTATGTACACAAAAAAGTGGGAGGATACACAGGCGATGTATTAGGGGCTTTGCAACAATTTTCAGAAGTTGGTTTTTACCTAACCTGTTTAATTGTCGACAAACTAATATGAAGTTATATCTGGTACGACACACAAAAGTAGATTGCTTCGCTGGTGTTTGTTACGGACAGTCGGAAATTGAGGTCAATATTACATTTAATGTTGAAAAAAGCATGCTTGCCGGAAAACTTCAAAATATTGTATTTGATAAAATCTATTCAAGCCCTTTAAAACGATGTGCTATACTGGCAGAAGCTTTTACAAATAGTCCTGAAAAGGTTATTTACGACCAAAGATTAATGGAGCTCAATTTTGGAAAGTGGGAAGGAAAAACATGGAATGAAATTGAAAAATCCGAAGAAGCAAAACTTTGGTTTAACGATTATCTGAACACTCCGTGTCCGGGAGGGGAATCTTACACAGATTTACTAATACGGGTACAGGATTTTTTAACTGATTTGAAGAAAGAAGATTCCGGAAACAATGTTTTAATCATTTGTCATGGAGGAACTATTCGGGCTTTCCACGCAATAATAAACAAGGTAAACCCGCAGAAGGCTTTCGATTTAAAGCTTGATTATGGCCAGGTGGTAGAAATAGAGTTAAAAAATTAACAATGAAAAAGAAACTGCGCCCCATCATGTTTGTTGGTACGGGTTCCGATGTAGGCAAATCGATAATTAACGCTGCATTTTGCAGGATATTTCTTCAAGATAATTACAAGCCTGCTCCATTCAAGGCACAAAACATGTCTTTGAATAGTTTTGCCACTTCCGATGGATTTGAGATTGGACGTGCACAAGCCGTTCAGGCAGAGGCTTGTGGTATTGATTGCCGGGTGGAGATGAATCCGGTGCTTTTAAAACCTACATCAGACTTAACTTCCCAGGTAGTATTAAATGGCAAGCCCATTGGCAACCTGTCGGCTTCGGAATATTTCCTGCAAACAGACCGGGAAATGCTTTTTAACGAAGCATTAAAGGCTTATCATAAACTTGCTGAAGAGTTTAATCCTTTAGTGATTGAAGGAGCCGGGAGCATTTCGGAAATGAATCTGTGGAAAAAAGATATTACCAATATGCGAATCGCCCTTGCAACAAATGCTGCCACATACTTAATTGCTGATATCGACCGGGGTGGAATTTTTGGGAGTGTTTACGGAACAATTCAATTACTGCCACCGCAAGAACGAAAATTGATAAAAGGTATAATTATCAATAAATTCAGGGGAGAGATTGACCTTTTTAAGGAAGGAAAAAAAATACTGAAAGAACTAACCGGTATCCCGGTTGTAGGAATTATCCCCTATTATCGAGATATATATATTGATGATGAAGATTCAGTAGTACTTGATAAAAAGCATGGTACATTTTCAAAAGATAAAATAAACATTGTAGTTGTTCTGCTCAAACAGATGTCAAATTTTACCGACTTTAACATTTTAGAAAGAATACCTGAAGTCCATTTGTTTTATACCAATAGTATTGATGATATCTTAAATGCGGATATAATTATTTTACCCGGCTCAAAAAATATCATCTCAGACCTGCTGCATCTACGTAAAACGGGACTGGCAAAAACGATTCTTACCGCTCACAAACAAGGCAAGGCTGTTTACGGCATTTGCGGAGGCTACCAGATGATGGGCACGAAAATCAACGATCCGCATCATGTTGAGGGCGATATTGAAATCATCTCCGGTTTGGGCATATTGCCTGTTAAAACTACATTAACAAAAGAGAAGGTTACCGAGCAATGTAACTTCACTTTCTTACATAGTAGAGTTAAGTGTAAAGGATACGAAATACATATGGGTGAAACCGGAACAGATACCCCCTCACCGTTATGTAAAATCATCAATGGTTCTGAAGATGGATATTTTTCAAACCCGAAAACATGGGGGACGTATATTCATGGGATTTTTGATAATATGCCGGTAATCAAAAGTATTATTGAAACAGCCGGAGTCAAAGAACCGGTTGATTTCAATATTGAAGAATTTAAAGACGCACAATACAACAAACTGGCTGAACTGGTAAGACAAAATACAGATGTGAGTTACATTTATAACAACCTTGAATAATAATGTTATTCGGTCACGGAAGCGATATATACAAATATCAAGAACCGGTTATTGCAGATTTCAGTTCCAATGTATGGTATGAAGGCATGCAGGAAAGTTTAATCAGGCATTTGCAGGATAAGGTTATTAATATCGTTCATTATCCCGCACCTGACGCAGGCAAACTGTCAAAAAAGATTGCAGATCTGCATGGTTTAAACCATCAAAATATATTGGTTACCAATGGAGCAACAGAAGCCTTTTACTTATTGGCTCAGCTTCATGCCGGGTTAAACAGCTATATTGTATATCCCGCTTTCGCTGAATATGAAGATGCTTGCAAGATATATAATCACAAACTGCATTATGTGTGCAATGCTGAGTTTCATGCAAAGATTCCTTTAAGACAACATCTTCTGGTCTGGATAGGTAATCCCAATAATCCAGATGGAAAAGTGACATCCAAAGAGAGTATTTTGGATTTGTGTAAAAACAATCCTGATACAATTTTTATAGTTGATGAAGCTTATGCCGAATTATGCTGGAAATTTGATTCCGTCATTTATCTGGTAAATAAGTTGAACAATCTGATTGTTGTGCGTTCGCTTACAAAAGCTTTTACCATTCCGGGAATCAGGCTAGGGTATATGGTGGCACCAGTAAAAATTGTTGAAAGAGCAAAATCGGTAAAGATGCCATGGAGTGTAAATACGCTGGCTATTGAGGCAGGAAATTTTATCCTTGCAGATTATTACAATCTGTTACCGGAAAAGAATATGGTTGCAAAGGAAAGTAAAACGCTGCAAAAAGAGCTGGCATCTATTCCTGGGATAAAAATTCACCCTTCAGATTGTAATTACTTTTTGGGCAGTATAGAAAGCGGAAAAGCATGCGATTTAAAGCAGTTTTTATTAAAAAGCTACGGTCTTCTTATCCGTGATGCTTCTAACTTCAGGGGATTAAATGAATCTCATTTCAGAATCGCTGTTCAAAAGCAGGAATTCAACATCCTGTTGGTAGATGCCATTAAACAATGGATGAATAATAATAGGGCATGTCAGAATTTTACCGGATAACAATCCCTCTAATTATTGGGTTCATCCTCGATTCCTTATTGGGAGATCCATTGTGGCTGCCTCACCCGATCCGGTGGTTTGGGAAAATTATTTCCTTCTTTGAAAACAAACTAAACAAAGATAAAAATACCACTCTCAAAGGTTGTTGTACGGCATTGGTTCTTATTAGCGCGACATATTTTGCCTTTTATGGCATTCTGGAATTCTCGCAGCCTTTCAATTATATTTATTATCCACTTGCATCTGTTTTTGTTTTTTACGGTTTGGCCAACAGGAGCCTTATAACAGAATCCTTAAAAGTTGAACGCAAATTAACAAATGAAGGCCTGGAAGCCGGGAGGAAACAGCTAAGTTGCATTGTCGGAAGGGATACCTCCCAATTATCAGAAAGTAAAATAAGAATAGCTGTTTTAGAAACCCTTTCCGAAAATTTGAGTGACGGTGTGATAGCACCTCTTTTTTATTATGCCATTGGCGGTATACCACTGATGTTAGCCTATAAAATGGTAAACACACTCGATTCAATGATTGGGTATAAAAATGAACGATATAAACATTTTGGTTTTTGTGCAGCTAAGCTTGACGATATTGCAAACTTTATCCCGGCCCGTATTACTGCATTGCTGATGGTCGTTATTACTTTGAGCAGAAGGGGATTTACTTATGTTCTCAAATTCGGGCACAAGCATGCAAGCCCCAATGCAGGATACCCTGAAGCAGCTCTCGCAGGTATATTAGATTGCAGGTTTGGCGGCTCGAATGTTTATCATGGCAAATTGGTTGAGAAGCCTTTTATCGGAACAAACAACAAGCCGATTACACAAAACGATATATATAAAGCATGCACAATAAATTATGTTACATCTTTGATTTTTCTATTAATCTGTTTGTTTTTATAAACAACAGAATTCCTGTTACATGTAAGACGTTATGATAATAATTCTTTTGTTTGTTCAAAACTCGATTTTGACTCAGTGTTATTTTGATGTAAGATTGTGATATAATTTATTGGTTTCCCGGTTTAAACAATCGTTTTATCGGGATGAAAAGGGAATCCTGTTTGAATCAGGAGCTGTCCCCGCAGCTGTAAGTCTATAACATTGTTTTGGCAACCTTTGCCATTGATCGCCAACTGGCGGTTGAGAAGGCAGCTAAAACAAAGACGAGCCAGAAAACCTGCCAGTAAGATGTTTTCCGTAGCTTTCGGGTGAAAGGCAAAAGGCAGGGGTACCACAGGCGTAAACCATCCTTACTATTTTCCGGAAGTTACATTAACTTTTTAGAAATCATTAAATCAATAATGTATGAAAAGAGATGTAGCTTTAACCAATGCAACCATTATTAAACGGGACGGTCAGCTTGTGCCCTTTGATGTAGAAAAAATTTCGTTTGCCATTTTCAAAGCGTTGCGCGCAATTGGCAATCCTGACCGTCATAAAGCTGATAAATATTGCAATCAGGTTATTGAAGAAATAAATATTGCTGTCAGAAAAGATCCCCCTACAGTAGAGGAAACACAGGATATTGTAGAAAAAACACTTTTCGAAAATAATGAATACAAGGCTGCTAAAGCATATATTATTTATCGTTACCAGCACCAAAACATAAGGAATGCAAAGGAGATGTTTTCTAATATTGATAAGGTTGAGGATTACATTAACCTTAAAGACTGGCGTGTAAAGGAAAGTGCAAACTCATCGTACTCACTTCAAGGGCTTAACCAGCATATTTCAACACTAATCAGTTCCCAATATTGGCTAAATCAGATTTATCCCAAGGAAATTGCTGATACCCATAAGCAAGGTCGGTTTCACATTCACGATTTGGGTTTTTTAAGTGTGTATTGTGTCGGTTGGGATTTGGAAGATCTGTTGACAACAGGTTTTAAAGGAGTTGAAGGAAAAGCACAAAGCAAACCTGCAAAGCACCTTCGTACCGCACTTGGACAAATAGTTAACTTTTTTTATACCATGCAGGGCGAAGCTGCCGGGGCACAGGCCTTTTCTAATTTTGACACCTATCTTGCCCCTTTTATCCGTAACGATAATTTAGATTATGCCCAGGTGAAACAATGCCTTCAGGAATTCTTTTTTAATATGAACGTGCCTACCCGTGTAGGTTTCCAAACACCTTTTACCAACGTCACCCTCGATTTAAAAATCCCTGATTTCTTGAAAGAACAACCTGTGATAATCGGGGGCAAATTGCAAAATGAAACCTATGGTGATTTTCAGGCTGAACTCGATGTTTTCAATAAAGCCTTTGCCGAAGTGATGCTTGAGGGCGATGCGAATGTAAGCGTGTTTTCATTCCCTATCCCAACATACAACATTACTCCTGATTTTGACTGGGAAAATCCAAACTATGATAATATCTGGGAAATGACTGCAAAATATGGCATCCCGTATTTTTCAAACTTTGTAAACTCCGATATGAAACCGGATGATGTACGAAGCATGTGTTGCCGTTTACGTCTTGATAAAAGAGAATTACAAAAACGTGGAGGGGGTTTGTTTGGGGCAAATCCATTGACCGGTTCGGTAGGTGTAGTTACCATAAACCTTCCCAAACTGGGTTATGAAGCAAAATCGGAAGAGGATTTTTTTCATCGCCTCTCATGGTTGATGGAATTGGCAAAAAACAGCCTTGAAATCAAAAGAAAAGTAATTGAAAGGCTTACAGAGCAAGGTTTGTATCCCTATTCAAAATTTTATTTACGGCATCTATATATAAAGAACGGAGCTTATTGGAATAACCACTTCTCAACAATCGGTATTGTAGGGATGAACGAATGTTGCCTGAATTATCACGGTTGTTCCATCGGTGAACAAAAAGGCCACGACTTTACAATAAAGATAATGGATTTCATGCGTGGTAAACTTGAAAATTTCCAGGAAGAAACCGGCCATATCTATAATCTTGAAGCTACACCGGCAGAAGGCACTTCTTACCGTTTGGCACGGATTGATAAAATACAATACCCCGATATTATTGTTGCTAATGAAGAAGCTTACAAAAAAGGAGGAGAGCCCTATTACACCAATTCCACCCAATTACCCGTAAATTATACCGATGACCTGTTTGAAGCGCTGCATTTACAAGACAGTTTACAAACAAAATATACAGGAGGGACAGTATTTCACACCTTTCTGGGAGAGAGCCAATTGCCCGTGGCGTCTGTAAAACAATTGATTAAAAAGGTTACTGCCAATTTCAAATTGCCTTATATTACCCTGTCGCCAACTTTTAGCATTTGTCCTAACCACGGTTATATATTCGGTGAACATAAAAGCTGTCCAAAATGCAGGGCAAATGGCATCGAACAGGCCTGTACGGTATTTTCACGCATCGTTGGATACCTGCGTCCTGTTGAGCAATGGAATGCAGGTAAACAGGAGGAATTTAAAGAACGGGTTTTGTTCGATAAAAGAAGTATTGAAAAGCAACCGAAACTGACCGTCAAACAGAGCATCCGTCAACCTGTGGCCTATGAAGAAAAATAAACAAACTATTGCTTTTAAATTGCCAATAGGAGGCTTTCAAAAACAAAGCCTTATAGACTATCCCGGCAATGTTTCGGCCATTATTTTCACCCAAGGCTGTAATTTCAGATGCGTTTACTGCCATAACCCGGAACTGGTATTGCAGGAACAAATCAAAAATGCCAAAAGATTTAACACCGAAAAAACCCTTAATTGGATTAACAATAATCAAAAGTTGTTAGATGCTGTAGTAATAACAGGAGGTGAACCAACCCTGCATGATTCACTTCCTGCTTTTATTAATCGGATAAATCAACTAGGGTTAAAGATAAAACTGGACACCAATGGCACAAACCCCAAATTATTAAAACAGTTGATTAGAAATAAACAGCTTGATTATATTGCTATGGATGTAAAAGCTCCATTAGAATTACTAAAATATCGGGAAATAGTTGGTGAAAACTTTAATTCAACTTTAATGGCTAAGGTAATTGAATCTATTGACATCCTTAAGTCAGAAGGTATTGAATATGAATTCAGGACAACATTAGATTCTTTATTAGTGATTTCTGATATTGAAAATATTATTGATTCAATTTCCGGGAATTATTATTTACAACTTATTCATAAAGATAAAGATCTCCAAATTGATCAAA
Source organism: Bacteroidales bacterium (assembly GCA_023138875.1). Lineage (GTDB taxonomy): Bacteria > Bacteroidota > Bacteroidia > Bacteroidales. The sequence continues at coordinate 96,589 of JAGLOO010000013.1, forward strand.
ACCATTTTACAGTTGCGGTACTTAAAAAGATTGCATCAAAACCACTAAAAAACATAACAATATACATTAGGGAATAAGGCCCCCCTTTTGCAGGCTCATTACCTGGCCCCACGAGCCATCGCTCAAACTAAAGCTTTGCCAAAGAGCCTGAAAAACCAAGAGAGCTCTTTTTTGCCTCTTGAATTTTCTCCGCATATATTTAGGAAAAATGTTTTGAACTTCTGACAAACATTTCTATCTTTGCAATCCGTTTGAAATTAGAAAGAAACAGATGAAGAAAGAGATACATCCAAAGAATTACAGGCTTGTTGCATTCAGGGACATGTCCAACGGAAATACATTCGTGACAAAGTCAACCGCCGCTTCCAAAGAGACCGTGAAACTGGAGGATGGAAATGAATATCCACTCATCAAACTTGAGATCTCCAGCACCTCACATCCCTTTTACACCGGTAAGATGAAGCTGGTGGATACAGCCGGACGTGTTGACAAATTCATGAACCGTTATAAGTCACATCTGGACAAAAAGAAAAAATAGAAGATATTCCAATTCTTTCATTATTAAGCCGTCTCATTTGGGGCGGCTTTTTTTATTTATATCTGCAGGTTATTTAACCCGGAGCTGAAATTAGTCACCTTAGCGGATGCGCAGCATACGGTTCAGTGACGATTTCAAAATCCTGGAGATTGTGAGTTTTGTAGTGCCATTTTACAATCCCTTCAAGAATTCGCAATGAATATATGCGAAAGTGTCATTTTTGTGTATTTTTAAAATAAAAAATGCATCTGATCCTGTTCGATGATCACTCCTGGGACAACCTGCTCCCCCTCACATTCACCCGTCCGGTTTCCGGTTTAAGGGTTGGTATACTTACCATTGCAGAAAAATGGGAGAAGATCCTCGGAAGCACACCTTCATTTATCACCCGTCCGCACCTCAGTAATAAATACCGCTGCGATCCCGGCGAAGACAATCTGCTTATTAACGGTGCCCTGTTGCCCGATGACGATATAGTAAAAGCCATCCTTGACCTGCCGGAAGGGAGTGCGCTAAACAAGGCGGGGACGTTGCTTGCAGTACGCAGCGGGCAGGCTAATGCTGCCGGTTTTAATGCAGAGGACTGGATCGGAAAAGGAACAGAATATGCAGAACCTGTCTCCATTGTAGATTATCCATGGAAGATCTTCAGACTGAACGGGCAGGAGATTGAAGCAGATTTTAATCTAGTTACGCGGGATAGAACGGGTGAAAAACTCAGTGATACGGTCCGGGTTCTTCATCCTGACAGGGTATTCGTTGAACCGGGATTCAAAGGAGAATTCTTTACTCTGAATGCATCCAGGGGTCCCATCTACCTGGGGCCCGACAGTGAGATCATGGAGGGCAGTGTGATCCGGGGACCCTTTGCGCTCTGTGAAGGTTCCATCGTCAAGTTATCTGCCAAAATATATGGACCTACTACCATCGGTCCATTCAGCAAGGTGGGAGGTGAAATTAACAATTCTGTGATACTGGCAAACTCCAGCAAAGGTCATGATGGATTCCTGGGGAATTCGGTCATCGGTGAATGGTGCAACCTGGGAGCAGATACCAACAACTCCAACCTGAAAAACAACTATGCCGATGTAAAGATCTGGAACTACCCGGCAAATCGGTTTATAAATACGGGGCTCCAATTCTGCGGGCTGATCATGGGAGACCATTCAAAATGCGGGATCAACACCATGTTTAATACAGGAACAGTCGTAGGTGTTTCGGCCAATATATTCGGACCTGGATTCCAAGGGACTTTTATTCCCTCTTTCAGCTGGGGAGGTGCAGCCGGGTTCACCACCTATAAAATGGACAAGGTACTGGAAACGGCCGCACTGGTTATTGAGAGGAGGAGCCAGCAGCTAACGGAAGATGACAGGGCCATCCTGGACTATATCTTCCAGTTTTCTGAAAGCTTCAGGAAGTGGACGTGATCGGCTCTGTCTATTTTAGAAGCAGTTTGTCGAAGTCCTCTACCAGTTTGACATCCTTCTGCCAGTCATAGAGGGTAAGTCCCCTCAGGTTGTAGTAGTAGTCCCAGTAATTTCTAAGTGCCTGTACAAAACCCCTTCTGGCCACATCCTTCTCTTCAAGGGCCACATTCAGGTCGAGCACATCGATCTTGCCAATAAGGAAGCGCTGCTTGGTAACCTCATAGCGAAGATCTGCAATGGTATCCGCCTTGAACGCAATGGCTACCTGGTCATCCTGCAGGTTGAATTGCATCACCTGGAGGAATACATTCTCATCGAAATCTATCTGAGACTGTCTCACACCGGTCTTTACCACCTCTTCGGCCGATTGGGCCATGCGGTACTGACCCCGTCCCAATCCCCAGTCAAGAATAGGGACCTGCACCCCCACTTCCACCTGTTGTTGGTTGAGCGGATTCTGATACGCTCCTGATAACTCGTTGGCCACCTGGCTTAGTCCGAACCGCGCGAACAAATCGGCCCTTATCCCTTTCTGTGACCGGGCCTCCGCCACACTGCGCTCTGCTTCCAGCAATTGCCTCTCCATGTTCATAATCTCGGGATTGTTTGCTTTGGCCTCGGCAAGGGTTCGTGAATAATCCATATTAATATCAGGGACTTCCCTTGGAAGAATCAATTGGAGGGTGATCCGTTCATTGAATCCCAGGAAAGACCTGAGCCTCGATTTTCTCAGCTCCAGGTCGATGGTACCTTCATTCAGGGCTGTTCCTGAATTCAGGAAACTTAATTCCATTTGCAGTAAATCATTCTCAGCGATGGTCCCCAGCTGGTAGCGTCCTTTTGCAATCTGAAACAATGTATCAGTATTGGCATAGTTCTTCCTTGCAATTTCCAGGTTGATCTGTGCCAGGGCCAGGTCAAAAAAATATCTTACTGCGACCTGGTTCACCCGCTCAATGGTGTTGATGTAATCCAGTTTGGCCTCCTCATATTTCATGGGTTCGATCTTCCGGTCCCATTTGAGGGGATTGTACCCGTTGATAGGCTGAAAGAAACCGATGGTAATTGGATAGGCCAGGTAGGAGGTGGGCGGCTCCTCACCAAAATTATCATTTCGACGGAGCATGGAAGAGACAAAGATCCTTCCCCCGGTGAGGCCAATATTCTGACTCATCTGCAAGTCAAGGGAGGAATGCATGGTTGACCTGGATACAAATTTCTCCGAACCATCGGGCTGGGTCACACTCTCCATGATATTGTTCAGAGAAGGTATGGTTGCCTCCAGCGACAAACTGGGTCTGAACCTGGCCAGATGGGTCCTGTATTCCCAGTAGCTGCTGCGAAACTGGTGCCTGGACATCAGCGCCATCAGCGACTGCTCCCCGGCAATCTGGATCACCTCCGGCAGGGTCAGCACTTTTAACTCAGTTTCAGCCTGCGGCTGTGAGAAAATATTCTGGAATAGGAACAGTGATATAAAAAGAGATGCGATGCGATACATGTTATTCATACCTTAATGATTCGATGGGATCCCTTTCGGAAGCCCGTTTGGCCGGGGAGTATCCGAAGATGACCCCAACCGATGCAGATACAACAAAAGCGATGATTACACTGATGGGTGTGACTACAGTCATGATGTCGGCAAACCTGGTAATCAATAAGGAGGCCACAATCCCGATGATTACCCCCAGCAAGCCCCCGATCACACTGATCAGGACCGCCTCGGCCAGGAACTGGACCACAATATCCTTTTTCTGCGCACCGATGGCCAGCCGGACTCCGATCTCCTTGATGCGTTCCATCACCGAGGCAAACATAATGTTCATAATCCCGATGCCACCCACAAGCAGGGAGATGCTGGCTATGGCACCCAGCACAACGTTGAATACGTCCTTGGTCCGCTGCTCCTGCTTTAAAAGCAACTCCGGGACCGTGATCTCAAAATCCTTTACATCCTCATGCCTTCTCAGTATCAACCGGCTTAATAGATCGGTGGAGGGGGACAACTCTCCCGAATCATTGACCTGGACAATGATCCGGTCCAGCTGGTGATAGTTGGAGGCGCTGTTCTGGTCAGGCCTGAAACTAAAGGCAAATCCCATCCCAAAAAAGCTCATACCTTCGCTCCCTTTGATGCGGGAAGCCACCAGCGCCCTGTTCTGATACCTCATCAGCATGGTTTTGACAGGAACGTAAATGTTGTCATTCATCACGTTTACTCCGATGTTTTCAAACCTGGTAAGGCTCACATCGTTCATTTCCAGGACTCCCACTACTTTTAACCATACTTTGTCAAACTTGATATATTTACCAATGGGATTCTCCCTGCTGAAGAATTTGTTCTTAATATTAGCTCCGATCACACACACGGGAATGCCATTTTCCTCCTGGTAATCATTGAAAAAGGCCCCCTCCCGGAGCGGCAGATTGAATATCTCGAAATACTCGATGGAGACTCCCAGCAACTTGGCGGAGGCCCTTTTACCTCCCTGGATCACATAACTGTTCAGGGTAATTTCAGGGGAGACCATCCTCACAGTGGGCAGAACTTCCGCAATGGCATCCACATCATCCAGTGTTAGTCCCGGTGAGAATTTCCGGACCTGCTTTTCACCGCCTTCCTCCGAACCATTCCCCGAAGAGGGCTCCACAATGGGAGTGACCATGATGTTGTTGACTCCAACCATCTTGATCTGGTCGAGGATCTCCTGTTGTGCACCCCTGCCAATGGCCAGCATGGTGATCACCGCGGCAACCCCAAAGATGATTCCAAGTGCGGTGAGTATGCTCCGCAGCTGGTTTGCCATGATCGATTCAATGGCAATTAAAACATCGTGAAAATACCTGCTCATGATTATCTCCGGAAATTGCGGGGCTGTTGTTGCTGCTTTTTCATCATTTTCTGCTGCTCTTCCAGCCGCTGCTCTTCTTCTTCCTTTCTTTTCTTGATCTCTTCCAACAGGGCCATCCCGGTATAATCAAACGACTCCGGTTTTTCAGGAAGAGAGAGGTATAGCTTTTCCCCTCTCTTCAACCCCAACTCCACCACAATGAAGTTTTCATTGGACTCTCCCAGGACAACGATTTGCTTCTTCCCAACCCGGGTGAATACAAATGTAAGGCTGTCGTTGGCATGGACAGCTTCCAGTGGTACATACAACACACTATCAAGTACCTCGGTGATCACCTTATTGCTGGAGGTCATGGAAGGCCGTAAGATGGTGTCACGTTCATTCAGCTCAATGCGGACCTCAAATACCTTTGCATCCGTATTGGGCAGTTGCTGTCCAATATTAGCCACCTCCCTGACCTCCCCTGTAAACTTTTTTTCAGGGAATGCATCTACCCCGATCTCCACCTGCTGACCAACTTTTAATTTACTGATATCAATTTCATTCACATAAGTGAGGGAAATCATGGTGGAAAGATCCGGCAAGGTGGCTACAGTAAGGTCCCACGTATTGATCTCCGAACCGGCGGTCCGCTTTTGACCATTCCAGTCCTTTTTATAGATCACCATTCCCGATGCAGGGGCCATGATGTCAAATTGCTTCAACACCGCCTCCATCTCATTCTTTCTTCTTCTGTCCTTGGCCAGGTTTATCTCAGCTTCACGCATTTCGGCCTGTGCCTGTCTGACCCTGAGGATGTAGTTCTTTTCGGCCTGACTATGGGCCCGGACGGCTTTTTCCAGTTCGATCTCAGCCTGGCGAATGGTGGCCGGGGGTTCGTACTGGGATTGTTCCAGGGTAATTTCCGCTTCCTCCATAGCAAAATTCAGGTTGATCAGATCATCCCTCAGTTGCCTCAGCTGCATGGTGGTATCAAGCTTGGTCCGCATGTACTCCGACTCCTGCTTTTCAAGGTTATCCAGAATATCCTTTAAAGTGTTATCTGCTTCAGACCGGTCCAGGGTAGCAACCCAGGCACCTGAGTCAACGACTGTTCCTTCCGGGATCAGATCCTGGATCTTCACCCTGTGTATCCTCAAATTTCTGCTTCGCAGTGAAGAAGGTGCCTTTATCTCCGTCTCCCTGATTGCCTGCAGTTCTCCGGTTACCATTACAGCAATTTCAAACTGGCCATACTGCACCTTGGTTTCAAGCACAATCTCCTTTTCCTTGCCCGAGAGTACCGAATATAGGATCATTGCAGTAATAAGTACCACGGGAACAATAATGGCTATAAGTGTTCTTCTCTTCATTGGTTTGATAAATGTTATTTAGATCCGGTTCAATAATTGATCAATGGTTTCCATGGCTTTTTGAGCAAGCCGGTCCGCCTCGTCGCTGTTACCTGCTTCAGCATAGAGCCTGATAATGGGTTCGGTATTGGATTTCCTAAGGTGAACCCAGCCTTCGGGCATGTCCACCTTTACACCGTCCACTGTATTCACATCAAACATGTCATATTCCTTTTCAAAGGCAGCAAGCAACCGGTCTGCATCGGCATTTTCCGGCAACACCACTTTATTCTTTGAGATTGAATAGTCGGGATAACGCTTCCGGAGCTGACTGCAGGCCATGCCACTCCCGGCCAGGTGTGTAAGGAACAGGGCGATACCCACCAGGGCATCCCTCCCATAATGGAGTTCAGGGTAGATGATCCCTCCATTGCCTTCTCCTCCTATGACACAATCGTTCCGCTTCATGGCTTCTACCACATTGACCTCCCCTACAGCAGCCGGGAAATAGGATTTGCCATACCCTTCGGTGACATCCCGAAGGGCCCTGGTGGATGATAGGTTGGAGGCTGTATTACCGGGTGTGCGGGATAAGACATAATCTGCCACTGCCACCAAGGTGTACTCTTCACCAAACATGGTTCCATCTTCACAAACCATGGCCAGCCTGTCCACGTCAGGATCAACCACGAAACCCACATCAGCTTTTTCTCTTACCATGGTTTCAGATATTGCTGAAAGGTGTTCAGGGAGAGGCTCGGGATTGTGTGGAAATTCGCCTGTGGGCTCGCAATACAATTCAATAACATCCTGCACGCCCAATTCTTTTAAAAGCCGGGGCAGAACGATCCCTCCTACTGAATTCACACAATCAATTACCACGCGGAATCCTTTTTCTCTTATCTTTTCCACATCTACCAGGTCAAGACCAAGGACCCAATTGATATGTTTGACGTCCATTCCCTCCAATGGTTTAATCTCACCCAGCTTTCTTACATCCGCATAGGTAAAATCGTTGGACCTCACCTTCTTCAGGATGGCATTCCCGTCCTCCGCTGACAGGAATTCCCCTTTCTCATTGAGCAATTTTAAGGCGTTCCATTGAGCCGGGTTGTGACTGGCAGTAAGTATAATACCACCGTCAGCTCCCAGTTCCGTTACTGCCATTTCCACGGTGGGAGTGGTGGCCAGGCCCATCTGATACACATGCAATCCCATGGCTGAAAGGGTGGCTGTAACCAGTTGTTCCATCATGGGTCCGGAAATACGGGCATCCCTTCCCAGGGCCACTGACGGTTCCTCCTTACCAGATCTGGCCTTCAGCCAGGAGGCATATGCTGAAGTAAACTGTACTGTATCGATGGGGGTCAATCCTTCTCCCGGAACTCCGCCAATGGTTCCCCTGATTCCGGAAATTGATATAACGAGACTCATATTGTAACTGGTTAATAATGAAAGAGCAGCCTGATTTTTACAATGATATCAAAGTTAGAAATAGTTTTCCAAGATTGTTTCTTAATTAGCTGTATCTTTGTCCACTTTAACACTATTTAAGAGTTAAGTCTTTGAGCAAAACAGGGCCAAATAAAAAAGGGGGGTATTCGGCTTCCAGAGCGGGAAGCAGGTCGTCCGATAAAACCGGTGGGCGGACCCGGACAACCGGTCCGGGAAAAGGGAAAACCGATGGCGCAGGTCGCGGCCGGTCAGCAAGCGCAGGGAAAGGAAGGCTGGAAGGCGGTAGCCGCACCTGGTCATCTGAATCCCGGAAAGGAAAACCGGAGGGGAAAAGCTACTCCCGGTCAGCAGATGACAGGAAGGGAAAACCGGAGGGGAAAAGCTACTCCCGGTCAGCAGATGACAGGAAGAGAAAACCGGAGGAGAAAAGCCGGACCAGACCAGCCGGGGCCGGAAAGAAAAAACCAGATGATGATCTGGTGCGATTGAATAAATATGTTGCAGCTTCGGGAGTATGCTCCAGACGGGAAGCAGACCAGTTGATCACTGCAGGTTTGATCTCTGTAAACGGTAAGACCATCAATAAGCTGGGGACCAAAGTGAAACCGGATGACGATGTGCGCTACAATGGCCAGCGGATCAGAAATGAACGGAAGGTATACCTGTTGCTCAACAAACCCAAGGATTATGTGACCACCACCGATGATCCAAAGGAGAGAAAGACCGTGATGCTGCTTATCAGGAATGCATGCAACGAAAGGATCTACCCGGTAGGCCGCCTCGACCGCAATACTACGGGTGTAATGCTGTTTACCAATGATGGAGAAATGGCTAAAAAGCTAACACACCCCAGTTACAATAAGAAAAAGATCTATCATATTTTCCTGGATAAAGGAGTTACAGCAGGAGACCTGAAGAAACTGGCAGATGGCATTACACTGGATGACGGATTGATTCAACCCGATGCCATCAGCTATGCGAGCAGTGAGAACAAAAGGGAAATAGGCATGGAGATCCATTCGGGACGGAACCGCATTGTGAGGCGGATGTTTGAATCCCTGGGATACAGGGTGAATAAACTGGACCGTGTCTATTTTGCCGGCCTGACCAAGAAAAGTCTGTCACGTGGAAAGTGGCGGTTCCTCACAGAGAAAGAGATCGGCAGGTTAAAAATGAACGCTTACGAGTAGGGTCATGGAACATAAATCGGGCTATGTCAATATCATCGGAAAACCCAATGTGGGAAAATCCACCCTGATGAATGCCATGGTGGGTGAAAAGCTCTCCATCATCACTTCCAAGGCACAGACCACCCGTCACAGGATCCATGGAATATTGAACACTGAAGAATACCAGATCATCTTCTCCGATACTCCCGGTATCCTGGAACCCAATTATAAACTCCAGGAAAACATGTTAAAGGCTGTACGTTCGGCCCTGGTGGATGCTGATGTGCTTATTTACCTCACCGAGATGGGTGAGCAACCCGACCCGGAGAATGGATTCATCCAGAAACTGGCCCATACAAAAGTTCCCGTATTGCTGGTCATCAACAAAATCGACCTGAGCAACCAGGAGAGAGTAATGGACTCCATTGAGCAGTGGAACCAGGTGCTTCCTCTGGCAGAAAAGATCCCCATTAGTGCCCTCGTAAATTTTAATGTGGATCTCCTCTTCAACCGGATCCTTCACCATATACCCGAGTCGCCTCCTTACTACCCGAAAGACGCACTTACCGACAAATCCGAACGTTTTTTTGCGGGAGAGATGATCAGGGAAAAAATTTTACTCCATTACAAGCAGGAGATCCCGTATTCTGTGGAGATTGAAATTGATACATTCAAAGAGGATAAGAAACTTATCAGGATCTACGCGGTTATTTTCGTGGAAAGAGAAAGTCAAAAAGGTATTTTGATCGGGAATGAAGGAAAAGCCCTGAAGAGAGTAGGCAGGGAGGCCAGGCTGGACATGGAAAGCTTTTTCCAAAAAAAGGTTTTCCTGGAACTCAGAGTGAAGGTAAAGAAAGACTGGAGAAACAATGAACTCCTCATCAAAAAGTTCGGATACCGCTAAAGCAATTTGCACATGGGAAATATTGTGGCCATAGTAGGAAGACCCAATGTGGGAAAATCCACATTCTTCAATCGCCTCACAGAAACCAGGCAGGCCATTGTTGATCAGGTAAGCGGGGTTACCCGGGACCGGCACTACGGCAAGGTGATCTGGAACGGGCATGAGTTCAGCATCATTGACACGGGAGGGTATGTAACCAATTCTGACGATGTTTTTGAAAAGGAGATCCGGAAACAGGTGATCCTGGCCATTGAAGAGGCCGACATTGTGGTGTTCCTGGTGGATGTGACCGGTGGAATCACAGACCTGGACGAGACCATTGCCGGCATGCTCCGCAGGATAAATAAACCGGTGATGGTGGTGGTGAACAAAGTGGACAATGCCGACCGGTTGTATGATGCCACGCTCTTCTACAGCCTGGGTCTTGGGGATTATAGCGCCGTTTCATCCATCAATGGAAGCGGGACGGGGGATATGCTGGATAAACTCACTTCTATGTTCGTAAAGACTGACGAGGAGGAGGAAGAAGATATCCCCAGGATCGCCGTAGTCGGAAGGCCCAATGTGGGGAAATCTTCACTGGTTAATGCCCTTATCGGTGAGGAAAGGAATATTGTAACACCCGTTTCAGGGACAACAAGGGACTCCATCAATACCCGGTATAACAAATATCACCACGACTTTTACCTGGTGGATACTGCCGGCCTCAGGAAGAAGGGTAAGGTAAAAGAGGACCTGGAATTTTATTCGGTGATGCGGTCTGTAAGAGCCATTGAGCATGCAGATGTATGTATGCTGCTCATCGATGCTGCCATTGGCATTGAGGGTCAGGATGTAAATATCTTTCACCTGATTGAAAGGAACTGGAAGGGAGTGGTGGTCCTGGTCAACAAATGGGACCTGGTGGACAAGGAGACCCAGACCATGAAACAGTTTGAAGAGAAAATCAGGAAACGGCTCGAACCCTTTGACGATGTGCCCATCCTGTTTGTATCCGCCATCACCAAACAGAGAATCCATAAAGCACTTGAGGTAGCCATTGAAGTCTACAGGAATCGCAAGGTACGGATCCCTACATCCCGCCTGAACGAAGTCATGCAACGGGTCATAGAGGAATACCACCCACCTGCGGTGAAAGGGAAACATATCAGGATCAAATATGTAACCCAGTTGCCCACATATGCTCCCGCATTTGCATTTTTCTGTAACCTGCCCCAGTATATAAAAGACCCCTATAAGAGATACCTTGAGAATCAGTTGCGTAAACATTTCAATTTCACAGGTGTTCCAATAAGGGTATTCATGCGAAAGAAATAGGCAGGATTTTTGTAGTATTGAACATTATATGCGGAAAACCGGCTCCATCATACTGATTGCATTGTTCCTCCTTGTCTCATGCGACGAGATCAAACCGGAATATCCGGACGAACCTGTCATTGATTACCAGGGGTTTGGGCTATTTATCTCCGTAGATCAACTGGGGAATAAGAGCCTGGTGGGTCAGCTTACCTTTAAATTTACAGATGGCGATGGAAACCTGGGATTATACCCCCTTGCTGATTCCTCAGGTGTAAACCTTCCCGATACGGTTAAATATAATTTCTTTCTTCAACTGTATGATCTGAATAACTATGAATACGAAAAGGTTCCGGAAGAAGAAGGGGGAATTCTGAAATACCGGATCCCTTACCTGGACAAACAACCGCTAAGTGGGACAATGGACCTTGAAATATTCTACCCGGTAATCATCCATGACACGATCTTCTATACTTTCTATATCTTTGACAGGGACTTTAACCGCAGCAATGTGGATACCACTGAAGTGATCGTATTAAGCGGAATTGACCTGGAGGAGATTTAAAAGGTGCCCAAAAGGAAGCTACAGTTTAATACCCATAAATAATACATCGTCCACCTGTTCCAGATCCTCTTTCCAGAGGAAGAAATTGCTCTTGATGTAATTGTACTGTTCATCCATCGGCTTGTTGTGGATATCCCGCAACAGATTCTTGAGCCTGACCAGTTTTTCACAGAATTTTTGACTGGGTTTGTTGCCTGGGATTTTGTCCACCAGCTCCAGCCCTTGCACCAGCCCTTGCACCAGCCCTTGCTCCAACTCCTGCACCTCAGAAAGACCAATGCTATCCCGGGTAATAGGGGCTTTAACAGCTAATAAACGCTTCTTGAAATACCAGATCGTCCATGCATCAATCCGTGGTATCAATAAACCTTGTTACAGATTGATTCCGGTAAGTCGCTTCAGCTTTCATGATCCCGGTGATTCATGTGCCTTTCACTGTATTGTGCCTGGCCGGATAGGGAGCGTCAATTGTGATTGATCTTTCAA
>JAGLOO010000014.1 GCA_023138875.1 Bacteroidales bacterium
TCCTCTGGTAAATATATTAAATCTTAGAAAATTATCTAAAGCAAAAATAAATAAATATGCATTTAGTTCATAGTGATCTATTAGAAGAAAAGTCGGGAATAGGTGCCATTGACTTTTTTTTGTAATTCTTGTTTTTAATCAGACAGTGAGATAAGAGCAGCTTAACTTCCAATGAAACAAAAACTCTTCCCTATCGTATGAATTAGAAAATAAACTACACACAATATGAAAACCAGGAATCTATTATCCGGACTTTTATTATCCTTATTCTTTCTGTTCACCCTGACAAGTTGTGAAAAGGATCAAAACGCACTTCTTACTGACGGGGCATGGACTTTTAAAAACATGACAACAGATAGTGAAGTTGAAACCATTCAATCTTTTATCGCTTTGGCCAAAGCATTATTTACAGATGCTACACTGGAGTTCCAGGCTGGCGGGAATTATCTGATCACCTCTCCACTTATGCAAGAACCCAGTACCGGTACCTGGTCCCTGGTCGGTGATGATCAGTTAATATTGAACCCGGAAGGTGAAGCGGTATCTACCGGTAACATCGAAACTTTATCAAAAAGCCAGCTCACCTATATTGAAACCTTTACGGATTCGAATATGAATACCTATTCTGTCACAACAACCTGGATACGTTAATAGTTAATTCCAAAGTATTAATCCCCTTAGCAAACTCCGGAATACTCAATCCGGAACCCGCTAAGGGGATTTCTGTTTAGCGCCCCATTAGCTACAATATAAAAATGAAGGGCACGTTTTTTATAATAAACCAAAAATTTACTGAATGATAAACAACTACTTTGTGGTCTATCATCGGACTCTCTCAAACAGAAAGTAGTGATAATGATAGTAAAATTGGATTTGGATTCAATCTTGGCGGTGATGATTTGTATGCAGTTACTTTCAGTAATTTTGGTATCTATACAGGAATTCACTATGCCATATCTGATAATATCTCATTGGGATTAAATTATTCACAAGGATTAAATATAACAGACGGGATTAACTATGAAACAAAAAATCGCTCTTTCAATGCCGATAATTACAGTTTGAGAAATAGTCAGCTTGATTTTTCCTTATACTATAAATTTGGTAAAAAGAGGGATGAAGAATAATAAGGGAGATTCGCATTATGTGCTTGATTTTCGGATTTTTGAGCACGCCTCCTCCACCCAATCCTCACCTAATCAGCCATTTAAGAACTATGCTGCTGCTTGAGATGACTTTTCCTGGGCCAACCGTTTAGCGATCCTGACTGCGTTGGCCGTGTGTACACCAAAAAAGATCCAGAGGATTTCATTCTGTTCGGTCCTGGCCTTGATCTTGTCAAGGTTCATCATTAAAATGGTCTATTATTAGTACGTAATGTTGCGGAGTACCTGAAAATGAGTCCTCGCGCTGAATTCCATGTTATTGCTTTAAAACTAGTTAATATTCTGACTGAATTCGTCTGGATTTTAACAAGTTTTTAACATTTAAACAATACGTAAGAAATCGGAATAGGTTTTGAAAATCGGAGAAAGAAATCTATTTGATGCCATCCATAGCACATAGGGTAAACTAAAACGGCAGGAGATATCATTCTACATCATCAAGATATTTTTGATCCAGTGAATCTGGGAATACAATAGTTTTAGTATTATCAGCGGGCATCATATTTCATAAACAAAACAAAGCAGAGAGAAAATATTGCTCCGGTATAGATGATGAGAATGATTACATATTTCAACATGAATTCCAGACGTTCGTCAAATGGAGCAATCTGCTCAGTATAAACCGGAACTTCTTCAAAGCTCACCGGTTTACGGGTTGTTGAATATCTTTCATATGGATTATACCAGTGGGGACTCTCTTCATCTGCTGCATCCGCCTCTTTAAAGAAGGATAGAAACTGCTCCTGGAATCCACTCAGGTTCTCCCAGTTCTTCTTAAATCTCAGGTATCCACCCCCAAGGAATGCTTCAGTTGAATAATCAAACAGGGCAACCGGTGAAACCAGGGTGAAGTTGCGTGTCTTTTCAAACTGGCTCATCATCTCCACATAATAGGCATCCCGGTGCTTTTTCTCATTCATCAGAAAGGACATCTGAAGATTTGCCCTTAATTCATGTCTCGGGTAAAACGGATTGTTGCCCTGGGAGGACCAGCTTCCAGGTGGTGCATTTTTGCTTAGCTCTTCTCGTTCCTGCTTGATGCGATTATTAACAACAGCTGCAGAATCGATCGGGAATAGTTTCTTTGCCCAGAAGATGGATGTATTTGGAATAACGATTACGAACAACAACCAGAAGCATAAAGAGATCAAAAGGCTCACATTGGAGTCTTTGGTAACAATGGATGCCAGTAGTCCGAAAACGGTAAAGCACGATATATACAATACGGAGAGCAAAAGAAATCCCAGGCATTCGAACAGGAAATTGATGTCGAGAGAGATATTCCCAATGATCAGAATAATGATCATACTAATCATCATTCCGACAAACTCAATAAGCGTTATAATACCTACTATGCTCACAAACTTGCTAAACAACAGTGTTCCTTTCGACACGGAATTAGATAAAGACAATGCCAGGGTTTTCTGTTCTTTCTCGCCCGATATGGCATCGAAAGCGAATAGCATGGTCAGAAAGCTAAGGATTATGACTACAATGAAAGACCAGGAAAGTGTCTGAACGTTTTTAAGTAGTGGATTTACTGTGCCTAAGGAAACGTTGAACCCGAAAACATTGTATGCACTGTAAGTGATCTCATTGGGCAGTACTTTCTCATGGCAGTCGGAGATAATCCGGTTTGAGCGTGGAGCGAAATGATGGTCAAATCTGTGTGTGGCCAGCCTTGTAAGATTGTCAGAGGCCAAATGTTTTATTTCTTCCACCCTGTTTTCCTGAAATTCAATATAGAGATCCTGTTCAGCTTTCAAGGCAGTGATTACGCCAGGCGTCCCGATACCAAAAAGAAGCAAAACGATGATAAACGAAATGTGGAATCTAAGACTATATAAGTGATTCTGAATTTCTTTGAGGATAATTATTCCTAACATGGGTGAAAAGTTTTATCGTACATCATATTGATTAAAAGACCATAGTATCAAAAAGGACAGAAGGATACATACAACCAGCAACAGAATCATTTTAATGAGGACCTGGTTCAGGCTTGAAAGCACACCCTCTGTTTTGTAATCGAACATGGGAACACCTTCCAGATCTAATACAGGGTTATTGTTGTTACTCCAGCAATCGGGTATATTGCCTGATTGGGCAATGGCCCGCTGCTCTTCGTAAGATACAAATTGATCTACCGGCTGGGCTGTTATGTACCTGTATGATTCAAACCACATGTTTAGCTCAAAATGCCTGATCAGGGTTTCCCTGTACTCCCTCACATCTTCCATGAAATCGAGGAACGCTTTCTCATTGCTTCGGCATAGCGCTGCCGATACCATTTCAAAGAGGCCGGATGGAGAGAGACATAGCAGGATGTTCTGCAAACGGTTCTGCCTGCTAAAACCATCCATATGATCTTTTACAATGGCCCACTTCTTATCTGCATAGTCAATTCTGAGCGGTTCGCCCTGTGCTTTTAGCCTCCGCTCATATTCCATCACCTCTTTTGCCGTCCCTGATGTTTCCATATAACCATCGTATCCTCCGTTCATGTTCCACCATGAGCGATTGGTCATGTTCAATTCCTTGTCTATTTCTGGTCCAATTTCATTATGAAAAATATTATTATATTCCTGGTTCAATTCCTTTACTGCATACTCCACATTGTCGTACAACTGAACCCTGACATAGCTTTCCGAAATAAAAGTGGCCAGGTTCGGTACAAGAAAAATGAACCATATCCAGCATAACAGATTCACTACAATACTTGTGGAAGAGTGTTTGGTACGGCTTGAAATGAATGCGCCCATTAAAACAAACAGCAACATAAAAATGATTGAAAAACCGAATATCAGAAGCAGGTTGATCCAGTTCTCTCCCCCGATGGAAATGCCCTTCGACAGTACGATTATAAGGATACTCAACAGGTAACAGAGGATCAGGATCGGCAGGAGGGTCAGAAGGACTCCGGATATTTTCCCAAGTAAGAATTGGGTCCGGCTAATCCCTTTGCTCAAAGATAGTTTCATAGTACCCTCTTCTCGTTCCCGGGTGAACAGATCGTATGAAAATATCAGGGCCAGTAAAGAAATCAGTATAGACAATATGTTGATAAAATCTATTGAGAAGAAAGAATTGAGAAAGGGATTATCTCTTAATGAGGCTTTTCCCTCGGTTAATGCAGGAATGTCCCCAAAGTTTATCTTCACCTTGTTTCCCACATTACCGTTAATCCCGTTGCAAAAAATGGTGAGTGGATTCGGAGGCCTGACGATTACAGGTCTGAGCCCGGAATAGACCTTTGTTTCTTTTAGCCTTGTTTCTGCTGTGGTTCTATCTATTTCATATAATCTGACCTGGTTCTTGTAATCTTCTATATTCGTAAGGATGGTGAACGGAATGATGAGCAGGCAGAGGGCACATCCAACCATGAACCGGGCTGAAATAATATTCAGGAGAAAATCCTTCTTAGCTATATGCCATATCATTGCAATAAAGTTTTGATGGTTTGAATAATGAATCTGATTATTGACCGGTGATTATCATCTCCTGCATATAAGCCATATAGATCTTTTCCAGATCGTCTTCCAAAAGCTCTTCACGGGTTCTGACCATTACAAGCCTCCCTTCTTTCATGATGCCCACCCTGTCGGCAATGGCTTTTGCCCTGAAAATATCATGTGTACACATCAGGATTGATTTCCCGAGTTTTTTCTGCTGGAACAGGATCTGCAACAATTCCGAAGCAGCCTTGGGATCCAACCCGGTGGTAGGCTCATCCAGCAGGATATTAGGTGCATCTTTGATAATAGCTATGGTAAGTCCGACTTTCTGGCGCATTCCCTTTGAGAA
Organism: Bacteroidales bacterium; assembly: GCA_023138875.1. Taxonomy (GTDB): domain Bacteria; phylum Bacteroidota; class Bacteroidia; order Bacteroidales. The sequence continues at coordinate 4,968 of JAGLOO010000014.1, forward strand.
GGTTTTAAGTTTCTTTTCAAATGCTTCCTCCTGAAGGCCCACCTCACGCATATGCATGTAATAATCCTCTTTGGAGAGGTTTCGTTTCCCACCCAGTTTGGCAAAGAAGTCCAGGTTCTGCCGGGCAGTAAAATTCCCGTAAAGCATCACATTTTCTGAGACAAAGGAGACATGCTTTTTAGCTTCCAGGGGATCTTTTGTGGCATCAATGCCGTTGATCATGGCCTGTCCGCCCGAGGGCTCAATAAAGTCCAGGAACAGGTTGATGGTTGTTGTTTTACCGGCCCCATTGGCACCGAGCAAACAGAATACTTCACCCTCCTTTATTTCCAGGTTCAGGGCATCAAGGGCCAGGATACCATCTTCATAACGTTTTGATAAATCTATAGCCTGTAGCATTGCAACATTTTTTTATAGTATATTTTTAACTCCGAATAATTATGATTTCGAACCTACCTTTTTGAGATTTTTATCCCGAAAAATGCAATTCCAACCACGATCCCCACCATCAGCAATATCAGGAATAATGTCCACCCGATTGCCCTGGCGGAATTGACCTGGATGCGGATGGTTTTATCCTCGGTGTTAACCCTGCGGTTATTGGCGATGGCCTCTGTTTTGATCTTGACCTCCTGGGCACCCACATTTGCATCTTTCGGTGGGATGATGGATACATAGATTTCCTCTTCTTTTCCAGGTTCCAGCGATGAAATAATATCAGGCTCAATGATGGATTTCCAGTTCAGGGGATTATCTGTGGTGATCTTAATATTATCGATGATCCTGGTCCCATCATTCATTACCCTGATCTGCATGTTCACACTATCCCCTGAAGTTATCTCATGATACAAAGACGGAGCTTTTACAATGATCCTGCCGATTCCGCTGGGGATAAGTTCCAGCCTTATTTTCCCCCCTTCAAGTCCGGCAACTTCTTCCTCGCTAAGATCATTCAACCTGTCTTTATACTTATTGTATACTTCTTTGGTCAGAATGATTGCATAAAAGCTAATGGGCTGATCGATTACAATATCATCATCATCACGATCAGGCAGATAGGTTTTCAGAGTAAGTTTGCGAATATTCTCGCCCTGGCTGAATCTCATCTGGCTAAGCCGGGCACTGGTTTCTCCATCGAGAAAATCATATGTGATCTGCCGGGGCAGACCCAGAACGGTTAGTTGATATATATCATCAGTATTAGAGAACCGCTCAAGTGTCAGGTCGAATGAGGCCGTGCTTCCAAGATCGGCTTCCTGTGCAAACCGGCTGGAGATAATATCCACAAGAGCTGCACTGGCATCTTTCTCCAGGTAGATGTTTTTCTGGTCTTTCTTGCCGCCGTAGTTTAATCCTATCTGGATACTCTCAACATCCTTAAGAAGAAGGAAATCAACAGTACCACTTTTACCTAAATCAATCGATGGAATGCGGATCTCATAAGGTGATCCAATGATCGTATTATTCTCAATATTAACAAGTGAAACAAATATATTAAATACTTTGCCCGATCTCATCTCAGGAGTGAATACATCAAAATGGTTCTCAAATTGTTTGAGGTAATCCTGATTACCCTCCATGGTACTTCGCAAAATGACCTTCACCCTTTTTTCCCCGGTTGAAGTTCGATACTTGATTGCCTTTTCTATAATTATGTAGGATTGTTGAGATATAAGCTGCAAAAGAAGCTTTTGATAATCCACCTCCCTGGTCAGTAATTCATTTTTTGAATTATTGAATTCAGCCTGGGAGATGGCATCTTTTTCCAATAACTCCTTGTCATTCTCACAATTCTGTTGGGCGATTTGGTATGAGGCTCTTGCCTTTTTCAACTCGAGCAACAGGGATGCCTGATTCTCCTGGGCTGATGAAGGCAACAGTTGAAGTAATGCAATTATAATAAGGAAAACCTTTTTCATACTCTTCTGTGTTATATTTTATAAACCATCACCGGGATTATTTTCAATCAAGTAGCTCCTGTTATTTGCAAAATCCCAGAGTGTCTTTCTTTTCAGATCGTTGACCGCCAGCTGGTAAGTAACAAAGGCATCCAGGTAAGTTAACTGAACATTCACCAGACGCTCCCTTTCCATCGACAGCTCCTGATTAGAAATATCCCCGTTCTCAAACCGTAATCCACTGATGTTATAGCTTTCCCGGGCCAGGTCCAAATTTTGCTTGTGGATCTCCATCTGCTCATGGCTCTCCCTTACGGTTCGGATAATTTCTCTTACCTCTCGCCGGATAGTTGTTTTAAGATTCTCCAACTCAAGCTCTTTCTCCTCAAGCCTGATCTCAGCCTCCAGTGTTCTTTGTCTTCCCCTTCCCCAGTCATAAATCGGATAGGTTAGTGTTAGTGTGACCCCCCTGTTAGGTGGACGATATATCAGGTTGTCAAATGAGGATCTGGCCAAATCCAGGGTAGATCCTGTACCGAGGGTGCTTATACCGGTAAGGTCATAATAGGCAGACAGATAGGCCTTAAACTCTCTTACTCTTTTTGCACGGTCCAACTGGATACTGCTCAGATTAATATCCATATTCTTTTCCTGTATTTCCGGCCGGTTCTTCAGAGCCTCTTCAATGGCTCTCTCTTTATCTATTTCAAAAACCTCGTAATTCAGATCGGCCAGAATTTGGATTGGCTGACCTGCAGGCAGACCGATGAGTTGTTTAAATGCCTCTTCAATATTTTTATAATTGTTCCTTGCTTTGAGCAAATTTGCCTGATCACTGGCTACTGAAACTTCCGTACTGAGTACATCGGCTTTGGCAACCCGCCCGCTTTCTGCCTTGAGCGTCGCAATCCTGTGCGATTCTTGTGAGTTCTGTAGCTTTTCAACAGCAATTTCCACCTCTTTATCTGATTTATACAACAGGTAAAAGCCCTTTGACACTTCATAGACTATATCCATCTGGTTCCGGGTAAAGAAGTGAACAGCTCTTTCGTAAAGATATTCAGCTTCTTTCAGGTTCTCTTTCAATTCATTCCTGGTGAATAGAGGTTGTGTAAAACTGAGTAGGAAACGGCTGTAAAACTGCTGGGTTTTGAGTTCCTCATCATCCGAATCAAGTATAGTACTCAAATTCTCCTGGTAAAGATTTGCAGATAGACCGATATCTCCGCCGGTGGGTAATACATAAGTAAACTTTGTAGAACCCCCGACCTGGAATGAGCCATAGGAGTTATACACAGGTAATCCGTCTGGGCGATCGATTTGGTTCACATATTCCTGCCACAGGGGTGTATTCAGGCTTATATCAAACCTGGGTTTGAACGTCGCCTTGTAAAAACCATAATAGTGATGCATTGCATCCCTTTGTTTGATATGGGACTGAATGGAAAAACTTTCATTCAGCGCTATTCTGATCGCATTGTTATAGCTTATCAGTAGCGTATCCTGTGCATTGGTGGGTAAAATACATGAGAAGGAGATTGTTATGAAGGGCAAAAAATATTTCCAGCTACTCGTCATGACATGTTTCATTCCAATACCCGTGCCAACAGACATAATCATTAGATAATCAGGCGGATAAGTAGTTGGAACTTTAAGATTACACAGCGATATGCGATAACCAAGGTGTAATCAAAGTAACGAAGCGGGTAACCGATTACCCATTTCATCAATACATATTGATTATTCCATTATATTTGAACCCAATGCATTTTTTTATCCGCTATGGGAGCAAAAGGAAAACATAAAAGCCAGCAAGATCTCACACAGGCCATTTCGGAGCTGAATAAATCTTTTTCCCTAATTACTGACCTGGTGCAGCTCAGGGATAACTTTGTTGCAAGAGTAAAGGAGATTACTACTACCAAATATGTTACCGTATTTCTCATGGATCATGATTATGACCGCTATTATCCGATCGGTAAAGAGGTTAACAATGTCTCGGAGTTGGAAGGAGTTTTTTTTCAGCCTGGTGACAAACTGATTTTCTGGTTGAATGTAAATAAGACACTGCTAAATATTCCTCAGAATTCGGAAGTTTTTTCATTCTTTACCGATAGAGAGAAAGCAGTTTTACAGCGAATCGAAGCAGTAATAGTGTATCCTTTCGTGTCGATGAACCAGGTTAAAGGTCTTGTTGTACTTGGTGAGAAAGAATCGGGTAATTATAATCCGGATGAACTCCGGTTGTTGTCAATACTTTTTGAGCAGGCGAGTTTTGCCTTTGAAAATTCTCTTCTATACATGCAGCAGAGAGAACGGGCAAGTAAAATGTACCGGGCAGATCGTCTGGCAACCCTTGGGGAGCTGGCTGCCGGAGCAGCTCATGAGATCAGGAATCCCTTAACCTCAATTCGCAGCACCATACAATATCTTAAAAACCGGATAACTGACCGCGAGGATAAATCGATGGCTGAGGATCTTATCAATGAGGTTGATCGTATTAATGATATCATTCAGGGCATGTTATCATTCGCAAAGCCTGTAGAATTAAGGATAGAGGAGACGGATTTTTACCAGCTAATTTGCCAGACCATCAGGCTGGTCAACAATTCAGCTGAGAAAAAGGGGATTAAACTGGAACTTGATTTTGACTCCGATTTTAAGATCATATTTGTTGACACGGGACAGATAAAGCAGGTACTGATAAATATCCTTATGAATGCTGTCCAGGCCATTCAAAAGCCTGCTGGAATCATTACAATCTCGGTGAGAGGCCTAACTTCAGAATACAAGGCTTTCGATAGAAATATTTATTACCTGATTGAGATTAAAGATAATGGTCCGGGAATACCTCAAAATTTACTGGATAAGGTTTTTGATCCTTTTTATACGACAAAGCAGGAAGGCACAGGATTAGGCCTTTCCATTACTTACACTATTATTAACAGGCATAGAGGGGACATTGAAATACAGAGTGAACTTGGTAAAGGAACGATGGTTAAAATAAAACTGCCGGGACGTGTGACCATTAAAAATGAATTATAAACACATGAAAGAAAGCATTCTAATTGTTGATGATGAGCATAAAATCAGGAAAATCTTTGCCAGGATACTGAAAGAGGAGGGATACAATGTCTCTACTGCAGAAAATGCCGCAAAGGCAATTAATCAGATTGATTCCATAAAGCCGGTTATTATACTGATGGATCAGAATATGCCAGGTATGAATGGCATTGAAGCAATGAAACAAATTCATGCCAAATATCCGGATATAATAACGATAATTATTACGGCACATGGAGAAGTTAGTCTGGCAGTAGAGGCAGTGAAAAACGAAGCCTATGATTATATTGAAAAACCAGTTGATAATGATAAACTGGTCATGTTAGTTAATAGAGCTATGAAGCATTTCAGGGTGACCAATGAACTTAATTCCCTGAAGAAGAGAATATCTGACCACAATTATCTGGATAGAATTGTTGCCTTGTCCCCAAAGATGAAACAGGTCATTGAGCAGGTAAAATCTGTCAGTGAGACTTCAGCAACAGTGCTAATTCAGGGAGAAAGTGGTACAGGGAAGGAACTGATTGCGAATGCTATTCACCATTACGGGATCAGACAGGGGAAGCCCATGATATCTGTGAATTGTGGTGCCATCCCTCTTACCCTGATCGAAAGTGAATTATTTGGATATGTCAGGGGAGCATTTACAGATGCAAAAGAATCCAGGCAGGGTAAATTCGTTCAGGCTAATGAAGGCTCCCTTTTCCTTGATGAAATTGGCGAACTACCCCTGGATGCCCAGGTAAAACTGCTAAGGGTGCTGGAGGATAGAAAAATATCTCCGCTGGGGGGAGAGAAGGCCGTACCGATCGATATAAGGATCATATCTGCAACAAACAGAAACCTGGAAGAGAAAGTTCAGAAAGGTGAATTCAGATTGGACCTCTTATACAGGTTAAATGTATTTACAATAAATATTCCGCCTCTGCGAGACAGAGTAGAGGATATACCAATACTTACAGAAATATTTTTTAATCAATATAACGAGCACCTTGGACTTCGGATCAGTAATATCTCAAATGAAGCAATGAACTATATTCAGGGATATGATTGGCCGGGGAATATCCGTGATTTGCAGAATGCCATTCAAAGCGCCATGATACTTGCAAAAAGCGGAGCAATCACAGCAGAACATCTCCCTCTAAGAATAAGAGGATATGATCGGGATATGAGTGCGAAAATAAACTTAATCGAGGGTCTGGAGAAGAATATTAAGCAGGTCAGCATCAGAGCTGAAAAGGAATTAATACTTGAAGCCCTTCAGGCGTGCAGGTACAACCGTACAAAAACTGCAAATTTGTTGAAGATCAGCCGGAAGACACTATTCAATAAGATGAAACAATACAGCATTGAAATTTAGGAGCAACGGGAAAAGTATACCGCTTTGATACTAGGTTTGTCAGGAAGGACTATTTCCAGGCCGTTGATTTACCGGAATTCACCAACACGATCCAATCGCCTCATGGGATTTACAATGTTAACAGGGTTGCAACCCCTCCGGAAGGAGCATTTTTTTTTAGCTCCACGATTAAGTACAGCTTAATTGTATAAGTTATAATTGATATATTTGCCCGAAATTTTGTTTTAGGCAATGCAAAAAGGAGCGATATTTCTCGACCACAGTCGTATCTGATCGGAGACCACCCGGATGATTTTTGTTGCGCAGAAAATGCCAGAGCAACGGGAGTTTATCTATTTACCGGACACGGAATGAAACTTCTGAATGAGTCTGCTAAGAAGCAAACAATTCAGTCTGACATATTACAAGTAGAAAGCTCTATTAAAAATCAAATAAGAAGTAACAACCAATGAAAGAATTATTGAAAATTTTAGAAGAAAAGAGGATTAGCTTACCCTACAACATTATTGAGGTGCTTGATGGTTGTAAAAGCTTTTCTGTTTTTAGCACCTCAGAAAAACTTGCCGAAGCTGCCACGAATGGCAAGGAGAATAATGAATTTGAAGTAAAATATGATGTTCCAGGGAAAGGGGAATACACTGAAGCTATTGTGTTTAGGGTAACGAACGGCATATCGGTTAATTATACCGAAACTTACATGAGACGCAGAGACCCCGACACAATGTCGATTGCAGATGATAAAGCAACTGATAAAAAGCGTTTTAAAGATAAATATGGCTATGAGTTCTCATCTCTCAGAGAAGAAACATTCGACTGGCTTAAAAAACAAGATTTAGCACTGTTTTTCTATTATGCCGGCCGTGAGGGTATCGGTTCAACAGGTATAGCAATTGTTCCCGCTAATGCAGCATTTTTTGCTATGGGGCTATCAATGCTGCAATCAATTATCCCTGTCACGGAATTACAGGAAGGCTTAGAAATAGAATCAGTAATTTTTGTAGTTCCGCCATTCAGGCATACTCACTTTGAAGGAAAGCAGGTGGTTGTGCATAACCGGACAGAAAAAGTTCATGAAATGTATGCGTATAATCTTTATCCGGGGCCAAGTGCAAAAAAGGGTTTATACGGTGTATTATTAACCCAAGGTGAAAAAGAAGGATGGCTTACAGCACATTGCTCTGCTGTACAGTCAATCAGTCCATATGATAATGTTACCACTTTTATGCACGAAGGAGCCAGTGGGGGCGGGAAAAGTGAACTTCATCAACATATTGTGAGGGAACCGGATGGACGCGTTTTAGTGGGTAAAAATCTTATCACAGATGAAAAAAGGTTTTTAACAATACCAAGGTTCTGCACCTTCAATCCGGTGGCTGATGATATGGCATTTTGCCATCCCTCAATTCAGAATAAAAACGGAAAACTAAGAATTATTGATGCCGAAAACGCTTGGTTTGTGAGGGTCGACAGCGTAAAAGAGTATGGCGATGACCCATATCTTGAAAAAATTACTATCAATCCAGGGAAACCTTTACTTTTTCTGAATATTAGCGCCCGCCCAGAATCTACCGCCCTTATCTGGAACCACACAGAAGACGAACCCGGCAAAAAATGCCCGAATCCCAGAGTAATAATCCCAAGGGATATAGTGCCCAATGTTGTTAGCAAACCTGTCTCCGTTGATGTTAGAAGTTTTGGTATCAGAACCCCGAAATGTTCGCAAGAGGAGCCTACCTACGGAATTGTAGGATTGTTTCATATACTTCCTCCTGCGCTTGCCTGGTTATGGAGATTAGTTTCTCCCCGAGGGCATGATAATCCGAGTATTGTTGGTTCCGGTACTATGGAGAGTGAAGGCGTTGGTTCGTATTGGCCTTTTGCTACCGGAAAAAGGATAATACATGCCAACATGTTGCTTGAACAAATAATTAAAACGCCTCGAATAACTCATACTCTGGTTCCAAATCAGCATATCGGTATTTGGAAAGTAGGGTTCCGTCCTCAATTGTTAATGCGCGAGTACCTTACAAGAAGAGGTGTTGCTAAATTAAGGAGTGACCAGTTCCAGCAGGCACGCTGCCCTCTTTTGGGGTACGAATTGAATTATATGACCATTGAAGGGTCTAAAATACCCTCCCGCTTTTTAAAAGTTTATAATCAAAAAGAGGTTGGACATGAAGGTTATGATGCCGGAGCTCAGCAATTACAAGAATTTTTTGCAAAGGAACTTCAAAAATACCTAAAAGAGGACTTATTCAATACAGGCAAAAAGATTATTGAAGCCTGCTTGTCGAATGCAGCAGTTGAAGAGTATAATGAAATAATACCCATGAGTTACCAGTATTCTTTTAATAATATAAAAGATTATGAGCTGGGCACTGATTTTAATGGGGTCAACAGCTAACCTTAATAGAAGCCCAAATACTTGCCCGTGTTGAGCGACAAGGTGATGACGATGGTGCTTTAGCTTTACAATAAACTAAATATTTTTTGTACCTTAGTATTTAGGCCGGATTGAACATTAGCTCTCGAACTATATAGAAATCTTACTTTCCTAAATTAAAATTATTGCAATGAGAAAACCATCAATTTTAATTATGATTCTTGCTGTACCATTTTTCATGATGGCACAGAACAGTGACAAACCCAATATCCTTGTGATTTGGGGGGACGATATTGGCTGGGCCAATATCAGTAAGTACAACCATGGTATCATGGGTTACCAGACACCCAACATCGACAGGATCGCCGATGAAGGTGCCATGTTTACCGATTGGTATGCTCAGCAGTCTTGTACAGCAGGAAGAGCGGCATTTATCTTAGGGCAGCATCCATTCAGAACCGGATTATTGACCATCGGGATGCCTGGTTCTGAACAGGGTATTCAGGATAATCAGCCAACAATTGCAGAACTGCTTAAACCTCTCGGATATACTTCCGGACAATTTGGAAAAAATCATCTTGGTGACAGAGATGCTCATCTGCCGACCAATCATGGTTTCGATGAGTTTTACGGTAACCTTTACCACCTGAATGCTGAAGAAGAACCGGAAACATACTATTATCCTAAAAATGAAGAGTTCCATAAAAAATATGGTCCCCGGGGTGTTATTCACAGTTATTCTGATGGCAAAATTGAAGATACCGGTCCGATGACCCAAAAAAGAATGGAAACCGCAGACGATGAATTTACTGACGCTGCAATTGATTTTATAGAAAGAGCACATAAGCAGGGCCAACCGTTTTTCGTCTGGCTTAGTACAACCCGCATGCATGTGTGGACACGCTTAAAAGATGAAAGCAGCGGAGTGACCGGAATTGGTCTTTACCCTGACGGGATGGTTGAACATGATAAATTGGTTGGAAGAGTTCTTGATAAGTTACAGGAATTGGGAATTGTTGACAATACAATAGTCATGTATTCTACCGATAACGGAGCCCAAAAAGTTACATGGCCCGATGCTGGCATTTCACCATTTAATGGTGAAAAAGGAACAACCTGGGAAGGTGGTTTCAGAGTTCCTTCAATTATCCGATGGCCTGGTGTAATAGAGCCTGGAACCGTATCGAATGGCATTTTCTCTCACGAGGATATGATGCCAACTATTCTTGCAGCAGCAGGTGTTCCTGATATCAAAGAAAAATTATTAAAAGGATACCAGGCCGGAGATAAAAATTTCAAATGTCATTTGGATGGTTACAACTTGCTTCCTCATTTTAAAGGTGAAGAAAAAGAATCGCCTCGTAAAGAGATTTTCTACTTTGACCAGGGAGGTAGTTTAAATGCTTTAAGATACAAAGACTGGAAAGCGCATTTCACAATTCTGGAAGGACCAATTAATGAAGCATATCGTAAGCAACCAGCATGGCCAATACTTATTAACCTACGAGCAGATCCATACGAAACTGCATGGAAAGAATCAAATATGTACACCAGATGGATGGCTGATAATATGTGGACCTTGGTACCTGCACAGGCAATTACAGGACAATTCTTAGCAACTTTCAAGGATTTCCCACCTGTACAGGGTTCTTCTTTGGGAATTGATAAAGTGCTGCAACAAATGACAAGTGCTCCTCAAAATTAGTAATTCGTATTTTTTTAAAAAGGTCATTGACTATTTATGGTCTTTGGCCTTTTCTTTTGGATCAAAAGCATAAATGAATTTAAAAGAGGAATTATGAAAGCAAAATTATTTCCCGTTGTAATGATCACACTCCTGGTGCTGGGCTCTTCAGCCCTGGCTGATGAGAGAGTGGCTTCCGAAAAACCAAAGCTCGTACTTCAGATCACAATTGACCAGATGCGTGGCGATTTTCCCATGCGCTACAAAGATCGATTGGAAGAAGGCGGCTTCCGCTATCTTATGGAGAATGGAACCCATTACATAAACGCCCACTTTCAACACGCCGATACAGAAACCCCCATCGGCCATGCAGCACTGTTTACAGGCACTTACCCCGCGTACAACGGCATTGTCGCCGGCAACTGGTTTGACATCGATAAGGGACGGGTCATTTACAATTGTGAGGATGACCGGTATCCGATGATCGGTAAAGAACCAGCAGAGGGAAAAGGCAGAGCACCCACGAATTTATTGTCTTCCACAATTGGGGATGAGTTGGTGATCTCCAACAACAGTCAATCCAGGGTATTCAGCGTGTCGATAAAAGATCGTGGCGCAATCATTCCCGGCGGCCACGCCGGCAAAGCCTTCTGGTATTCCAAGAGCGATGGTTCCTTTGTCAGCAG